>NZ_JALKAR010000001.1:0-1040487 GCF_023015725.1 Loktanella sp. F6476L | reverse complement strand
GCGACCGCCTTAACGCAACACCGCGCAAGTGCCTCGGCTATCAAACGCCTTCAGAAGTGTTCCGCGCAAAACTGATGGAAGGAGAGCCATGATCCAGATAAACTGAACAGAGAGAAATCGCGCTTCAGCGTGAGTTCACCCGAGCGCGTAGCCCGCTCCGCGTACTGTCCGTAGCGGATCTTGCCCACCAGATACTGTCAGCGCTTTGCGCAATCGTCCGACGTGTACGTCGACTGTCCGAGTGTCCACGTAGACGTCACGCCCCCAAACACGGTCCAGCAATTGATCGCGTGACCAGACGCGTCCCGGTTTTTCCATGAACGTGCTAAGCAGCCTGAATTCTGTCGGCCCAAGTTTCAGTGCGTCGTCGCCACGTGTCACGCGGTGCGTTTCTGCGTCCAGTGTAATGTCGTCGTATGTCAGCGTCTGGCCGACTGTCGCTGGTCGCGCGCGCCGCAGCTGTGCGCGTACACGCGCCATCAGTTCGGTCACAGAATACGGTTTCTCGACGTAGTCGTCGGCGCCGGTTTCCAAGCCCCGCACTTTGTCTGTTTCCTCTGTCCGCGCTGACAGCATGATCACCGGGATCGTGCGTGTGTCTGACCGTACCTTCAGTTGACGACACACTTCGATACCGGACAGCTTTGGCATCATCCAGTCCAGAATGATCACGTCAGGCGGATCTTCTGCGACGCTGAGCAATGCATCTTCGCCATTGCTGGCTTTGGTCGTGCGGTAGCCTTCGGCTTCGATATTGTAGATCAGCATTTCGCGCTGAGACGCTTCATCATCTACCACAAGTACATGCGGAATCTGCGACATCTGATTTACTCCGGTGTCCGAACAAAGGATGTTTCATCGCCCTTGGGCCGTGCTTCTTCGGGCATTTCACCGGTGACCAGATAGATTACCTGTTCGGCCATATTGGTTGCCAGATCACCCATCCGTTCAACGTTTTTCGCCATGAAATGTAAGTGCATGCAGGCTGTGATGTTGCGCGGGTCTTCCATCATGAAGGTCAGGAATTCACGGAACAGCGCGTTGTACATCTGGTCGACTTCGTGGTCGCGCTGACGCACTTTTTCAGCCAAATCCGCGTCACGACGCACGTAAGAATCCAATACATCTTTCAGCATAAGTTGCACTTCGCGGGCCATACGACGGAGCGCTTTGTCTGACCCGTTGATCGCAGGCATATCGACCAATGTTCCAGTCCGTTTCGCCATGTTTTTCGCGTAATCGCCGATCCGTTCCAGCGATGCTGCGATGCGAAGCACTGTAAGAATGCTGCGTAAGTCCTTGGAAACAGGCGCGCGTAGGGCAATGGTGCGGGCTGCTTCGTCGTTGATCTGGATCTCTAGGACGTCGATAACCTTATCCCCTGCCCGCACGTTTTCGGCCAGTTCAAGGTCGCGGTTTGCCAAGGCTTCTGCAGCTGACAGAATGGCCTGTTCAACAAGCCCGCCCATGCGCATAACCAGTGCTTGGATTTCTTCGAGATCGCGGTCGTAGGCGGATGAAATATGGTTGTCCATGATGCCTGCTCCTTACCCGATCCGGCCAGAGATGTAGCTCTCGGTCCGTGGGTCTTCTGGGTTCGTGAAAATCTTGTCGGTGTCGGAATATTCAACCAAGTTACCGAGGTGGAAGAACGCCGTCTTCTGCGACACACGTGCAGCCTGCTGCATAGAGTGTGTAACGATCACCACCGCGTAGTTTTGGCGCAGTTCGTCGATCAGTTCTTCGACCTGAGCCGTGGCAATTGGGTCAAGCGCCGAACATGGTTCGTCCATCAGCAGAACCTCGGGTTCCGTCGCCACAGCCCTTGCGATGCACAGACGTTGCTGCTGACCACCTGAAAGGCCTGTGCCCGGTGCGTGCAGCCGGTCTTTGACTTCGTCCCAGATCGCGCCGCGGCGCAGTGCCTTTTCAACGATGTCGTCCAGATCAGCTTTGTTACGTGCAAGCCCATGGATTTTAGGACCATAGGCTACGTTGTCGTAGATCGATTTCGGAAACGGGTTAGGTTTTTGGAACACCATGCCGACTTTGGCCCGCAATTGGACCGGATCAACGCGGCTGTCGTAGATGTCTTCGCCGTCGATCAGGATGTCACCTTGAACGCGGCAGATATCAATTGTGTCGTTCATCCGGTTGATACAACGCAGAAAAGTCGACTTGCCGCAGCCAGATGGCCCGATGAAGGCCGTCACGGTTTTATCGCCGATCTCGACATTCACGTCCTTGATCGCATGTGTGTCACCGTAGTGAACCTGAACGCCTTTGGCGCTGATTTTGACGTCCTGTTGCGTGCTCATAGCGCGATCCATTCGATACATATCTTCCATTGTTCTATCTCCTGCCCTTACCAGCGGCGCTCAAAGCGGCGGCGCAGGATGATTGCGATCAGGTTCATCGTCATCAAGAAGACGAGCAAGATGATGATGCCGCCCCATGCACGTTCATAATAAGCGGGGTCCGCCCGTTTTGCCCATTCGTAGATTTGAGCAGGCATGGCAGAGTTCGGGTCCAAGAAACCGGATGCCACGCCGTCGGGGTAGTTTGATGCGATGTAGCCGACCATACCGATCAGCAGCAGCGGTGCGGTTTCACCAAGCGCCTGTGCCAGACCGATGATTGTCCCTGTCAGGATACCCGGCATGGCCAGTGGTAGCACATGGTGGAACACCGACTGCATTTTGCTGGCCCCTACACCCAGTGCCGCGTCGCGGATCGATGGTGGGACGGACTTCAGTGATGCCCGTGTTGAGATCACGATCGTCGGCAGAGTCATCAGCGTCAGAGTCAGGCCACCAACCAGCGGGGCTGATTGCGGCAGGTGTGCGACTTGAATAAACGCTGCCAAACCAAGAATACCAAACACAATTGACGGTACAGCGGCGAGGTTTGAAATGTTCACCTCGATCAAGTCTGTGAACCAGTTTTGCGGCGCGAATTCTTCGAGGTAGATGGATGCGGCCACCCCAATTGGCAATGCCAAGACCAGCACAACGATCATCATAAAGAACGATCCGAGCATCGACACACCGATCCCTGCTTGTTCAGGTCGGCTTTCGGATGCGTCGGCACCTGTGATGAAGGACCAGTTAAACACGCGTTCGACCGACCCTTGTTCCACCATCACGTCGATCAGATCGAGGTGCGCTGCATCAAGGTTTTTGTCCCGCGCAAGGTCTTCACGTTGCACGCGGCCTTTCATGTAGCCATCGACCCGTGATGATGTCAGGACGCGGAACGCCACCGTTTCACCAATCGTGGATGGGTTAGCCAGAACGTGGTCACGTATAACAGCTGCTGCACCCGATGACAGGATTTTAGCGAGGTCGCCGTCGTCAACTTCTGTTTCGATGTCACTGGTCGCATTGATCAGTGCTGTTTCGATCAATGGCTTGTAGCCAAAGGTTGACGTCTTTTTCAGTTCTTCAACGTCGCGATTGCCGTTTGGATCGAGCCGTTCTTCAAGCAATTCGACGTCGAGCGTCACGTAGGTTTGTGTGAAAGCAGGCATTCCGTTCTGGATAATCGCCCACAACAGGGCAACGAGGAACAGAACCCCAACCATGATGGCCGCGATGCCGTAGGCTTTGAACCGTTTTTCGGCCGCGTCACGCTTTTTGGTGCGCGCATCCTTCACAAGAAGCGATTTGCCCTTTTTGTGCGGATCGGCGGATGGTGTCACAGTGGCGTCAGACATTAGTCGTACTGCTCCCGATATTTACGAACGATGATCAGGGCGACGACGTTCAGCCCCAGTGTAATAACGAAAAGAGTGATCCCAAGGGCGAAGGCCACCAGCGTTTCAGGGCTATTGAATTCCCCGTCACCTGTCAGCTGTGCGACGATCTTGGCGGTCACTGTTGTCATGGCCTCGAATGGGTTCATGGATAGCGATGCCGCGGCCCCTGCCCCAAGTACCACGATCATCGTCTCACCAATGGCGCGTGATGCGGCCAACAGGATCGCGCCCACGATGCCCGGCAATGCGGCTGGCAGTACGACTTGACGCACGGTTTCGGAATGGGTTGCACCAAGTCCAAAGGACCCGTCGCGCAGGGATTGTGGGACCGCATTGATGATATCATCGGACAGTGAGCTGACAAAGGGGATCAACATGATGCCCATGACCAGACCAGCCGTCATTGCAGCCGTCCCGCCTGTCATCCAGTCTACGCCGAACCAGCCGCCATCGCCGAATGCATCGAGCAGCAATGGGCCAACTGTCAGCAAGGCAAACAGACCGTAGACGATGGTTGGGATACCTGCGAGCAGTTCCAGCATCGGCTTGGCCACAGACCGTACAGAGTTTGACGCATATTCGGACAGGTAGATCGCCGCAAACAGCCCGATTGGCACGGCCACGATCAGCGCAATCAGTGAAATGAACAGCGTACCCCAGATCAGTGGTAAGAACCCCAGATCAGATTGACCGCCACGACCAGAAAAGCTCGGTTCCCATTTGGTGCCGAACAAGAAGTCCAAGAACGGGTAACGTCCGAGAAAGTCGATGGTGTTGGTGATTAGCGACAGGAAAATGCCGATGGTTGTTAGAACCGCGACGCTGGCCGCTGCAATCAGCACGACCATCACCGCGCGTTCGACATAGTTGCGTGCCCGAAAATCTTTATTGGTCATCATGTAGGCGGCAAGCCCGCAGGCAAGCGCGATCAGTACAACAACGATGGTGCGTAGCGTGTCGCCAGTGGCCGACAGGCTGCGATACTGCTGCGCCATGTCGAGCGTGTTCTGCGCGACATCAGACCCGAGTGCGACGCCGACGCTGCCCAAGGTTCCGCGAATGTCGTCGGTTTCCACGTTCAGCGATGCGGCTTGGTCGGCGGTCAATGCGCCCTGCTCAACCGCGAGCGATAGACCATCTGCCACGCGTCGCACATCTGCTAAGGCCAATGACCGTTCGCCCGCATCTGTCGCAACGGCGGGATCAAGGTCACCGCTGATCATCGAATTGATCGCCATAGGCTGTGTGATCAGCCAGAGCATCAAAACAGCGATGGCCGGGACCGCAGCCGCGAGCGCCGTGTTCGCGCCATAATAACTAGGAAGAGAGTGAAGATTGCGACGGTCACCGCCGCCCGAGGTCATGGCCCGTGATTTTGCGGCATAATAACCGAAAACCGCTAGCACCAGTAACACACCAAAAAGCCAAGTTGCAGGCATCAGGACCCCCCGTCCCTTTTAAGTATGATGCGCCACGCTGTCGTTTTGTCAGCGTGGCGCGGTCTTTTCAGCGACCTAATTCAAGGCCAAGTTCATGTACACCTTACAGTGTGTCTTCGTTCGCTACAGCATCCTGTGTCGCGGACAGCTCTGGATCGGATACCAGACCATAGTCGGACAATGGACCTGATGGACCTGCGATGTCGTTAGAGATAAAGAATTCTGCGAATTCTTTCAGACCTGGGATCACGCCGATGTGGGCTTTCTTGATGAAGAAGAACAACGGACGGGATACTGGGTATTCGCCGGACGCGATGGTTTCTGTCTTTGGCTCAACGCCCCCGATTGTCGCCACTTTCAGTGAATCTGTGTTGTTCTCGTAGAACGCCAGACCAAACACGCCGATGCCGTTCGGGTTGCTGTCTACACGTGCGAGTGTCTCTGTGTAGTCACCGTCGATGTCGACTGTGATGCCGTTGCCGCGTACGGAGATACATGCGTCTTCAGCGTCGTCTTCGGACATGCCGCCAGCCATCATAGCTTCCATTGCGCCTGTGTCTTCACAGCCTTGCAGCAGAACTTTGTCTTCGAACACTTCGCGTGTGCCGTGCTTTGTGCCCGGGATGAACGCAAGGATGTCAGCCGCTGGCAATTCAGCGTTGAAGTCGGCCCATTGTGTGTGCGGGTTTTCTACGATTGCACCGTCTACCAAGACTTTTTCGCCAAGTGCGTTGAAGATGTCGGATGCTTCAAATGCAGTGAATGCAGGACCGTCGATTTGGGATGCAAATACGATGCCGTCATAACCGATGCGAACTTCGATGATGTCGTTCACGCCGTTTTCTGTGCAAAGCGCGATGTCGCTTTCGCGGATTGGGCGGGAAGAGTTTGCGATGTCGATTGTGTTTTCGCCAACACCTTCACAGAAACGCTTCAGACCAGCGGATGATCCGCCTGATTCAACAACTGGTGTTGGGAAGTCAAAGTTTTCGCCGAATGCTTCAGCAACGATGGATGCGTATGGCAAAACAGTAGAAGAACCAGCAACCTGAACGTTGTCACGTGCAACAGCAGCAGTTGCAGAAATGGCCGTAAGGGCCAGAACGGAAGCAGAAATTTTCAAAGACGACATTTGTATCTCCAAGTCAGTCATTTGTTAGGCAGGCGCGTATCGCCGAACCCTTGGGCACCGTTTAGGACCCGTTTCAAAAGCTTTTGTGACACTAATGTAAAAGTTTTATGACAGTCCGGAGGTGCTGTGCAACTTACTGAAAAACATGGACTTAATCGTCGTGTATTTGCTGGGCGACCTGTTTGGCGTTCACTGGAAGGAGAATCGTGACAGTTGTTCCTTGGCCTTCGACGCTTTCAAACACCAACCGGCCGCGATGGCGGTTCAGGATATGTTTCACAATCGCAAGGCCAAGTCCTGTCCCGCCCATTTCGCGGTCGCGATGATCGTCAACACGGTAAAACCGTTCGGTCAGCCGGAAGAGATGCCTTGCCGGAATGCCGATGCCATGGTCCTGGACAGATATCCGAACGCAATCCTGTTGCAGTGATTTCTCAAACCGTTTGGGGTGGATTGCCACGGTGATTCCACTTTCCGAGGCGCCATATTTGATCGCGTTTTCGATAATGTTGTGAAGCACTTGCTGTAGCTGTGCCGCGTCGCCGGGAACATTGACCGGATCCGCAGGCAATTCAATCGTGAGGTGCGTGCCTGCGGTTGTGGCGAGCGGGTCAAGCAGGTCGACGGATTGCCCCACGATGGTTGTCAGATCAACGGGATCAGTGGGCCTGCTGCGCTCTGTTTCTTCGACACGGGACAGTGACAAAAGGTCATCGACCAAGCGGCGCAATCTGTCCGCTTCGGTCGCCATGATCCCAAGGAACCGTTCCTGCGCTTTGGGGTCGTTTTTCGCCGGTCCTTGCAAGGTTTCAATGAAGCCAAGAAGCGCTGTTAGCGGCGTGCGCAGTTCGTGACTAACATTGGCAACAAAGTCGCGGCGGACCGAATTGACGTCTTGTTCTGCGGACTGATCCTCAAGAATTATGAGCGTTTGACCGGATTCGGGTACAACGATCGCCTCGAACGTTTGATCTGCATTGCCAGAACGGACGATAAATCGCGCCGTCTTTTGCGTGCCATCGCGTCGTGCATGATCAATTGCATCCAATAGCGCCGGTTGCCGCAACGCGGTCACATAATTGCGGCCCGTAAAATCCAGATTAAGCAATTCGGTTGCAGCCGGGTTTTGCATGCTGATCCGTTGATCTGGACCGATAACCACGATAGGCGATTTAATCGCATTCAGCAAAACCGGTAGCGGGAAGTTCGACATGTTGGTGTCACTTTTCTATAGCGATCCATAAATTGTGTGAATCAACTCACACTTGAATGGAACAAACTTAACCACGGTTTCGTTTCAACAATGTAACGATCTACAGTGATCCCACGGATTGAAACGGATTAGATTCCATGTCGGCGCAGCAACTACCACGGAAGAAGTTCCTAGAAAACCTACGTGATCGCGTCATTGGCGAAGATCGGGCGGTGACGCTTGTCGTGGGTGATGTTGTCAAATGGACGACCGAAGGGCGGACAATGCCTTATGTCGAGGATCTGACCTATGTCGATTTCGATCAGCTATCCGAAGACACGATCGCGACAATCCGACCTGATGTAGTTCTGTCACCGCTCGTGACCGACGGGTTTGATGCGTATCAGGTCACTCGGTTCTTGGCGTCCGCCGCATATAAGGGACGTTACCGTGCAATTTCCCAAACCCTGCCTAATCTGACGATGATCCGTAATGAAATCAGAGCGGTGGGCCCCGCAATTGATTTCGATATCGTGATCATGCCACCGACATTGGTGTCCGTGAATTAGTCTGCGATTGCTTTTAGACCATCCCGAAAACGCGCTGCGTTTTGTTGGTAATGGATTGCAGATAGCGTCAGCCCTTTTATTGCAGCCGCATCAAGATCCCGCACGATTTTGCCCGGTGATCCCATGACGAGCGACCCATCCGGGATTACCTTGCCTTCTGTCACCAAAGCCCCTGCCCCAATCAGGCAGTTTTTCCCGATGACGGCCCCGTTTAGGATCGTAGCGCCCATGCCTACAAGGCTGTTGTCGCCAATGGTACAGCCGTGCAGCATTGCTTTGTGACCGATAGTGCAATTTGTCCCAATGGTCAGTGGGCAACCCGGATCTGTATGCAAAATGCAGTTTTCCTGCACATTGCTGCCCTCACCGACCACAATCGGTTCGTTGTCACCACGGATTGTTGTCCCGAACCAGACCGATGAATTTGCTAGAAGTGTCGTATTACCAATGACGTGCGTGCCGGGTGCTATCCATGCGGTAGGATCGACTTGTGGTCTTACGTCATCGATTTCATACAACATTAGCGTTCCTCGAATTGATCTTGCAGAGTGCGGACGTGGTCCATCAGATCAGGTTGCTGGCTGGCCCTTAGGCGTTCCGCGGAAATGATGGTTTTCAGTCGCTCTTCGGTGGTGGCCAGATCATCGTTCACCAGAACATAGTCATACCCGTCCCAGTGACTGATTTCGTCCCAGCTTTTTTGCATCCGTTTTTCGATTGTCTCGTCGTCGTCTTGCCCGCGCGACACGAGGCGGCGGTGCAGTTCTGTGATGGATGGTGGTAGGATGAAGATCGACAGCACGTGATCTTTTAACGCAGATGTGGAAATCTGCTGCGCGCCCTGCCAGTCGATATCGAACAAAACGTCACGCCCTGCTTCGATTGCTTTTGAAACGGGCCCCTGTGGCGATCCGTAGTAATTGCCAAAAACGCGGGCGTGTTCGAGCATTTCTTTGTCTGAAACCTGCCGTTTAAAGGCTTCTTCTGTCACGAAAAAATAATCTTGGCCGTCAACTTCACCCTGACGCGGGGCACGTGTCGTCGCCGAGACGGAAAACCGCAGTGTGTCGTCCCACTTCCGTAATGCGCGCGCCAAAGTCGATTTGCCCGCACCGGATGGAGAAGACAAAATAATTAGTAGTCCACGACGCGCCATTAGTTACTCCACATTCTGAATCTGTTCGCGCATCTGATCGATAAGTGTTTTGAGTTCAAGCCCGATCCCGGTCAGTTTTGTGTACTGCGCTTTGGAACACAGCGTATTGGCTTCGCGGTTAAATTCCTGTGACAGAAAATCCAGTTTCCGGCCCACGGGGTGATATTCTTTCTGCGCCACTTCCAACAGTTCTGACGCGGCGGTGACATGTGCCTTCAGGCGGTCGATTTCTTCGGTCACATCGGTTTTGACGGCCAATGCGGCCATTTCCTGTGCCAGCTTGTCCGGATCAAGGTCGGTGTTGCCGAGCACACGTTCCATCGCTGTCTTCAGTGCTTTTTCCGCCTCAGGGCGTCGTTCGATGATGGCGGCTTCTGCGTTTGCGATATTCCCTGCGATATCAGACAATTGTGTTGCGATGATCGCGTTGAGGCTTTGACCTTCGCGTTCCCGCATGTTCACCAGATCATGCAAAAGTGGTCCTATATCTGCCTTGATCGCCGCAACGATTTCAGCATTCGGGCCTTCGTTGCCCGCGTTTTGCACAACGCCCCGTTGGTTCAGGACATCCGCAGTTGTTGGTTGGCCAAGGGTCACACCCATCGTAAATGCGCGTTCCTGAATGACGTCCAGCGCGCCGAGCACGCGGTCCAATTGCGCTTCGTCCAAAGACAGGTTTTGCGCTGTATCATTCATTGTAAGACGTAGTGTCAGGCTGACATTCCCGCGTTTGATCGCCTTGGTGAATGCCGCGCGAATATCGGCTTCCAGCCCATCAATGCCGTCCGGCAGACGTAGCCGTAGATCCAATCCGCGTGCGTTCACACTCCGCACCTCCCACGCCCAAGTTGCCCCATCCGCGTGGCCTGTCCGGCTGGCAAATGCTGTCATTGATTGGATCATGGTGGTCTCGCTTTGCTGTGTGGCTCAGTTATTCGTACTGCGAAATCAATGAGTCGGCAAACAAGACTCGCTTGCTTTTGCGGTGGGGCGTCGCAGTGGTCCGTTAACCCATTAATCCTTTGTTAAGTGATTTGTGGTAACTTTCTGTTAACTTGTACGCAATTGATGAAGGCCGACGAAGGACAGTCAGATGCCCAATGAGCGTGAGTATACAACCCAACACCGCACCCCGTTTCACGATCAGGCGGGCGCAGACGTTCTAACGCGTGTCGAAGCGCATTGGCAGGATATGCGCAAAGGATCGGCCCTGCCAAACCGTGTTGATATGACACCCGGACCGTTGTCGGATAGCCTTGCGCATTGTTTTACCTTGGAACGTGTCACCCCGTCCGTCGCGCGTTTTCGTGTAGCGGGTCGCGCTATTCACCAAATACTGAACCTTGAACCACGCGGCATGCCGATCAGCGCGCTCTTCACACCAATGGGGCGTGAAATGGTTGCGCCGATTATATACGACGTATGTGAAGGACCTGAGATTAGCGAAATCCCATTGGTCGCGCCACGTGGTCTAGGCCGCAGCCCATTGCGTGGTCGGATGTTGCTACTGCCATTGAAGCACGATGGTGAGGCGGTGAACCGTATTTTCGGCGCGATCGTGATTGACGGACGTGCGGGACGGCGTCCGCTTCGGTTTGAATTTGATAGCGAACAGTCGTTGCGCAGCGAACCTGTGCAACCTGTGATCCGCACGGTCCACGAAATCCTGAAGTGCCCGGATGTCGCACCGGTCGCCACGCCGCCGCTCCCTACCTTGCAGATATGGGAACCGCCTGCGTTACAGCCTACCCATAAACCTATGCCAGCTTTGCGTTTGGTCGTCGATAACACCTGAAACGAAAAAGGGCGGACCCATTTGGATCCGCCCTCTTTTATATCGTGTGCGCAGCGCGCTTAGCCTGCTGCAGCCGCTTTCAGCTGTGTGCGACGGTTGGACAGTTCTTCAGACACAAGGAACGCAAGTTCCAGAGACTGAGACGCGTTCAAACGTGGGTCGCACGCTGTGTGATACCGATCGGCTAGGTTTTCGTCCGTCACCGCACGGACACCGCCTGTGCATTCAGTGACGTCGGCGCCGGTCATTTCGAAATGCACACCGCCCGGAATTGTACCTTCTGCGTTATGTACGCCGAAGAATTCCTTCACTTCGCGCAACACGCTATCGAATGGACGAGTTTTGTAGCCCGTTGACGATTTGATCGTGTTGCCGTGCATCGCATCACACGTCCAAGTCACGTTCGCACCTTCTTCCTGCACGGCTTTGATCAAGCGTGGCAGGTGTTCACCAACGGAGCCAGCACCGAAACGCGCGATGAGGGTCAAACGACCTTCTTCGTTGTGTGGGTTCAGCTTTGCCATCAGTGCCTTCAGGTGCCCTGTTGTCATGGTTGGACCGCACTTCAAACCGATTGGGTTTTGCACGCCAGAACAGAATTCAACATGCGCACCGTCAGGCTGACGTGTCCGGTCGCCGATCCAGATCATGTGGCCGGAACCAGCCAGCATTTTGCCAGATGTTGAATCAACACGTGTCAGGGCTTCTTCATATTCCAGAAGTAGGGCTTCGTGGGATGTGTAGAATTCAACAGTGCTCAGCTCGTGGTTTGTTTCTGTTGAGATACCAGCCGCTTCCATGAAGGCCAGCGTATCTGAAATACGCTCCGCCATATCGCGGTATTTTGCAGCGCCAGCCGCGTCTGTGAAGCCCAATGTCCACTGGTGGACTTTGTGCACGTCAGCGTAGCCGCCAGTCGAGAAAGCACGCAGAAGGTTCAACGTTGCAGCAGCCTGCATGTAGGCCTGTGTCATGCGTTCTGGATCAGGCACACGTGCTGCTTCGGTAAAATCAAAACCGTTGATGATGTCGCCGCGGTAGCTTGGCAGTTCCACGCCGTCGACTGTTTCTGTGTCTGCGGACCGCGGTTTTGCCATTTGGCCGGCCATGCGACCAACTTTTACAACAGGCACTTTTGCGCCGTAAGTCAGCACCATCGCCATCTGCAGCATCACTTTAAACGTATCGCGGATGCCGTCGGCTGAGAATTCAGCAAAGCTTTCCGCGCAATCCCCACCTTGCAGCAAAAACGCGGCGCCGCGTCCGCATGCTGCCAGATGATCGCGCAGACGGCGTGCTTCACCTGCAAATACCAATGGTGGATATGACGACAACCGCGCTTCGACAGCTTTCAAAGCCGCCGCGTCGGTATAGGTTGGCATTTGGATCCGGGGCTTGCTGCGCCAGTCCGTTTTTTGCCATGTCGTCATTGTCTCGCTCCAAATTCTATCAGTTTTTGCTACACGACCAAGATGATCGGTCTCTGCTTATACTGTGTAACGCCAAGGCTTCCAATGCCAAAGTCCCGCAATTGAGGGTGCCAAATGTCATCATCATGACGAAATGACTTGTCAGATGCGCATTTTGTCGCAAAGGATGCCAGAACAACGACGATACAGGCGTGAAATATGAGCGTTTCTGACACCCCCACTTTGACGAATGACTTGGGCAAACCGAAACGGTTTGTGTTTGTTCTGCTCGATCAATTCACGATGCTTTGCTTTGCAAGCGCTGTTGAAAGTTTGCGCATCGCAAACCGGACAGCTGGCCAGCCGCTTTATGACTGGCGTTTTATTGGTGAAGACAGCGGCATGGCGACGTGTTCCAACGGGTGTTCGTTTCAGCTTGATGCCGATCTGGATGAGCTGAATCGCGATGATATCGTCATGATTTGTGGTGGCGTGAATATCCAAGCGGCCACGACGAAAAAGGTTTTGAACTGGGTGCGCCGCGAAGCAAGACGCGGTGTGACGATGGCCGGGTTGTGTACGGCTGGTTATACTTTGGCCAAAGCAGGATTGTTGGATGGTAAGAAGGCCACGATCCACTGGGAAAACCAAGACAGCTTTATCGAAGAATTCGAAGATATTGAACTGACGAAATCCGTCTACGTGATCGATGGCAACCGGATCACCACGGCGGGTGGCACCGCATCCATTGACCTGATGCTCAAGATCATCGCCCAAGACCACGGCGAAGATCTGGCGAATGCTGTCGCCGATCAGTTGATTTATTCGTCCATCCGCACTGACCAAGACACCCAGCGTCTATCCGTTCCGACACGTATTGGTGTCCGGCATCCCAAGCTGAGCCGTGTCATTCAGATGATGGAAAAGAATATCGAAGAACCGATCAGCCCTGCTGTGCTGGCGAAAGAAGTTGGCATGTCGACGCGTCAGCTTGAACGGTTGTTCCGGCGGTATCTGTCACGCAGTCCGAAACGGTACTACATGGAACTACGGTTAGGGCGTGCCCGTAACCTGTTGATGCAAACCGATATGACGGTGATTAACGTGGCCTTGGCTTGTGGTTTCGCGTCCCCGTCGCATTTCTCGAAGTGTTATCGGTCGCACTACAATACGACACCCTATCGCGAACGCGGCACGCAGGCGTCATCGCCGGTGTAATCGTCCGCGGGTCAGTATTTCCTGACCTTTACAGGTGCGCCATAGCGTTGAATGATCTTGGCATACACACTGCCACAGATTGGATTGCTCAATGCTGCGAAGCCGTTTGTTTATTAATAATCAAAGATTGAATGCCGCCGCCAACAATAATCCGGTGATCAGGCGTGGTGAGCCGGATCGCGATGCAGTTCGGTTGCTGCAACAAGCGTTGCGCGACCTGCAGGTCGCCACAATGCGGCGTTCCATCGGGGCCGACGGGATGTTCGACGGGGACTTTGGCGGGGAAACATTCCGCGCATTGAAAAGATTCCAGCATGACAATTCAGCCGGTGGTGCGACGGGCAATGGCACAGGCATTGCGGATCGCGAGACGTTGTTGTTGATGGACAGCCTGCTTGTTCCATTAAACATTGCCCCCTTAACGCCCACAACCGCCGCCGCTGCAGCCCCGCCGGTTGAGACATCAGCCACATTGGCCCGCAGCACACCAAGATTGCCGACCGGTACGCAGCTGCGCCAGCAATACGGCGCATTCACAGCAGTTGGCGGCAAGCCTTGCCAACGCGGAATCACCCATCAATGTGCCATCCGCCTGACGATTGCATTGGCGCGGTGCAACATCGGCTTTCACCTTTCGCCAAGCCGCGTCGGGGAACTGTATGTTCATTCCCCTAATTCTACGTTGTGCGGCGGTGGCTTGGAGGCACATGATGCAAGTGCGCGCCGCGTTTTCAATTACATCTCGGGGTTTTGGAATTTCACGGCCTATAGCATTCATCGCAGCATGTCGGGCCGTGATATTTACGCACGTATTCGCGACACACCTGCCATCATCTACTTTCACAGACTAAGTGGCGGCACCAATCACATCGACTTCTTCGATGGTGCGCGGATTATGAATGACGAACTGAATTATGCAGCCCCAGGAGAGCCAAGACGCGGACGTCCCGACGCGACATTTCAAGCAACACGGCGCGCCATCCACGTGTTGCCACTGCTGCGCTAAAGTGTTTTCCGTCTAAAGCATGCGTCCCTTTTAGGAAAATCGCGCAATCTTAGGTGAACCTTACGTCAATCTGCCTTTCTACGGCATATCAGACGCGCTCCCCTTCCCTTTTTGAAATGCTCTGCGTAAACTTTTTGGCAGGATGACAAATACATCCACTAGGGAGACAAAAAATGAAAAATCTTTTGATGGCTTCAACAGCCATTGCAATGACTGCTGGTGCGGCTCTTGCTGAAGACGTAAAAATTGGTGTGATCCTCGGTTTTACAGGTCCACTTGAATCCATCACACCTGCGATGGGTGCTGGTGCTGAACTCGCCATGGCTGAAGTCAGCGAATCCGGCGCATTGCTCGACGGTTCAACCGTCACGTCTGTACGCGGCGATTCCACGTGTATCGATGCGGGTGCTGCGACAACTGCTGCAGAGCGTTTGATCACAGCCGAAGGTGTGAACGCCATCATGGGCGCGGACTGTTCCGGCGTCACAGGTGCTATCCTGTCCAACGTGGCACTGCCAAACGGCACAGTGATGATTTCACCGTCTGCGACATCACCAGGCCTGTCCACAGCTGAAGACAACGGTCTGTTCTTCCGCACAGCCCCATCTGACGCACGTCAGGGCGTGATCATCACAGAAATCCTGCAAGATCGCGGCATTTCCGAAGTGGCGCTGACATACACAAACAACGACTACGGCAAGGGTCTTGCTGATGCGTTCCAAGGTGCTTTTGAGGCCGCTGGCGGCACAGTGACAATCTCTGCGGCACACGAAGACGGCAAAGCTGACTACGCGGCTGAAGTTGGTGCATTGGCATCCGCTGGCGGCGAAGTTCTGGTTGTTGCGGGCTACGTTGACCAAGGCGGTTCCGGCGTTGTGCGCGGTGCGCTTGATTCTGGTGCGTTCGATACGTTCTACTTCCCAGACGGCATGGTTGGCGCAAAGCTGAACGAAAACTTCGGTGAGGAACTGAACGGTTCTTACGGCGCATACCCTGGCACAGACAACGCTGGTGCTGGCAAGTTCGTTGAACTGGCTGAAGCTGCTGGCTTTGACGGCACAGGCGCATTCGCACCTGAATCTTATGACGCTGCTGCCCTGATCATGTTGGCGATGCAAGCGGCTGGGTCTTCTGCTTCTGCTGACTTCAAAGATCACGTGATGGACGTCGCAAACGCACCGGGCGTTGAAATCATGCCGGGTGAGCTTGCCAAAGGTCTTGAACTGATCGCAGCTGGCGAAGACATCGATTATGTTGGTGCATCCGCTGTTGAATTGATCGGTCCAGGTGAATCTGCTGGTAACTACCAAGAGATCGAATTCGCTGACGGCGAATATTCCACCATCGGTTACCGTTAATCGGACTTGAAACACTGGGACGGTGCGGGTTTATCCCGCGCCGTCCCATACGATAAGACACGCGATTTGCGTGGGTAGGTGGGGATCATGATCGTCGTAGAGAATTTGGTGAAAACCTTTGGTGGTTTTCGCGCTGTTGATGGTGCGTCGTTGGAAATCGGCGAAGGCACAATCACAGGATTGATCGGCCCGAACGGTGCCGGAAAAACCACACTTTTCAATGTGATCGCAGGCGTACATGAACCAACAGCGGGTCGTGTGACAATGGCGGGTGAAGATATCACTGGCCTGCCACCGCATGAATTATTTCACAAAGGGTTGCTGCGGACCTTCCAAATCGCACATGAGTTTTCCTCCATGACTGTTCGCGAAAACCTGATGATGGTGCCCGGTGCCCAATCAGGTGAAACGTTGTGGAACGCATGGTTTGGACGCCGCGGCATCGCCGAAGAAGATCGGGCGTTGGGCGCGAAGGCCGATGAAGTTCTCGAATTTCTGACGATTGATCACCTGACTCATGAAAAAGCTGGCAATTTGTCCGGTGGCCAGAAGAAGCTGCTGGAACTTGGCCGCACGATGATGGTCGACGCGAAGATTGTGTTCCTCGACGAAGTCGGTGCCGGCGTGAACCGTACTCTGCTGAACACCATCGGTGACGCGATCATTCGGTTGAACAAAGAACGCGGCTACACCTTCGTCGTCATCGAACACGACATGGATTTCATCGAACGGCTTTGCGATCCGGTTATTTGTATGGCCGAAGGCAAGGTGCTGGCCGAAGGCACGCTGGCAGAGATCAAAGCAAATGAACAAGTGATCGAGGCCTATTTGGGCACTGGGTTGAAGAACAAAGACAAGTTGGCTGCAACGTGATCGGGTGCGCAGTGGATTGTTTTGGACAGATGAAATTGGAAACACGACATGTCTGAGCCGTTTTTGATTGGCGACACAATGACCGGCGGCTACGGCAAAGGTCCTGATATTCTGCACGGCTGCACGATTGCCGTCGAAAAGGGCGAAATTGCCGTGATCGTGGGTCCGAACGGCGCGGGTAAGTCCACGGCGATGAAGGCTGTGTTTGGGATGCTGAACGTGCATTCCGGATCTGTGAGGCTGGATGGCGAGGATATTACCAGCCTGTCCCCGCAAGACCGCGTGATCAAAGGAATGGGCTTTGTGCCGCAGGTCCGCAATATTTTCCCGTCGATGACTGTCGAAGAAAACCTTGAAATGGGTGGCTTCATCCGGACCGACGATATCAAGCCGACGATGGAACAGATCTATGATCTATTTCCGATCCTGCGCGATAAACGCGATCAAGCCGCGGGCGAATTGTCCGGTGGTCAGCGCCAGCAGGTTGCTGTTGGTCGGGCGTTGATGACCCAGCCGAAGGTTTTGATGCTGGATGAGCCAACTGCGGGTGTATCACCTATCGTCATGGACGAATTGTTCGACCGGATCATCGAAGTCGCCCGCACAGGTATCCCCATTCTGATGGTGGAACAGAACGCGCGGCAAGCGCTTGAAATCGCGGACAAAGCCTATGTTTTGGTACAGGGGCGCAATGCGCATACAGGTACGGGTAAAGAACTACTGGCCAACCCCGAAGTCCGCGCGAGTTTCTTGGGCGGATGATGGTGAAAGCGGTATCAGCAATAGCGATGGCAGCGGGTCCGGTATCGGCCGAGACTGTGCTGTGTGATATGCAAGGTGCGGCTTTGGAATTCTTCATAGATCGCAACCACTTTGCCGCCCCCGTTGATGCTAATGAACCACCGCGCCGTGCGGCGACTGTGGTGTCATATGGTACGCAGCAATTCCCAGCGACCCCGTTTCTAATCGGGGACACACGCGGATTTGAGGCCGAGGGGAAAGGCGGAACAACAACACTTTTTGTGATGCAACCGAATGGCGATGCTGTGGTCAGCAACAGCCTTGCCGGCACGCGGATCACAGGAAAATGCACCATCCGAAAGGATGAGAAATGACGACGAAGGGTCTGATTTAATGGACTATTTAAACGCGCTAGTCGCATTGGCGAATTTTGTGATCGTACCTGGTCTAGCCTATGGTGCCCAGCTTGCGATCGGCGCTTTGGGCGTCACGATGATCTACGGCATTTTGCGATTTTCGAACTTTGCCCACGGCGATACGATGGCTTTCGGGACTGCGATCACCATCTTGTTCACATGGCTGTTCCAGTCTTGGGGCATCTCATTGGGGCCGTTGCCGACCGCCCTTCTCGCTTTGCCGTTCGGGATCGCGGGTTGCGCGTTGTTGCTGCTTGGCACTGACAAAGTGGTCTACAAGTTCTACCGCGCTCAGAAAGCCAAGCCTGTGATCCTTGTGATCGTGTCGCTTGGCGTGATGTTTGTGATGAACGGCATCGTCCGCTTTGTGATCGGTGTCCGCGATATTCGGTTTGCAGATGGCGAACGTTTCATCATTTCCGCCCGTGATTTCAAAGAAATGACGGGTCTGCGCGAAGGTTTGGCGATTAAGTCCACGCAAGCCATCACGCTTGTCGTTGCGATCATCGTCATGGCGCTGTTGTTCTACTTCCTCAACAAAACGCGCACAGGCAAATCCATGCGTGCGTTTTCTGATAACGAAGACCTCGCGCTGCTGTCCGGCATCAATCCAGAACGGGTTGTGATGGTTACGTGGTTGATCGTTGCCGCCTTGGCCACGACTGCGGGTGTGTTGTACGGTTTGGATAAGTCTTTCAAAGCGTTCACCTATTTCCAATTGCTTCTTCCCATCTTCGCCTCTGCGATCGTAGGCGGGATTGGTAATCCAGTGGGCGCGATTGCGGGTGGTTTCACAATCGCCTTTGCAGAGGTGACGATCACTTACGCTTGGAAAAAGATCCTCGTGTACATCATGCCCGAGAACCTCGAGCCCGATGGGCTCGTCCAATTGATGTCCACCGATTACAAATTTGCCGTCAGCTTTGCGATTCTGATCATCGTGCTGCTGTTCAAACCGACCGGCCTGTTTAAGGGGCAATCGATATGAGCCTTTCATTGCGTAACACATTCCTCGTTCTGTTCGTCGCAGGTCTATACCTGCTGGAAGGCACAACCGAGTATTGGATTTTCAGTGGGTCACCGGATTCCGCGCTTAAGATGCTGAACTTCGCGCTGATCGCTGCGATCATGGCGCTTGGCGTGAACCTGCAGTGGGGTTTTGCTGGTTTGTTCAACGTCGGGATCATGGGCTTTGTGGCCTTGGGTGGCTTGGCGGCCGTTCTGATTTCGATGCCACCAACCGAAGGCGCGATGGCCGCAGGTGGCTGGCGCGTGTTGCTGGGTCTGCTTATGGGCGCGGCAACGATTGTTCTGACGGTCCTTGCCCGTGCAAAAATGGCGCCGGGCCGCTTGCGGACACTAACCACATTGGGCATTCTCGTCGTTGGCTTCTTCGTATTTCGTTGGGTGTTTGACGGCGGCGTTGCGGGCGTTGAGGCGATTAATCCTGCATCGACAGGCAACATCGGTGGTCTGAACTTTGGTGGTGAAAACTACAAAGACTACGGCTGGATGGCGATTGTTGCTTGGCCTGTTGGTGGTCTGTTCGCCGCAGGTGCCGCTTGGGTCATTGGCAAAACAGCGCTTGGGCTACGGTCAGACTATTTGGCGATTGCGACTTTGGGCATTGCCGAGATCATCCTTGCCGTTATCAAGAACGAAGACTGGTTGTCGCGCGGCGTGAAGAACGTCACCGGCCTGCCCCGTCCCGTCCCGTATGAAATTGATCTGCAAAGCGATCCGACCTTTATTGAACGCGCTGCAAGCTGGGGGCTCGATCCAGTCACAGCGTCCACCTTGTGGGTCAAGATCGGCTATTCATTGATCTTTACCGTTTTCTTGGTTGTGCTGTTGGTATTGGCCCAATTAGCGCTGAGTTCACCGTGGGGCCGCATGATGCGCGCGATCCGTGATAATGAGACCGCGGCCGAAGCGATGGGTAAAAACGTCACCGCACGGCATTTGCAAATCTTCATCCTTGGGTCTGCAATTTGCGGGATTGCTGGCGCGATGATCGTCACGATTGATGGTCAGCTGACGCCAACGTCATATCAACCCCTGCGTTTTACGTTCCTAATCTGGGTGATGGTGATCGTTGGTGGGTCGGGTAACAACTTTGGTGCCGTGCTTGGCGGTTTCCTGATCTGGTGGCTTTGGGTCATGGTTGAACCTTTGGGGCTTTGGGTCGCGGAAGTTACCACCGCAGGTCTTGATCCGACAAACTGGTTCGCGGTCCGCATGTCCGAATTCGGGGCACATATGCGGCTGTTGACCATGGGTGTTGTGATGCTGCTGGTCTTGCGGTTTAGTCCGCGTGGTTTGATGCCCGAAAAGTAGTCGAAACCAAGGAGTGGTCCTTGGTTTCACGAGGCGTTACAAGGCCCGAAGCAAATAACGTTAAAGGTTACACATGGCGCTCGTTTTTCGGTGGCTGATGCGGTTCATTACTGGGCTGATTGCGTTGTGTGTGGTCGTGTTTGTCCTCGCCTATTACTTCGCGTCCCGGTCATTGCCGGAATACACCGCTGACGTAGCCGTCTCCGGCATTATCGCGCCGATCGAAATCGTGCGCGATAACGCGAATGTGCCGCATATTTTTGGCGAAAACGACGCGGATGTGTATTTCGCGCTCGGCTATGCCCATGCCCAAGACCGTATGTGGCAGATGACGATGCTGCGCCGCACTGCGCAGGGTCGGTTGTCCGAATTGTTCGGGGAACGGACGCTGCCGATTGATAAGTTGCTGCGTCACCTCGATCTTTACCGGACTGCTATTGATTCCGTTGAAGATCAGGACGACCAGACCCGTGTCGCGCTTGATGCCTATGCTGACGGCGTAAACGCTTGGCTGGGTAAAGTGAGTGAAGGCGCACGAGGCCGCGGTGCGCCCGAGATGTGGATGTTCAACCATGCGATTGCGCCGTGGCAGCCAGCAGACAGCATTGCGGTGATCAAACTGATGGCTTTGCAGCTGTCGTCGCATCTTGAGAACGAAGTTTTGCGGGCCCGCACATCGTTGATGTTGCCGCCTGACCGGGTCGTCGACATCTTGCCCGATGATCCGGGGATGGGCATTGCGATGTTGCCGGAATACGCGTCTCTTGTCCCAGATGTCCCGCGCTATGCCGCGAACACGCGGGCGCCGTTTGATCCTTTGTCCCCCGTCAAACCAGCCCCATTGGCTGGTGCGTCAAATGCTTGGGCTGCCGGACCAACACGATCGGCAACAGGTGGTACCTTGCTTGCCAATGACCCGCATCTAGGACTAACCGCACCAACCGTCTGGTATCTGGCGCGGCTTGAGCTTGCGTCAGGCGGTGTGATCGGCGGCACGATCCCGGGGGTTCCAGCTGTGATGACTGGCCGGAGTGATCAAATCGGTTGGGGTATCACATCCAGCTATCTCGATGATCAGGATCTTTTCATCGAAGAAATTAACCCTGATGATCGCACCGAATACCGCACGCCGGGTGGTTGGGCGCCTTTCGCGACACGTGACAGCATCATCAACGTCCGTGAAGGATCGGCCGTGACTGTGCGCTTGCGGGCGACAGAGAACGGGCCGGTCATTCCGGCTGATCAATTCGATCTATCGACGATCACGCCGCCGGGGCATGTTGTGTCATTGGCGTGGACAGCATTGTCGCGCGATGACACCACGATGTCCGCCGCGATCAAAATGATGCAGGCTAAGAACATAGCGGACGCCTTTGAAGCTGCAGAAGACTACATCGCGCCGTCGCAGAACCTAACGGTCGCAGATCGCACCCGGATCGGACTAAAGACCATTGGCGCGATCCCTGCCCGCACGCCCAACCATCAAAGCGAAGGCCGTCTGCCAAGTTTCGGTTATATCGATGCAAACCGTTGGTATGGCCGACTGTCCTATGCTGATAACCCTGAATTCACCGACCCGTCAGGTGATATCTTGGGTAACACAAACAACAAAACGTCGGATGCCCCGTTTCCGAACCATGTGTCTTACGTGTGGGGCGACACCCAGCGGATCAAACGGTGGCAGCGCCTGATGCAAGCGCGCGAAGTGCATACCCGCGAAAGCTTCATCGAGGCGCAGTTGGATACCGTCAGCTATACCGCGCGATCACTGCTTCCTTTAATGGGCGCTGACCTGTGGTTCACAGGTGAAGCAGCCCCCGATGGCACCCCTGAACGCCGCAGGCAGCAAGCGTTAGAGCTGTTGGCCGCATGGAACGGCGAAATGAACGAACACCTGCCCGAACCATTGATTTACGCCGCTTGGTTGCGAGAATTGCACAAGCGGCTGACACGCGATGAACTAGGGCCTCTTGCATCTGAGTTCACCCATGCAGACCCTGTCTTTATTGAGCGTGTACTCCGCGACATCGACGGCGCATCTGTATGGTGTGACGTGGTGCAATCTGCGCCTGTTGAGACCTGTACCGATATTTCACGCCTTGCCCTTGATGATGCGCTAATCTGGATCGATGAAAACCATGGAACAACGGTTGCAGCGTTGCGTTGGGGCGATGCCCATCAGGCAACACACGATCATCCGGTTCTGGGGAATGTGCCACTGCTCAGCTGGTTCGTGAATATCCGGCAGTCCACCTCTGGAGGTGATAACACGCTGCAACGGGGTAAAACGTCAGGCACGGGGCCGAACCCGTTCCAGAACGTGCATGCGGCGGGGTATCGCGGTGTCTATGACTTTGCCGATCCCGATAGTTCGGTCTTTGTCAGCGCCACTGGACAGTCAGGGCATCCGCTGTCGCGTTATTATGACAACATGGGTGAGCTTTGGCGACGTGGTGAATACGTGCCAATGTCATTTGATCCGGCACTTGCACGGGCGGCGGCGGTCGGCGTGACGTCTCTGACGCCAACGGGGCAGTAGCCTTATCAAGTTATTAAGAACGCCAAGCTATCTGGAATGGATGACTTGGTTAGACAAATTGATACCGCGGCTCGTGGCGGGTTTTGCGATAAAATCCTGGCGAGATCTTGTGCTGAAGCTGGTCCTGTTCTGCGTGCTTGTGACTGCGGTATCTTATCTGTCCAGTGTCGACCTGTTTCCAAGCGTTGGCGCGTTGGGCTGGGCGTCTGAATTTTGGGTATTCATTCTTGCGGCGGCACCTGTACTGGTCTTCCAAATGAGCGTCGTGACCTATCTAAGCCATCTGCAACGCCGTCTTGAAGGAGCTGAATTGGGCGACGCGCTGACTGGATTGCCAAACCGTCTTGCGTTCATCAACCGGACCAAAACGATGCGATTGCTATACCCGCAAGGAGTTATGGCACTGTTTGACGCGGATAATTTCGAACGTATCAACGACGCCTACGGTCATGCGTTCGGTGATCAGTGTTTGCGTCAGATAGCCGAAGTCCTGCGTGAGAATACAACGGATCAAGATGTGATCAGCAGGCTGAGCGGCACAGAATTCGCGGCTTTCGTTCCGGTCCAGTCAAAGACCGATGTCAAAGCGCTGTGCGATACGATGTCGGATGAAATATCGCGAAAGGCACAACAAACGCATGCAATGGGGGGCCGCAGCGTGCGGTTAACGATGTCTATCGGTGTAGTCCAAGCCGGTCCGCATCATCCCATCGATCTGTTGCTTAGTCGTGCGGATACGGCACTTTATGGCGCGAAAGATTCTGGCCACGGACGAATTGTGCATTGGAAAGACGTGCCGTCCACCATGCGGCAGGCATCGTGATCAAAGACGAGAGAACCGTTCTTTTTGCAGCGATGTCCAGAAGACCGTCAGTTTATACCCATCGTCCGTCTGGGTATCATCGGTGACGATTCCTTGATCAAACAACCAAGCGCGTTCGCGTCCCTGAGCAAAGCTGAGTTCAAGCACGGCTTCACTGCGCGGGTCTTTCAGTTTGCTGGCAAGGTCATCCAGCAGCCTCGCCATTCCTTCGCCAGTAATCGCGGACACGGCATAGAGATCATCGGTGCGATCTGCCGTTTTAATCATCGCTTCACGGGCTTCGTCGTCGACGCGATCAATCTTGTTCCACACTTCGATCAGCGGTGACCCTTCGGCGACACCAAGTGATTCAAGAATCTGCATGACATCGTGGGATTGTTCTTCGCTTTGCGCATGCGAAATATCACGAACGTGGACAATCAGGTCGGCGTCCAACACTTCTTCCAAGGTGGCGCGGAATGCGGCGACAAGTTCGGTCGGCAAGTCACTGATAAAACCCACGGTATCCGACATGATGACATCGTCACCGGACGGCAAAGTAATTTTGCGCATCGTGGGGTCGAGCGTCGCAAACAACATGTCTTTGGCAAAGACTTCCGCACCGGTCAGTTTGTTGAACAGCGTCGATTTGCCTGCGTTGGTGTAGCCGACAAGCGCTACAATCGGGAATGGCACCTTCGCGCGCCCTGCCCTGTGCAACGTGCGGGTTTTCACAACCTTTTCAAGGTTTTGCCGCAAGGCCTTCAACTGCATATCAATGGCGCGACGGTCGGCTTCGATCTGGGTTTCCCCCGGACCACCCACGAACCCAAGCCCACCACGTTGGCGTTCAAGGTGAGTCCATGCACGGACAAGTCGTGTCCGTTGATACGACAACGCGGCCATTTCGACCTGCAAAACACCTTCAGCGGTGCGCGCACGATCGCTAAAGATTTCGAGGATCAGACCGGTACGGTCTAGCAGTTTTACGTCCCATGCTTTTTCAAGATTGCGCTGCTGCACGGGGCTAACGGGCCCGTCCACAAGAACGAGCTCGACTTCCGCTGCTTTGATCCGCTGCTTCAGTTCTTCGATCTTGCCTTTGCCAAATAGCATACCCGCATGCATTTTTGGCAGGCGCACAACTTCTGATCCGACCACTTGAAGGTCAGGCAAAGCTGCGGCCAAAGACACCGCTTCTTCCAAAGCGGGTTCAGCCAATCGGCGTGAATGGTTTGACTTTACGTCTGGGTGCAGCACCCAAGCCCGTGTGATGGGCCGGTCGTGTTCAAGCAAAGTTACTCTTCGCCTTCATAAAGTGAAATTGGCTGCGCTGGCATGATCGTTGAGATCGCGCTTTTGTAGACCAGTTGTGACTGACCATCACGACGCAGAAGTACGCAGAAGCTATCGAACCAAGTAATCACGCCCTGAAGCTTGACCCCGTTCACCAGAAATATGGTGACAGGTACTTTCGCCTTACGCACGTTGTTCAGGAAAGCGTCTTGCAGGTTGGCTTTATCTGAGGCCATAGGTGAACCCTTTATTGTTATTATGGCCACGCATGGCCGTCCTCATCTTCGTTGATGGCAGTATGTCCTGCGCTACGAAATTGTTAAACCCCCGAAATTGAGGGCCGTCTTTGATTAGTTCCGCCAGATTTCTGGATTAAACAATGCAATAATCGCTAACGTTTCCAGCCGACCCAATACCATTGCCATGGCAAGAATGACTTTGGCGAGGTCTGGGATGCCGGAATACGCAATTGGTGTCTCTGCGGCCACAATCGCTAAGGGGCCTGTTGTGGAAAGCGCCGATACGGCAAGAACCATAGCGGTTTCGAACTGCACACCTGTCAATGATAGCAAAACCATCACCGCCGCGATGCTGACGCAGAACAGCATAAAGAAAATCCACGAAATATACGCGCCTTTCCGTCTGATACGTCGGGCTTCACGGCCACCACCACCTACAGAAGATGGATGGACCAAACGTTCGAGTTCGCGGCCACTGTGACGATACAACGCATACACACGCAGCAGTTTGATGCCGCCAGCCGTTGTCGCCACCCCGCCACCGATCAAGGCGAGGCCTGCCAGCAGCAGTCCCGGTGTTGGCAAACCCGTCCAGTTGGTTGTTTCCACCCAATCTGCCGATTCAAAACCAGTCGTCGTCAGAAATGAGGCAACGGTGAACAACGCGCCCCAGATCGCTTGAAAACTATCCCCCAGTTCGGTCTGGGTAGTTTCATCGATGGCCGCAACAAAATGGCGTAGAAATAGGAACGCTGATGCGAGAACGATCAGCGTGATACCGATGCGAAATTCGGGATCATGAAACCAGCCTTCGTCGTTTTCACCAGCAAGACCCTTGCTGAAAATAAGGCGGCTGATTGCGATCACGAAGAAACAAAAGACCAGCACTTCGCCCCAGAACCCTGAAGCGGCGTAATAGAAGCCGCCAATTGGTGTGATTCCGGAAGTCGATAGCACCGCCATTGCATGGCAAAGGGCCACGTAGGAATATTCCCCAAGCAACGTCAGCCCGCCCCAGAGCGCCACGGTCAGTGCCACGTAAAGCGGCGTGAGTTGCAGCGCATAGCGTGTCAAACGTTCGCCCGCATCAACCGCGCGGGCTTCTTGTGCGGCCCCATAAGCAGTGCCCCTGCCCGCGACCGACGTAGCACGCACTTCGAAACCACCAAGGTTCATCGGTGCAAAGATCGAAATCGCCGCGATCCAAACCAGAAGCCCGCCAAGCCACCCGACCAACGACCGCCATAGGTGCAGCGCTGGCGTCAGTCGGCCTGCATTATCGTAAAGTGTCGCGCCTGTGGTTGTCAGGCTCGACACCATTTCGAACCACGCGTTCAGGATCGTTGTGTTTCCAACGGCCTCGTAGAACGGAATAGCCAACATAAACGGAAGGACCGTGAATGCGGCAAGCAGCGATAAAAGCTGGCTGCGTGCGACATTCTTTGGTTCATAGCCCGCGGTTGCCAGCCCCATGACAAGCGTGAGCGTACCGAACAAAATGAAGCCGTAAAAGAAGACGCGCATGGCGACGTAATCGCCCAACGACAGGCCAAAGCCCGCAGGGACGATCATCGCTAGCGACCCGATCCCCATCAGGATGACGAAAAATGGAACGCGGGACAGGCTTTTTATCATTAGAAGAAGTCGATCGTCACTTGCAGCAGGCGTTCGACCTCTGGAACGTCCGCTGACATCGCGAAAATGGAAATCACGTCCGCTTCTTCGATGCGCGTTTCACCGGTTGGTTTCACAAACTTATCGCCCTTTAGAACCGCGCCGACCAAGACACCTTCCGGAAATGCAACGTCTTTGATCTTTTTACCGGCGATCGACGATGTGCTAAGCACTTGGGCTTCGATGACTTCGGCCTCGGCGTCACCAATCGAATAGACGCCGCGCACACGTCCATGACGCACATGGCGTAAGATTGACGAAACGGTCGTCGCGCGTGGGTTGATGTAGGCATCAACGTCTAGCGGGCCCATCAACGGGATCAGCGTCGGATCATTGATCAGACAAATCGCCATTTTGCAGCCCATTTCCTTGGCGCGGACGGACGTCAAAAGATTGGTTTTGTCATCATCCGTGACGGCGAGAATGGCGTCAGCATTGGTGATGTTCGCTTCTTCCAGAAGGCTGGAATCGAGCCCGTCGCCGTGCAGCACGATTGTGCGATCCAGCGCATCGGCGGCGTTTTCGGCAATCTTGCGATCCTTTTCAATCACTTTCACCCGAACGCGTTCAGTTCGTTCTTCCAGAACCTTGGCGACACCTAGCCCAACGTTACCGCCGCCGACGACGACGATGCGTTCCTGTTTTGCATGTGTTTTACCGAAGATTTCGAGCGTCCGTGTCAGGTCTTTTGTATCTGTGAAAATGTAGCAATCATCTTCTGGAAAGATTTGATCGCCGGGGGCTGGCACGAACAAAACCCCATCGCGCCTGATGCCAACGACAATGGCACGCAAAGTCGAAAAGAGGTCGGTAAGCTGCCGTAAAGGCGTATTAATGACCGGACAGTCTTCGTCGATTGTGATGCCGATCAACTGCGCGCGGCCCTCAAGGAAGCTTTCCGTGTCGAAGGCAGCAGGAGATGCGAGTCGCTGCAATGCGGCCTCTGCCACTTCCTTTTCCGGCGAAATGACCACGTCGATGGGCAGATGATCGCGGCGATAGAGATCGGAATAGATAGATTCGAGATAATTCTGTGCCCGTAGCCGCGCGATTTTACGCTGCACTTTGAAAACCGAATGCGCGACCTGACATGTGACCATGTTCACTTCGTCCGAATAGGTCGCGGCGATGATCATATCCGCATCGCGCGCGCCTGCGCGGTCGAGCACGTCGGGGTAACTGGCAAAGCCCGCAACCCCTTGCACATCAAGCGTATCTGTGGCGCGGCGCACCAGTTCGGGGTTATTATCAACGACGGTTACATCGTTGTTTTCCCCGGACAAATGGCGGGCAATTTGCCAGCCGACCTGTCCCGCGCCGCAGATAATGACCTTCACGCTTCTTCACCTTCCACGTAAGCGACGCGTGCGCCTGCTTTGGATGTTGTTGCCACACCGAGTGACTTCAGCTTGCGGTGCAACGCAGAGCGTTCCATGCCCACAAACGACGCCGTCCGGCTGATGTTGCCGCCAAAACGGTTGATCTGGGTCAACAGATATTCACGTTCAAACAATTCGCGGGCCTCGCGCAGTGGCAATGTCGCCAAACCACCTGACAACACGATCCGACCTTCGTCAACGGGGCCTTCTTCTGCGGATGGCAGTTCTTTCGCGCTGATGTCGCTGCTGCCTTCGCCAAGGATCAACACGCGTTCGACAACGTTTTTCAACTGACGCACGTTGCCCGGCCATTGCATCGTTTGCAGCAAAGCACGGGCGTCATCGGCCAGCGCGCGCAACGGCAGGCCCTGCGCCTTGTTCAGCATGTCGATGAAATATTCGGCCAGCAGCGGAATATCTTCGCGGCGTTCTTCAAGGCTCGGCACTGCAATCGGCACGACGTTGAGACGGTGGTAAAGTTCTTCACGGAAGACACCCGCATCAATTTCAGTCGGTAGGTCTTTGTTCGTGCTGGAAATAACACGCAGATCAACTTGAATCTTTTCAGTCCCACCCACACGCTGGAATGTTTGATCAACCAAGACCCGCAGGATTTTTGATTGTGTCCCAAGTGGCATATCCGCGATTTCATCGAAGTAGATGACGCCGCCATTAGCTTGTTCGAGCAGACCTTTTTCGACACCATTTGTTGGCGTCTCGCGTCCAAACAGCACCTCTTCCATACGCTCTGGTTCAACAGAGGCGGAACTGACAGTGACAAACGGTGCATCCGCACGGTTTGAATTTGTATGGATATACCGCGCCGCGATTTCCTTGCCTGCACCGGCCGGACCGGTCAGCATAACGCGGCCATTGGATTTAGTGACTTTATCAAGGTTGGCTTTCAACGTGCGGAACGCCGCGCTGTCACCCAACATGTCGGTCGCGCCGGAATCGCCGCGCTTGAGTGCCACGTTTTCACGGCGCAGACGGGACGTTTCCATTGCACGCCGGATAACGACAAGCAGTTGGTCGATGTTGAACGGTTTCTCGATGAAATCGTAAGCGCCCTGTTTGATCGCAGCGACTGCAATTTCGATGTTGCCGTGACCTGAAATGATCACAACAGGCACGCCCGGATGGTCGCGCTTGACGGTCTTGAGGATATCAATCCCGTCCATGTTGCTGTCTTTGAGCCAGATATCGAGGATCATCAGCGCAGGCGTTTCCGCCTCGATCTGCGCCATGCATTCGTCCGACGTGCCCGCAAGCCGCGTTGTAAAGCCTTCGTCGATCAGGATTTCCGAGATCAGTTCCCGAATATCGCGTTCATCATCAGTGATCAGAATATCGCCCATTTTGTCCCTCATGCTGTCATTTTATTGGCCCGCACACCAATTGGTGTCACCGGCAGTGTGATGATGGCGCAGGCACCCGCGTGGGTGTGGCCGTCAAATATTGTGGCGTCCGTCAACGTGAGCGTACCGCCATGTTCTTCGATAATTTTCTTCACGATTGGCAGGCCAAGGCCCGTACCTTTGTCGCGTGTCGTCACGTATGGTTCAAACAGCCGCGCTCGATCTTCGGGCAGCCCGATGCCATTGTCTTGGATAGTGATCTGACACATGTCTTCGGCCACCATCATCATCACGCGAATTTCTGGATGCAGGATCGTCACGTTGCCTTTTTCCTGAGCGCTTTCAATCGCTTCACCCGCGTTCTTGATTAAGTTGGTCAGCGCTTGGCTGATCATCGTACTATCGATGTCTGCCTTTACAATCTCGTCCGGCAAATCAGAGATAATCTTAACGTCAGGCTGTCCTGCTTCCTGCAAGGTCACGGCATCTCGGACCAACGACACTAGATCGTTCTCGCGCAGTTCAGGTTCTGGCATCCGCGCGAATTTGGAAAACTCATCAACGATGCGTCGTAAGTCATTGGTTTGCCGCACAATCACGTCGGTCATTTGGTCCAGCTTGTCTTGATCTTCACCGACCTGATTGCGGAATTTCCGTTTGATCCGTTCGGCAGACAGTTGGATTGGGGTCAGTGGGTTCTTGATTTCATGCGCGATGCGACGTGCCACATCACCCCATGCTGCCAAACGTTGTGCGCTGACGAGGTCCGTCACATCATCAAAGGCGACAACGTAACCTTCCAGATCCCCCTCTTCATTCCGACGCGGCGCCATGCGGACCAGCAGACTTTCTTGCTTGCCGTCGCGGATCAAATTGACTTGTTCCTGCACCGCCGCGCGTTCGCCAGACACCAATTGACTGAACAGCGGATCGAATTCCGGAACAGTGACAGCGAGCGCGCCGTGTCTTTGGTCGGGGCCAACATCCAACAGACGCTCGGCTGATTTGTTCACGAACGTGACATCGCCGTTGGGACCAAGGCCTACAACGCCTGATGTAACAGAGCTTAGCACGGAATCGAACAAACGGCGACGTCGTTCAGTCGCATCATTGGTTTCCAGCAGCTCGTCACGCTGGCCCTTCAGCTGCGTGGTCATCTGGTTAAAGTAATGTCCCAGTTGGGCAATTTCGTCATCACCATCGTCTTCGATCACACGCACATCGAGATCACCGGCACCGACGCGCTGTGACGCCGTAACAAGCCGTCCTACAGGACGTGACAAACGTTCGGCAAACCAAAGACCCAACCAGATCGCCGCAAGGATCAGAATGACGGCAAAGCCCAAGTACAGAAGGCCAAATTGAAATAGCCATCGACCACGTTCGTTTTCTAGCTGATCGTAAAGCGCATAGGTTTCTTTGGTTTCGTCCAGCAAGGACAGAACCGATCCGTCGACTTCTCGGGTAATATAAAGGAACCGATCAACGAAGGCCGCCAACGGGATCAGCGCACGGAATTCGTTGTTTGCCGCGTCTTCGATGATCACAATGCCTGTGTCTAAGGCTTCTTGGTATTGCCCCGCTTCCGGAGCTTCAAAATCGAATGCGTATGAATTTTCGTCGCGGGCAACAATTTCGCCGCCGCTGTCGATGACAAATGCTTCGGTCAGACTGCGGTCGATTTGCGATTGTACGGACCGCAAAGCCTGGATGGTTTCGGCTTTGCTCATAAAGAACGTCGCTGCGCGTTCAGCGTTAAGGTACCGTGCCAGCCCGATGCCATCACGCGTCAATTCACTGCGGTGTTCATTCTCGTAAGCCTGCGCAGTCGAAAGCGATGTGCTGACAACATTTCGCACACGGTCCGAGAACCAGCTTTCAAGGCCAAGGTTTATTGAAAGCATCGCAAAAATCGCGACCAGAACCGTCGGGATCAGCGCAAGCAGACCAAACACACCCGTCAGACGCAAATGCAGTCGTGAACCGGCTGATTTTGCCCGTCGTGCCGCGATCATTTGTGCGACCCGCCGCAGCACCAAAACAGCAACGACAAGAATGTAGATAAGGTCAGCCAGCAGCACCAAGCGCAATGTTGGTGATGATCCGCCCTGTTCTAGCGGCCCCAATACATAAAACGTCAACGCAGCCAAAATCGGGCCAAGCAAAACCAGCCCAAGCGTGAACGCGTTTTGGACCCGCCGACGACGAGACCAGCGACTGAGTCGCGAGAAATCAATGCCCAAAAGGGTACGCTGCACGCGCATTGCCCTGTCTTCCCACGGGGTTTCCCCCGCATTACCGCCGTTTTTATGTGGTCCTTTCCAAAAGCACTGCGCTTTTGGGGCCACGGTTATGTTGCGGTTTTACATCAACTTGCGGCGGCGTGTCACGCGAATATCGAGGTCTGTGATCTTCTTGCGCAGGGTATTTCGGTTAATTCCCAATAAATCTGCGCATTTCGCTTGGTTTCCTGCCGTGGCGTCAAGCGCGATCTCAATCAACGGGCCTTCGACTTCGCGTAAGATTCGGTTGTACAGGCCGGGTGCTGGCAACTCTCCACCGTGCAAATCGAAGTAGCGGCGCAGGTGTTTGGCCACCGATCCTGACAGTTTGTCCGTGTTGCTTGCGGAAATGTGCGGCTCCATGGCCGGCTGATTCCCGAGAACCATTTCGACTTCGGTCCGCGAAATTTCCTCTTCGCTGGCAGTAAAGACCAGACGTTTCACTGCATTTTCAAGCTGACGGACGTTGCCCGGCCAGCTATAGGCGCGGATCAACGTCGAAGCCCCGTCGCTGAGACGGCGCAAGGGTGCCCCTTCGCGTTCAGCGCGGTTCAAGAAATGTTCGGCGAGCAGTGGAATATCGTCCACACGTTCACGCATCGGTGGCACTGCGATGGTCACACCGCCTAACCGGTAAAACAGATCTTCGCGGAACGAACCGCTTTCCATCAAGCCGGACAGGTCGGACCGCGATGTTGCCATGATCCGCGGCGCGGTATCGCCGAGGCTGTCGAGCATTCTGACGATCTTGGCCTGTGCGACATTGTCCAGATCACTGACCTCATCGAAAAGGATAGACCCTGCTCGTGCGCGTGCAAGCACGGCACTTGGTCCATCCATGCCTTCGAGGTCTTCTGCTGAAACCGTGACAAAAGGCAGATTGCGACGATCCGAAAAATCATGGATGGCTTTCGCGATCAGTGACTTCCCTGTCCCGCTTTCGCCTGTGATCAAGACGGGCATCGCCGTGTTCATCACGCGAGCAACAAGGCGGTAGAGTCCCTGCATCGCGGGTGTCCGTCCGACCAACGGTAGATCAGACGCTTCATCGGCGGGTGCTTCCGCGCGTTGTTGTGGGACACGCCGTTTGATTTCGAGCGCACGGGCAGCCCGTTTCATTAGGTCCGGTAGATCGAAAGGTTTCGGCAGATAATCGTAGGCTTCGGCTTCGGCGGCTTGGATCGCTGTCATGATGGTGTTCTGGGCCGAAATGACGATAACTGGCAATCCGGGCCGTGCGGCTGCAATCAACGGAAGTTGTTCCAGACCATTTCCGTCTGGCATGACAACATCTGAAATCACCAGATCGCCTTTGCCTTCCTCAACCCAGCGCATCAGCGTCACAAGTGACGACGTTGCGTGCACTTTACAGCCCGCGCGGGTCAAAGCCTGGGTCAGGACTGTCCGGATGGTCCGGTCATCATCAGCGACAAGTACAGTTCCGTCCATCAGCTGTCTCCCTCGTTCTCTTTTATGTTATGTTTTGATACTGGCAGCGACACGCGGAACACGGTGCGCCCGGGTACGCTGTCAACCGATATCCAGCCGCCCTGTTCGCCGACGAGCTTCGAAACTAAGGCCAGCCCCAGTCCGGTGCCGTTTTCACGCCCTGATACAAAGGGTTCGAAGATGTCGTTTGCGATGTCGGCAGGTAGGCCGGGTCCGTCGTCGATAATCTCAATCTGCAATGGCAGCCGTGCAGAAGTGCCATCCAGTCGCGACACGCGCAGCGATGGATCATAGAAAGTGTGCAATGTGATTTTGCCACCCGGACCGCCGGCTTGTGCGGCATTCTTGATCAGGTTCAACAGCACTTGGAGCAGCTGATCACCGTCAGCATAGGTTGACGGCAAAGACGGATCGTAGTCTTCGACAAACATCATGTGTGCTGCGACGCCAACTGACGCGGATTGCCGCGCACGGTCTAACACGTCGTGAATATTCACCGATGCAAATTTGGGCGGCTGAAGGTTGCCGAACTGTTCGACCTGTTCCAGCAGTTTCACGATCCGACGGCTTTCTTCGACGATCAAATCGGTCATTTCCTGATCTTCGGACGATAACCCCATCGACAAAAGCTGGGCAGCGCCCGTGATCCCCGCGAGCGGATTTTTGATTTCGTGGGCCAACATTTCGGCCATGCCGATGGCTGACTTCGCGGCCTTAGATGAGTTTTCGTTCTGGACGAGGCGACTGGCGATTTCGCGTGGACTGATCATCATGATCATTGAGTCTTCTGTGCCTTGCAGCGGTGCGATCTGCACGTTGCAATGCATCGGTGCCCGCATTCCGGACCCCACATCCACGTCATTCACAAACAGCGAGGTGCGGTTGCGGCGCGCGCGGGCAAATGCCTGCTCTAACGGCGCATTGATCATGACCTTGTCCCACAGGTTTGCGCCATTCAACGCTTTTGCGGACAGGTTCAGAAACGTCTCAGCAGCGCCATTGCTAGCAGTGATGACGTCATCACCGTCCAACAGGATGGCCGGTACGGGCAAGGAAGCCCAAAGCGAAGTGTCGGTAATCATGCCGCTTCCTGTCCTTGTCTATCCAACGCGTCGGGCAAAAGCCGCAGGACCGCAGTTGGATCTTTTTCGGTCAGTACGGCTTTGCGCAAACCCGTCGGGGTCGCGGCATCATCCATGTACCAACCCAAATGCTTGCGGGACACTTTGCGCCCCAGCTCCGCCCCGTAGAACGTCAACATCGCCTCGTAATGCTTTGAGACAAGGTCAATTAAATCGGCTCCAGTCGGTGCGACCGGGCCGCTTCCACCCGCAAGTTCTGCCGAAACCTGCGCCAGCTTCCACGGACGCCCCTGCGCGCCGCGTCCGATCATAATGCCGTCGGCGGTTGATAAGTTCATCGCTTGCGCACCGGTTTGCGCATCAACAATGTCGCCGTTCGCAATAACTGGTATCGAAACGGCGTCTTTGATGTCTTTGATCGCAGCCCAATCCGCTGATCCTTTGTAGAATTGGCAGCGGGTCCGACCGTGGATCGTCACCAGCTTTATGCCTGCGTCTTCCGCACGTTTTGCCACAGATGCCGCGTTCAGACAGTCGTGATCCCATCCCAGTCGCGTTTTCAACGTGACCGGCACGTCTACTGCGTTCACGACGGCCTCGATCAGCGTTAGCGCGTGATCTGGGTCTTTCAGCAAGGCTGAGCCGGAATAGCCTGTCGTGACCTTCTTCGCGGGGCACCCCATGTTGATATCGATGATTGCGGCACCGTTGTCCGCGACCATCTTCGCGGCCTCAGCCATCCATTGTGCATCGCGTCCGGCAAGCTGAACGGCAGTGCCATCTTGATCAAAACCCAATTCGGCCCGTTCGCGCACGCCGGGCTTGGCTTGCACCATTTCCTGCGACGCGACCATTTCACTGACGACCCAAGACGCACCGAAGGACGCAACCAACTGCCGAAACGGCAGGTCCGTGATTCCGGCAAGCGGCGCAAGAACAACAGGCGTTGATGCGGCCTGACCGTTCAGGATATTAAGGAAATCGTTACTCACAGTGTGGGTGGCCTTCGTTTTAGTCGTGATCAAAAATTAGCCGCGCGGATCAGTGGCGACAATGCGGTACGCCCAAAAATAGTGCGCCATACACAAGTTGCACAATTTTTAATCGCAGGTAAGGGTCAATTGTTGGAATTGCGCCTTCGGCGTGCAGGTCGTACACCTTGATCTGCGAAAAGGAGACGACATGACCACCACTGCAATACTCGTAGCGGCCGGCCGCGGCACCCGTGCGGGGGGCGATATTCCCAAGCAATGGCAAAGGCTTGGCGACCGCAGCGTGGCAGATCATGCGATTACGACCTTTGCGGATCATCCTGATGTCGCCCATGTCGTGCTGGTTGTGCATCCTGATGACGCGGAAAGTGATCACTGGAATGACTTTGAAGGCCTTGTCGTGGTGCACGGCGGGGCCACGAGAAGCGAATCCGTGCAAAATGGATTGAATGCGGCGCCCGACGGAACAAAGTCCGTGTTGATCCATGATGCCGCTCGCCCACATATTCGTCAGGGCGTGATTGATGATGTGCTTTCAGCGCTAAAAACTCATCCCGCTGCTGCACCCGCCCTTGCCGTTACTGATACGCTTTGGCGTGGTGATGGCGGTAAGGTTGATGGGACTGTGCCTCGCGATGATCTGTATCGTGCGCAGACCCCGCAAGGGTTTCATCTTGATGCGCTTTTGGACGCCTATGCCAAACACCCCGAAGCAACGGACGACGTGACAATCGCGCGCCTTGCAGGGCTGGACGTTGCCATCGTGAACGGCGATGAGGATAACATGAAAATCACCGGCCCGGACGATCACGCCCGCGCCGCCCGAATATTGGGGACCCAGATGGACGTCAGGCTTGGCAACGGATACGATGTGCACCGCTTTGGTGACGGAGATCATGTGTGGCTTTGCGGGGTGAAAGTCCCGCACACGCGCAGCCTACAGGGGCATTCTGACGCCGATGTTGGCATGCATGCCGTCACCGACGCGATCTATGGCGCGTTGGGGCAAGGCGATATCGGTCAGCACTTTCCACCCAGCGACCCACAATGGAAAGGTGCGGACAGCCGGATTTTCCTAGAGCACGCCGTAGCCCTTGCGCGATCGCAGGGGTTTGAGATTTCCAATATCGACTGCACATTGGTGTGCGAATACCCGAAGATCGGCCCGCACCAATCTGTAATGAAAGACAAAATGGCGGAAATCATGGGACTTGATCCATCAAGGATCAGCGTCAAAGCCACAACATCCGAACGGCTTGGCTTCACTGGACGTTCAGAAGGGATCGCGAGCTTGGCAACAGCCGCGTTAATCAAGCAATGACAAATCTGATCGCGACGTTCTTTTACATCGGACATCTACGCCCCGCCCCCGGCACGTGGGGGTCATTCGCCGCCCTGCCCGCCGCCATGGTTCTTTATGCGCTTGGCGGGCCTTGGTTGGTCGTCATTGGTGTTTTCGCATCCTACGGCTTGGGGCTTTGGGCGACGATTGAAGAAACGCGTGGCAAAGTAAACCACGACCCGTCCGAGATCGTCATTGATGAAGTTTGCGGCCAATGGATCGCACTTCTGCCTGTTCTTTTTGGGGCCGCGAAAAATGGCGTCGCGATCTTGGACCTTTGGCCCGGCTGGATCGCGGCCTTTGTTTTGTTCCGCCTCTTTGACATCACAAAACTCGGACCAATTGGGTGGGCAGACCGCAAGGACAATGCAACCGGCGTGATGTTGGATGACGTTATTGCCGGAGTTTTCGCGGCGATTGGCGTGATGTTCCTTGCGGCACTTTATCATGTGGCGCTGGTGTGACCGTCTCTGCGGCGGACATTCTGGAGGTCGCCAAACATCGCGGCGTGATGATCGCGACGGCTGAAAGCTGTACGGGCGGTCTGATCGCCGGCGCACTGACGGATGTTCCCGGCAGCTCCGCCGTATTCGATCGGGGTTTTGTGACTTACAGCAATGAAGCCAAAGCGGAAATGCTTGGCGTTGATATGGCGCTGATTGAGACACACGGCGCCGTTTCACGACCTGTCGCAGAGGCGATGGCGGCTGGTGCGCTTGATAAGTCAAACGCAGCGATCACCGTGTCCGTGACAGGTGTCGCAGGACCGGGCGGGACTGTCGCTAAGCCCGAAGGCATGGTGTGTTTCGGGATCGCGACGGCAACTGGCGTCCGGTCAGAAACCCGGCGGTTCGGGGCTATCGGGCGGCATCAAGTCCGTGCTGAAACGGTGAACCATGCGCTGAAGCTTCTGCTAAATAGCATAGCTACTTTGTGATCAATACTTAATCAAACGCGCAATATATTGCCCAATTATTAATCATTACGCCAACTGCACAACAATTGCGCAACACAAAACCCAGACGCTTCTTTTCCTAGCGCTCCGAATCCCGCACTGCCCCGCGTTAACGGGGAAACCCCATTATCGGAGGGATGGATATGAACGGAGCGGATACCGCTTGGATGATCGTGGCAACAGCACTGGTGCTGTTTATGACTTTGCCCGGTCTTGCCTTATTTTATGGTGGCCTTGTGCGGTCACGCAACGTGCTTAGCGTGTTTATGCATTGCTACGCCATCGCCTGTTTGATGAGCATTCTTTGGTTCGCTTTTGGCTATTCAATTGCGTTCGGCAGTGGCACCAGCGGCTACTGGGGCGGTCTGGACAAGATGTTCTTGAATGACGTCGATCTGGAAAGCCTTTCTGGCACGCTTCCTGAAATTCTATTCTTCGCCTTCCAGATGACATTCGCCATCATCACACCTGCGTTGATCGTCGGTGCCTATGTGGAACGGATCGGCTTTGGCTTTGTGTTGCTGTTCTCATCTTTGTGGATGCTTTTGTGCTACGCACCGGTTGTTCACTGGGTCTGGGGCGGAGGCATGCTGGCCAACGGAATGTTCTTTGAAACAGCCGTTATGGACTTCGCAGGCGGGATCGTTGTTCACGAAACAGCTGGCCTCGCGGCCTTGATTTTGGCCGTGTTCCTTGGCGCACGTAAGGTGGACAACAAACCACCGCACAATCCTGGCATGGTAATGATCGGTGCTGCGATGCTTTGGGTTGGTTGGTTCGGCTTTAACGGCGGATCACAACTGGCTGCTGATGCGGGTGCTGCTATGGCACTGACCGTGACGCATTTGTCCGCTGCTGCTGCGTCCCTGACGTGGGCGCTGTGGGAAAAGATCAAGTTCGGTAAAGCGTCCTTGGTTGGTATCGTGACAGGTACAATTGCTGGTCTCGCGTCTGTGACACCGGCATCCGGTTTCATTAACCCGATCCAAGCGCTGATCATTGGTGCTGTTGCTGGTATCCTTTGTCAGGAAGCCGTGAACCTGATCCGCAACAAGGTGAAAATCGACGATACGCTGGACGTTTTTGCGGTACACGGTGTTGGCGGTATCTTCGGGACAATCATGATTGCAGTCTTCGGGATCGGGTCATGGGCATCCCAGTTGGGGGCGCTGGCGATCGTTGGCATCTTCACAACTGTTGTCACGGTTGCGCTAATCTACATCTGTAAAGCCATCACGCCGTTGCGCGTCGACGAAGAAACCGAAGTCGGTGGTCTGGATCTGGCCGTGCATGGTGAACGTGCCTACGACATCACAAGCTAATCGACCCAACAGGTCAGACGATTGGGGCGCCTTCGGGCGCCCTTTTCTGTTTTTAGGTATGGTTTTTGGCTTTAAACAACGTCAAAGATCGCGTTGGTGTCATGCGTGGCAAGCGCGTCCCACAGTGCAGATGCTTTCGTGGACCCAAGTAATGCCCCCGCTTTATCGCGCAGACGTACCTCGCGGGCTTCCAGCGTCATCGGCGTGTTGAGGTCATGGCTTTCGGTCAGGCCGCTGCCATCTTTCAACGTCACTTGCACGCGTGCTTGCATTTCGCTCAGGCTTTCATCCGCCACGACGGTTACTTTATCGCGGAATGCGATCAGCAGTGGATCGCGGGCTGTCGCATCGCTGTAGCTGGCAATGTTTGCCGTCGAAATCCCGTGGACCGCCATCGCAGCCGTATGCCGATACGAAAACTTCACACCGAGCCCGGTGTCCGGTGACGGCAGATTGCAGACGCTCATCCAGCGTGGATGAGTAGTAATCGTCATGTCCGCGATATCATCGCCGTCGACGCGCATATCACCGATAGCCTCCAGTGCTGCATGTAAACCATGACAGCAGGCGTGGAATTTGTGGCTAATCCGGCTGATCATCCAAGGGTCTTCGTCGGTCCAAGCGGCATCATCGCGCATGCCGTGGTGTGTGGTTGCAAAACTTTCCAATCCTTCAGGATCAGACGTCATGCCCGCCTTTGCCCATGTGACTGCTTCGATTGCGGTACGCGCTGCCAGTCCTGCGTTTAGCGGTTTCCCCATGGTCCCGAACTGCCCCTTCAGGCCGGACGCCATGGTCGCCGTCAATCCTAGTGCATGGTGGATTTGGGGGCGTTTGAGTTGCATCAACCGAGACAACGCAACAGTTGCGCCAAAAGCCCCAGCGGTCGCTGTTTGGTGATACCCAATTTGGTAATGATCGCGACCCAGCCATTTACCGACCCGCACTGCGGCCTCGGACCCGACCAAAGCTGCATCCAACACACGACTTGTGCCATCCAACATTTGATCCTGCGCCATAGCCAAGACAGCGGGCATGATCACAGCTGATGTGTGACCAATATGGTCGAAGTGCGTGTCGTCGTAATCAAGCGCATGTCCCATTGTCCCGTTGATCAAAGCGGCATTCGGGGCGGACATTGGAAAACGTCCAAAGACTTGTGCAGCCCCTTCGCCTTCGGGCTGCAGCAGTTTCGCAGCAGGCTCATCCATGCCAGCTATCGCGCAAGCAATCCAATCATACAGGCACAAATACATCAGGCGCGACGGACCATTGCCAAGCCAGCCTTGGGCCAGCCGGATAAGTTGGTCCTGTGCGCTCATCCGTAAAGCTCTGCGGCGCGGCGTTCAAATGATCTGACAACCATATTCATAGCTTCATTAAAGAACATTCCTGCAGCACCTTGCAACAACCGGTTCTTGAATTCGAAATCGACCTCGAATGCGACTTTGCAACCGTCATCCAAGTCTTTGAACGTCCATGTGCTTTCCAGATGCTTAAATGGGCCGTCAATATAAGCCGTGTCGATCTGTTTGCGATCAGGCCATAGCATGACGCGGCTGCCGAACTTTTCGCGGAACACTTTGAACGATATGACGAGGTCCGCCAGCATGACCTGATGATCCCCTTCATCGGTGGTCGATCTGATCCGCGCCGCGGCCGTCCAAGGCAAAAACTTGGGATAATTCGCCACATCAGCGACAAGGTCATACATCTGATCTGCAGTGTACGGCAGAACTTTTGTTTCGGAATGAGCAGGCATTAGCGGCTTTCGGTCGTGTACTTCACCTGATGATGTCGTAGAGTTGGACCGAAATTGCAAGACTTGGGGACCTCATGTCACATCGCCCTTACGTGATTGATCAGATGATCAGTGCGAAATCTATCGCGGCTCGGATTGAAGAGCTATCGACCGAAATCGAAACCGACTTCAAAGACACCGACAAGCTGGTGGTTGTCGGACTGCTGCGTGGATCGTTTGTATTCATCGCCGATCTAGTCCGCGAATTGGACCTGCCAGTCGAGGTCGATTTTATTGAGGCATCGTCTTACGGCGACGCGATGGAAAGCAGCCGCGAAGTCCGGATTTTCAAAGATCTGCGCGGCCGGATTGAAGGGCGCGATGTGCTTGTCGTTGAGGATATCATTGATACAGGTCACACGCTGCATCATGTGATGGAATTCCTTGAGGCCAAGCACCCTGCCCGCCTGAAATCGATCGCTTTGCTCGACAAACCCGCGCGTCGCGAAGTGGATTACAAACCCAATTGGATTGGCTTTGAGATTCCGGATGAATTTGTCGTGGGCTACGGGATCGATTTTGCGCAACGCAACCGCAACTTACCCTACATCGGCAAGGTCCGCTTCACGGATGACGCTTCGTGAACCCGATGTGGCTATTGCGGGCAAAGCGGTGGGCGCAAAACCCGCCGCCTTTGTCGCGAGTCCTGTTGGTATTTGGGATCATTGCCGTTTGCGGGGCGCTTTACGCGATTGAAGTGATCTGGGGATGGCCCGACGCGCTGACGGTAACGCCGCTTCGGCGCTGATCACCTCAGACACATTTTAGATTTTACGCGTTGCTAAGTTCTGTTCCGGTACACCTGCTGAGGTAATTGTTCTGCCGGTGAAACATGTTTCTTCACGATCCTGCTCAAGAACTGCCCGATGACGTCATCGATGATGCGCTTGAAGCGGTGCGGCTGCATCTTGGTATGGATGTGGCCTACGTATCGGAAGCCTATCCGGACAGTGTCGTTTTTCGGCACGTGTCGGGTATCGACACGAACAACTACGTGCAGGTCGGTCGAAAAATCCCTGCAAATCATATCTTTTGCAACAAAATCGCTGTGGGTGATGTGCCTTGCATCATCAACGATACCGCCAACATTCCACAAATCCAAAATCTACCCTTTGTCCGCGAAGCTGATGTTGGATCCTTTGTTGCGGTTCCGATTGGACAAAGCCGAAGCGGTTATTTCGGGATGTTTTGTTGTTACGCACATGCGCCTCGCGATGACATCAGCGAACGCGACATCGCGACGGTATCGATGTTCGCTAAACTGACAACGCGGTCGCTAAAACAACACTTTGACGCGCAACATGAGATTAATGCGCTGAAGAAACAATTGTCCCGCGTCATCCAAGATGATTCCCTATCAATCCACCTGCAGCCCATTGTATCGCTGAGCGATGGGCGTCCCATGGCCGCTGAGGCGTTGTCCCGTTTTTCTGTTCATCCGGGACTTGGGCCGGAATGGTGGTTCGCGCAGGCCCAACGCAGCGACATGCAAATCGAACTTGAAGTGAAAGCGATCCAACTGGCGCTGACCCATCTACCAGAAATGCCAGCGAAGGCCTACCTGAGCGTGAATGCGTCGCCGCTGACGGTTGCGTCCCCGCTGTTTATGGACGCGATGCAAGGCGTGCCGACCGACCGGTTATTGGTTGAACTAACCGAACGGGAAATCATTGTCGAAACCCCGCAATTGATGCAGGCGCTGACAGTTTTGCGCGACAAACGGATCGGTATTGCCATTGATGATGTGGGCGCGGGATATGCTGGGTTGAATACAATCGTCAGCCTTAAGCCCGACGTGATCAAGCTTGACCGATCACTCGTTTCAGCGATTCACAGCTGTACTGTCAAACAATCCTTAACGAAAGCGATGGTCCATTTTGCCAATGAAATGAACGCATTTCTTGTCGCTGAGGGCGTCGAAACCGAAGCGGAACATGTATCACTCAAGGCGCTTGGTGTACGGCTTGGCCAAGGTTTCCATTATGCCCGCCCCGCAGAAGCCGCGATCATTGCACGACAAATGCGGGACTATAGTAAATCGAACCCTACTTTGCGCTCAGTTTCTTGAGCCGCGCAGCCCGCAATTGTGCGAAATCGTCACCGGCATGGTAGCTCGACCGTGTCAAAGGTGTTGCTGAAACCATCAAGAACCCTTTGCCATAGGCCGCTTTTTCGTAAGCTGCGAATTCTTCTGGAGTTACGAAACGATCAACAGCGTGGTGTTTCGGCGTCGGTTGCAAATACTGGCCAATCGTCAAGAAATCGATGTCAGCGGCACGCATGTCTTCCATGACCTGCACAACAGCTTGGCGGTCCTCGCCCAGACCGACCATGATGCCGGACTTCGTAAACATCGACGGATCAATTTCTTTGACCCGCTGCAACAAACGCAAAGAATGGAAGTAACGCGCGCCGGGCCGGACTTCTGGATACAGGCCAGGCACCGTTTCAAGGTTGTGATTGAAGACATCAGGCTTCGCATCAACAACGATTTTCAAGACGCTTTCATCACAGCGAATAAAGTCGGGCGTCAGGATTTCGATGGTTGTGCCGGGCGATTGACGACGCACCGCGCGGATTGTCTGCGCGAAATGTTCCGCGCCGCCATCTTCCACGTCGTCGCGATCAACAGATGTGATGACGACGTGGTTCAAGCCAAGCTTTTTCACCGCATCAGCCACCCGACCCGGTTCAAAAACGTCTAGCGCCTCTGGCGGTTTACCAGTTGCAATGTTGCAGAATGTACAAGCCCGTGTACAAACCTCGCCCATGATCATCATGGTCGCGTGTCCTTGGCTCCAGCATTCGCCAACGTTGGGACAGCCTGCTTCTTCGCAGACTGTCACAAGTTTGTTTTCACGCATGATGTCGCGGGTCTGTTTATAGCCTTCGGACGTTGGTGCTTTGACCCTGATCCAGTCCGGCTTCTTCGGCTGAGGCGCATCTGCGCGTCGCTGTTTTTCCGGATGCCGCTGGGCAGGTATTTTGAGGTCACGCGTGGCCATAGGATATCCCCTTTTGTCACATGTTACCTAGTGTCATGCGGGGACAATGTCCAACAGTCCGATACGGTTGCATGTCAGAACTGCGCGGCACGCATAGTGGCTAGCCAATCATCGGACCAAACTTGCCTTGCGTCGTTTCGTAATGGACCTTGAGACGTTGCAAGGCGATGCGCAGCACGATCTTGCCGGACCGTGCCGACCAACCAAGATTGCGTTCTGTCACTTCAAGACCTTCAAGCAGGCAGCAACACCGCAGTACTACATCCCCAAGCCCCAAGCCCAAGTCCTGCATGGCGGCCTGTACCCGTTCGCGCGCTTTGATCGCTCCTTCCGGGATCATACTGTCTTTTGGCACCTCAATCGTTTCCATGAAACCATCATAGGTCCGCACACCCGGACCACCAATCTGTGACAATTCAAAGTCTTCGCGCAAACGTTCGCCGGCTTTCACAAGATCGTTTGTCAAAAATGGTGATCCATCGCGGTCCTTACGTCGCGCCAGTCCCAGAAGCGGACTTTCTGTCGCGTAGTAACGGGACCGACTGCGCATGCCGTCGGTTTCCTTCGGGAACGTCCAGCCGTCCAGATCAGGATCGAAAGTACCGCGCTGTTCTGCAAACCCATGCGCTTTGTTTTCGTCTGCTGCCGTCAGGCGTCGCAATGCAGCCCGCCCCGAATTGGTGATGAAGTACCGTCGAATGCGGCTGCCATCGTCCGGGCAATTGATCCATTCCTTCAACGCCATGGCCTGCGCAATTTCGCGGTCCACAATGGCGGTGCGTAAGCTTTGACCTTCGTCGTTCTCGCGGGCAACAACGGCCGTTTCCATTTCGCGGGCGACCGCCAAAACAGCGCGTGGTTCACACATACGGCGCAAGATACGCTTTGCTTCGCTGTCGATACGTTCTTGCGTCAGCGCTTGATCAAATCCACCGGACATTTTCATCTGTTTGGTCTCTTGTTTTACATTTTTTCCGTCTGTTTGTTCTGCAAGCGATTTAAGCGCCGCGTCGATCAACGGGTCATCCCGTCGCCCTTCGAACCGGCGGACTTGCCGCAGAATTGTGGATGGATGGCAGTCAGTGGCACGAGCAAGGGCGCGTATGGAAAGCCCGTCTTCTGTATGTGCTAGGTAATGTCGGGCGGCTGTTGGCACCCACTTTGGTAAGTTGTGACACGATTCAACATTCGTCATGTTACGCATTCGTTTCCCTTCCCACACTTCGCTTGCTTCGCCAAAAGAACAGGCGGAATCCCCAAGCGTACAACTTAAGCGTGTATTGTTACTCAATGGTTAATAGTTTGTTCACACCACAACCATTGTTTCGAAAAGGTAAAACTTTCTGAGACCATCGTTCTACAAAAACCACGATTGCGCAACACCCTACAATGTCATGCGAAGACAATCTGGACCTGCTGAATTCAATATCAAGTGAGAACCAGAAAATGAAAGACATTAATAGCTACATCAATGACTTACGGCGCCCTAAACTATTGGTCCATGCCGCCCGTCACGGCCTAGCCGGATACGATAGAACAACACATCTGGCGCGCTACATGCCGATCGACCCGGTACCGGAGCCCGGTGTTGCTTTAATGAAATTGTTCGATTTGGAACGAGAAATGAATGATACGCGCTTGGCAAAGACGGGCACATACATGCCGTCTCGCCATATTCATATTCTCGTCGCGATCATGTCTGAATCGCAACTGTTGCGTGCGACAAGCCAGCCGCGGCTGGTGTTTGGTTAGGCCCCAGATCAGGAAAATGCGTCTGGCATCGACGCCTTTTTGGCCGCGACGTAGGCACGCAGATTCGCTTCGATTTCGGGATCAAGTGCCGGCTGTTGGTAAGTATCCAGCATCTTTTTGACACGCGCAGTTGCGAGCGTTTGGGTGTCTCGTGCGCCTTCTTCGTCCCACGTCTCGAACGGTTTGTAATCCAAAAGATCGGACCGCCAGAACGCGTCTTTGAAGTTGGCTTGCGTGTGTTCACAACCAAGGTAATGACCACCCGGACCCACTTCAGCGATGGCCCCCATGGCTTGGCCGTTATCTGACATATCCACGCCCTTCGCAAAGTGATGCAAAGTGCCCAGCTGATCTGCGTCCATCACAAACTTTTCGAATGAAGCGACAAGCCCACCTTCCAGCCAACCGCAAGAGTGCAGCATGAAGTTCACGCCAGACAACAGCCCCATCTGTAGGCTGTTTGCTGTCTCGTAAGCCGCCTGCGCATCCGGCAATTTCGATCCGCAGAACGAGCCCGCTGACCGGTATGGCAAACCTAAACGCCGTGCCAATTGCCCTGCCCCGTATGTGATATGTGACGCCTCTGGTGTCCCGAATGTCGGTGCGCCAGAGTTCATATCAATAGACGTCACAAATGTCCCCATGATCACGGGCGCGCCCGGTCGTATGATTTGGGAATATGCGACGCCTGCCAGAACTTCGGCCAAGACTTGCGTCAATGTCCCCGCGATGGAAACCGGTGCCATTGCCCCGCCGACGATGAACGGGCTGATGATGCTGGCTTGGTTGTTCTTGGCAAAAACCTCTAGCGCGCCCATCATGATGCTGTCGAATGTCAGGGGCGAGTTGATGTTAATCAACGAAGTCATCACTGTATTGTTCTGAACGAAATCTTCGCCGAACAGAATGTTACACATATCCACCGAATCTTGCGCCCGCGATGGTTCGGTGACGGACCCCATAAATGGCTTATCGCTGTAGACCATATGCGCTAGTAACATATCGAGGTGGCGCTTGTTCACGGCTACGTCAGTCGGTTCGCAGACCGTCCCGCCAGAATGGTGCAGCCATTTGGACATGTAGCCCAGTTTCACGAACTTTTCGAAATCATCCATTGTGGCGTAGCGACGCCCGCCTTCGGCGTCCCGTACAAATGGAGGTCCATAAACAGGAGCCAGAACAAGGTTCTTGCCGCCGATCTCGACATTGCGTTCAGGATTGCGAGCGCATTGCGTAAATTGGCTCGGGGCTGTTGCACATAATTTACGGGCCAAACCACGTGGAATACGCACCCGTTCGCCTTCGACAGTGGCCCCGACGGATTTCCACCGTTCGAGTGCTTCGGGATTATCGACAAAGTTCACGCCAATGTCGGCCAGTACCGTTTCAGCGTTGGCTTCGATCACATCCAGCGCTTCTTCGGTCAATACTTCGTAGTTGGGTACATTCCGTTCAATATACTTGGCAGTCTCGACGCTCACCGCAGTCCGTGCGGCGCGACGGGCGGCACCTCCGCCTCCTCTGGCGCGGCGTGTTGGGGCTGCTGGGGCTGTGGTGTCAGACATGACGGCATCCTTAAGGCTTTTGTGTTGGCCCCGTGATAGCGACCTGTCCATTCAAGCCCTGACGTTTTTGCGTCCTATAAAGGGCAAAACCGACATTTTGGTCAGAAGACTTTAAAGCTTGCGACAAATGGCAGATGATCTGACACTTCATCTTTGAACCGCTCTCGGCCCATGTCCATTGTCCAATGCATCGGAAACAGGCGTAAAGAACCACGCACGTAGTCTTTGGAATACGCCCGAGAAACAGCGAAACCGTCCAACAGATTCGCACGTCCTTTGTCCAGAATGTGACTAAAGCGGTCTTGAAGGTCCCAACAGGAAACGAAATCCATCACGTCATCACCACCGAGATGATGGAAATTGCTGACGTCTTGACCGGGAATCATGTTGAAATCGCCCATTAACAGGATGGTGTCGCGCTTGTATCCGGGAGTGTCGCGCAGATCATCAATCCACTTCCCGATGACCTTGCACTGACTATCCCGCAATCTTTGATCTGCTTTGTCGCGTCCGGCCTTCAGGTGAACACCGATGAGGGTGGCGGCGAATTTGCCAATTTTGACATCAATCGCAACAGCACGCCGTCCGCGGGTGTAGTTCCCTTGGGACCCGTTAATCATACGCAAATGGCTGACGTCGACGCCTTTCTTGAACAGAAATCCGGTGTGCAGATTACCCGGTTGTTCGATGATCGCGACGTCGTATTCGATACCATATTGCGCGATTTCGGCGGCGAGTGCGTAGATATGACTGACCGGATTGACTTCGACCAATGTCACCAGTTCCGCATCCAGTAACGCCAAGCCTAAGGCTTGCTGTTTCATTCGTGGTTCTTTGATCCCGCCAAACCCCGCGAGGTTCCAGACTGCGACGCGTGCCAAAGCATGTTGAAAGACTTGCATAGGTTCATCCTCCGATGGCGCAATCATACCCGAAAATACTTTGGTCGTTAGTCAGGGTTTCCACACTGCCCCTTGCGCAAATGCCCGCGTGGTTTTACGAGACGATCATGGAAAATATGCATCATGAACGCCTGCTGATCATTGATTTCGGTAGCCAAGTCACCCAGCTGATTGCCCGCCGCCTGCGCGAGCTGAATGTCTACTGCGAAATCCACCCTTACCAGAACGTCGACGATGCGTTTTTGGCCGCATTCGGGCCAAAGGCCGTGATCCTGTCTGGCGGTCCCGATAGCGTAACCCGCGAAGGGTCGCCACGCGCACCCGAAAGCCTTTGGGGTATGGGTCTGCCTGTTCTTGGGATTTGTTACGGTCAGCAGACGATGATGACGCAATTGGGCGGCAAAGTCGAAAGCGGTCATGGCACGGCCGAATTCGGACGCGCGTTTGTGACGCCGAAAGGTAAACTATCGTTGTTGGAGGGTTGGTTCGCAGCCGACAAAGAACAAGTTTGGATGAGCCATGGCGATCATGTCTCTGAAATTGCGCCTGGATTTGCGGTTTATGGCACGTCGCCAAATGCACCGTTCGCGGTGACCGCAGATGTGGCCCGCAATTTCTATGCGGTCCAGTTCCACCCTGAAGTTCACCACACACCGAACGGTGCAAAGTTGTACGAAAACTTCGTCCGCATTGCAGGCTTCACCGGCGATTGGACGATGGGCGCGTACCGCGAACAGGCTATCGCCGCGATCCGCGAACAGGTTGGCGACAAGCAGGTGATCTGCGGTTTGTCCGGTGGCGTCGATTCGTCTGTGGCTGCCGTATTGATCCACGAAGCGATCGGTGATCAATTGACCTGTGTGTTCGTTGACCACGGATTGCTACGCCAAGGTGAGGCTGAAGAAGTCGTCACCATGTTCCGCGACCATTATAACATGCCGTTGATCCATGCCGACGAGCAGGAATTGTTCTTGGGCGAGCTTGACGGTCAATCAGACCCCGAAACCAAGCGCAAGATTATCGGCAAGCTGTTCATCGACGTATTCCAGAAGTACGCAAATGGTATCGAAGGCGCGGAGTTCCTCGCGCAGGGTACATTGTACCCAGATGTGATTGAATCCGTTTCGTTTTCTGGTGGCCCATCAGTTACCATCAAGAGCCACCACAACGTTGGCGGCCTGCCCGAGAAAATGGGCCTGAAACTGGTCGAACCACTGCGCGAATTGTTCAAAGACGAAGTGCGTGCGCTAGGTCGCGAGCTTGGTTTACCTGCGTCGTTCATCGGTCGCCACCCGTTCCCCGGACCGGGTCTTGCGATCCGTTGTCCCGGTGAGATTACCCGCGAGAAGCTGGAAATTCTCCGCAAGGCCGATGCGGTTTATATCGACCAAATCCGCAAGCACGGGTTGTACGACGATATCTGGCAGGCGTTTGTCGCGATCCTGCCTGTGCGTACCGTTGGTGTGATGGGTGATGGCCGGACTTATGATTTCGCCTGCGCGCTTCGTGCTGTGACATCGGTGGATGGAATGACAGCCGATTACTATCCGTTCAGCCACGAGTTCTTGGGTGAAACCGCAACGCGGATCATCAATGAAGTCCAAGGCATCAACCGTGTGACTTACGACATCACATCGAAGCCTCCGGGAACGATTGAGTGGGAATAATCAAGCACTTACAGTCTGATATTCATCCTTTATAGGCGCGGAGCAACAGCTCTGCGCCGAATTCACCGGCTGCACAATCCTGCAAAGTTGCGGCCGCTTGGCCCCGCATAAACCGCGCGTTGCGACCGTCCAATCCAATCGACACCTGCGGCCCGACACGCAGCGGATCACGCCCCCAGTGGGTGCCGGTGAAAGGTTCCGCGTTAAACCAATCGGTCAAAGAGGCACCTTGTTGCCCTGCCCGCGCCATCAAAAAACCAGCGATACATTCGACCTGACTAGCAACATACCCCCGAAGGGTCGGTTCTTCGGCGCGGCGCGCTCTGATCTCGCGAAGCGCTATGTCTGCGATCCCGTGCTGGACCTGTACCGCGTGCCCTATTACGTGGGCGACTAAATATGGCGCTTCCGGCCGCGACGCTGCGGCTTCGCTCAGCAAAACAACGTTGCGGGTTGCGCAATATGCGACGTCTTGGTTCACGTCACTGTCTGCGCCACATGCGCCTTCAATGCGCGCGACACGTTCTAACCGCGGCATCCGGTCAAAGGCATTCGCTGCAGCCTGCATCACGTCATCGACGGCATCCGCCGACGCGGCAGTTCCGAACATCAAAATTGGTAGCAACCATCGCAACATCTGACGTTTCCTTTTGCTTTACTTGAGATACCGTAGCGGTGTTCGGGGACAAAGGTCCACGCAGTCGTGTGAAGGATTCTCAGACATGTCACCCACGCTTCGCGCCGCATTTTGGATGATCGGGTCCATCGTGTCGTTCACTTTGATGGCCGTCGCTGGCCGTGAAGTCAGCAATAGCTTGGACACGTTTGAAATCATGTTCTTCCGCAGCCTGACCGGACTGTGCATTATGTTCGTCGTGATCACGGCAACGGGCGCTTGGTCAAACATTACAACCAAAAACTGGAAGCTGCACGGCATTCGGAACCTCGCCCATTTTACCGGACAAAACTTGTGGTTCTATGCCATCACAGTCCTGCCGCTGGCCCAAGTTTTCGCCTTTGAATTCACCACACCAATCTGGGTGATTCTCTTGTCGCCGCTTCTTCTCGGCGAACGAATCACACGCGTTGGGATCGCTGCAGCGGTATTAGGTTTTATTGGCGTTCTGATCGTCGCCCGCCCCGACCCAACGGAAATAAGTCCAGGTTTGGTGGCCGCCGCAAGTTGCGCGATTGCATTTGCGCTGACAGCGATCCTCACGCGAAAGCTGACCCGAACCGAAACCATTGCGACAATTCTGTTTTACCTGACGGTCACACAATTGGTGTTTGGCCTGATCAGCGCGGGCTTCGATGGAGACATCGCAATCCCGACAGGAATCGCTGTCTTTTGGGTCGTTGGGATAGGCTGCGCAGGGCTTTTGGCGCACTTCTGCCTGACAACGGCCCTATCGCTCGCGCCCGCAAACATCGTCATGCCAATCGATTTCGCGCGGCTGCCCACGATCGCGATTGTGGGCATGGTTCTGTATCGTGAAACCATCGATATCTGGGTTTTTGTCGGCGCGATCATCATTTTTGGCGCGAACTACATGAATATCACGCTACAAAATCGAAATCGGGCAGCTAGTGCCTAATTGCACCGTTTCCATCTAGGCAAACCTCTGACGCGGCGTCATTAATTGACGCATGCGGCATTACGTCCCTAGGCTGACCTAGGGAGACACTTTCATGACAGGGATGGAGACATGAAGAATACACTTAAATTGACAGCGGCTTTGATGCTGACAACCACAGCAGCAACTGCCGGTGGTATCGAGCGCGGCGGCAACAACTATTCAGTATTGTTTGAGGAAGGTAACTACGTTGCTTTGTCATTCTCATCAGTACGTCCAGACGTATCTGGGGATTACCCTGCCACTTTGGGCGGCGGTTCCACGGACAACATGTCTGAAGACTACACCAACCTTGGTGTGGCGCTGAAATATGAACTCAATGAGCAGTTCGATGTGGGCCTGTTCTTGAACCAGCCATATGGTGCAAACGCAGACTACACAGCTGGCGCATATACTGGCCTGGGTGCCGATTGGGATAGTAACCAAGTTGCTTTGGTTCTGAAGTATCAGGCAACGCCAAATATCTCCGTCTACGGGGGTGTTCGCAGCGTCGAATCCGAAGCTAACATCGCAATTCCAGATGCATTGGTCCGTGGTGGTCTTGCCGCTGCTGCTGCTGCCGGTAATGCACAAGCGGGCGCTTTGGCTGCTGGGGCCCCAGCTGGCACACTCGGTTATACTGCTGAAACAGATGCGAACCGTGAAACAAGCTATATTGTTGGTGCTGCATATGAGCGTCCAGAAATCGCACTGCGCGTCGCACTGACATATGAAACAGGTTACACGCACACATTCGCTGGAACAGAATCCGTTCCAGCCGTGCCAACTGTCAGCGGTACATCTGATTTCGAAATCGAGATGCCGCAATCTGTGACACTTGATTTCCAATCCGGCGTTGCTGCCGACACATTGGTCTTCGGTTCGATCCGTTGGGCTGAATGGTCTGTTTGGGAAGTACGCCCGAATGGTTACGAAGCATTGACTGGTGGCGGTCGCGTTACTGGTATCGACGACGACGTGACAACACTGCGTTTGGGTGTTGGTCGTAAGATCAATGATGATCTGTCGGTATTTGCACGCGTCACATACGAAGACGGCAACGGCGGTGAAGCCTCCCGATTGTCACCAACTGACGGTTCAACCGCATTTGGTTTCGGTGGGTCGTACACGTACAACAACGTCAAATTCACTGGCGGTCTTGAGTATGTCAAATTGGGTGACGCGACGGACGCATCCGGTGTTGAATTCGCTGACAACTCTGCAATCGCGGTTGGTCTGACAGTCGGCTATCAGTTCTAAGAACACCGACGATTACAAACAATAGCCCCGTCGCATCACGCGGCGGGGCTTTTTCGTGGGCGTTCCGCATCTTTCGGGTTGCGTAGAAAGACCCGCGCTTCCCATATGTTGGCATGATCAAACAACAAACCATGTCCGCACGCGCCTGGATCGAACTTTGTCTGCTGTCGCTTATCTGGGGCGCATCGTTTCTTTCCATCCGCATCGCGCTTGATGAAATAGGCCCTTTGACTGCCGTGGCGCACCGCACAGTTTGGGCAATGCTCGTCCTATGGATTGTTGTCTATTTCAAAGGATTTGCAGTTCCTCGGGATCCACGCGTTTGGTTTGCGTTCCTGATTATGGGGCTGTTGAACAATGTGATCCCGTTTTCATTGATGGCTTGGGGTCAGCTGCATATCGAAACGGGACTAGCGTCGATCCTGAATGCCGCGACAGCCGTTTTTGGAGTGCTTGCGGCGTCTATGTTCTTTTCAGATGAGAAACTAACCCTCAGACGGGGGATCGGCGTGACTGTTGGCTTCTTTGGCGTCGCAACTGCGATCGGCTTGGATGCCTTTTTGTCGTTTGACCTTCGGTCGCTCGGCCAGCTTGCGGTCATCGGCGGCACGATCAGTTATGCCCTAGCCGGTGTTTGGGCCAAGAAACGGTTGGTTGGGCTATCACCCCATGTAGCGGCCGCAGGCATGTTAACGGGATCGAGCGTCATCATATTGCCGCTAGCGTTGATCTACGAAGGGCCGATCCGTTTTGACCTGCAACCTGTCACTTGGGCTGCAATCGGGTACTACGCCTTGATCGCCACGGCACTGGCATACCTTTTGTATTACAGGGTGTTGAAGATGGCCGGCGCCGGCAACCTGATGCTTTGTACGTTATTGGTAGCCCCAGTTGCCATCATTCTAGGTGCTATAGTTCTAGGTGAAGAACTGCCTATAAGATCTTATTTTGGCTTTGCAATTCTGGCTGCAGGCCTGATCATTCTAGATGGTCGTCTATTGCAACGCCGCAAGGACCGAACGAGCTGCCCGTAGTCCGGGGGCTTCGCCGCCTTGCCCTAGCCGTTTCATTGTTAGCTGCATGGCATCTAGCTGTGCGGACGGGTCATCAAGTACTTTCAAAAGCGCCGCCGCCATCTGATCTGGCTGACACGCTTTGCCAACAAACTCTGGCACGACCCGCGTGTCAGACACCAAGTTGACCAATGTGACCGTGTCGACCTTCAGCATCCGCCCGATAATAATCCGCGATAACCACGCCATGTCGTAACCGATGACCATAGGCGTCTGATTGGCCGCCAGTTCTAACGATACGGTGCCGGATGCCGCCAATGCGACGTCTGCCGCCCGAAATGCAGCACGTTTCGTCGCTGTCGCTTGGGCTGGGATCAAAAGCGTGGTCACTGGCCAGCTGTGCGTCAGTTCTCGCACCAATGTCGTTACAGGGGCCGCACAAGGGACCACAACTGTCGCGTCGGGATGGGCTTGCGCCACCTGCCCCAATGTTTCGCCGAAGCGTTCGGCGAGGCGTGTCACTTCGCCCTTCCGCGACCCCGGCAATGCAAGGATCAACGGTCCGGTGACATCGTGTTTGTCGCGAAATGCACGCGCTTCGGCATCAGTGGCAATTTGTTCCGCCACAACCGGATGCCCAACAAAGTCGCAAGTCATGCCAGCGGCTTGCATCAGCGGCGGTTCAAATGGGAATAGTGCGAGGACATGATCAATGTGATGGGCCATTTTTGCCGCACGGCCTGACCGCCACGCCCACACGGTCGGTGCCACGTAATGGATTGTGGGAATGTTTGTCGCAGCTTTCACAAGCTTTGCCACGCGCAGGCAAAAATCAGGGCTGTCGATCGTGATCAGGACATCGGGTTTCGTGTCGATCACGGCCTGCGCCATTTGATGAACACGTGCTTTTAAGGCTTTGTATTTAGGTAGTATTTCGGCCAAGCCCATAACGCTGAGCTCTTCCATCGCGAAACGGCTTTGCAAGCCTTGCGCTTGCATCAAGTCACCACCAACCCCGTCGAACCGGACATCGGTCAAGCTGTGCAAGCCCGCCATCAACGCGCCACCTAACTTATCGCCAGATACCTCGCCCGCGATGATAAAGACCTTCATACCGCCCCCTTGGGACGCACCCAAAGAAACATGCCATGTAGATCGAGCGTTTCCACAACACTTGGCAGATCAAGCACCATGACACCGCCCGCTTCGATCACGATCCCTGCAAGTCCTGCTTCTGCTGCGCCTTTTACGGTTTCGAAACCAATCACGGGCAAATCGGCACGCCGATCTTGGTCTGGTTTCGGAGCTTTGAAAAGGATTCCATCGTCGGCCGTCACGGCTTCGGGGGGCGTGTCTTTTATCTTGTCCAATATGGGCTTAAGCGCGTCCCCGACAAAATCAGAGAGTTCGGCAATCAAGCCATTGGGTTCTTCACCGTCACGGTATTCTTCATGAAATTTGGCCAGCATCGCATCTGTGCCATCGGCGACTTCTTTTGCCGCGACTTGCCCCTTCCGAATGACGCAGGCTTGTCCGATGTCCCCTTGGCCCATGGTCGCGACAGTCGCCTGACCGACCATTGCGTCGGCTTTGTGCCAGTCAGACGGCTGAACCTGCGTGGGAACGCCTTCAGGCGGCAACAGATCAGGTGCAATGTCATGTGCGGCGACAATCGCGAAACCATGTTCTTCGAAGATCGCAATGACTTCGCGCAATGCACCGTCATCGCCTTTTGCAATTGCTGCCTGAATACGTGGCACCAATGGCATAGTCGCGGCATCTATGGCAGCTGGATCAACAGGTGGCCTCTTGATCGCGCCTGCCATGCAAATTTCCGTCACACCACGCTCATGCAAAGCCTGAAGAAAGCTCCCTAAGCGTTCAATACGAAACGATATATCGACGTCGATGTTTGGGGTGAATCCTGCCAATGCACAGACCACGACAGGGTTCTGTACGCGATGCAAAATCGCAGCCGGCAAATCGCCCGTTCCTGCAATCAACGCAATCATTACTTCGGCGTCAGAAAACCACGGTCGCTAGTGCCAAGGATAAAGCGGACCATATCCTGCACAAAAGCGCTGTCGCTTTCCTCTTGCAGCTTTTCGGCGCGATCGTGGAACGTGCCTTCACCATCTTTGAGCATCTGGAACGCCGCGCGCAAAGCCGTGATGTCGCCACGTGCCACGCCTTTGCGTTTCAGGCCAACAAGGTTCAACCCATCCAATTCGCCGCGCTGTCCCATCACAAGCCCATGCGGGATAACGTCTGACGTGACCATCGACAAAGCGCCGATAATCGCACCTTTTCCGATCCGGACAAACTGGTGAACGCCACAAAGCCCGCCGACAATCACATCGTCTTCGAGCACGCAGTGACCTGCGATCGCGCTGTTATTCACCACGATGACACGGTTTCCAATATGCGCGTCATGCGCGACGTGGCAGCCCGCCATAAATAGGTTGTCATCACCCACTTGCGTCATCCCACCGCCACCGGTGGTGCCAGTGTTCATGGTGACATGTTCGCGAATACGGTTCCGTGCCCCAATGCGCAGTTTCGTCTTTTCGCCGTCGAACTTTAAATCCTGTGGGATCTCACCAAGTACAGCAAACGAAAACACCGTAGTTTCATCGCCAATATGCGTATCACCATCGACAACAACATGGCTATTCAACGTGACACCGCGCCCAAGCACAACGTCGGGTCCGACGACGCAAAACGGTCCAATGATGCAATCAGGCCCAATGCTGGCACTTTCGGCGATCACAGCACTGGGATGAATACGGGCCATTAGCCTTGCATGTCCATCATCGCGGTAAATTCAGCCTCAGCTGCCATTTCACCATCAACAGTTGCCACGCCTTTGAATTTCCAGACTTTGCCGCCTGCTTTGCCGCGTGTTGTTTCGATCTTCATTTCAAGAATATCGCCGGGAATAACCTTGCGGCGGAACTTACAACCATCGATTCCCATGAAGTACACCAGCAAATTGCCTTCGGTCAGGCCCATGGTCGTGCCGACCATCACGGCGGCAGTCTGCGCCATCGCCTCAACAATCGTCACACCAGGCATAATCGGTGTGCCCGGAAAATGACCCTGAAAATGCGGCTCGTTCATCGTGACGTTCTTGATGCCCACAGCAGAAGACGTCCCGTCGATGTCACGCACCTTATCAACCAACAAGAACGGATACCGGTGCGGTAGAATAGCCTGAATCAGGTGAATATCGGCGAATGTTGGTGTCTCGGACATCGGGATTTCTTTCTTGGTCTTCGGGGCCGCACGACTTGCACCACCCACTGCTTTAGACTTGTTTACCTAGTCACTCAGATTGCGGCAAGTCGTCTTGCGGCAATGGCAGCTCTAGAGCGTCATCAGCGATAATCGGCGCAACCTCTGGCAAGCCATCTGTATCGCCGATCGGTCGCAAGGTAGGACGTTCGCTGGGGTCGCGAGAACCATCACCGAGGGTCGTATCAATCAAGCTTACCGCATCTTCGGTCGCATTTGCGCTGCCGATTGCTTGAATGACGGCGCGGCGATCCATGGACACCACAGCCCCGCGTTCCAACATCAGTGCCAAAATGATCGGGCGAATCCGTTCAAGAAACTGCGACCGTTCCGTATCGCGCAATTGGACCAACTTGGCTTGTTCGGCCTCACGGTCCATACGGACCGCTTGTGCGCGTTCGTTGAACGCCCGCGCTTCATCGCGGAACGTGGCAGGGTTCATTGTGGCGCGCGCTTCGGTCAGCGCTGTTTCTTCGGCCAGAAGTTCGGCGGCGATACGATCGTTGTCGGCCTGTACACGCGCCCGTTCTTCAGACACCATTTCAGAAATCCGCTGACCATACAGCGTTTCAACAAAAATGCGTTCAAAGTCGACGACCATGATGGGCGAAGGCAAGACGACCGTCTGATCTTGAGCCATCGCAGGTGAACCAAGGAACGCCGCGATGGTGAAAGAGCAGATACGCGCAAATCGCAGCATTAGAAGTTTGTCGAAATTGTCACGTCGAACGATTTCGTCTCGTCTTCGGATTGTGCATCAAGGGCTTCTGTAAAGTTGAAGCGCAGAGGACCGATTGGCGTTGTCCAGAAGATCGTCGCACCAACAACTGTCCGCGCCGTGTAATCGTTGTACAGAACATCAGCGTCAAAGGTATTGCCAACGTCCCAGACTGACCCGTGATCGACGAACAGACCGCCTGAGATTCCGTATTCTTCTGGCAAACCAAGCGGGAATTCCGCTTCAAGACGCGCGACCGCGAATTTGTTTCCGCCCAATGCGTCACCGGTATCCGCGTCACGTGGGCCGATACCACCGGCATCAAAACCACGCATCAAACGCGACCCAAGGAAGAAACGGTCGGTCACGCGGCTGTTGTTGTTTGCGTAGTCCAAGCTGCCGCCTTCGATCGTGGCCCGCAGAGTCAGTTCTTCGCTTAGAACCTTTGTCTCCACAGCAGCCAGTGCAGTCGTCTGGATATAATCCGCGTCGCCAATCCCGAATTCCTGACCAAAGCGGAACACGAAACTTGTCAGCGGATCGATCCCGCCGCGGCGGCTGTCGTAGCTGTATGTGTAACCCAAGGAATTTGTAGAGATGGCACCAGAAGCCGCCTCTTCTTGGATGACCTGACTGACGGTATCAGACACGTCCGTCAAATCCTCGTAGCTGAACGCATAGAATGTTGTCAGACGACCATTGTCACTGACCGGGAAGTTCAACGATGGTCTTAGCGTGAACCGTTCCGTATCGAAGTTTGCGTTTTCGTTGTCGGTCGTTTGGTAGTCGATCCCGATACCGGCACGCAGATCGCGCCCCAAGAAGTTTGGTTCAGAGAAATCAAAGTTGAAGACGCGGTTTGTCTCAGCTGTCGAAATTTGGAAATCCAATCGCTGACCGCGACCGAGGAAGTTTTGCTGCTTGTAGCTGGCCAAAAGGCCCAGACCCACGTCCGTGTTAAAGTTCGCACCAAAGGACAACGAACCTGTCGGCCCTTCCTCAACATCAACGTCTACGATCACCTGATTGGCAGAAGACCCTTCGCGCGCATTCACGGCAGCGTTCTGGAAGAAACCCAAGGCGCGGATACGTTCTGCGGACTCGCGGACTTCACGCGGGTTAAACGGATCGCCTTCGACCACACGGAACTGGTTCCGGATGACGCGATCTAACGTGGTAGAGTTTCCTTCGATGTCGATGCGTTCGACAAAGATGCGTTCCCCACGCACAAGCGCGAATTCGACGTTTAGGCGCAGATTGCGGTCATCACGCGTAATGCGCGGTTCAACCTGCAAGAAATTGATACCCATGCGCGTCGCCAAAAGCTCTAACCGCGAAATATCACTGTCAAGCATTTCTGGGGAATAAGTGGCACCAGACCGCGTTTTCAGTGCATTTCGGAAAACGGCGGCATCGGCTTCAGGGATCGCGCTGCTGACGGTCACGTCACCAAATTTGAACTGCTGCCCTTCTTGGACGTTGAACGTCACCAGATAGGCGTCGCGTTCACGCGTCAGGGCCACATCCACGTTCTGGACCCGGAAATCTGCGTAACCGCGCGATTGGTAGAAATCAGTAAGAACACGACGATCAACCGCAATCCGGTCGGCCGCAAAAGTGTCGCGTGAAATCACGCTGCGCAGGATACCCGCCTGTTTCGTTTCAAGCACACGGCGCAAACGGCCTTCAGAATAAGTCCGGTTACCCACAAAAGAAATGCGTTCGACTTCCGTCAGGCCAGCCTCGACCACTTCGAACACCAAATCAACGCGGTTATCGGACAGCGGAATGATGCGCGGTGTCACCACGGCATTGATCCGACCTAGGCTTGCATACACTTCGGTAATAGCAGCGGTGTCGGCTTCGGCTTGGGTCGGCGTATAGACGCGACGAGGTTCGGACCGGACCACCTCAAGCAGCTGCGCATCGCGGACTTGGCTGTTGCCTTCGATGTTGATGCGGTTGACCGTCGGGAATTCAACGACGTCAATAACAAGCGTGTTGCCCTGCGTGCGCACATTTACTTCTGAAAACAGGCCAGATTCGCGAATACGTTGGCTGGCATCGTTCACTGTCGCCGCAGTCACCTGTTCGCCCCGCGCGATTCCCGCAAAAGTCAGAATGGTTCCGTCGGCAACCCGCTGGTTGCCGCTGATTGTCACAGCATTGAATGCAAAGTTTTGCGCAAGAGCCGGATCAGCTACGCCACTGAATGCCCCAACTAAACCAACAATCGCGACAGTCCGCATAAGTGAGTTAAAACGCCCAGAGGCATACCGCGATTTGAGGTGCATTCGATCGTCCGCTTTGACTGTGTTTATTGCCCGAAGGCGTACCCTGTCCGAACAGGGTTGTCAAAAGCACAAAACGCACCCGTTGGGGTGCGTTCGATCATCGTCCACATCATTTGGTGAAAGAATTAGCCAAGCATAATGTAGGCTCCAGCATACAGTGATCCAATCACTGTCGCGGTCGTCAAAATACGGTCCCAGTTGAGTTCAACAAGAAGGGAAACGCTTTTGTAGCCTTGTGCAATCGTCTGCATTGGTCACTCCTGTGCATTGCTGAGCACACTGTGACCGCGAATTAAGGCAACATCTGGGCAGCCCTGTGACCGATCAAGGGCAAAGGATCAGATCATTCAGCAATGCAAAGATCATCAGTGTCGCAATGATAGCCAGCCCACCGGACATCAGTACGCGCAATGCAAATTCGGACGGTTTCCGGCGTGCGACGGCCTCGTAGGCATGGAAAACAAGGTGCCCGCCGTCCAATACGGGAATCGGGAACAGGTTCAAAAGACCCACGGCGGCGGACAGAATGCCGATAAAGAGAACAAAACTCCCTGCCCCTTGCTGTGCCATAGAACCGGACGTTTGCGCGATCCCTACGGGTCCCGACAAGTTACAGCTGGAAATTGCGCCCGTCATAAGATGCCATAATCCTGACAACGACGTTGTAATCCGCCACCACAACTGCTGGGTTCCGGATTTCAAAGCGGTCCACAGCCCGACAGAATCGCGTTCTGCTTCGAAGAAGATGCCACCGTTGATGCCGATCAAGAACCGTTGTTCGAACCCGCCTTCGGGCAACGGCAGATCGACCGCGCGTGCAGCCATGGACAACGTCAGCGTTTCGTCGCCACGCAGGACGGTCAATTCCAGCGGTTTTTCGCCTGCCGCATCCTTCGCCGCAACAAGATCACGGAACGCAATGATGGGTTCACCGTCTGCGGCAAGAATAAAATCGCCGATCCGCACACCTGCATCATCAGCGGCAGACCGTGGCGCAATGCCACTTACCAATGGTAAAATCGGGAACGGACCTTGCACCGTCATGTCCACGCCATCCCGACGGATGTCATAATCAACTGTCGGCGATACAGGAATGTCATCCAACGTGCCCGTTGAGGCATCGTTGTCGTTCATTGGGATGCCACCGATTGCGATAATCTCGTCGCCGCGTTGCAGCTCTGATTGATAGATCGCAGGCAATTCGGGGGCCGCCCCATAAGTCAGCGGCGTTTTGTCCGCCCCTTGCCACATCAAGTAGCCAGCGAAGATGGCAATGGCGAGAATGAAGTTAAAGATCGGACCCGCGGCAACCGTCGCAGCCCTTGCCCACAGGGGTGCACCCGTCATTGTCCGGCGCATATCAGCTTCCGAGACTGTGCCGTCTGACCCGACACTTGCCGCGTTCGCATCGCCTAGAAATTTCACGTATCCGCCGAATGGTAAGGCCGCGATTTGCCAAACGGTTCCGTGTTTATCCGTACGCGCAAAAATCACAGGCCCAAAGCCGAGGCTGAACACCTCTGCGTGGATACCAGACCAACGCCCAACGATGTAATGACCGTATTCATGGATCGCGACGATCACCGAAAGGGCGATCACAAAGAAGATCAATGTCCACGCCGTACCCCCAAGGGCAGGCAAGATTTGTGTCAGGTCCAAAGGTCTACCTCAGTGTTTTTGTGATCTCAATCGCACGCACGCGCGCAAGTTGGTCTATTTCATTGACCGTATCTAATGTCATTTTGACATTTTTCAGCCCGTCGCGCGACGTCATGGTGTCCAAAGTTTTAGCCACAACCGGCGCCATGTCCATAAAACCGATATCGCCCGCGATGAAACTATCAAGTGCTTGTTCCTTGGCGGCCGTAAACGCAGCGCCCATAAGACCGCCTTCGTCCATCACGTCACGCGCGATTTGCAAGGCGGGATAGCGTGCAGCTTCGGGCGCTTTGAAATTGAGCGATCCTATTGCGGCAAGGTCCAGACGTTGGACGGGCAAATCTTTACGCACAGGCCAGTTCAGCGCGAACCCAATCGCGTGCCGCATATCGTGCGGACCGACATGCGCCATCAGCGCCCCGTCGGCAAAACCAACAAGCGCATGGATCAAGCTTTCGGGATGGATAATCGTTTCGATCTGATCAGGACGGACGCCGAAAAACTCTTTGGTTTCGATGAGTTCCATCGCTTTGTTAAACATCGACGCGCTGTCGATCGTAATCCGCTGTCCCATGTCCCAATTCGGGTGGTTTGATGCTTCGGCCAAGGATGCGTTCGGCAAATCCTCGAGCGGCCAATCACGGAATGCACCGCCTGACGCCGTGATGATGATCCGTTCGACTGCTGCGATATCTTCACCGATCAACGCCTGAAAGACGGCAGAATGTTCACTATCGACGGGAAGCACCGTGGCCCCGTGCTGGTTCGCGTGATCCATGAGTATGGGGCCAGCGGTCACAAGCGATTCCTTGTTCGCTAGCGCCAGCGTTTTACCTTGTTCCAATGCAGCCCAACCTGGGGCCAAGCCTGCTGCACCGACGATCGCAGACATTGTCCAATCGCACGGCCGCTTGGCCGCTTCCACGATTGCTGCACTGCCAGACGCGGCTTCGACATTGGTCCCCGAAAGAAGGTTTTGCAGCTCGGCGTAGCAATCCGGATCGTCGATGACTGCAACATCTGCATTTAACGCAATCGCATCTGCAGCCAGTTGCGTCACATTGCTACCACCGGTTAAGGCAACAACATCATATGCTTGTGGATCGCGCTTAATCAGGTCGAGCGTATTTTGACCAATCGATCCTGTCGCTCCAAAAACGCTGACAGTCTTCAAAAGGCCACTCCGGGAACATTGAAGACGTAAGCGACCAACAGCATAAACAGCGCCGCACCGAGCAATGCATCGAACCGGTCAAACAGGCCACCGTGACCTGGGATCAGGGCCGAACTGTCCTTAACCCGCATCCGCCGCTTCAGCGCGCTTTCCGCGATATCACCCATTTGGCTGGCAAAGCTGAGCACCATCGAAATCCAAACGATGGACCAGCCGGCATTGGTAAACAGCGTAAAAATGAACCCGACGACACCGGCGGCAATCCAACCTGCGGATGTCCCGCTCCATGTTTTCTTGGGGCTAATCGACGGCCAAAACTTCGGCCCACCGAGCGTACGGCCTGCGAAATAGCCAAAAACGTCCGTCGCAATGACGACAGTCATTAACCATAAAATCCAAGTGAACCCGTAATCGCTGCGAAAACTAACCAGTCCCCAACCTGCGACTTGGATGCCGAGCGCGAAGAAGAAGAATGTGACCTTTTCCTTGCGCAAATAGAATGCGCCGACGCTGGGGACCACGAGGAACAATGCAAGACCAATCCATGTTTCGTCCAGCAATTGGCCCGACATCACTGAAGCCACCAATGCTGCCAACAACATGCCCGAGGTTGCGGATTCGGGTCGGATCATCATCCACAGTTCCCAGACCATCACAGCCGTCACAAAGACGACCATCATCTGGAACCAATGCCCGCCGAGGATCACGCCGACCGCGCCGACAAATGTCATTATGACAGCGGATGTGATCCGAACGGTCAGATCATCCCATTTTGCCGCTTGGGCAGGCGTTTCGTCCGACATCTTAGGCAGAAACCGCGCCATAACGGCGTTCGCGGCTGCCAAAATTGCCCACAACATTACCAAATTCCTCGGCAGAGAAGTCCGGCCAAAGCGTGTCGACAAATTCGTATTCCGCGTAAGCAGATTGCCAAAGTAAGAAATTCGAAATCCGTGCTTCACCGCTTGTACGGATCACCAGATCCGGATCAGGCAGGAACTGCGTATCGAGGAATTTCGCAAGGGTTTCCGCATCAACATCTTTATGCGTCAAACGACCCTGTTCGATCTCAAAAGCCATCTTTTTGGCGGCGCGTGTCACTTCATCACGACCGCCATAGTTCAGCGCAATCGTCAAATGAACACGGTCATTGTTGGACGTGAGAAGTTCGAGATTATCCATCAGAGTCACGAGTTTTGCATCCAGCTTCATCCGGTCACCGATGAAACGAACGCGCACGCCTTCTTCCAGCAAATCACGCGCTTCGCGTTCAATGTAACGACGGAACAGACGCATGAGGCCCGAAACTTCGGTTTGGGTCCGTTTCCAGTTCTCAGTCGAAAAAGCAAAAATCGTCAGGTATTTGACACCGATGTCTGGACAAGCATTCACGATTTCACGGACGCGTTTTGCGCCTGCGTGGTGACCGAACAAGCGCGGGCGATTCCGCTGTTGCGCCCAGCGTCCGTTGCCATCCATGATGATCGCAACGTGGCCGGGGCCGGTGTGTTCGGGGTTCAGGTCTTTGGCCATCTTGTGGCCTCCTTCCAGTGAATGCTCGGTTTGGATCAGCTAAAGTCGACTTAAACCTGCATGATCTCTTCTTGTTTACTTTCAACCGTTTGATCAACGATTTTGATGTATTTATCAGTTAAGTCTTGGACTTCTTGTTCCCAGAACTTCTGATCGTCCTCGGACATCCCGTCGGCCTTGGCTTTCTTGATCTGGTCCATACCGTCACGACGCAGGTTCCGCACAGAGACGCGCGCGTTTTCGGCATAGCCACCAGCAACCTTGCCCAGCTCGCGGCGACGTTCTTCGTTCAGCTCAGGAATGGGCAACATAATGATCGTGCCGTTCAGCTGCGGGTTAATGCCCAAACCGCTTTCGCGGATCGCTTTTTCGACTTTGCCGACAAGGCCCTTGTCCCATACGTTGATCGTCACCATCCGTGGTTCAGGCACGTTCACGGTCCCGACTTGGTTGATTGGGGTCATTGACCCGTATGCGTCAACCATAACAGGTTCCAACATAGAACCGGACGCGCGGCCCGTCCGCAAGGACGCAAGTTCGACGCGCAAGTTTGCAATTGCACCATCCATACGGCGGCCAAGGTCGTCGGTATCAAGTTCAAAATCGTCTGACATGTGTTCTGCTCTTACTTCTGGGGCTTGTGCCCCGCATGATTTCCGTCGCTATACGTTAAAAAACGTCATCTGTATAGGATGCAACAATCAGCACCCTATAAGAGTTACGCAAGATTTGGCCTAAAGTTGCACGTTAGTCGTGCACAACCGTCGAAGTACCCGTTCCCGCAAGGATACCGCGGAAGCCACCCGGTTCATCCAAGCTGAAAACAACAATCGGAAGGTGGTTGTCGCGGGCAAGCGCGATTGCGGATGCGTCCATCACGCCAAGGTGCTTTTGCAGAACTTCGTCATAGCTGACTTTATCATAGCGTTCTGCATCATCGTGCTTGGCTGGATCTTTGTCGTAGACGCCATCGACCTTCGTCCCCTTAAAGATCGCTTCGCAGTTCATCTCATTGGCACGCAAAGTCGCCGCAGTGTCTGTCGTGAAGTACGGGTTGCCCGTTCCGGCTGCAAAGATACACACACGTTTCTTTTCAAGGTGGCGCACGGCACGGCGACGGATGTAGGGTTCCGCCACTTCGTTCATCGTGATCGCGGAAATGACGCGTGTGTGGATGTTGAGTTCTTCCAAGGCGGATTGCATCGCAAGCGCGTTCATCACAGTGGCGAGCATCCCCATGTAGTCAGCAGTGGTGCGCTCCATCCCTTGGGCAGAGCCCTGAAGTCCGCGGAAGATATTACCGCCACCGATCACCATGCAAATTTCGACGCCCATGTCGTGGACAGTTTTCACTTCCTTAGCGATCCGCTGGACTGTTGGCGGATGCAGACCAAAGGCGGTGTCGCCCATCAAAGCCTCGCCCGAGATCTTCAACATCACCCGTTTGTATGTTGCTTTTTCGGTGTCCGCCATGATGTGTGCCCCTATGATCAATGCGTGTCTTCCAACTTCGCGCAAAATGTCGCAAAAACGGCTTGGGTACAATGGCAGAGTGACGGAAATCCCTATTGATCGCGATTGATACGACCACGCCACACGACAAACCGCCACAGAAGGCCTAATCGATTGACATGATTACAATTTCGAAAGACAGGCCAGTTGTGATCGCGGGGCCGACGGCGTCAGGCAAGTCCGCCCTTGCGCTACATATCGCCGAGACCCAAGGCGGCGTGATCGTAAATGCTGATGCATTACAGGTATTTGATGGCTGGCGCATCGTGACGGCACGACCAGACGATGCGGATCTCGCGCGTGCGCCACATTCACTATACGGGCATGTTCCGTTCGATGGCAACTATTCAGTCGGGCATTGGCTGCGCGACGTGGCCAAGCTGTTAGACGGGGAACGTCCGATCATTGTGGGGGGCACGGGTCTGTACCTGACGGCATTGACCGAAGGTTTGGCAGATATTCCGCCAACACCAGCCGACGTACGCGCACAAGCAGATGCCCAAGACTACAGAGCTTTATTGGCTGAACTTGACCCCGAAACAACCGCACGGATCGACACAAAGAACCCGGTCCGTGTGCAGCGTGCTTGGGAAGTTCTGACGACCACCGGACGGACATTGGCCGATTGGCAAGATAATACCCCTGCCCCTTTACTGCCATTGACAGACGTTACACCTATCGTTTTGGATGCACCGAAAGAATGGCTAACGCCAAGGATCGAACAGCGCTTTGATTTGATGTTGGAAGCGGGTGCGCTTGCCGAAGCAGAGGCGATGTTACCCGCTTGGAATCCCGATCATTTGTCGTCGAAAGCAATCGGTGCCCCGGAGCTGATAGCGCACCTGAAAGGTAAGATGTCGCTCGCCCAAGCACGTGAAGCCACTATCATTGCCTCGCGCCGATACGCAAAGCGTCAAAGAACCTGGTTCCGCGCACGAATGAAGGATTGGGCAACAATACCGATTTCATCCACAGATTTGTCCACAGATTTCACATTTCAAACATGAATTCCCCATTGTTTTAAGGGTTCTTGCTTGGCAGAATTGTACATAGCTGCTGTGGGGACATGCAATGACACTGCCAAGATCACAACCGTCGGTTAAGACGATGCAATCTACTTCGCTTTCCATGACACCAATTGCGTACAACCAATTGGCTGGCAACTGGCGTACAGAAGCCATGCGGAGTCACGCGTCGCCCCGTCTTCTGTTCATCACCAAAGGACAGGGCCGGATCACGGTCGCCGGCATGACGCATGGCTATGGGCCAAACAACCTGATCTATCTGCCCGCAAATGTGATGTATGGATATGAGGCAGGTCCAACCGTTTTTGGCACGATACTGACCATTCCAAACGCGATGGCGGGCGAATGGCCTGATGAACCGGTTCATCTGCGGCTCCGCGACGTTCAAGGCCAAAAACAGGCCGCCACGATGTTCGAAGCAATCGAACAAGAACTCACCGCTACGCAACAGACGCATTCCCGCGCGGCTCATTACCACTTGGGACTGCTGTCCGTTTTCTTCGAACGTCAAATGGCGCTCACCCAAGTGCGGGCCGTCGATGATCGCACTGAAGGCACAGCTGCGCGCCTGGTTGCGGCTTATACGGACTTGATCGAACGGGACTACAAGACGGCACAGGGTGTCGCGGATTTTGCAGCCGCACTCGGCGTAACACCAACCCACCTGACCCGCTGCTGTAATCAGACATGCGGCAGATCGGCGCTGGCACTGCTGCGCGACCGGATCACCTACGAGGCCTGCCTGCTTCTGCGCGAAACGGACACGCCTGTCGCTGACGTTGCCAAAGACCTTGGGTTTCGATCCGCTGCTTACTTTACGCGCAGCTTCCAGGCCAAAATGGGCCACACACCATCGCATTTCCGCAAGAACGGCGCAGGCAAAGGGTTGCGGCCTGTTTAATCAGCTACCGAAAATGACGCGCACATAGTTCTGGGTTTCATTGTATGGGGGAATGCCGTTGTACCGCTCAACGGCACCCGGCCCTGCGTTGTAGGCTGCAAGTGCGAGACGCCAATCACCGAATTTATCGTATTGCGCCTTGAGGTAGCGTGCGCCGCCTTCGAGATTTTGCGCGGCGTCACGTGGGTCAACGCCCAAGCCGCGCGCCGTATCTGGCATCAACTGGGCGAGGCCAAGCGCGCCTTTGACCGAAACCGCATTGGCATTCCAGCCGCTTTCCTGCTGAACAAGGCGCAAGAACAAATCTTCTGGAATTTGGTGCCGCTGTGCGGCAGATCGCGCGACATTCAGAAACGGGCCTTTGTAAAGACCGGTATATGCAGGCGTCTGCGGCTGCGCCGATGGCACAATGGCCCGAGGCGGTTGAAGCCGGATCGAACTGGAATATTGTGATGTCGCGCGACCATCCAAAACGGATAACTGGCTTTGCAACAGCCCTGAACGGGTACGGGTCGACACGGTATCAGCCCAAACGACGGATCCCGCAAACATCCCGAAGGTCGTCAAAAACACGGTTACTTTTTTCATAAACAGGCGCCTTGCAATGTGTCGCTTGCGGCGAACCTAATAACTTTTCCAGAAATTGCCAATCTCTCGTGTCAACGGACTATTAACTCTGAGCGGAGAAACGTAGATTGCGCCAAATCGAATATGCAGAATCGCTGGGGAGTTTAGACATGGCTGGATCGGTCAACAAAGTTATCTTGATTGGGAATCTGGGCCGCGACCCTGAAGTCCGTTCGTTTCAGAATGGCGGAAAGGTGTGCAACTTGCGCATCGCGACGTCTGAGACTTGGAAAGACAAAAACACAGGCGAACGCCGCGAAAAGACTGAATGGCATTCGGTCGCGATCTTTAATGACGGCCTTGTCCGTATCGCTGAGCAATACCTGCGTAAGGGATCCAAGGTATACATCGAAGGCGCTTTGCAAACACGTAAATGGCAGGACCAGTCCGGTCAGGACAAATATTCAACAGAAGTTGTCCTGCAAGGTTTTGGCGGCGTACTGACGATGCTTGACGGCCGTGGTGACAACCAAGGCGGTGGCGGTGGTGGCGGCTACGGAGGTGACAGCGGCGGCTACGGAGGTGGTAGTGGCGGCGGATATGACAGCGGCCCAAGCGGTGGCGGTCGCGATTCAGGTGGCGGCGGCAGTAGCAGGTCCGACCTGGACGATGAAATCCCGTTCTAAAAAATATCAGGGGCCGGCTTCGCCGGCCCCTTTTTTGATGCGGGCAGAATTTTCGCCAGGTCAAATCAGACCCGCCAAGGTAGCAAACGACTCGACTAGCGCATCGCACTCCCAAGCTTGACCCATTGCGTGTCGTTGGCACAAAGCCGACACGCGACAAGGTCACGGATTATTCAGAGCTGCTTATTAAAATCAAACCGGTCAGGCCCATACAGGATTGATGCAACGTTTTGCGCAATCGTCTGTGCGGTCGCGCTGATTGGCACCGGGTACTTTTGCAGCCAATAGTGACGCACGCGAGCCGGAATGCGTGTCGGACCATGCAGCCCAACTTTCCCCGCAGCGGCCCCTTGAGACGCATTATAGATCTGCGCCTTGCCCCCAATATTCTTGATCAAGTTGATGCTACAAATTTGTAGGTTCGTGAACGTACGGCAAGTTTCGGGATATCCAATCGGATTAATGACGACGATGGACAGGTTCGTAATTTTGGGCTGTTTATTGTTCGCGAGATCATCGTCCATGGACTTGAGAAGCGCTGGCAATTCGACATTCGTGAAAATCTTATCGGGCGATGATTGCAAACCGTACATTTGTACGCTGGTCACGTGGCCGGTCGCACCGCGCCCCAAAGCCGTGGACGCCGCGTCAAAATAGGTCTTGCCGCCCCCCGTATTCCAGTCGCCTCCCAAAACGCCATCCATAAAACGCGTATCTGTTGTCGCTTCAAGCTGGCCGAACATCTTCGTCGGATGTTGTTTGTTCCACGTCGAGATCAGGTACCGGAGCTTGTTGCGGTCCACGCCTGTCCAAAAGACACTGCCATCCTCTGGCGTCGAATGGTCAAAGTTTTTGACAATCATTTGGATTGTCCGTGCCATTGCTGCCGGATCGGCAGTCACGACACCAACACCTGCCTGCTGCTGCGCCAAAGTTTGGGTTCCTTCAATCGTTCCACCTGCAAGCCGGTACGCAGAGCGCATTGCAAGCAATTTGATCTGATCATTGCGGGGTATCTGATCCAACATCGATTTAATCTGCTTGTCGGACTGACCACTCACTTCCTGGCCCTGCTCTTCCAACAGGCGCCGTGCAAACTGGATCAAGTCCGCTTGCATGTTGTTGCTGCCTTTAATCGTATCGTTCATCTCTAATCCCCCAAACTAAATACAAAATGGCTGACAGGTTTCGGAGGACAGGTCACGTAATTTCTGTAAACGTGCACGATACCTTGAACTAAAGACTCGAAAATGAGCTCGTTCAGTCCAACTGTAGAAACAATCAAACTATGGAAATTATCGTTGATGGGGAATGGCGGACAGACAGGGATTCGAACCCTGGAGACGGTCTCCCGCCTACACACTTTCCAGGCGTGCGCCTTCGACCACTCGGCCACCTGTCCGTTGCGCGGGGTTTATCGCCAAGCGGGGGCGGTTTGCAAGACCCTAAGTTCCAGGTTTTTGCACCTTTTTCGAAAGTCTTACCGATGACACGATTAGTGCCTATATTGCGCATGTCGTCGCCACCAACTAAGCCGGACATATGCAGCCCAAACTTGATCCTCAATCTCACAAGCAAGGCACCGTCGATTTGGCGCGGGTCCAATCTGCTGCGTTGATCATTATCGCCTTTGCCGTGGTTCTGTTCTTGTTGGTACAGGCCCGGTTCATGCTTGTGTCGCTGGCGACTGCGATTGTGTTGTTTAGCCTGACCAGTGCTGTGATCGACTTTATCGCGCGTCAACGCCTTGGTCCGTTCCGGGTGCCGGATGTTGTCGCGAGTATTGCAGCCCTTGTTTTGATTGCAGCCGCGTTGATGGCGGCATCAGGCTTTATGCTCACCCAGATCAACAACGTCCTAATCACGACGGTCAGTTTTGCAGAACAGGCGCCGACGGCAGTCGCGTCTTTGTTTGGTTTCATGGGTGAAGGCACCGAAGCTGCGATTCTCAGCGCCTTACAGTCTTTCGACGTTGGCAGTTACGCGCGGACCTTGGCCGGACGCGCCAGTGATGTGACCCAAGCAGCGGTTCTTGTCATCTTGTTTGTTGGATTTCTTTTTGCTGAGCGGATTTGGTTCGACATCAAGCTAGTGAACCTCATTGGCGATCCACAAAGAGCGGCACGTGTCAGTAAGATCATCTCGTCGATCATTTGGCGTGTGAACTACTATCTTTGGGTCAAAACGGTTGTCAGTGCTTTGACAGGCCTTATGACATACGCCTTGGCGGTGACCTTCGACATCGAATTGGCTGTTGCGATTGGTTTGATCACTTTCATGCTGAATTTTCTGCCCAATGTCGGGTCGATCATTGCGACTGCGCTCATAGCGCTCATAGCGCATGTTCAGTTTCACGATCCTGCCACCACAATTGTGATCGTCAGCATCGCGGGTGTCATTCAGTTCATCAACGGCAATATCATTGACCCGATGATGATGGGACGCGCATTGCGGCTGTCGTCCTTTGGGATTATCTTGTCACTTGCGTTCTGGGGCGCTGTTTGGGGTATTCCGGGGATGTTCCTGTCTGTCCCGATCATGGTCATGCTCTTGGTTGTCTGCAGCCATGTGCCTGCCTTGCGCCCTATTGCGATCCTGCTATCACGTGAGGGATTGCCGGAGGAAGAAACAGCGTTGTACCGCACGCCAGACCGGCAAAGACAGCCGCACGGTGCTGCCCGCTAGGCCCTAGGCCCTAGGCCCTAGGGCTGATGTACCAGAATGCAACGGCGATCAACAGTTCACCGACTGCCGCTAATAAAACGACCGACGATGCGATCCCACCAAGGAACGCAGAGATACCCGTCAAGGCGACACCCGCAAACGTTATAATCATACAAATACAAACCACGCGCTGCACATCGCGGTCTTGGTTCTGGCTGAGCCCCCATAACAGTACCGCCAAACCTAAGAATAGCGGACTGGCCCTGTGGCCCATGAAACTGCCGCCCGCATCTGCAGCGACGCCATAGGTTGCGGTGTAATTGCCCGGAACTGCGACAAGAATGACGAACAAGATTAGGCCAACCAAGGCCGTAATCCGACAGGCCAATTGGAAGGTCATTCGCCTTCGACCCCGTAATACGTCACATCCTCAACAAAATACTGATAGCTATCAGCGTTGATCAACGCATTTTGGGGCGCATCAATCGCCATTTCAGTACAGACTTCGCGCGAATAGCAGATATCATCGGTTCCGGCGACGACTGTGAAATGTGTGATCTCGTGGATAAGGGTCCCTGCCCGCGTTCCATTCCCCGCAGCCGCGCTTTCGTCGTCGAGTTCTTTCATCGTTTGCATCTGGAAAAAGCTCGGGCAGAGTTTCACTTCGTAATGTTCGTCAGGATCGACGAAGGCATAGGTGTCCTGATCACAAAGGCCGACACCGTGATTGACACAGGCTGCACTGACTTGACCGGTCCGGACTGCTGACACTACCGCTTTGAGGTTCCGCCGAACTAAATCGCCGTTGCGCGGACTAAACTTGCCAAACCACCTTGTGTAAACCGGCGTTGGACCAACCGCGGTCGCTGCCGTGAGGACTAGCCGTTTCGACCGATCCAGTGCTGCAATGATGATCCCACGTTCCGCCTTTGTGCAGCCCTCGAATGTTTGGGCGGCGGCGGGTGTCGCGGCAAATACAGTGATAGCAGCACCAAGAAAGATCGCTGACCGGATCACGTGTCGAGGTGCAAATAAACCCGGCGGTTCTGTTTGCCCTTCTTTTCGATTTTGCCAAGCCGCACGCGTCCGATTTCCGATGTCCGCGATACATGCGTGCCGCCGCAAGGTTGCAGATCAGCCGTGTCATCACCGACGCCAATGCGCACCAACCGCACTCGTCCAGTCCCGCGCGGTGGTTTCACACGAAGCGTTTTCACGAGCCCGGGGTTGGCATCCATTTCGGCGTCCGTGATCCATTCTTCGTTCACGGCGAAATCACAGTCGATCAACATATTGAGCGTCTTTTCGATCTCTTCGCGATCCTCTGGCGCTTCTGGCATATCAAAGTCCAAACGCCCTTTGTCCGGCGAAATGGACCCGCCTGTCACGGGCAAGGGAATGACAACCGACAGCAGATGAAGCGCCGTGTGAACCCGCATATGTTTGTAACGGCGATCCCACGCTATTTCCTGTCTGACCAACGTCCCTTCAGGCGGCAATGCGGACGGTTCTGCTGGCACCAATACGATCTGGCCATCGGTACCTTTGACGGTCGTCGCAATCTCAATCGCGTTTTCGTCTTCGGCAAGCCCCCAACGCACAACACCGCTATCACCGGGTTGGCCACCTGAAGTCGGGTAAAACAAGGACGCATCTAGCACAATCCCGCCTTCATCCGTGATTTGGGTCACACGCGTTGCGGCTTCACGGCGATAAGCGTCTTCAAGGTACAACGGCGTCGTCGTCATGTGGTATCCCCAGCATCCGGATCAGACATTTCAACATCTGGATGCGGTTCTTGTGCGAATTTCGGTGTTTCGGTCATATCTTTACTGTCATCGGCTTGTTTCCCGCTATCAGCTTGGCGCAAAACTTCCGGATTGCGCAACCAAATGTCACGTTGGGCGAACGGAATTTCGATGTTTTCGGCAGCAAAGCGGCGCGAAATCTCAAAATTCAGCTCGGAGCGTACGGAAACCACAAAATTGACGTCCCGCAAAATCGCTCTAATTTCGAATTCCAACGCATCAGCACCAAAGTTCACGAACATGATCGCCGGTGGCGGTGTCATAATCACCATCGGGTGCGCTTCAGCGATGTCTTTCAGGATAGCTGCGACCTTATCAACGTCCGTTCCGTAGGCCACGCCGATGGATAGGATCAGACGTCCCGCAAGATTTCCACGCGTCCAGTTGATGACCTGATTGCTGATCAGGTCGGCGTTCGGAACGATCACGTCGGATCTGTCAAAGGTCTCAATGCGAGTAGACCGCACCGAAATATTACGCACATACCCCATGCGGTCGCCGACCTCGATCCAGTCGCCTTGGCTTACGGGGCGTTCGATCAAAAGGATGATCCCCGATACAAAATTCGACACGATTGTTTGCAATCCAAAACCGATCCCGACGGACAAAGCACCCGCCACAATCGCAAGGTTCGACAAATCAATCCCCGCACTGGTGATTGCGATGACCGCAGCAAGAAAAATCCCGACGTATCCGAAACCCGCGACAATCGCATCTTGCGCCCCTAGATCCAGCGACGTGCGCGGCAAAACCGATGACCGCAATGACGTCTTGATGAATCCAGTCAAAAGGTACCCGACGCTGAATATCAGCACGAACGTCAAGAAATCAGATGGGGAAATACTGGTTTCGCCGATGGAAAAACCGGCCGTGAACCGAGACCAGAACGATAGCAAATCAGACCGTTCGGCACCCCAAATCAACGCAAAGATCGGCAGTGAAACGATGAACAGCACAAATCCTACGACAACGGGAACAAGTGCCTTTTTGCGTCCTTCCTCGATGCCGTACAAAAGGTCGTAGACCCTGTAGCACAGTGACTGCAAGTAAATGATCACCCCGATAAGCCCTAGCGAAATACAGGTCGGGAACAACACAGCCCTTGCTGCGGCATCGTAACCGAATAGGCCCAGAACGGGCGCTGCGATGGCTACCAATTGCACCACACGCCCCACAACAGACCGCGTCCGCCCGACGCTGATGTCTTCGCCAGCCGCAGCGTCAGGCGCGTGGCGCAACAACGTCGAAAACCGGAATAGAACAATGGCCACGACCAGAATGAATGGGAAATAAAGCACCGATATCGCGTCTGGGCTATCTGATCCGGACGATACAAACGCAGAATACGGCCACCAGAGCCCTACGAGCCACGCCAGAATGATAGCCGTGCGGCGGGTCTTGATCCGAACCTCTGTTGGTTGGTTCAAGGGGCCGTATTTGTCCCCCATTGGAAAGAATTGCTTGCCCAGCCAAGACGCCAAAATGATGGTGCTACCTGTTAGCGGCAGTTCACGCAGGACGGTTTCCCCCCGCACACCAAACACATCTAAAGTCGTTAACCCGTACGTCAGTAGAACAAGTCCAAACAGCGGGATCAATGCCTGCAACACCGTACCAAAGAAATCCGATACCAGATGCCCCGCCCCGTCCGCAGTGGACGCCGTACGACTATCCATAAATTTTTGCGTACGTCGGAACAGCAGAATTGAACCGCCAATCGCAATCAACGCCCAAAGTAATCGCCCTAAATTCGTGCTATTCCATTGGCGGTTCATCACACCAGCAGTAATTTCGTTGCCGATGGCTTTGACGCCATCAAACAGATGCAACGCCGCATCAGGCCAATAGACTGGGTTTAAGGGCGATACACTGCGCACCATCAATGCAACCGTTTGACGTGCACGCAATTGGGATTCGACTTCGCTCATCATACCGACCGCGCGTGCGTGCGCCTCAGCGGCAAGCAATCCGGGTGCCGCGAGTTCATCGCGGAAAGCAATCAATTCTGTCCTGCGCGCGGTCACAGCCGCTGCTTCGGTTTCATCCTCGGCAGGTACTGTGCCCAATGCCGCGATCTGACTTTCAACAGTCGCGAGACGCGCTGCGTTTTTTTCCTTGGCATCAGCGAACACGTCGCGCCAAGTTGTCAGTTCCGTACGGACACGATCCAAACCAAACGCAGACGTGTTGTTTCGCAGCAATATACCTTCAGTACGCGTCGCGACCTTTGACCAAGATTCAATGTCGATCCCTAACAGGTCACCAATCGTTTGATGTCCGGCGTCCGCAATCGATGTCTCGGTATCATCTAACGTTTGGCCGAACGAAACAGAGCCAATCCAAACGCATAGAATAAAGGCTACAATTGCCCAAATCAGCCGCCTGTCTGACTGTTTTGGTGGTGTGCTCATACGTCTTCAAACACCGACGGGATATCTGCGGGCGCGCGTTCCAGCCAAGATGGGACTGGCAGGCCCTTTTCTTTCAAAAACGCCGGATTGTAGAGCTTGGATTGATACCGCGTTCCATAATCACACAGGATCGTTACAATCGTATGTCCCGGCCCCATGTCGCGGGCCATACGCATTGCGCCAGCGACGTTCACACCAGATGACCCGCCGAGACATAAGCCTTCGTTTTCCATGATGTCAAAGACAACAGGTAGCGCTTCAGCGTCGTGAATATTGTAGTTGAAATCGGGTTTCAGACCTTCGAGATTCTTGGTGATCCGCACCTGACCGATGCCTTCATTGATGGACGACCCTTCGGTCATCGTCAGTTCACCCTTGGTGTAATAATTATAAAGCGCTGCACCATCCGGATCGGCCAAACCGATCTTCACGCCTTTCGGCTGCAACGCTTCGGCCACGCCCGCAAGCGTCCCACCGGAACCTACCGCACAGATAAAACCATCTACCTTCCCGTCAGTTTGATCCCAAATCTCGGGACCTGTGGTTTCAATGTGGGCTTGGCGATTAGCGACGTTATCGAATTGGTTTGCCCAAATGACGCCTTCGTTCGTCGTCCGCTCCAACGCCTTGGCCAGACGTTCGGAATAGCGCACAAAGTTGTTGGGATTGCGATACGGCGCTGCTGGCACCTGAACAAGTTCCGCGCCGGCCAGCCGCAACATGTCTTTCTTTTCTTCGGACTGAGTTTCTGGGATCACGATAACCGTTTTGAACCCCATAGACGCGCCAACCAAAGCCAGCCCAATTCCGGTATTGCCAGCCGTGCCTTCAACAATCGTGCCGCCTGGCTTTAAAAGCCCTTTTGCAACGGCGTCTTGGATGATGAACAAAGCCGCGCGATCCTTGACGGATTGACCAGGGTTCATGAACTCAGCCTTGCCAAGGATGGTGCAACCAGTTGCCTCTGAGGCGCCGCGCAATTTGATCAGTGGCGTGTTGCCTACAGCAGCGGCAAGATCGGACTTAATGGGCGCGAATGAGGACATGTCAAAGCTTTCGATTGTGTTGTCCCTAAGTAGGCCTGTCAGGGCGCAAACTCAAGCGGTGCCGCGCAAACGGCTGCGATTCTGCGCAAGCCACAAAAGCATCGAAACAATGGCGGCGTTTTCGGCCTCTCCGGTTTCGATTAACGAGAACGCCGTATCGAATGGGATCACATGCAGCCGCAGATCTTCAGCCTCAGTTGCCAAGCCACCGGTATAGGTCGTGGGTTCCGGCAAATCGCACAGTCCCAGATAGCAATAGAAGTAATCTGTGGAGCTACCAGTCGACGGATAATAGGAAAACATCTTCTGCAGTGCGACGCCCTGCAATCCCGCCTCTTCTTCGCTTTCGCGTTGCGCGGCTTCTTCCGGTGTCTCGCCTGCGTCGATCATCCCCGCGATGGGTTCAAGCGCCCATGGGTTTGCAGCCCCGCGCAACATCGGTCCCATCCGGATTTGTTCGACCAGAAGGACGTGATCGGTCACCGGATCATAGGGCAAGAGAAGCGCAGCATCCGTCCCAATGAAAACTTCGCGTGGCAATGGACCAGCGGTGTCGTCCTGAAATGTGCGATGGGTCACTTGCAACTGCGCCAGTCGGAAGAAATCACCAGAGAGCGGGCCGCTGTGTTCCGCTGCAAAATCAGAGGGTTGCGCAGCAGTTCTCACCCTTGTCGGAGCGTCTTGTTCTTGTGCCCGCAAGCGTACCGATGCCCGCAAAGCAATCATGTTCCACTGCCTACGCAACGCATCACCAGCCAAGGGCGGATCGTAGCTGCCAATCTCGACGGCCATTTCACGGCTTAGTCCACCTGATTGATCCTGCCAACGTTCCAAAGACCATTCGCGATCCGAGATGTCGACAGACGGTCCGGGAAGATAGACCTGCGCCTCAACGCTCAGACCTTCTACATTAATCGCCGCCGGTATGGGGTTGTAATCAAATGGCAATTCATAGGCGTCTAGTTTCGCAACTTCCTGCGCTGTGAGATCGTCCAACAAGAGACCGGAAATGATAGTGCCAAATTGAGCAACGATAGCAGGCAGCGGGGCTGACTTTTGTTCGCGCAAAACATAACCCGACAGCGTCGCCGCTTTTGCGGATACATTCCGCCCCAGCAAACGACATCGCAGTGTCGCGTCTAGCAGCGTTCCGTAGATGAAAACGCTCACGTTAAGACCAACGCGCGGCGACGAATTCGATAATCAAACCAGAAACGACCGACCCAACAAGCATCAATACCCCAAGATCCACTTGTGCGAACTGAACGGCATAGTCACCGATCAATTCAAAAATCCCAACGACCGCTTCGACTGGCCCATCATAAGCGTTGCGCATTGATTTTTGGATCATGTCGACGAATGAGACGAAGAAGAAAACCCAGAACAGCAATGCGACACCGGCCGTGATGCCGTTTCCGATACCTGCCCCTGTTCCATTGCCGGCGCGCGTTCCCGCAATAACCCAGCCAACAATTAGGCCAATTCCGCCGTTTAATGGGAACCAGTAACTGGGTTGTCGGGCCTCTGCGAAGTACGTTGTGGCTGCGTAAGCGAATGCAAGTCCAAGTGCGCCAAAGCAAATGGCGGCAATTAGGCGGGCGGCGGTTGGCATATCATAGCTCCCTCTGCGCACCCTGCCATGTTTGTCGCGGTCTTAGGCCGCCTTGGTCAGGGTAATCTGCGTCACGTCACAGTTTCCGCTATCAAAGGTCGCAGCACAAGAGGTCAGATAAAAGTTCCACATCCGCCGGAACCGATCATCAAAGCCCATTGCAGCGACCTGATCCCACTTTGCGTTAAAATCATCGTACCAACGGCGTAACGTGATCGAATAGCTGTCACCAAATTCGATCGACTGTTTCACGCCTAAACCGTGTTTTGTGGCAACGTCGCGCAAGATCTTCGGACTTGGCAGCATGCCGCCCGGGAAGATGTATTTCTGGATAAAGTCTGGGCGGCTGCGATATATCTCCCAACGCCTGTCAGCGACCGTGATAATTTGCAGCGTCGCGTTTTTACCGGGCTTCAACCGTTCACGCACAGTGTCAAAGTACACGGGCCAATATTGTTCACCGACGGCTTCGAACATCTCGATACTCGCAATCCCGTCGTAGGTGCCTTTTTCATCGCGATAGTCCTGCAGCTTGAACGTCACTAAATCCGAAAGACCTGCTTTTTCAATACGATCCACAGCGTACCTAAACTGTTCCTCACTGATCGTCAGGCAGGTCACCTTCAATCCGCGTTCCTTGGCAGCGTATTCGGCGAAACCGCCCCAACCGCAGCCAATTTCAAGAACATGATCGCCAGGTTGGACACCCATTTCGTCAACCATGGATTTGTATTTTTCGGTCTGCGCCGCTTCCATGCTTTCCTGACCCGTCAGAAATTTCGCTGACGAATAGGTCATGGTATCGTCCAACCACAGTCCGTAAAAATCGTTTCCAAGATCATAATGGTAGGAGATGTTTTTGCGGGCCTGGGACTTTGAGTTCCGCTGCATCCAGAACCGCATGCGTTCGTATGCTCGCACAAAGAATTGGCCCGGAAAACCATCGTAGATATCTTCCGCGTCGTCGTCGTGGATCAGATCCATGAAAGCCATCAGATCAGGTGTGGACCACCACCCATCCATGTAAGCTTCGCAGAAACCCATATCACCTTCGCGGATCGTCCGCGCAAAAGTATCGGGATTATGAATGGTGACCTCGGCAACGTGCCCCGGTTCTTCGCCTTCGATCCGAAAAACCCGACCGTCCGGCAATGTAATATCCACACGACCCCGCTTCATTTTTCCCATCACATCAAAGATGGACGCAAAGTAGCGCGGTAAGTCTTTTTGGCCTTGGGTCGTCGTCAGGATCATCGTGCAGGGTCCGTTTCTTGTCATGATGCGCAAGGCTGTCCCCGACGCTGTTGAAAAGATTAGTGTTTTGTTAACAAGAGTCACGCACGTCGAAGAAATTAGTTTCAGCGCTGGCTAGTCATATCAGACCCAGCAGCTCTCAAACGTTGATTGCAACTAAAATTGATGCTTCACTACCGCATAGGCTTAGTTGAAAAATCTTAATCCCCTTTGCCGAGCAATCCATTTCTGAGTTCAAACAAGGCCATTTTCATGACAATCAAATTACACGACTTCCTGAAAGCGACACCTTACACGCAGAAAAATATAGCCGGTTTTTTAGACGGCGATGTGTTCCACTATTGGGAATCCTCAAACCCGCGTCTTCCAGCTTACATCAACTGTAGCCAATCATGCCCGATGACTGTTCGGAAGATCTACACAAACTACACCAATTCAAAAACGTCTTGGGTGCGGTTTGGATCGCCTAGCGTCAAAGGATTGACGTCATTGCAATCTGAAACTGGGGATGGCGCAAAACTAGTGACACTTGAAAAACATGATCCACGTATCTGGCCGCTGAGTATGCGTGCCAACGGTGGCAGCGCCCCGTTCCCTGAGGGCGGATTACATGCAGCCGCTGTTGAAGTCGCATCCCGCGATCCCGACACTTACGTGCGGGGGGGTGCCAAGGACGGGTCGCACAAGACCGGTGTTACACGATCATTGCGTTATTATATGCTGGCTGCTTACGGCCTGCTTGATAAAAGTTCAGGGGACGCGTTTGCGGGTCTTGGAAATTATGTCGCGACTTTACTAGTCAGCGACACGGGCACCATCTTGGCTGCGGGCATCAACACAGGCTCTTACCGTCACGCCGAAGTAAGCATGTTGATCTCATACTTCCGGCAAAACCCCACGGCCCAGCAACTACCAGCAAAGTCTGTTGTCTTTTCAACACTTACGCCGTGCGAACAATGCACGGCCTATCTCAAGGAAGCACGCGCACCCGATACGCAAATCTATTTTGGACAATTCGACAGCGGCAAATTCGGCAAAGCAGGTGCCGAGATCTCAAAACGGTTGGCGGATCAGATGGATGGCCCCAAGGCGATATTGGACAAGGCCATCGATGAAGCTGCGGGAGGTGTGGCGTCCGATGCTGGTGCCGGTGCTGTATACAAGACGGTTATCGCAAATGGGTTAACGAGCTGTATGGGTAGTGGGTCAATTGCTAGTCAAATCTCGGATTCAGAAGAAGCCCGTAGGATCCTGAAAGGTGCAAACGCTGCGCTTATGGAAAAGGCGACCAGAGTTCGTTCCGACATCGCTGAAGAACAGGCAAAGGGCGCAGCACTGACTTATCTGACAACTTGGTTAAGCCGCGCGTCGCAATCCTACCTTTAGAAATCCCGCGACTGATAGGCATCTAATGCACGCTTGCGTCCCACATCTGGGGCAACGATGGCGTCGGGATATGGATCATCTGCGGACATGTTCCATTGCTTAGGGATCGCATCGAAGTAGGATAAAGCGGTGTCAGGTGGATCATTTTGCCCCTCCGCAATCCAGCGGTTCGGGTAACGGTGATCCTTGTCGAACTTGTCCAGTTGGGACACCGGATTAAACACGCGGAAATAGGGAGTGGCGTCCGGGCCCGAGCCTGCTGACCACTGCCAGCCCATTGCATTTGACGCAGGATCCCAATCAATCAAACAATCGGCGAACCAATCACTTCCGATTTTCCAATGACACATCAGATGTTTCGTCAGGTAAGACGCCACGATCATGCGACCACGGTTATGCATCGTCCCGGTCACATACATTTCCCGCATCGCCGCATCGACAAACGGTAGACCTGTGCGCCCCTGCTTCCATGCCTTCACTTCCGCCCGCCGTTCATCCGTATTCCATGGGAATGCGTCCCAATCCTCTTTCCAATTATCCGTCTCGATACGGGGCGTGTGATGGGACAGGTGGTAAGCAAATTCGCGCCAGACGAGTTCTTTCAAGAAAATCTCTGCATCGGATTTACCATCGTGTAGCGCCTGCCATCCTGCATGCCAGCAAACAAGCGGGGAAATCTCGCCATAGGTCAGATTTTCAGATAGCCCTGATGTTCCTTTGACGGCGGGCAGATCCCGGTTCTTTTGATAAGTCTCGACACGCTCCGCAATAAAGGTGTCCAAACGGTCCCGCGCGGCCGCTTCACCAACCGTGCAATGTGGAAGCAACACGTGGTAGGCACGGTTCATGTCGCCCCCCATGTTCCAGTCATCAAGCGCGACAGACTTTGGCCAATTGTCAGGCTGGGCGAGCTTCGATGGTCGGGCCGACGGAGTATCGAGTTCACGTCCCCGCACGGTTTTCCACATGGGCGTGAAAACCTTGTAGAAGCCGCCGGTCTTGGTTTCCACGGTCCATGGTTCGAACAGCAAATGCCCCGGAAAGCTTTGCACGGTGTGTCCATCCGCTTTCAGCGCGGATTTGACATCTGTGTCGCGCGCTTTGGCTGCAACGTCATATTGCCGTGACCAAAGGACCGTGTCCGCGCCTGTTTCCGCAATAACGTCCCGCAAGACAGTCAGAGCATCCCCGCGCCGCAAGATCAGTTTGCTTCCAATCCCTTCAAGGTCATCAGCCAAAGCTTTGACCGAAAGCCCCAGCCGCATGCGTGGGGCCGCACCCTGTTTTTCGGTCACCTGATCGTAAATAAAAAGCGGAATGACCGGCCGTCCCAATTTGCAGGCATCCGTCAATGCGGGGTGATCGCCGAGGCGTAAATCTCGGCGGAACCAAACAATAATCGGGCTGGTATCGGTCACAGCAGTTGTCCTTCTTTTAATCAGACATAGCCCTACGTCGCAGAGGTCAACAACCGTTCGTAGCCAATTTGCCTGATACTATAAGTATCAGCCAACATCACAGCGGGCCGAAACGAAAAAGGGCCACGGCGTTACCGCCGAGGCCCTCTTCATTCAATCGAATTTGCTTATTCAGCAGGCATCGCATCCGGAATGTCGTCAGACAATGTCGGAATGCCTGCAGCTTCGCGACGTCCATCGTTGTAGATCGCCTTGATCAGCGCGATACACATCAACACCATCACGATCGAGAACGGTAAGGCCCCGATCACCATCGCTGTTTGGATGGCTCCTGTCCCGCCAGAGATCAGCAAGCCCCCCACAACAAGCGCAAGCGCGGCCCCCCAGAACAGGATGTGTGGGCGTGCCTTTGGACCCTCGTCACCAGCTGCGTTGATCGTATTTACGATCAACACTGCGGAGTCAGCGGACGTCACCAAGAATGTCATCAACAAGACCACAATCATAACAGCCATGGCCCACGACAGAACCTGACTGATCGGTTCGAGCATATACGCAGTCATCGCGAAGATTTTGTCGCCATTCGCCGCGCCCAAGATCACGCCATCCGCGCCGCCATTTAGTTCTAGGTCAATGGCAGTACCACCAGCCCAAGCGAACCAAACAAAGCACATCAATGATGGAACGATCATCGCGCCCAACACGAATTCGCGGATCGTCCGGCCACGTGAAATACGCGCAAGGAACAAACCTACGAACGGCGCAAAAGCGATCCACCACGCCCAGTAGAACACAGGCCACCAGCCCTGCCACTGCGCCAGTTTGAATGCTTCGGATCCTTCAACGCCGTCAGATGCGTAAACATTGATGCTTAGCCATGGCAACGCAACGAGATAGTCAAAGATCCCCACAAAGAACGCGGTCGCACCAAAGAACGTCGCACCAAACAGGATGAAGAAGCCGAGCAGAACAATCGACAAAACCATGTTGATGTTCGACAGCCATTTGATCCCTTTACCAACACCGGACAATGCAGACAGTGTCGATGCCCCCATGATCACCAGCAAGGCAACGACGATACCCAGCGATGTGGCAGAACCATCTTCTAGCGCAAGTCCGCTGATTCCAATGCGCGACAGACCCGCCACGAATTGCTCTACGCCGAACCCAAGTGTCTGCGCCACGCCCAAAATGGTGGCAACAACAGCGACGATATCAATGATATGCCCCAACACACCGGACAAGGATTTCCCAAACAATGGTGTTAGTGACGACCGGATCGTCAGCGGCAAGCCGCGTCTGTAGCTAAAGAAGGCAAGTGCGAGACCCGCAATTGCATAGCACGCCCATGCACCCAGTCCCCAGTGCAGGAATGACCACACATATGCGGTCCGCACGTTGTCTGCTTCAAGTGCAGTTGTGACGCCTTGGATAACAGACGGGTTGTTTTGGAAATGCGCGACAGGTTCGGCAACCGCCCAGGTCAACATCCCCACACCGATACCGGCACCAAACATCATCGAGAACCACGAGAAATTCGAGAACTCCGGTTTTTCACCGTCTTGGCCCAAATTCAGCCGGCCAGCGGTCGGCCACAGCGCAAGGCCAAGGCAGACGACGACAAACAATGTCACTGTCCAAATGTACCACGCAGCAAAATTGCGCAGGATCACCTGGTTCCAAGCCCCAAGCACTTCGCCAGCCCATTCGGGCCAGACGATCGCCCAAACGACGAGCACGCTGATGATGATCTTCGAAATAATCGTAACGTTTAAGCTAAAGCCCCGATAAAAACCGCTGTCTGCGGTATTAATCGGGAGATCCGATAATGGTGGTTTAAGCGCCATTGTAGTTCCCCTGTTCCCTGTTCTTTTGTGTCGATCAGTATGTGGGTAAAACGCAGGCCAGATAACCCCAATTTGCGTCATTCTGTCGCATATGAGAGACCGAAACGACAGTTTGTTAAGCAAATTTAGCCCGAACGGCGTCGTAAGTCCTTTCAACTGCGAATTGAGCCGAAATTCACATCAAAGGTGTAGTGCTTCGACTCGGTACAATCATCGCAATAAAAACGGGCTCACGCGTGCAAACGCGTAAGCCCGGATTTTTAGTTGTGACTGGTCCCATTTAGCCGTTCACATCAACGACGACGCGCCCTTTGACCTGACCTTTCAAAATGTCGCGCCCCAACGCGGGCAGGTCAGACAATGTGGCTGGCTGAACCATGGCTTCTAGCTTATCCATCGGCAGGTCATTTGCGATCCGTTCCCAAGCCCGTACCCGGTTGTCATAGGGCTGCATCACACTGTCGATCCCCAACAGGTTTACGCCGCGCAACAGAAACGGAATAACAGTTGCAGGAAGACCCGCCCCACCCGCAAGACCGACAGCACTGACCGACGCGCCGTATTTCATTTGGCCAAGAACACGTGCGAGCATTTCACCGCCAACTGCATCAACGCAGCCGGCCCATGTTTCAGCTTCAAGCGGGCGTTTGGTCGTTTCGTTCAGGTCCTCACGAGGGACAATCTGTGTGGCGCCCAATGATGTTAGATAATCAGCCGTTTCAGGGCGCCCGGTTACTGCTGCAACGTCATGGCCGAGCTTTGCCAGAATTGCGGTCGCAACTGATCCAACACCACCGGCAGCACCGGTCACCAGTACAGGTCCATCCTTGATGCCATGATCTTCAAGCGCCATGATAGCCAACATCGCTGTGAAACCAGCAGTCCCCACGGCCATTGCCTGACGTGTGTCCAATCCCGCAGGCAAAGGGACAAGCCAGTCCGCCTTCACACGAGCCTTTTGGGAATAGCCACCCCAGTGCGCTTCACCCACGCGCCAGCCAGTCAGAACAACTTTGTCGCCTGCTTTGTAGCGCGGATCATCGGATGCCTCGACCGTGCCTGCAAAATCGATCCCCGGAATATGTGGATAGTTCCGCACAAGACCGCCACCCGGCCCAATGCAAAGCCCGTCTTTGTAGTTCACAGTCGAATATTCAACGGCGACAGTCACTTCACCTGCAGGCAAATCAACCAAACCCAACTGCTTGACCGCAGCGGATGTTTTTCCTTCATCGTTTTTGTCGACTACTAATGCGTTAAACATCTTCTCTTCCTTTCAAGCTGGGCGAACCGCCCACATTCTTTTGGTTATAAATATCTCCGCCGACAGCCCAACGCGCTAAATCCAGAAATTTTCGCGTACTATTGCGTCAAGCATCCCATCCGGTGTTTGAACTTGCAGCACCGTCTCAGGGTCCCAATGCGTCATCTTCACCATCCCGATACCAACACCGGTGCCAAAATCAGGGCTGTTAGCCGCAGACGTCATGCGCCCGACCTGCTTTCCATTGGCCAAGATCGGCCAGACGCGGTCACATGCAGGGACTTTACCCGCGATCTCAATCGGGCGGAGCTGCTGTGTCGGGCCTTCCTTCGCCACCCGCAGCAGGGCATCACGCCCAACGCACCCGATGGCTGTTTGCGTCGAACAAAACCGCCCCAGCCCGCATTCATGTGGTGTATTTTCGCGGTTCATGTCGTTCCCGTAGGACAACAGACCACCTTCGATCCGTTCGATCAGATTGGGGCACCCTGCCCGCACGTCCAGATCGGCACCAGCTTCCATGAGCGTGTTCCACAACGGCATCCCTAGCGCTGATCCTTCGACGTAAATCTCGTAGCCACCTTGTTTAGAATAACCAGATCGCGCCACGACAAGGCTTTGTCCTTGGAAATCAAACCACCCGAAACGGAAGAATTTGACGTTCCTTACCGCTTCACCAAAGACGCGCGCCATCAAATCTTCTGCTTGCGGACCTTGAACGGCTAAGGGCGACACATCCGGTTCATCTACCAGAACGTCCAAGCGGTAACCGTATGCGAGCCCCTTCACCCAGAATAGCAAATCGCTGTCAGCGATCGATATCCACCAGCGATCCTCGGATAGCTTCAAAGCCACAGGATCGTTCAACATGCCGCCCGTTTCATCAACGATCGGCACGTAGTAACATTGCCCCGCTGTCATTCCGCGCAGATCACGCGGCGTCAGCATCTGCATCAAGCGTGCTGCATCCGGACCGCGTAATTCAACTTGGCGTTCCACAGAGACATCCCAAATCTGCACATGGTTTTTCAGATGGTGGTAGTCATCTTCCACACTCTCAAACACCGTCGGCAGCAACATATGATTGTAAATCGTATAGGCTTTGACGCCTGCCGCTTCGACACCATCGCTAAATGGTGTGCGGCGCAGGCGCCGAGATTGAGAGATCATCGCCATTTCGTCAGGTCTCCGGCATGAAAACAAGATCAGTTGGCTGTGGATTTGCGCCCGCAGCGGTGAGCATCGCGTGAATTTGACCGCGATGGTGGGTTTGATGGTTAAAGAAATGCGTGATGCACATCGCCCGTGGGCGGCTGACCTCGGCTTGGATTGAACCTGAAAACCACGTCACATCGCCAGTCAGGTCCACGCTTTTCAGACTTTCGGCCCATAACTGAATGCGCCCGTCCATGCGAAACCGCTGTGTGGCCCATTCGGCTGGCGTTGGCGTTAGGTTTTCGCTACCTTCAATCACGTTCTCAGGACTTTCACCGCCATCGAAACGAGACATCCAGATCATGTCGCCCCAGAGCAAATGGTTCAACGTACCAAAAATTGAGTCGAAGAAAGCACCGCGATCCTGTCGCAGTGTATCTTCGTCCATTTCCGCGACAACCTTGCGCAATCCGTCGTTTTGCCACGCGTTGTAGCACGCCATTGTACGGCAGAACTCTGGCGTGATCACGGACGTGGACCTTTCCAGTCGATCGGACAGATCTCTGCAGATTTCCCACCAAAGTCCCAAACACGACCGTAGTCACGGACACGCGATTTGGTGCCTTGAGCAGCAATAATTTCGGAACCCATCCAGTATTTCGAATTGGTGACCATCACCGGTTCTTCTTTGTTTTTGCCGGTGATCATTTCGATTTCACCTTGGATTTTGCGTCCAATGTAGATGCCGCGTTTGGTCCCATCGCGCACGATTTCGACCTTTTCACGTTCGGCCCCGATAATGTCAGACACCAACATCGTGAACAGGCCTGTCGTGCCGCCAGCTTGGCCGGAGAAAATCTTGAGCAAGCCGTTGTAGGCCTTTTGCGTTGCACGTTCGTCAACATAGGCGGCAACGCGCCAGCCGCCTTCGGCCATGCGTCCCGGAATATCAACAAGCAGACCAATATTCAGACCCGCAAGATCTTCGCCCTCGAAATGCCCTTCATCAATCGCAATCGCCATCCATGCGTGGCAATGCCCTTCAGTTGGCGGATGCGCACCAAGCGACACAACGCATGGACAGAAGGTCGTGCAAGAGCAGTTCAAGAACAATTCCCCCTTGATCGCCCAATCCGTCGGGGACATTTTGCGTCTGCCGGGATTTGGCATTCGCTGGTCAATCCGCTGCGAAATCGCAATCTGATCCGCTGGAAGTCTCGTCTTTTCCGCCATGTCCATCCCTTTCCTAAAGTACGGCGAGCAAAAGGCCCGCACCAATCAAGACCACACCCGCCGGTTTCGTCAGCCGGTGCCCGATCTGCGGTAGTTTTTCAAAAATCATAAAGAGTGTCGCCAGTCCCATCCAAAGCAGGCTCATCACGCCACCCACGAACCCCAAGGCCATAAAGCCCCAGCAGCAGCCAACGCAGAACGCGCCAAGGCCAAGGCCCATTCGCAGCCCGCCGCCAAATCCGGTTTTCCAATGTCCAAGGAAATAGGTCATCGGGCTGTGGCAAACACCGTGGCAAATCTCCTTCGCGCGGGTGAATTGGAACGCCCCAACAACGATCAACAAACCGGCCGCGAACCAACCGGTTGTCGAAATGCCAAGGCTGTCAACGACATTCCACTGGATCAAAAGGACCTGCACGATGCTGATGAGCGCCGCAAAACCGACCCAAGTGATGAAATAACCGATTAGAACACCGATCCACCCTGCCCGTGTGCCATCCGCGCTTTTCATCAAGGCTTCGTAGTTGCGCAATGTCGGCACCATCGTAGGCAACATCATCGCTGCCATCATGATCGCCCACATCGGGAACAAGGCACCGAAGCTGGTCATCGGCATCATATTCATGCCCACAGCCCGCCCGATCACATCCACGCCAGACATCCGCGCCATCATGAACATGAATGCCCACGCGCCTAGAATGGCCGCAAAGAACAGCACCCACAGGATCGACCGCAATGGAAATTGAACGGGTGAAGTTGTCACGTCTTACGCCTCCCAACGCAAACACTTGCCAAATCATATGTCAGACGTTTAATTGTCTGACAAATGAAAATTGATCCAGATAGCAAAATTGATCTCTCTGCCCAGATCGCAAAAGCAATCCGCGACGGGATTATTGCAGGTAGCTTACCTGTCGACGAACGCCTGCCGTCCGAAGCGGAACTAGCTGATCAGTTCGACGTGTCGCGGCCCACGGTCCGTGAAGCATTAAAACGATTGGCCGCGCAAAGTCTTATCCGGACGCAACGCGGCGCAACAGGCGGCGCTTTTGTTAACCGGTTGCGGTTCGAAGACGCCTATGGACAGCACGTGACTACGTCGACGCTACTATTGTCGATGAACTCGGTCAGTTTTCAGACCGCCTGCGAAGCCCGCTATGCGCTTGAACGGGCCTGTGCGCCCCTATCGGCGCAGCGCAGGACCGCAGATCATTTGGCCACCATGCGCGCAGAGACACACCGCCAAGCCCAGCCGGGTCTCAGCGATGAAGCGTTCTGCGCATCTGACGTCGCCTTCCATCGTGCGTTGGTTGATGCGGCTGGCAATCCGGTTCTATCGTACCAACTGGCCGGTGCCGTTGAAGCCATGCAACCGCTGATGAACATGATCACATTTACGGCCCGCAACCGCGAAACAATTGTACAAATTCATACCGACATCGCAGATGCCGTCGCTGCGAACAACGCAACGGCCGCAGATGCACTGCTTTGTAAACTGGCCGAATATACGGAAACCCTTGCGCAAAGCGTGTTCGCGAAACGAGATGCGCAGAAGGCTGGTACCGTGCCGCAGAGTTGACTTTGTCCGGAACGCGGCCATGTCTTGTGGCACGCAATAAGGACAGATCACATGGACATTCTTAATATTATCTTCGCCTTTGCCAGCATCGGTCTTGGTGCGTTTGGCTGGCTTGCACCGCGTTACACGATGGATGTGCTGAATCTGTCCGGCCACACCGATACGATGGGCATGTCTGAAGTCCGCGCGAGTGCTGGCTGTTTGTTCATCGGGATGGGGCTTGGTGCGCTGCTGATTGGCAGTCCTGACTCATATCTTATGCTGGGCTGCTGTTGGACAGGTGCTGCAGTTGGCCGCCTGACATCGCTATTACGCGATGGGCGAACATCCAAGAAATGGGGATACTTCGCCGTTGAAGCCGCCGTCGGCGTTCCAGCCATTCTGATCAATCTGTAGGGTGTAAGTGCAGGTTTCTGTTGCCAGGTACCTGCGAACCCCGCCCTAAGACGCTAATCCTAGGGAGTTAAGTTTCGATAGTTAGGGCTGCTTACGCAGCCATCGCCATCGGAGCACGATTGTCATTTGCAATTGTACAGTTTGTACCGATATCGGTGGTAACTCACCGAGATAAAGACACGCCCGTTCACAGTCCGTCGATCCTAATTCAGCCCCATAGTCCTTCAAATGAAAGGATTTTTGGTGGAGCTGCGGGGAGTCGCACCCCGGTCCGGCCCAGCTAATAACACGCTCGTTTATATCCATAGTCCCCGAAGAGACATCTTAGATATGGGGCTTTGATCCACCAAGCGCAAGATCAACAGGCGGAATTACTGTATCATTCTGTGACCGTGAGATTGGAAAATGTTGCCCAAACACCCGACAACGCACGCAAAACATGACAAAACCGACCAACTGTCAGTTAAGCGACAGTTCATAGGGGAATCGGTGACTATGGATAATGCACGTGAGTGAGAAAGACTTTATACCATTGGTAGTATCGTCGGGTGCCCACCTGTATTTTTTAGTTTCAAAACATTTTAAATTCCGTCCCCAATGGCGCAGGTACGGCCCCGACACCCTCACACGGATCATTTAATGAAAAACACCATTCGGTTCCCGCATTTGTTAGACTGTGAAATCGTCAACGACATGTCTGACGACCAAAAGGCCGATTTCGTGAACCAGTTTGCGGTGCGAAACTTTTCATCCCGCACCCCCATCCTGCACCAAGGTGAACGGCCCGACGGGATGTTCATCGTGTCGCATGGATCAGTTGAAGTCAGCTACATGAGCGAAGAAGGCTTTCAGACGATCATTTTTCATGCTGGCCCGCAGGCAACTCTTGGCGTGATCGAAGCCTTGGCGGCAAAGCCTTGTGCAGCGACTTGTATCGCCATGCCGAACACCTGTGTTCTGTTCTGCCCGACACCGCTGCTTTATCAGCAGCTACAATCGCCGGTCCTTATCCGTAACATTGCAACGCTCGCGTTCAATACGTTGGAACGGGATAACAGCGGCAAATCGATTGATCAGCACTACACGGTCGAACAACGTATCTGTAGTCATCTGTGGCAGCTATCGGCGCAAGGTGCAGAAATCAGGCAAAGCCAAAGCTATCTGGCGACAATGGTTGGTTGTTCGCGGCAGACGGTCAACAAGGAACTTGGCATCCTACGTGACCACGAGATTATCATGCTCAGCAAAGGCAAAATCACGGTTCTAAGCCGCGACGCACTTGCCAAACGCATTGCCGATATGACGCAAGACCCAAATGCATAATAAGTTTCGAAAAATGGCGCACCCGAGAGGATTCGAACCTCTGGCCTCTGCCTTCGGAGGGCAGCGCTCTATCCAGCTGAGCTACGGGTGCGTCTAGCGGTGCTATAACTGTCCGTCGATCGGCTCGCAACCAACAAAGATCAGGTCCCCAAATTTTCGTAAGAAAAAACAGGTCAGGCGAACAAATCGTGGCACAATTCCAGCGCGTCAACCAAGGCATCCACATCTTGCGTGGTGTTGTACATGCCCATCGACGCCCGACATGTGGCTGACACGCCCATATGGTCCATCAGTGGCATCGCACAATGGCTACCAGCCCGGACTGCAACGCCTTTCTTATCAAGCACTGTCGAAATATCATGGGCATGCGCAGCCCCATCAAGCGTGAACGAAAAAATTGCCCCTTTGGTCGCTGATGTGCCCTGCACCTGAAGCCAGTTCAATCCGCCAAGCTTTGCGTTCGTGTAATCCCGCAACGCCATTTCATGTGCTGCGATCTGCGCCATGCCTACGTCCATCATGTAATCAAGCGCGACACCTAAACCAATCGTCTGGACGATCCCCGGCGTACCTGCCTCGAACTTCATTGGTGCGTCGTTGTAATCAACCCCATCGCGGCGCACGTCTTTGATCATGTCCCCGCCGCCCATGAACGGACGCATCTCAGCCATTCGTTCCTTGGTCACGTAGATTCCACCGGACCCAGATGGTCCGTACAGTTTGTGCCCTGTGATCGCATAGAAATCGCAACCAATATCTTGCACATCAACCACGCTGTGGCAGGCCGCCTGCGATCCGTCGATCAGTACTGGGACGCCTTTCGCTTTTGCGCCCGCGCAAATCGCTTTGACATCAACCATAGTCCCGAGAACGTTGGACATATGCGTGACGGCAACTAGTTTTGTCTTCGGTCCGATCGCGTCGATCACCGCTTGTGGATCAAGATCACCTTTGGCGTCCACATCGACCCATTTGATCACAATGCCCTGACGTTCACGCAGAAAATGCCACGGTACGATGTTCGCGTGGTGCTCCATGATCGACAGAACAATTTCATCGCCTGCTTGCAAACGGGGCGCGGCCCAACCGTAGGCCACCATATTGATGCCTTCAGTCGTGCCTGAATTGAAGATGATTTCGTCTTCGGATCCAGCATTCAGAAACGTCGCTATCTTACCGCGGACACCTTCATATTTGTCAGTGGCAAGGTTGCTGAGGTAATGCAAACCACGGTGCACGTTTGCGTATTCTTCGGCATACCCTTTGGTGATTGCATCAATCACAACCTGCGGCTTCTGCGCGGAAGCACCGTTATCAAGGTAGACCAGCGGTTTGCCGTTCACTTCCCGCGACAGGATCGGGAAATCGGCACGGATGGCATTTATGTCGTAGGTCATACTGGACCTCCCACAAGGGCGGCACCGCCGACCATTAGAAGAATAAAGCTTAGCCCGAAAACAAAGCCAATGATAGAAAGTGCAAACAAACCAAACGCTTTGCCCAAGCTATTAAAGTCATGCAGCACGTTCAGGAAGTGCATCAAGCACCAAAGTTGCAGACCAAAACCAGCCAAACTAACCAGCGTCGCGATACTCGGAACCAGAAGCACGGCAAGCATTTGCACGATCACAAGTACAAGAACGATGGTTTGAAACCACGTCATGATTAAGAGGGTCGCGCCAAACGTCCCCTTACCGCCCATCGCAAGGCCTGCATAATAAAGAACGAAGATGAAAACGACCGTCATAGCCCCGAGAAACAGCGCATCGAAGAACGGATTTCCGCCCAAGTCCGATATCATTTCAGGACGGCCAGGGATCAGGCGTTCAATTGAAATGATGATCACTGTCGCAATGGTCACGACGCCAAGCGCCATCCAACCCACCGCGTGAGGAAGGCGAAGTTTCACGATTTCGGACGCAACCGCTGCGGGCTGACGGAAGGTCTGGCCAATGAGACCAGTCAGCGTCGCGACATCAAAGTGCATGGGTTTCCCCTTCGGCGACACGGATGCACTGCGACCAAATCCAAGCGAAAGCGGTCGCCCAGACGAACCCCACGAGGTTCGCTGCAGGCCCTGCCCCGATTAGCCCCATAGTCAGGCCAAACAAGAGACCGACGGGTGTTGTCGCCAAAAACGCCCAGAACAACGCTAGGCGCGCCGAATAATGCGTGCCTATCGCGCCAAACATCTTCGCAATCAGATGCGCGATTGCTGCCACGATATACAGCATCAAGGGCCATACAATCATCATCGAAAAGAAAGCGATGCCTGCGTTCATCTGAAAATCTGACGCGCCGTCGGGGCCGAACAGTTCAAACTGTTCAGCCCGTTTCAAGCGCGGCCATTGTGCGACGTATAAGATCAGACAGGCGGCCATCACATAAGCGATGGCCCTGTCTTCCCGTTGGCCGTGCGACAGCAGTTCACGCATCACAACGCGCGGACTACGCCATGTGCGCACAATGTCGGTCGTGACTGCCATCAGCCGTGCCGTGCCAACCAGCTTTCCAGCCGGTCCCGCAGGTCATCTGCCAAATCGTCGTTGTCAATCTCGTCCAAGGCTTCTGCCAAGAACGCAAGCGTCAACAAATCAGTTGCCTGCCTACGCGGCACACCGCGTGATTGAAGATAGAACAACGCCGTTTCATCAATCGCGCCAGACGTGGACCCGTGCGAACAGGCTACGTCATCTGCGTAGATTTCAAGTTCAGGTTTGGCCAGAAATTGGCTGTCGTCGTCCAACAGAAGCGATTGGCTGATCTGATAACCATCGGTTTTCTGCGCGCCTGCTTTCACAAGAATTTTCCCTTGGAAAACCCCTGTTGCACCGTTGCGCAGCACCTTTTTGAAAACCTGACGGCTTTCGCAATTTACCGCGTCATGCGTGATAAAGATCGTGTCGTCGTGATGGAAGTCTTTGCCATCGCCAACGCAAGCACCCGCAACATGTGCAATCGCATCACCGCCGTTGATTTCGATGATGCATTCATTGCGTGTCAGTGCACCATTCACTGTCAACGTAAAAGACTTGAACGTGCTTTCTGTTGAAATCCTTGCGAAGCAATGCGTTACAGCACGACGTTCATGGTCGCGGCCTTGCGAACGAACGTGATGGAACGCGCCCGTTGCGGCCACATCGACTTCAAGTACGGATGACAAACGGGCCGCCGCTGGTCCGGTTTCCAGAACCGTTACTGCCGCGCCTTCTTCAACCTTTACGACGTGATGCACCATGGCGTCAGACGCTGTTGTGTCGCCACGCTTGTAAATCAGGTTAACTGGTTTCGTGGCTTTGGCAGTCGCACGAATAACAACACCGTTTTCGGCAAACGCTGTGTTCAAAGCGGCCAAAGGACGTTCGACCGGTGACTGACCGTTAGTTTCCAAAGCACCGTACAGGTCCTTTGCCCAATGGATATCCGTAGACATCGCATCTGAAAGCATCTCGATCTCGATACCATCAGCGGACAAGTCGTCCGATGCGCCAGCGTCATAAACACCGTCCACGAAGACGACCTTCACGCGATCGATAGCATCGAACAAAGGCGCTTCGTCGTTATCGAACGTGGCTGCTTCGTCTAAGTCGGCTGTGACAAAGTTCACCGGATCAGTGTAGCGCCAGTATTCGTCACGTTTGTGCGGCAGCCCCATCTGGGTCACCCGCGACAGGGCGTCTTTGCGTGCAGCCGTGGCCCATGCAGCGCCTTCCGGCAATGCCAGACCATCTAGCCGGGCGACGGTTGCGTCATTTTTCAGTTGCGGCAAAGCCATTAGGCAACCTCCGCCAGAATGTCAGCGTAACCGTTGTTTTCAACTTCCAGAGCCAGCTCTGGACCGCCTGTTTTCACGATACGGCCGTTGGCCATGATGTGCACGACGTCCGGTTTAATGTGGTCCAGAAGACGCTGGTAGTGCGTGATCACAAGGAATGAACGACCTTCGGAGCGCAGCGCATTCACGCCTTCGGACACCAGTTTCATCGCATCGACGTCCAGACCGGAATCTGTTTCGTCCAGCACGCACATCTTTGGCTCAAGCATCGCCATTTGCAGGATTTCGTTGCGCTTTTTCTCACCACCAGAGAAGCCCACGTTGACCGGACGCTTCAACATATCCGCGTCGATTTTCAGGTCTTTGGCTTTCGCGCGGACTTCTTTAAGGAAATCACCAGCGGACAGTTCTTCTTCACCGCGTGCTTTGCGCTGTGCGTTCACAGCTGTGCGCAGGAACGTCATGTTACCAACGCCCGGAATTTCCACAGGGTACTGGAATGCAAGGAACAGACCAGCAGCTGCGCGGTCTTCCGGTTCCATATCCAGCAGGTCTTCGCCCTCCAGCGCCGCCGCGCCGTCAGTGACTTCGTAACCGTCTTTACCAGACAGCACGTAGGACAATGTTGATTTACCAGAGCCGTTTGGACCCATGATCGCGTGAACTTCGCCTGCACCAATCTTCAGATCGACACCTTTGAGGATTTGCTTGTCCTCTTCTTCGAGCTGGACGTGCAGGTTTTTGATCTCAAGCATAGTATTCTCCTTGGAAAACGTGGAAAGGCCGCGTCAGGACGGTATCCTGCGCGGCGTATATGGATGATGACGACGGTATGTCGTCAGATGTTAGATTGTGATGCTGTTGCCCGCGATGTTCAGTGACATCGGATCGGTTGCAGCCAAGATTTCGTTGACGAACTCCTGCGAAAAGACCATCGCAAATTGATCCGGCGCGATCCAAACAGCGTTGTGCATCGTTACTGCGGCGAACGCGGCGCCCGCCAAATGACAAACCATGTGTTTGAACGTCTTCTGACGAATGAACCCGCCCAACGTGAAGGCCATCGCCGCTGCCATGCCCAATTCGTAGGCAAGTGCGTGCGGTACGCTTGGTTGGATATCCAAGAACGTGATTTGGAAATAGCGTGCCACGATCAGACACATCGCACCCACGATCATCGACATGATCATGCCGGTTGTCGTTGCGGGCGGTGTTTTGCCGTTGGCCAAGATCTGATCGCGACCAACCCGCTTCGGTACCTTCATGCCCGTTTCCGGATCGTGATAGTACGTATTGCGCGGGTTGTTGATGCTCTTCACACGAGCCTGAAAAATAGCAGCTTGATCTTGAGTCGCCATGATAATGCGCACCTGTCCCGTTACATCCCCACGTCTGACTAGCAGACGAAGTGGGGCGAAAACGGGGCAGCGCGGTGACCCTGTTGCGGCTATATGTCGGGCAGACGACAGTCATTTGTTAGCCAACAGACCCTTCAAGACTGATTGCAACAAGCGCTTGAGCTTCCATCGCGAACTCCATCGGGAGCGCTTGCAGCACTTCCTTACAGAACCCATTAACCACCAAAGCGACGGCTTCTTCTTCGTCCATCCCGCGCGAGCGGCAGTAGAACAACTGGTCGTCATCCACTTTGGATGTCGTCGCTTCATGCTCAACGCGAGACGAGTTATTCTTGACCTCGATATAAGGAACGGTATGCGCGCCGCACTTGTCGCCGATCAGAAGCGAGTCACATTGCGTGTAGTTCCGGCTGTCTTTCGCTTTCGGGTGCATCGACACCAGACCACGGTATGTGTTCTGGGCCACGCCCGCGGAAATCCCTTTCGACACAATCCGTGACTTGGTGTTCTTGCCCAAGTGCACCATCTTTGTGCCTGTGTCCGCTTGCTGGTGGTTGTTGGCGATGGCGATTGAATAGAATTCACCTTGACTGTCATCACCACGCAGGATGCAAGACGGGTATTTCCACGTCACAGCAGAGCCGGTTTCAACTTGGGTCCACATCACTTTGGACCGGTCGCCACGGCAATCCGCGCGTTTGGTCACGAAGTTGTAGATGCCGCCCTTCCCGTCTTCATCGCCGGGATACCAGTTCTGAACAGTGGAATATTTCACTTCGGCGTCTTCTTCGACGATGATCTCAACCACAGCGGCGTGCAGCTGGGCGGTGTCGCGTTTCGGCGCAGTACAGCCTTCAAGGTAGGAGACGTACGATCCCTTGTCTGCGATGATCAACGTGCGTTCAAACTGGCCTGTGTTTTCCGCGTTGATACGGAAGTAGGTGGACAGTTCCATAGGGCAACGTGTGTTCGGCGGGATGTAGACGAATGACCCATCTGAAAAAACGGCAGAATTCAGCGTCGCGTAGAAGTTGTCGGATGGTGGAACCACCGTGCCAAGGTATTTCTTGACCAGCCCAGGGTGCTTTTCAATCGCCTCAGAGATCGAACAGAAGATCACGCCAGCTTTTTCCAGTTCTTTCTGGAACGTCGTGCCCACAGATACGGAATCAAACACCGCATCCACAGCGACCTTGCGGCCTTCCGCTGGAATATCTTCGGCACCTTCGACGCCCGCAAGGATCATCTGCTCTTTCAGTGGGATACCAAGCTTTTCATAAGTCGCGAGCAGTTTGGGATCGACTTCGTCCAAAGACTTCGGCTTTTCTTCCATGCTCTTTGGGCGGGCATAGTAGTAGATGTCTTGGAAATCGATGTCAGGGTAGTTGACCATCGCCCATGTGGGTTCTTCAAGATTTTCCCAACGCGCAAACGCCTCAAGACGCCATTCGGTCATCCACTCGGGTTCGTTGTTTTTACCGGAAATCAGTTTCACGATATCGGTGTTCACGCCCTTTGGCGCATACTCCATCTCGATCTCTGTTTCCCAGCCGTATTTGTAGTTGCCTGACAGCGCCGAAACCGCATCCACGGTTTCCTGATCTACACCATCTTTGACTTGAACTTCGTCCAAAGCTGTCATCGCATTTTCCTCTCTTACGCAGCGGCTGCTGCGCTGATCTTCTTTCGTTTCCGCACCCATGCATCCGCAAAGCGCAGTACATCATCTTCCGTCGTATCCAACCCGAGCGACACCCGGAGCGCACACGACGCCAATTCATCTGAATAGCCAAGAGCCGGCAGCACGCCGCCAATCTTGACCTTGCCGCTCGAACAGGCAGACCCCGCCGAAACCGCAAATCCCGCGAGGTCCATCGCCATCACCTGCGTTTCACCTTTCCAGCCGGAGCTGAGGAAACAACTGGTATTGGGCAACCGCGCGCCGTCCTGTCCTACAAAAATAGTGTCGGGGATCGCGTCCTCAATGGCCTTTTCTAGAATATTTCTAAATTGCGCAACCTGCTCCCAGCGGCCTTCGGTCAAATCTTTTTGTGCAGCCTTCGCAGCCGCCGCAAAACCGGCAATCAGGATCAGGTTTTCGGTCCCTGACCGACGCCCCATTTCCTGCCCGCCGCCCTTGATCTGCGCCGCTACATCAGCGCCAGCGGGCACAATCAATGCACCAACACCTTTCGGGCCACCAAACTTATGCGCCGACAAGATTGCAGCCCCGACACCGGACCAATCAAAAGCAAACGGCACACGGCCGAACCCTTGCGTAATGTCAGTCACGGCCACGCCGTCGACTTTCTGAATCAAACCTGTTTCAGAATTCGCTAGCTGAACAACTGCCCGTGTCGGATCATCAACCTGAACTATGCCATCGACGACTGGCAGAACCGGATCGACCCACGCAGCAACGGCGGCGTGTTCCAAGCCGGATCCCATCAAATCACGATCCGCAAGTATTAGGGCCGCAGATTCTGTCGCACCTGACGTAAACACAATGTCGGCACCAGCGGCCCCCAAGGCGTCCGAGATATCCGCGCGAGATTGCTCAAGTAGTTTTTTCGCAGCACGCCCTTCCGCATGGACGGACGACGGATTGCCGACAATGTCCATGGCAGCGATCATTGCAGCCTTCGCTTCGGCGCGCACAGGCGCTGTCGCGTTATGGTCCAGATAAACACGTGCCATCAGACACACGCCTGCGTTTGATCACAGGTATCGTGCCGGACGACCCCGATTTTTCTGGAAAAATCGATCGAATTTTCTGTAAAATCCGCCATCCCTATTCATCCACGACTTCAAACAGGGCCGGAACAGCCGGACACGGCGCAAGACCGTTTCCGACAACATCGGACAAACGTGCTTGATGCAAGAAGACGTAAACATGGGCGCTCAGCCCTTCCCACAAACGGTTTGTCAAAGATTGGGCCCGCGATCCAGACGCGGCACCTGACGCACCGGCACCTTTGTGCATGGCACTTACGGTCTCATCAACCGCGCTGAGAATATCAACCACCCTGATTTCAGATGCGGGCTGCGCCAAACGATACCCACCGCCCGGTCCACGTACGGACACAACCAGATCGCCACGGCGCAATTTCACGAACAACTGTTCGAGATAGGCCAATGAGATGTCTTGCCGTTTGCTAATCTCGGTCAAATTGACCAACGCCCCGTCAGGCTGCAGCGCCAAGTCAGCCAAAGCGACTACCGCATAACGTCCCTTTGTACTTAGCTTCATCTTACATCCCATCAGGTTAATGACATTGACCTTTGCGTGCAGCGCGATTAGGTCAAATCACCAGTCATTGGACCAATCGGCCCAAGTTTAGAATCTTTCTAAGGTGCCTGAGCGTTTTCGTCAAGAATACACCTGATGAAATGCGCCACCACCGAGAACAAAAAAACGGACGCTCATGCCCGAAGTTATTTTCCCCGGACCAGAAGGTCGCCTTGAAGGCCGCTATCACCCGCAAAAAGACCGCGATGCACCGATTGCGATCGTCCTGCACCCGCATCCACAGTTTGGTGGGACCATGAACAACCGCGTTGTTTATAACCTGCACTACGCTTTCTATAAAATGGGCTTCACTGTTTTGCGGTTCAATTTCCGCGGTGTCGGTCGGTCCCAAGGTGAATACGACCAAGGTGTGGGCGAATTGTCCGATGCGGCTTCCGCGCTCGATTATCTGCAGTCGATGAACAACAACTCCAAGCATTGCTGGGTTGCTGGTTTTTCATTCGGTGCATGGATCGGCATGCAATTGCTGATGCGTCGCCCTGAAATCACGGGTTTTATTTCGATTTCCCCACCGGCGAACATGTATGACTTTAGTTTTCTGGCGCCCTGCCCGTCTTCTGGTCTGATCATGAACGGGTCAAATGACCGCGTGGCACCGCCACAGGATACCGTGAACCTCGTGAACAAACTGCACGAGCAAAAAGGTATCACCATCACGCACAACACGATGGAAGGTGCCGGTCACTTCTTTGAAGATCCGCATATGGATCCGATGATCGATACGGTGACGGACTATGTCCGCCAGCGCTTGACCGAAAACACACGGTAAATCATGTCAGAATATACAGATAACACCGCGAACGAATTGGCTGACCAAGCTTTGGCTGAAGCAGAAGCAAGTGGTGATGAAAAGATCGTTGATCGCATCGGGGAAATCCTTGGTGCGTCATCGCAATCGCTTGAAGAGGCATATCTGACGGCGATCCGTGTACGTCGCGCAGAAAAACGTGCGCGGGCGATGCTGGCGGAAAGTGTTGCAAGACGTGCGGCGGCGGCTGCGGCCCCCGCGGACCAACCGCAGCAGGACGGTCCAACCGAGATCGCATGATCTACGATCAAGCAGATTATTTTCGCATTCCCTTGCTCGACGGCACACTTGGCGTCGGGCAAGTGTTTGAAACATCTGCTGGTTCCGACAACGTTGTGTTCTGCGGAATCTCTTTTCAAAAAACAGATCATAGGGCGTCAGTTGCGCCATTCGTACTGTCCGATTTGATTGCATTGGTACGCTGCGACGATGCATGTTTGCAGTCCGAACAATGGCCACTAGCGGGTTTCAACCAAATCCCGCGTTTTCGATCCGTCTTTGACTATGACGCAGCCGTAACCGCGGGTTTTCCGAACACGCCTGTGCATCATCCAGCCGTGATCGAAGCTTTCGCAAACGCCATCCACGGCCTTTACCCATGGAACGGATTTGGCGATTTGTTCGACCAGATCAAACGCCCCGACATGGACAAGCCTGCCAACGCCACATAGGTTCCGCTTATGCAAGTCTTGGCCCAAACGCGTATCGACGCACAATTCGCATTTCTCACTGAAGCAGACCGGCTCAAATCGGTATTACGCGCCACAAAACTGTGCGACAGTTCCCGCTTTGAAAATACAGGTGAACATTCGTGGCATGTCGCCCTTTATGCCTTAGTCATGGCTGAACATGCAGCAAAACCCGTCGATATCACACGCGTTTTGAAAATGATGTTGATCCATGATCTTGTCGAAATTGATGCGGGCGACACGCCGATCCATAGCACTGCTGCCCGCGATCCTGATGCCCAAGCCGCGGCAGAAAAAGTCGCGGCGGATCGTATTTTTGGCCTGCTTCCGGATGATCAACGGGATGAATTCCGTGCACTTTGGGACGAATTTGAAGCCGCTGAAACAGACGACGCCATCTTCGCAAAATCCATCGACCGTGTGCAGCCAGTGATTTCAAACCTCGAAACCGGCGGGCAATCATGGACAGAATACAATGTGAGCCGCGTGCAGGTCGAAGACCGTGTTGGCGCAAAAGTTAGCCGTGGTGCGCCGGCACTGTGGATCGCACTTCGCGCGAGGCTCGATGATTGGTTCGGGACCGGATGACAAAGCCACCAAGCCCACTTTCCATCAACACCCAAGAACACGTTCTGGAACTGCTAAGCGGTGACCCGACGCCCCAAGAGCTAGAAGCGGCTTTGCGACATCTCGCCAAATGGCGGGCAAAATTGCTGGAAAACACTGTGATCGGGCAAAACGGGACCACCATTCCCGCAGGTCCATTCAAGGACATGATCTACAACGTACCTGCGTCGGAAGGCGGTCGCGTGCCACGACTTCTGGGTATTTACGAGAAAACGCTCGCACCAGTGATCGAGGAGATTATCAAAGCGGCCCCACCGCTCATCATCGATGTGGGGTGCGCTGAAGGGTACTATGCCATCGGTCTCGCCCGCCGATTGCCGAATAGTATTGTCTGGGCCCGCGATACAAATGAAACGGCTCAGGAACGCGCTGTGGAACTGGCCAAAGCCAACTATGTGTCGAACCGCGTGAAAGTGGGCGGAAAGCTCACGCATGCTGATTTCGATATTTGCCGCGCCCAAGACACAACGATCATCTGCGATATCGAAGGGGCAGAAGACGCCCTACTCGATCCCGATCGCGCTAAGGGCTTGCGACGTGCCAACATTCTTGTCGAAGTGCACGAAAATATGATCCCTGGCCTTACAGAACGGATCGCAGGTCGATTTGCGGAAACACATCACATCAAGGAACTTGGTCGCGCGTTTAGCAGCGATGACTTGCCTGACTGGATGGCGGGGCTCGGTGACCTTGACCGCCTGCTTGCGTTATGGGAATGGCGTGATGGCCCGACCCCTTGGTTGTGGATGCAACGCAAAACTGTGTAGTCTCATGCGTACACTCATTGGACATCAAAAATGATCCGCCTTTTTGCCCGCAAGCACCCCCGCACGATTGCGGCGGGACTGCTTTTTGCGCTTACCCTGATCCTTGCGCTTCCCTATGCGATATGGGGCGCTGTGGATGTAACGGACGGCACTGGCGTTATGACATTTGACGCGTTGACCAATGGTGTGGCATGGCAAGCTATCATGGCGATCACTCTTGTATTGATCGTCTGGGGCTTGAAATGGTCGGACATCACAGGGTTTCAGGGCCCATATGATCGTTCGGGCATACGGTCGTTCCTTTGGGTCGGCGCATTTCCGGCCCTTGGCGCGCTCGGGTTTTCCATTGCGCTAATAACAGGCGAAAACGTCGCCGGACCAATTGCGATCATCACAATCGTTTTGGTGTTAAACTTTTTTGTGGGCCTGTCCGAAGAAGTCATGTTCCGCGGTATCGTCTTTGGTGCGCTACGTGAAAAGCACCAGTTGATCACAGCGGTGGCCCTATCGTCCGTTGCATTTGGTTTGCTGCACCTCGTCAACCTCGGCTTGGGGCAAGCGGTTTCGTTGACTGCCTTTCAAGTTCTCAATGCGACTGCACTTGGGGCGTTGTTCTGCGCAATTCGCCTGCAAACCAATAGCATTTGGCCACCAATCTTTCTGCATATGATTTGGAACAGCTATGTGATGCTAGGGCAAGCGTTGTCCGAAACCGAAGCCACTGATACCAAAAATCTCGTCTCGACCGATTTGGACGCCTCAAGCTTTCTTCTTCCCACCATCTTAATCGTGATCACCTACTGGGTATTGCGCAGCTACACGCGACGGACAGGACAATCCCTGTTTCACAAAGCGCCAACACCGACAAATCTGCCGACCATCGGCGCATAGCTGCTGCCCGCACTCCGTTTCCCACTAGACACGCGGGGCCAAGAGGCATAGGCGGCAACACTTATCTATCAGCGGAACGCACCTTATGATCTCGACCCTCGCAGCAGCCCTTGAAAAACAAGGCTATGACACCCTCACACCTGTGCAGGAGTCTGTCATCAACCCTGAGTTGGAAGGCAAAGATCTGCTGGTATCCGCCCAGACCGGTTCTGGTAAAACAGTTGGCTTTGGTTTGGCGATTGGCCCGACTATCCTTTCTGAGGATGGTACCTTTGGCCCCGCAGGCCGTCCATTGGCGCTTTGTATTGCCCCAACCCGCGAACTTGCCTTGCAGGTAAAGCGTGAATTGCAGTGGCTGTATGCAGCAGCAGGTGCCACGATTGCGTCCACCGTTGGTGGCATGGATTTCCGCGACGAACGCCGCGCGCTGGATCGTGGCGCGCATATCGTTGTGTCCACACCGGGTCGTTTGAAAGACCACATCATGCGCGGCACGTTGGATATGTCCGACATGCGTGCAATTGTCTTGGACGAAGCGGACGAAATGCTCGACCTTGGTTTCCGCGAAGACCTTGAATTTATCCTTGGTGAAGCACCAGAAGACCGCCGCACATTGATGTTCTCGGCCACCGTGCCACCGATGATCGCGAAACTTGCGAAATCCTACCTGAAGGATTCTGTTCGCGTTTCCACCGTCACAAAAGAAACGCAGCATTCCGACATCGAATACCGCGCACTGACATGCACCCAGTACGACGCAGATAACGCGATCATCAACGCGCTGCGCTATTACGATGCGCCCAATGCTATTGTCTTTGCGAACACACGCGCGATGGTCACACGCCTAACAACACGCCTGTCGAACCGTGGTTTTGCGACTGTCGCACTGTCGGGTGAGCTGTCTCAGCAAGAACGGACACATGCGCTGCAAGCGATGCGCGACGGTCGTGCAAAGGTTTGCGTCGCGACAGACGTTGCTGCGCGCGGGATCGATTTGCCGAACCTCGAATTGGTGATCCACGCTGAATTGCCAACAAACGCTGAGATTCTGCTGCACCGTTCTGGCCGGACGGGTCGTGCGGGCCGTAAAGGTATTTCCGCACTGATCGTCACGCCAAAGATGCGTCGCCGTGCGGAAAACCTGCTGAAGTGGGGCAAGTTGAAAGCGGAATGGGCATCCCCGCCGTCTGCTGACGAAGTGAAAGCCAAAGACGAAGAACGTCTGTTGAATGATGACGTGTGGTCATCCGATTTTAGCGAAGACGAGACCGCATTCGCCACGAAGCTACTGGCGCAACATGCACCCGAGAAGATCGCGGCTGCCTACCTGCGCCTTTTCCAAGGCAAACAGTCAGCGCCTGAAGAACTTACAATCGTTGATCCGAACGCCCCTGCGGGTGCCCGCGAACCACGTGAACGCAAAGAACGTGCGCCATTTGGTCCGTCGAAATGGTTCAGTGTTGATGTGGGCCGCGAAGGCAAAGCCGAAGCGCGTTGGTTGCTGCCGATGATCTGTAAGGCCGGCGACATCACCAAAAAAGAAATTGGTGCGATCCGCATTCAGCCACAAGAAACCTATGTCGAGATTTCAGCAGCAGCTGTCCCGAACTTCCTCAAAGCAGTTGGCGGCGACATGACCTTGGAAAACCAAGCCAAGCTAACACAGCTTGATGGTGTACCCCAGATTTCAGAGCGCGGCGCACGTCCGAGCAAGAAACAATACCGTGACGACAAACCGCGCGGTGACTACAAAGGGCGCGATGACCGTCCACGGGGTGATCGTCCACGTGGCGACAAAAAGTTCGACAAACCTCGTGACAGTTCAGCCCCGCCGCCATCACGTCAAGACGACATGGCACCTGTTGCACGTCCTGGGTCCGACGACACGGCGCGCAAGTCACGTCACAAGAAGACAGACTTCAGCAAACCAGCACGCAAAGATCACGGCGATGCCGTCGTAGCACGTGGACCAAAACCACCATACAAACCGCGCGATGGCGAACGTCCTGCCTACAAGGGCAAGTCGGACGGCGGCAAACCAGGCGGTTTCAAAGGGAAACCGGGTGGTAAATCAGGCGGGTTCAAGAAATCCGATGATGGACGGACAGCAAAACCACGCGCAAGTGCTGGTGACACGTCGAAACGGTTCACACCTCCGGGTGGAAAACCAGGTGGTCGTAAAGGCCCGGGCGGCAAAGGTGGCGGTCAGCCACCACGGCGCGGCGGTCCTAAATCGCGGTAATCCGACGACGATCTAACAAAAATTAACAAATTGTCCCCAATGCGGGCAAATTTCACATTTCCGCCACATTTCCACCCCGGCGACGCCATGTTGCCGGGTTACCTCTACGTCAACGGCGGTCTTGTTTTCCCGTCGTGATGCTAAGCAAAACATCGCAACAGCAAGGTTAATCAGGAATGTGTTATGTTGAACTCAAAACCTAAGGATACGACACCGGCCCCACCAAAGGGTCAAAGTCATCCTAAGCCCCAAACCCCTGTTTTTCGCGACTACGCAAGTATCTGAGATTTTCGGAAACGCCAGCGCGTCTCCTCCCTTTTCGAAGTGCTGGCATACCGACTAAGATCGGTGGTGTGCGGGGTTCGTTTTCCCCTTCTTTACTCTGTACCCACTGGTCCTTTTTTCCGTTCCATGTAAATTGAAACCATGGCGGCAATCTCAACCATTAAGAATCTCGGTCCCGCGACCCAAACGATGCTCAACGATGTTGGCATTATGACCGCCGAAGATCTGCGCGCGCTCGGTGCCCATGCCGCCTATCAAAAATTGTTAGAGAATGGGACACGGCCCCATTTCATTGGGTATTACGTTCTACACATGGCCCTGCAAGGCAGACCGTGGAACGATTGCAAGGGTGACGAAAAGAAAGCGCTGCGTGTGAAATTCGATAGCCTGAAAAACGACAGTTTCGATGCCGACCGATCCGAACTGGAGACTTTTCTGGATCAGATTGGCGTCGTATCCCGCTGAGGCGGTGGCGCAAGCAGACGTTTTGCTGGGATGGTCGGCAATGGACGCCACGGCCAAAACATCCTCATCCCTAGGCCACCGAAGACGATCAAGACTGCCAGTGGTGCCGCAACTGCGAACACGTCATCGAACCCCATATTGCTGAGAAACATCGCAAACAGGATGCCCGCGGCTACAACAATTGCAAATGCGAATGCTGTGAACAGTGCGAACCTTTGGAACTTGGTTTGACCTAAAGACACACGAAACCCAGGCTGCGCGTCTTCTAACCCCGATCCAATTGCACGGATCAAGGCAACGAATCCATCCGCTTCATCGTCTTTCGGGTTCCTGTCTGAATAGCCAATCGTCACGTTTTTATGGTCTGTCCTGAGGGTTAAGCTGCGTGCCAGCAGTCCACCTACGTTGGTTGTGCTGTAAGTCGCTGCTTCAACGTCAGCCAAAGCAATTTCCCAAATCGCGACGCGATCCGCGTCCCGTTCCGTCAAGCGGCCATCTGATAACGCGTATCGAACGGTGTCCCCTAATGGCGCTTTCAGAAATGTAAATTGTATGTCTTCCATAATGGTATCTTAGGTAGTTCGTATCCCGTCGCAAAAGGAAATATGTAAACACCCTTCACATACCCAATCAAACCTGCTATGTTAACGACATGAACATACAACATGATATTGATGAAGAACTGCGTCGCTTGCGTATTGTAGCAATGCGCATGGACGCTCTATTTTACATTCCTGGCACCAAGATTTCGATTGGTCTGGATAACATCCTTGGTCTTATTCCGGTCATCGGCGATTTGGCATCCGTGGTCCCTGCGGTCTGGATGATCCACCGTGCGCACAAAATTGGAGCGACACCGGGCGCAGTTGCGTACATGTCGTTCAACACGTTGCTCGACCTAATTGTCGGGTCGGTGCCTGTCGTTGGTGACATCTTTGACGTGCTTTATAACGCAAACCTGCGCAATTATCGCGCGCTTGAGGTGAACCTGAATAGACGCGCAGCCCGCGCACGACAGGTCGATACGGGCCGGATCGGTGCGGAAAGTTGGGTGGCGTAAATGTATTGGTTGAAACTTCTCGCCGTGATCATCATCCCGCCGCTTGGTGTTTTTCTGACGGTTGGCTTTCGTGGGGCATTCTGGCTGAACATTCTACTCACGTGTCTGTTCTATATCCCCGGGTTCATCCACGCAGCCTACATTCTGGCGCGATCCCTACCCGCACGTCAGGCATAAAAAAAGGGCGCCACATTAGGCGCCCTTTTCGAATTCTAAGCCGTTGAAGACTTAGCCAACCAGTTCAAGACCGGAGAAGAAGAACGCGATTTCTTCTGCTGCAGTTTCTGGAGCATCGGAGCCGTGAACAGAGTTCTCGCCGATGGACAGTGCGAATTCTTTACGGATTGTGCCGTCAGCGGCGTCTGCTGGGTTTGTTGCGCCCATAACTTCGCGGTTTTTCGCGATTGCGTCTTCGCCTTCGAGAACCTGAACAACAATCGGCTCGGAGATCATGAATTCGCACAGTTCGCCGAAGAACGGACGCTCAGAGTGCACACCGTAGAACTGCTGTGCTTGTGCCAGTGTCAGCTGGATACGCTTGGATGCAACGATGCGCAGGCCAGCTTCTTCGAATTTAGCTGCGATTTTGCCTGTCAGGTTACGCTTTGTTGCGTCTGGCTTGATGATAGAGAATGTACGTTGAATTGCCATGTCGGGCCTCTTTCGGTCTGGGCAGGGCCAAACCCTGCGTTGAATTTCTGGGCGGGCAGTAGCATGCACCGGACCCCTTGAAAAGCGGCGATTGACCCTGCCCTTATGATCAGGCAAAGCAGCCCCATGCTTAAGATTTCAGACATCACCTATTCAGTCTCCGGCCGCACGCTGGTTGAAAACGCAACAGTGACGATTCCGACTGGTCACAAGGTGGGCTTGGTGGGGCGTAACGGCTCTGGCAAAACGACCCTGTTTAAGATCATTCGAGGCGAAATGGTGCTGGATACCGGATCTGTTGATATTCCCAAAGGCTGGAAAATTGGCGGTGTGAGCCAGGAAGTCCCAGGCAACGAAGTCTCACTGATCAACACCGTCCTGCGTGCGGATGTGGAACGTGAAGCATTGTTGGCCGAATCTGAAACGGCCACCGACCCAGCCCGCATTGCCGACATTCAAACACGGTTGGCTGATATTGATGCGTGGTCTGCCGAAGGACGCGCCTCTGCAATCCTCAAGGGTCTTGGGTTTACCGACGAAGAACAACGCCAGCCCTGTTCCGCTTTTTCTGGCGGGTGGCGGATGCGTGTTGCCTTGGCGGCTGTCCTGTTTTCTGAACCTGACTTGTTGCTGCTTGACGAACCGACAAACTATCTCGACCTTGAAGGCGCGCTGTGGCTTGAGGCCTATCTGGTTAAATATCCGCATACAGTTCTGATCGTGTCACACGACCGCGAACTGCTGAACCGATCCGTTGGCGGCATCCTGCATCTCGAAGACAAGGGGCTGATCTACTACACCGGCACCTACGACATGTTCGCCAAGCAACGCGCTGAAAAGCGTGCACTTTTGACTGCGGCAGCGAAAAAGCAGGACGCGAAGCGCGAACATCTGCAGGCTTTCGTGGATAGGTTTAAAGCGAAGGCATCCAAAGCGAAACAGGCGCAATCCCGTGTGAAAGCGCTTGAGAAGATGGAAACGATCCGTGCGCCCGAAGACGTGGCGCGGACCGTGTTCACTTTCCCGAAACCCGAAGAACTGTCACCGCCCATTATCGCGACGGAATCAGCAGCGGTTGGGTATGGCAATACAATCATTCTGCACGAATTGAACCTGCGCATCGACCAAGATGACAGGATCGCCCTACTCGGCCGCAACGGCGAAGGTAAATCCACGCTTTCCAAGATGTTATCCGGCAGACTTAAAGTGGCGCGCGGTAACATGGTGACGTCAAACAAGCTGCGGATCGGTTTCTTTGCGCAGCACCAAGTTGACGAACTTTACGTTGATGAAACGCCGCTTCAGCATCTGCTGCGTGAACGTGCTGAGGAAGGCCAAGCGAAACTGCGGGCACGTCTCGCGGGATTTGGACTGGGCGCTGATCAAGCGGATACAGAGGTTGGTCGCCTGTCAGGTGGTCAAAAAGCCCGCCTTTCGTTGCTGCTGGCAACCCTGCCCGCGCCGCATCTGCTCATCCTCGATGAGCCGACAAACCACCTTGATATCGAATCGCGTGAAGCGCTAGTTGACGCTCTGACCGCCTATACGGGCGCCGTCATCCTCGTCAGCCACGACATGCACCTGTTGTCGATGGTCGCGGATCGCCTGTGGCTCGTGAAAAACGGGCATGTAAAACCTTACGAGGAAGACCTCGAAACCTACCGCAAGATGCTGATCACCCCTGAAAAGCCCAAGGTTGCGGAAAATCCGAAGCCAAAACCAAAGGCAATCAGCCGCGACGAACTGCTCGCCTTGAAGGCTGAGGTTCGCAAGTCGGAAGAGCGTGTCAAAAAAATTAACGACATGCGCGATAAACTCGCGAAAAAACTTGCGGATCCGGTGCTTTACGAAGACGGTCGTAAGGGCGAGTTGGAAACGTGGAACAAGAAATACGCAGAGGTCATGAATGGGCTCGAACGGGCTGAAACCATGTGGATGCAAGCTCTCGAAAATCTCGAGAAAGCCCAGAAATAAGCACTAACACCTCATTTCTTTTGGCTCGTAAATATCCCCGCCGGAGGCTCCCGCATTATCCGTAAGGCACTGACATGACAGAATTACCCGCATTGATCGCCGCATTTACAACGTTGTTTGTGATCATCGACCCACCGGGCCTCACGCCGTTATTCTTAGCGTTGACCCAAGGGATGTCTCCGTCCCAACGGCGCGTCATCGCGATCCGGTCGGTTGTCATCGCTTTCTGTTTAATGGTGGCATTCATTTTGTTGGGCGAGGCTTTGTTGGGCTTTATCGGCATTTCAATGCCTGCATTCCGCATCGCGGGGGGCGTTTTGCTGTTCCTGACCGCGCTAGAGATGTTGTTCCAAAAACGTCAGGCCCGCCGTGAAGACAACGCAACCGAAGGCGGCGAAGAACATACCGAAGACCCATCTGTCTTCCCGCTGGCGCTGCCATTGATCGTTGGCCCCGGTGCCATCACAACCCTGATCCTGTTGGCAGGCCAGTCAGAAAGTGTCGTAGATGTGCTGGCGATCATCGGTGTTGTCGTCGCCGTATTGCTGATTTTGCTAGCCTTTTTGTTCGCCTCGAACCCTGTCGAACGCGTGCTTGGCAAGACTGGATTGAACATTGTCACACGGGTTCTGGGCATGCTTTTGGCCGCACTTGCAATCCAGTTTGTGCTTGATGGGATTTCCCAGACCTTTGGAATTGGTGCGTAGCACCTATATTAAGCGCATGAACACAGATCAGAAGATGCAACTGACCTATCTTGTGCTGCTTGGTGCGGCCATTGCTGGGTCTTATATTTTCGCTAACAAAAACAACCTTGGTAAGGTCGCACAGCAAGCTGCCATCTGGGGCATGATTTTTGTGGGTACGATCGCAGCCATTGGTCTATGGAATGACATTAGTCGCGACATCGCACCCCGCCAAGCGGTCAGCGGCACAGACATCGTTTTGCCGCGCGCACCGGACGGTCATTATTATATTACATTGGATATCAACGACGTACCCGTCGACTTTGTCGTCGACACTGGTGCGACGCAAGTCGTTTTGACACAGCAAGATGCGCAAAACGTGGGTCTTGATCCGGATAACCTGCGCTATCTGGGCATTGCGCGCACTGCCAACGGCGAAGTCCGCACCGCGTCTGTTGTACTCGATCAGGTCAGTGTTGGCCCATACACCGACGCACGTCTGCGCGCGACGGTGAACGGCGGCGAGATGGATCAGTCTCTGCTTGGGATGACCTATCTCGGTCTTTACGACAGTATCTCAATCACCGATGGTGAACTTATCTTGTCGCGTTAAGGAAAAACCATGTTGCGCCTATTGATTATTTGCACATTGCTGGGCCTCACGGCCTGCGCCAGCCCGAATGCGCTACCAGAGGATTTCAACGCGGACTTCGAATTCTAGCGTACAGCCGCCAAGACCGCCTTTAGTGCGCGCCCGAAAATTGCAACATCGGCGCCGATGCCAACAAATCCGACACCGCGTTCAGCGTAATATTTGCTGCGTTCCGGTGCAAAGGTCAGAATGCCAGAAATCTTGCCAGCCGCGTGAATGCGGTCGATCATATGATCAATGGCGGCCAACACATCGGGATGATCCGGATTGCCCGTGAAACCCATGTCAGCGGATAGATCGGCCGGACCGATGAATACGCCATCAACCCCTTCGGCGGCCGCAATGGCATCGATATTCTCAAGGGCGGCTGCGCTTTCAGCCTGCACAAGCAGACAAACTTGATCACCGGCGTCCCGCAAATATCCCGTCATATTACCAAAAGCAGAAGCCCGCGCGATCGCCGCGCCCATGCCACGGTTACCATGCGGTGGATAAAGCATCGCACGCCCCATTTCCGCCGCCTGGTCCCCTGTGTCGACCATCGGCACAAGTACCGTTTGCGCACCGATATCCAGAACCTGTTTGATCATCCAGGCCTGTGGATCTGCAATCCGCACGACAGCGTGCGTTGGGGTCGTGGCCAGCGCTTGCAACTGCGGGACCATTTCGCTCAACGTCAGGGGCCCATGTTCACCGTCGATCAAACACCAGTCAAAACCGCAGTGACCCGCCATTTCAGCCACAACGTGCGATCCAGTGTTCAGCCAAACACCATATTGCGGCTTGCCTGAAAGCATCGCCGTCTTGAGACCATTAATTGGAACGTCCATCGGGTACCTCATATTCAATTTTGCCATCTGGTCACACAGTCGGACCCGAAGCAAGAGGTCAGGAGATTCAGTTGGAAAACTCTCTATGCAGGACATACGCAATGGCTTATGTAATCGTTTACGTATTACGAATCTGACATCTAAATCGTCGTAGAGCATCAAGGACCACCATTATGAACTTCACCCGCGCTGACTTCCCTGATGGTTTCGTCTTTGGTGCCGCAACAGCCGCCTACCAGATTGAAGGCCATTCTTTCGGCGGCGCCGGTTCAACACATTGGGACACCTTCGCCGCGACCCAAGGCAATGTTTTCAAGGCGCAGGACGGTGCAATTGCATGCGACCATTATCATAAGTTCGAGGACGATCTCGATCTTTTGAAAGATGCCAATATGGACGCATACCGCTTTTCGACAAGTTGGGCGCGTGTTCTGCCGGAAGGCCGCGGTCAAGTGAACCAAGAAGGTCTGGATTTCTACGACCGGTTGGTGGACGCAATTCTGGCGCGCGGCCTGAAACCTTTCCAGACCTTGTATCACTGGGAAATGCCATCAGCGCTTGCGGATCTTGGCGGTTGGACAAACCCTAATGTTGGTAAATGGTTCGGTGATTTTACAGACGTCATCATGGGGCGCATTGGTGATCGTGTTGAAGCAGTAGCAACACTGAACGAGCCATGGTGCGTCGCATTTCTGTCCCATTACCTCGGGCATCATGCCCCTGGTCAGCGCGATATCCGTGCTACCGCGCGTGCCATGCACCACGTCAATCTCGCGCATGGCGTCGCCATGGAACGCCTTCGCGCGCGTGGCCAGAAAAATTGCGGCATTGTTCTCAACTTTGACTATGCCCAACCGGCAAATGATAGCGACAGCGCCCGCGCCGCAGCCGATCTGCAAGACGGAATCTTTAATCGTTGGTTTATCGAAGCGATCACCAAAGGCACCTACCCCGAAGTTGTTCTTCAGGGTTTCGAAGGACACATGCCGAAAGGCTGGGAAGATGACATGGCCGTCATCAATCAACCCATCGATTGGCTTGGCGTGAACTATTACACGCGACACTTGATGTCCGAAGACGTCAGCGCGGTTTGGCCTGCGGTAAAATCAGAAGACGACCCATTGCCAAAAACAGGCATGGATTGGGCGATTTATCCTGATGGTCTGAAACATTTTTTGACGCGTCTCTCAAAAGACTACGTTGGAGATATGCCACTTTATGTCACCGAAAACGGCATGGCATGGGATGATGATGTCGTTGATGGCGCGGTCGCTGATCCTGTGCGCGAAAGCTTTGTGAACGATCATATTCTTGCAGCCAAAGACGCAATTTCGGAAGGCGCAAACGTCAAAGGGTTTTTCTACTGGTCTTTGCTCGATAATTACGAATGGGCCTTTGGTTATGACAAACGATTTGGTATTGTTCATGTAGATTATGAAACACAGGTGCGGACGCCAAAAGCATCCTACCACGCGCTCGCTACGGCATTGCGTAGCAACCGCTGAGACAAGATATGACACATCCCAAGAACAATTACGCGCTTGTCGCTGATATTGGCGGCACAAATACGCGCGTCGCTCTCGCAAATGGCAGTCGGGTTCTTGAAAACACGATCCGTCGGTACGAAAACCGGAACTACAGCGGTCTTGAACCCGTGCTCCAGCAATATCTGGAAGATGAAGGTGGGGTCGATCCGATTGCGACCTGCGTTGCAGTCGCGGGCCCCGTTCAAGACGGTCAGGCGCGGATGACAAACCTTGATTGGGCGATGACAGAAGCGTCTCTTGGTGCCGCGACAAAGGCTGAAACGGTCGCGATTTTGAACGATTTGCAGGCGCAAGGGTATGCGATTGGGCATGTGTCTGAGGCAAACCTTGATTCCGTGCTGTCAGGAACGTCCGCGAAAGCATCGGCGGCGAAACTGGTGGTTGGGGTCGGAACCGGTTTCAACACTGCACCCGTTATCGAAAGTCCCGGAGGCCGTGTCGTGCCCGCGTCTGAAAGTGGGCATGCGACGTTGCCAACCCTGACCGCCGAAGATCACGCACTTGCGGATTTCGTCAGCCAAGCGCATGGATTTCCATCCATCGAAGATGTGTTGTCAGGTCGTGGCATTGAAAACGTTTATCGTTTCGTTGCCGAAAAGCATGGTGTTGCTGAGACCCTGCAAGCCTATGAAATCATGGCGGCGTGTGACGATGATGCGCCATTGGCAGTCGAAACAGTCGCTATTTGTGTCCGCTTGCTTGGGGCCGTTTGCGGGAACCTAGCGCTGACATTGTTACCCTTTGGAGGCATTTTCCTTGTTGGGGGTGTATCTCGCGCTTTTGCACCACATTTGGAAAAAGCCGGTTTTGCCGATGCCTTTTGCGACAAAGGGCGTTTTGGACCCTTCATGAAGAAATTTCCGATTTCTGTCGTCAAAGATGACTATGCAGCCTTAACCGGCTGCGCTGCATATCTCGCCCAGGTTAAAACAATCTAGTGCAATTGTCCCTGAACGGTGTTTGTTAAGTCGTTCAATGAGAACGGTTTTGGCAAGAATACCGAATTTGGTATCCTGGATTTGTCGTCGCTAAATGCATCTTCAGCATAGCCAGAGACGAACACGACCTTGGTGTCTGGACGATCGCACAATGCCTCGCGCACCCACGTCGGACCATCCATGCCCGGCATAATGACATCGGTCACAAAGATATCTACGCTTAGTTCTGGGTCCGACAACAACTGCAGCGCTGCTTCGGCGCAATCGGCTTCTAGCACCGTGTACCCCCGCAGTCGCAACGCCCGTGACGCAAATGCACGTACAGGCGCTTCGTCTTCGACCAGCAAAATTACGCCATCAGTGGCCAAGCTGAGTGGCGCAGGAACGGGAGTTTCGGGCTGCACCACTTCTGTAACAGGAACATCATGATGTGGGAAAAGTAGTGAAAACTGCGTGCCACGCCCGACTTCGCTGTCTGCAAAAATGTAGCCGCCGGTTTGCTTGACGATGCCGTAGGCGGTTGAAAGGCCAAGTCCCGTGCCTTCGCCCAGACGTTTTGTCGTGTAAAACGGCACAAATATTTTGGACATGATTTCCGGCGGAATACCCTGCCCTTCGTCAATAACTTTTACTACGACATATTCACCGGCAGGAACAAACGCACGATCGCGTTCAATCTCTTTCTCCAAAACGAGATTTTCGGTCACAACCTGAATTGTACCGCCATCAGGCATCGCATCACGCGCATTGACGACAAGATTCATAAGAACTTGTTCTAGCTGGCGTTTGTCCGCCTTGATTGGCGATAAATTGGGGTCGTGATTCAGCGTGAGCGTTACCTTTTCACCGACCAAGCGGTTAAGCAAATGTGTCAGATCCGACAGCGTATCGCGTAGATCAACAATTTCAGGCTGAAGATTCTGTTTCCGTGAAAAAGCGAGCAACTGCCCAACAAGACTGGCCGCGCGATTGGCGTTTTGATGGATCTGGACCAAGTCACCATAATCTTGATCGCCCTGATCATGTCGCAACAACAACAAGTCGCAATGCCCTGATATTGCAGTCAAAAGGTTGTTAAAATCGTGGGCCACACCGCCTGCGAGTTGTCCGATCGCGTGCATTTTTTGGCTTTGCACAAACTGCGCTTCCAGCGATTTTAGCTCGGTGACATCGTTCATGACGGCGATGAGATGGGCCTCCGCGCCGACACCTGCGACATTCAGTGTGACCTGCACGACCATGTCTTGACGTTCGCCCTTTCCTTCCAAAAACTGCGAAGCTTGCCCCACGCGTTTTTCGAAGGTTTCTTTGATCCAGTCACTGACCGGACGGCCCAAACCATCCAGCACTTCGGTGATCCGACGATTATCCGTTGATTTCACACCCAGCAACAAACGCGCTTCGCGATTTGAATCCAAAATATCGCCAGAACCCGAAATTTTCATGAGCGGGACGGGTAGATCCTCAATCGCGCTCCAATTCGATATCGTCTCTTCGTCAGCACGGGTGCCCGTCGCACCTGCCGGTGCCGGCAACGCATACACTTCACGTCGCCCCGGCCCGCCAGACACTTCTGCAACAATGCAGTCCACGGTACCATCAACAGTCTTAATGCGGTGCAAGTCACCGGATTTGATCGGCACAGGTCCAAACACTTCTGCTATCGATCGTGGCCTCTGTTCCAGCAACCGCCGAAATGCATCATTTAAGAACAAGATAGCGCCGCTTTTTCCCACGGTCATCATTGGCAAGGACAGCGACGCCGACGCCCGTTCGTTCTTTTGGCTGGCCTCGACCAAATCATCAAAGCGCCATAGGAACATCATCGGCCCGACCCGCGCCACCGAAAGCCTGTACTGCCCTGCCCGGGTCACGATATCTTCACGCGCGGATGCCATCGTGATTGCCCGCGATTGCAACCGATACAAAACGGCATCCGGGTTCGCGATCACAGTCGCAAGTCGTGCGCCCAACGAATTGTCCGACGTTTCGGCAAACCGTTCATCTGCGGCTTCATTTGCGTACGCAATCACGCCATCCGCGTCGGTCAGAAATGCGGGGTTCAAGTCGTTGCTAACCAACAATGGAACAGCTTCGCTTAATAGGCGCTGTTTGGCATGGACTTGGCGTCGTGCCATTGTCCCCTTTGCAGCAAGAATTCCGAGAGTTACCGCCGAGATCACAAGACCGAGCGATATCGTCAACGGCGTCACAATAATTGCTGCGACAAGTAAGAGTGGTATTGGCAAGGCCAAAAGGCCCGGATGCACTGAACGCGCCCAAAACCCTTCCGTTCCCGGTGGCCGTTTCGCAATAGCCCGCACGCGTTTCCCTTCCTGATCTAGTCCAATTGCGGATACTAAAATCCGCTTAACCAAAGGTTAACAGAACAAGATCAGAGCCGCGCCTACCCAGATTTAGTGAGTTTACACAGATAGAAACCGTCGGATTGGTCGTTTGGGTAAAGCTGCAAGATCGGTTCAGCGGACCAGCCTTCGTGATCACGTAAGAACCTGTCAACGACGCGCTGGTTTTCCTCCATAAGTACCGAGCAGGTCATGTAGTACAAATTGCCGCCGGTACGCACATGTTGAGACGCAGCCAAGATAACTTCAGATTGCAACGCACTGAAAGCAGATAGTTTCGCGGATGAAAAAGTCCACTTAGCTTCTGGATTTCGCCGCCATGTCCCGCTGCCGCTGCAAGGTGCGTCTGCGACAACCACATCGTAGCTGCTGTGGCGATCAAGCTCATCGGTATTCAGGACGTCAATCTGCACGCCCGCGCGATCTGCACGCGGCGCAATGTCCGCGGTTCTTTGAATGGCAACATCGTGGGCCGTCACGGCACAGTCGAACATGTCCGCAATCGCCAGCGCCTTACCACCGCCACCTGCACAATAATCCAAAACCGTCGCGCCGTCCGCAATGTCCAAGGCAGAAACAGCCATTTGGGACGCGGCGTCCTGGATTTCGATCAATCCAGTCGTGTAGGCCGTAGACAGTTTCACACGACGCGGATTGCTCATCACCCGCAGGCAACCCGCTTGGGTATCGTGTTCAACGACGTCCACGCCATCCTCCGATAACGACTGAATAGCCGCCTTTGTCGGACTACGTCGGGTGTTGACGCGTAAAAACAATGGCGCACGTTCCCTAAGGGTTAATGCGGTCTCTTCAGAGATTTCCCCAAGATCCGTTTGCCACTGATCCCAAAGCCATTCCGGCAAATCAACGGCATCGTGTTTTGACAAAGACTGTGCTGCATCCAAATGATCGTTTTCTTCTGCGGTAAGCGGAGACGGCGCATGCCCTTCGCCGGAAAACATTGTGGTCAGATCAACACCATCTTGATGCAGCGACCCAATCATCAACCCACGGCCTGTTAATGCACCACCAATCGCAGCGCTGGACGCGCGTTTGCGTAATGCATCAAAAACCAGATCGCGGAGTGCTGCGCGGTCTTTCGATCCGGCAAAACGGCTTCCCCTTGCCCAGTCAGACAAGGCTTTTTCCGCCGTCCGTCCAGCAAGAATGTCATCAAGAACGGTGATTGCAGCAGCAACACGGGCAGCGGGTGTCATGATCTATCCTTCGTAAGACGGATACACACCGTCGTTGCCTGTCGTTGCTGCCAGAAATCAACCGATCCGGTAATTCGGGCTTTCGCGCGTGATTTGCACGTCATGCACGTGGCTTTCCTTTAGCCCCGCGCCCGTGATCTTCACAAAGTTACAGCCTTTGCGCATTTCAGCCACAGTCGCATTGCCCGTGTAGCCCATAGCTGCCCGCAAGCCGCCCACCAACTGGTGAACAACAGCATTGGCAGACCCCTTATACGGAACCTGACCTTCGATACCTTCCGGCACCAGCTTGTCGCTCGCCGCGTCTTTCTGGAAATACCGATCAGCTGAACCGCGCGCCATCGCACCAAGCGATCCCATGCCACGATAGGATTTGAATGAACGCCCTTGGTAAAGGATAACCTCGCCCGGGCTTTCATCTGTGCCTGCGATCATTGATCCGACCATCGCACAGGACGCACCGGCCGCAATTGCCTTCGCAAAATCGCCAGAAAACTTGATGCCGCCGTCGGCAATCACTGGCGTGTCGCCTGCCGCCTTCGCGCAATCCATAATCGCTGTCAGCTGTGGAACACCAACGCCCGCAACCATGCGTGTCGTACATATAGACCCCGGTCCGATCCCGACTTTAACAGCATCTGCACCTGATCCAATCAGCGCCTTGGCCGCTTCGCCAGTTGCGATGTTACCCGCGACGATTTGCACGCCGCTGTTCAGCGCTTTGACCCGTTCAACCGCTTGTGCAACGCCTTCAGAATGGCCATGGGCCGTATCAACGACAATCATATCAACACCCGCGTCAATAAGCGCTTGCGACCGTTCAAACCCGCTGTCACCTACACCGGTTGCAGCGGCAACGCGCAAACGGCCAAGATCGTCTTTACAGGCAATCGGGTTCAAAACTGCTTGTTCGCTGTCTTTCAGTGTCAACAGACCTGTCAGTTTGCCAGCACCATCCGTGATCAGAAGTTTTTCGATCCGGCGTGCCTGCATGAGCGACCGCGCTTCATCCAGATCGGCAGGTTCTTGCAGGACCGCCAAGTCATTGGACGTCATCATTACCGAAACAGGTGTGTTTTCATCTTGCGCAAAGCGCATGTCGCGGTTGGTCACGATACCAACGACGCGGCCTTCAGGGCCAACAACAGGAAAACCTGTGATCCGGTAGCGTTCCATCAATGCCCGCGCATCTGCAAGCGTCTGATCGGGTGTCAGCGTTACGGGGTTGTAGACGGTGCCGGACACAAACCGCTTCACACGACGGATTTCCTTGGCCTGTTCATCAACCGTTAGGTTTTTGTGAACAACCCCCATGCCGCCAGCCTGCGCCATGGCAATCGCCATCTTGGCTTCGGTCACTGTATCCATCGCAGAGGACAACAGCGGAATGTTCATCGAAATGGATTTGGTAACCTGTGTGCGGGTATCCGCAGTTGACGGCATCACGCTAGATGCCCCCGGCACAAGCAACACGTCATCAAAGGTCAGCGCCTCGCGAATCTCCATCGTCATCTCCTTGGACAGTGGCATCGTTTGACACGGCCCTATCGCATGGTTGTGATCCAATCAAAAGGGCAAAACAGGCAATGTCGCTTGTAGTGGGATCATTTCCCGCCCATCGTCGCGAAATGCAGTCCGACTTACCCCCTAAAGCACCGTCATTGACCAAACCCGCGTGGTTCAGGGCTGTGATCTGGTTTGCCATGTTCACAGGCATTGTCATCGGTTTGCATACGTTCCTGAGCTGGGCGCAAAATTTCATCGGCGAAATGAATTCGATCTCGGGCACCATGACGATGGCAGGTATCATCGCCATCAGCCTGCTCATCTACGCCATCCTGATTGCGACGCCCTTTATGCCGGGTATCGAAGTCGGCATCGCATTGCTGCTGTTGCAGGGCGCTGCGGTCGCACCATTCGTCTACATTGCGACTGTGACCGGACTAATAGTCGCTTACCTCATTGGGCGCACCATTCCGTTGCCTTGGCTGCGTAAAATTTTCTGCGACCTTGGGCTACAAACAATCTGCACGTACCTTGATCGCATTGCAGAATCCAATCCTGCTGAACGCCTGGCCTCCCAACGCAAACTACTACCACGCTGGCTGTCGCGGCTGACCGTCGATTATCGATACGCAACGCTCGGCCTGCTTCTAAACGTGCCGGGGACGTTTGCCATTGGCGGTGGTGGCGGCATAATGATGGTTGCAGGTCTGTCGCGCTTATTTCGAGGCTGGGTCGTTTTGATCACCGTGATGATTGCGACGCTGCCGATCCCATTGATCGTTTGGATCGTCGGTGTTTCCGTCTTTGAAGGACGCTAAAACCAGTCACGATGCCGTTCTGCATAATCATTATGACGGTAATGGCCATTCCAGAAATCATCACGGCGGGATAGCCTATGGCTAACAACGAACAGGCCACACTTATGACGACTGATCCCCTCGTAATTTTTACGCCCTCCGGCAAACGCGGCAACTTTCCAGTTGGGACCCCGATCCTGACGGCAGCACGCCAGTTGGGGGTCGATCTCGATTCCGTTTGTGGCGGACGCGGAATTTGTTCGAAATGCCAGATTACGCCGTCTTATGGTGAATTTTCCAAACATGGCGTGACCGTGCATGAAAACGCGCTGTCAGAGTGGAACGCTGTCGAACAGCGCTATGACGATATTCGCGGACTGGCAAGAGGCCGCCGTCTTGGCTGCCAAGCCACTGTGCAAAACGATGTTGTCATCGACGTGCCAGAGACCAGCCAAGTCCATAAACAAGTTGTGCGCAAACGTGCGGAAGCCTGTGATATCACGCTCAACCCCACAACACGGCTTTACTACGTCGAAGTGGCAGAGCCAGACATGCACGACCCGTCAGGCGATCTGGAGAGGTTGATTACGGCATTGCGTCGGGATTGGGACCTGCCCGCACTCGAAGCTGATTTGACTGTTCTCAAGGCCCTGCAACCGGCGCTGCGCAAAGGCGAATGGAAAGTCACATGTGCGGTGCATCTGGGTGACGATACCTTTGCACCACGCATCATGCAGGTCTGGCCCGGATATTTTGACGGCGCGATCTACGGACTGGCCGTCGATTTGGGGTCAACGACAATCGCAGCACACCTATGTGATCTACATACAGGCGACGTCGTCGCATCATCCGGCATCATGAATCCGCAAATTCGTTTCGGTGAAGACCTGATGAGCCGCGTCAGTTATTCCATGATGAACGCCTCTGGTGCGGATGAAATGACCACTGCGGTCCAAGAAGGCATGAACGCGCTGTTTACACAGATTGCCGCAGAAGCGGAAATCGACCGTAACCAAATCATGGATGCGGTGTTTGTCTGTAATCCAGTCATGCACCACCTGTTCCTCGGCATTGATCCGTTTGAACTGGGACAAGCACCATTCGCGTTGGCAACGTCTGAATCGCTATCGCTGCGGGCGATTGAACTGAACCTGAACATCCACCCCGCTGCCCGTATCTACATCCTACCTTGCATCGCGGGCCATGTAGGTGCTGACGCGGCAGCTGTGGCTTTGTCTGAAGCTCCGAATAAATCCGACGATCTCGTGCTGGTTGTGGACGTGGGTACAAACGCCGAAATCCTGCTGGGTAACAAAGACAAAGTGCTCGCCTGTTCATCCCCCACGGGACCCGCCTTTGAAGGGGCGCAGATCAGCAGTGGCCAACGTGCGGCACCTGGTGCGATTGAAAGGGTCGAGATTGATCCGACCACAAAGACCCCACGTTTCAAGGTCATCGGATCTAATCTGTGGTCTGACAACCCCAAATTCGCAGAAGAAACCGCCAAAACAGGCGTCACAGGCATCTGCGGGTCCGGTATCATCGAAATGGTCGCAGAAATGCGCTTGGCAGGCATCGTCGATGCACCCGGCCTGATCGGATCGGCGGAACAAACCGGATCCCCCAATTGTTTTGAGGACGGACGGACTCAGTCGTATCTGGTGCATGACGGTACAGCCACAGGCGGACCGAAAATCACGGTGACAAACCGCGATATCCGCGAAATTCAGATGGCGAAGGCAGCGCTCTATTCCGGCGCGCGGCTGTTGATGGATAAGTTCGACGTTGATCAGGTCGACCGTGTCGTTCTTGCGGGGGCATTTGGGGCGCATATCTCGCCCAAACACGCGATGGTTTTGGGGATGATCCCTGATGCACCGTTAGACAAAGTGACTTCAGCCGGAAACGCAGCTGGTACGGGGGCGCGGATCGCGCTGCTTAATCGCAACGCACGTGCAGAAATTGAAGAAACGGTTCATAATATCCATAAGATCGAGACCGCCATTGAGCCGCGCTTCCAAGAGCATTTCGTGAATGCGTCTGCCATTCCCAACGCAGTTGAACCATTCCCGATCCTGAATTCGATCGTCACCCTCCCGACCGTTACGCATAACACAGGAGGTGCGGATACCGGCGGCGGACGTCGACGCAGACGACGCGGCTGAGATCGCTAACCGCTTGGGGGCCAGCCCCCAAACCCCCGGGATATTTGGGGCCAAAAGAAGGGCATGTTGCGCGTCATTTCGCGGGTGTTGCTCCGATTATGCGTTGACGGCCCCGAACCGCTTGGCTATCCCGACGACAGCGCGCGGGTATGGTGAAAAGGTATCACGAAAGCTTCCCAAGCTTCAGTTACGAGTTCGATTCTCGTTACCCGCTCCAAAAACAAATCATACCCAAAATAAGCATTTGATTTCAAAAGATTTTACAAAAAAAATCCCGCAACACTCTATTTCCATCAAAATCCCGCAACATTTACCGCAACAAATCCCGCACTAAAGTTCGGAATTGATGTTCTTGGGGTTGTGTTAAGCCATCTAACTGGCACAAGCTAGAATTGTATTTTTTAGGAATTGTTATGCCAATTAAGATAGGTTCAGAAAACGAAGCTTGGGACGTTCTTTCACAATTAATTGATGGTGCGTTAGACATTCATTCAATTGAAGAGTTGGAGTTCGGCGACTGGGTAAAATCAAGCGTATACATTCCAGAAGAGCGATACGACTCCGCCTTAAACACATATATGATGCAGGGGTGGCAAGATGCCCAAAGAGCCCTCTATCGAAGCTATGCAATAGCCGCTAAAGGTGCGGACGATGCGCGGTCTCTGACTGATTTAGAGCGCGAAAAACTCGAACTGGTCGTTAAAGTCAAAAGTGGAAGTTCTGATCAAGAAGCCGATTTAGGCGATATTTTAAAGGAAGCTGTTATTGCAGCGGTAGGTAAAATGGAACCAAAACAAATCGCGATTGTATTGATTGTTGCTATACTAGCTTGGACCGGCGTGACCGTAACTCGTCACTGGCTAACCAAGCGGGCAGAAACCAAACTCGCAGAGATCAATGCAGGGTCTAAACGTGACACGGATCAACTCATAGCAAAAGCATTTGAAACAGTTCAGAAAGTTGCAGTCGATCAGGGCCGCGCAGATTTGATCGCCAAGGCAACTAGAGCTAACCCCACGCTTCAAATATTCACAGAAGAAGCGGAAGTCGCTCGCCATTCGATGGTAAAACACTCTTCACAATCTGACGCGGTAGTTAACGGGGTCAATATTCCGGCAGACGTTGGTAGAAACGTTACGCGGGAAAAGCGAACCGAGTCTGTAGACGAGCGCCGCGATGGTACCTATCGCATCCAAAAAGTTGACACCACTGTTGCAGACGGATTCCGTGTTTTCGTCGTGAATAGTGATACTGCTGAATCCTTTGCGGCAGACGTACAAGAAGTGATGTCCTCCCTAAAGGATCGCGACGTCATAAAAGAAGCGGAATGGAGTAAAGCGCCTGTCAGTTTGCAAATCAACGCAAAGGTAAAGAAGGGTGTTGTTCAAGAGGCTGTCATCCTTCGAGCAGAGCGTTTGGAAGTCGAAGACGATCCCGCAACAAATCCCGCAACAATGGAATAGGGTGGAGCATTGCAAGCGCCTGCAAGATACTGTTATAAATCAATATAATCGCGGGTATGAGCTTGGTACCAAAGTCGTTACCCGCTCCACTCTCTTCCCGCATCATTTTTGATCAAAGGAAGACCCTATGTCCGACACCATCACCCGTATCGATTCCGGCCCGCGTATGAGCCAAGCTGTTGTCCACGGCGGCGTTGCCTATCTTGCTGGCCAAGTGGGTGCCGAAGGCGGGACTGTAACCGAGCAAACCCAAGCTGTGCTTGAAAAAGTGGACGCATTGCTGGCCAAAGTCGGATCAGACAAAACCAAGTTGCTGACGGCACAAATCTGGGTTGCCAACATTGCGACGGACTTTGCCGACATGAACGCCGTTTGGGACGCGTGGGTTGCCCCAAGACATGCACCAGCGCGTTGGACTGGCGAAGCGAAACTGGCGACAACTGGCTACAAAGTTGAAATCATCGTCACGGCCGCGGTCTAAGATGACCGCGCCATTTTTGACGCCTCTGTTGTCCGATGATCTTCGGTCGTTAGGGATTCCGGAGCCATGGTCATATGGCATGGCGGATCGGGTACGATTTGGTGAGATCGACGCATTGGGCCACGTGAACAACGTGGTCTATTTGCGGTGGTATGAAACGTTGCGCGTGAATTACCTGAAGGATTATGGGGTCTACGACCTTGCGGGTCCCGATCCAAAAATCGTTGTGAAAACAGTCGGCTTAGACTTCAAAGCTGAAGTTAAAGCTGACGATGGCTACATCAATTTGGCGCGAACTGTCGAAATGCGGAACACCAGCTTTACGATGCAATACGCGACGCTTGTGAACGGTCAGATCACGACAACAGGCCATGCCGTCGTCGTGTTGCTCAATGCTGATAACACAAAACGTGCGTTACCGGATGCGCTGCGGGCCACATTCGCAGCCCGCGACGGTGTGCTTCAAATCTGATCAGACGCCGTTTGTCTGTAGAAAACCAACAAGGGCGGCAGTGGAGCCGTCCTTCGCATCTGTGCCTTGGGTGCCTTCAACAACGGGTTGCAAAGCCGTGGCCAGTTCTTTGCCAAGCTCAACGCCCCACTGGTCGTAAGAATTAATGCCAAGCACAACGCCTTCGACAAAAACCCGATGTTCGTACAGCGCGATGATCTGGCCCAGCACAAACGGGGTCAATTGCGGATAGGCCAGCGTGACTGACGGGCGGTTGCCTGGGAACACACGATGTTTCGCTTGGCGTTCGAGTTCTTCACCTTCGAACTTGTCGGCGACTTTTTCCCGCGCTTCGCCCAATGTGCGACCTTTCATCAAGGCTTCGGATTGGGCAAGGCAATTGGCCACCAAGAGCTGGTGTTGATGATGCAGATCGTCTTCGTGACCACGCGCAGCAACAAGGAATTCGCAAGGCACAACCCGAGTGCCTTGGTGGATCAATTGATAGAACGCATGCTGTCCGTTGGTACCCGGTTCGCCCCAGACAACGGGACCGGATGGAACATCCAAATCAACGCCTGCCATGTCGACGCCCTTGCCATTGCTTTCCATCTCCAATTGTTGAAGATAGGCTGGTAACCGCATGAGATTGTTATCATAAGGCAGCACAGCGCGCGTTGTGTAACCGCAAATCTGGTTGTGCCAAATCCCGACAGCCGCGAGCATGGCGGGTACATTTTCCGACCAATCGGCGGATTTGAAATGCACGTCCATCGCCTGACCGCCACGCAGAAACGCTTTAAACGCATCCGGACCAATTGCGATCATCAGAGACAGGCCAATCGGGCCCCACAATGAATAACGCCCCCCGACCCAATCTTCAAAACCAAAGACCCGTTCAGACGCGATGCCAAAGGCCGCTGTCTTGTCTTCGGCTGTCGAAAGCGCTGCGAATTGCGCACCCGTGTCCGACACCGTTCCGGCCATCCAAGCCTGCGCAGTGCGTGCATTTGTCATCGTCTCGATCGTCGTGAACGTCTTGGACGCAACGATCACCAACGTCGTCGCTGGATCGCATGTTCGCAAGACAGACGCGATATCCGCCGGATCGACGTTCGACACGAAATGGCAGCGGGGTCCATCATGATACGGGGCCAAGGCCTTCACCGCCATCGCAGGACCAAGGTCGGACCCCCCAATACCGATATTCACCACATCTGTGATCTGGCCACCCTCCCCTTTGAACGTGCCGTCGCGGACAGAAGTCGAAAAGTCGGACATAGCATCCAGTGTGCCAAGAACGCCGGGCATGACGTCTTCCCCGTCAACCATTACGGGTCCACCATCAAGGTTCCGCAGGGCCGTATGCAGAACGGCACGCCCTTCGGTTTCGTTGATCGCTATCCCTGCAAACATCGCATCGCGCTTTGCAGCGACACCTGCTTCGTTAAGCAAATCAATCAGTAATGCGCGGCCAGTCGCGTCGATATTCGTCTTCGCATAGTCAAAGCGCATATCACCAGCGGCTGCGCTAAAATCATTAGCACGGTGCGCGTCGACCAAATCAATGAAACGACGCTCTGCGACCTCAGCGTGGTGTTTTTTCAGTGCGTTCCACATCGTCTTATGCCTTTGCCCAGTGAACTGTTGAGCCCTGCAAGATCGCCGATACCGGTGCATCCTCTGGCAACATTGTTGCCGCTTTTTCCAAGGCTTCGCGCTTTTCATCGCCGATGATGACAATGTGACGGCTCATCGCACCATTCAACACGGATGCCGACAATGTGACGCGTGGTTCCGGCGCACCTGGGGCCCGCATCGGCACCAATGTTGCGTCAGTGGTTAACGCTTCTTGAAGTTTGTCTGCGCCTGGGAAAATGCTGGCGGTGTGCATATCCGCGCCCATGCCCAGCAACATCACGGAAATCGGCAGGTTTGGTGCGATGGCATCTGTTAAACTCGGAATACCCTCTTCGGGCGTTTCAACAGGCGCATAGAGCGGTAGATACGTCGCTTCACCCGCCTTTTCGATCAAAAGCCGTTCGCGCAGCAGTCGTGTGTTCGACCGTTCAGACGTTTCAGGCACCCAGCGTTCATCTGTCAGCATGACACTAACCCGCGACCAATCAAGATCAACGGCACAAAGAGCGTCAAAAATCGGACCCGGCGTCGTACCACCCGGTACAGCAAATGACGCACGGTCGTGTGTCAGCAGCGCGTTCTTCAATTCGCCCGCCAGAACGTTGGCAAGGTCAATCATCATCATTTCAGCGTCAGGGTATTCCGTGAACTTCATCGTCTTATCCTTTGATATCACGCCATTTACGGCCATCGCGATGGAGCAGCATCAGCGCATCATCAGGACCGCTAGACCCAGCGTCGTATGTCTTTGGCACATCGTTGCGCGCTTCCCAACCCGCTATAATGGGATCGGTCCATGACCATGCGGCCTCTACTTCGTCACCGCGCATAAACAGTGTTTGGTTGCCGCGGATGACGTCCATGATCAGACGCTCGTAGGCATCTGTGACCTCAACATCGGTATCACCCAAAGCTTCGGCAAATGTCATATCCAAAGGCACGTTCACCAGACGCATCCCGCCCGGACCCGGTTCTTTGATCGTGACCTGCAGGTCCATACCTTCGTTTGGCTGCAACCGAATGGACAGAATGTTCTGTTGTTCATCCTGACCCTCAAAGATGGAGTGCCCCAGCGGTTTGAAAACCACAGCAATTTCGGACGCACGTGCCTTCATACGCTTGCCTGTACGCAGATAGAACGGCACACCAGACCACCGCCAGTTCGAGATATGACACTTCATCGCGATGAAGCTTTCAGTAAAGCTGCGCGGGTTTTCCGCGTCTTCACGATAGCTTGGGCCGTCAGCGTTTGCATCATATTGTCCACGGACCAGATGATGCGGCTCAATCGGTTCTAACGCGCGGATAACTTTGAGTTTTTCGTCACGCACTTCATCTGCACCAAACTGCGACGGTGGTTCCATCGCGATCAGGCACAGCAGCTGCATCAAGTGGTTTTGAACCATATCACGCATTGCGCCAGATTTATCGTAGTACGCACCACGCCCGCCAACGCTGACCGTTTCAGCAACAGTGATCTGAATGTGGTCGACGTAGTGATTGTTCCAAAGCGGTTCAAACAATACATTGCCAAAACGGACAGCCATGAGGTTTTGAACCGTTTCTTTACCGAGGTAATGATCGATCCGGTAAATCTGGCTTTCATCAAAATGCAGCGCCAGAACGGCATTCAATTTGCGTGCGGTCTCAAGATCACGACCAAATGGCTTTTCAACGACAATACGGCTGTTGCTTTTCGCAATCTCATGGCGATGCAGGCGTTCGGCAAGGTCACCGAACAAAGACGGCGCCACGGAAAAGTAAAACGCCTGAACCACGTCACTACGCACAAGTTTAGCAAGATCGGCCCAGCCGCCTTCGCCTTTTGCATCAATCGGCACATATTCAAGCTGCGCCAAAAACGCCTCTAGGCCCTTCAAATCTTTTGACTCTTCGCCACCGAATTCTTTGATGGCATCACGGATCATGTCCCGGAATCCCTGAGAATTGATATCAGAACGCGCAGCCCCAATAATCCGAGATTGCGAAGGCATCTGTGAAGATAAGAAACGCCGGAACAATCCAGGCAAAATTTTGCGGCGGGCAAGGTCCCCAGTGCCACCAAAAATAACGAGATCAAAATCCTCGACCGGAATCACGCGCGCGACCATAGTATGCCCTCTTCAATTTCCGTTAGCGCTAACGCGTTCCGTTTAGCGGGCGCATCTTGTGAAGTCTAGCAAACAGTTGAAGCCAGACACATTATGCTTCCAGTTCAGCATCCCAATATAGAAAATCGACCCAACTTTTATGCAGATGGTTCGGCGGGAATTTGCGCCCGTTGTTTTGCAGTTGTGATGCATCCGGCTGGCGTGGTGGTTTGCGCAGGTGCATACCACTTTGACGCAGGCTTTTCGATCCCTTTCGTAGATTGCACGGACTACAGGCCGCCACTACGTTGATCCACGACGTAATCCCGCCACTAGCGCGCGGGACAACGTGATCGAACGTCAGATCACCCTTGCTCCCGCAATACTGACACCGAAATTCGTCCCGCAAAAAAAGGTTAAACCGCGTAAATGCGACTGTCCGCTGTGGTTTGACGTAATCGCGCAAAACTACCACCGACGGAATTTTAATTTCTGTAGACGGGCTATGCACGATTTCATCATATTCAGCGATAATGTCGACGCGATCCAGCCACGCGGCTTTCACAGCATCCTGCCAAGGCCATAAGGATAATGGGTAGTAAGACAAAGGCCGATAATCTGCATTAAGCACCAATGCTGGAAAATGCTTCAAATCCGCCGCGTCGCGTACAAAGTTAGTTCGAAAGTCACCGTTCATGGTCAAAAACATCCCTGCTCTGTCGCCCGGAGGTGCAGAGCGGGAGCCCCGCTCCGGCCGCTTGACAAAACTATATCTTGTGTATTTCAAAGGGCAACGGCCAATTGAGATCACACATATGGGACAGATGACCGCATCACATGACAAGGGTGTGACGGTTTGTTAAGCGATTGCATCACGCACGCCCGCATGGCGCGGACGCGATACGTTGACGTCACCGATATGGGCCATAGCGAACCGACTGCGCCCCGCTGCTTTTGCATCATACATCGCAGCGTCGGCCAACTGGAACGCACGGCGCATTGTGACACCACCATCGACCGCCAAAATACCGGCCGATACCGTTACGGCGACTTTTTCGTCACCTCCGACCGAGACCTGAACCCCCTGGCAAATCTTTCCAATCCAATCCTGCACCTGCGGAAGCGATGTCTGCTTGAACAAAATGCCAAATTCTTCGCCACCCAGACGCGCGCATTGGGTGTCTTCGGGCAGAACCGCCCGAAAATGATCAGAAATTGCTATTAGGCATGCATCACCAGTATCGTGGCCATGGGTATCATTGATCGCCTTGAAGTGATCCAAATCCAGAAGAACCATGATCATGCCTTGCCGCAGCTCTGGCGGGCATTGCTCGAGGAACCACCTGCGATTGGGCAATTGCGTAAGCTGGTCAGTGGTGGCCTGCGTATAAAGTTTTTCCTGCAATGCGTTTAGGTGCTGGATGAGCAGCAGCGCCAACGTGCTCATCGGCAGGGCCGTAAAGGCCGCCGCCTGTAGGTTGTAAGCGAACGTATTCGCGTCCGCCTAGCCATGTGACAGCACGGCACGGGTATGGTTCAACATCCCCGAAAGAAGGACAAAAATAACTAGCTTGAACAAAAAGTCCAACCTATTTGTTGGCGCAATTAATCTTACAAATCGTTCCATGACGCACCCCGATACCGCGCGAACCATGGCGAACAATTCTTACGATTGTTTTAACTTACGCCCAAACGTTCTTGCATAAAGGCCAATGCGACTTGCAGCCCGTCCGGTGCGATCCCATGCCCTGTCCCTTTCATCACGTGCGCATACACTTCTTTCCAACCGGCTTCTTGCAATGCTTCGGCCGCAAGCGGCAGCGATTGAGGTGGCACAACGTCGTCCTGATCACCGTGAATCAACAGCACGGGCGGTTTGCATTGCACTTCGTCAGCCAGCAATTCCGGTTCGAGCAATCGACCAGAGAACGCCGTGATACCTGCAACTGCATCTTCGCGCCGTGGCAGCACATGCAACGCCATCATCGTGCCTTGGCTAAACCCGAGCACCATGACCTGTTCCGGCAGCAGGTCTTCGTCAACCATCACACCGTCCAGAAAAGCGTTCAGATCATCCGCAGCGCGGTCTAGCCCTGCTTTTGATTCTTCCTCAGAAGACCCATCAATCCACGGGATCGGAAACCATTGGAAACCCATCGGCGATCCGGCACAATCCTCTGGTGCGTCAGGCGACAAAAACAACGTGTCCGGCAGGTGTTCAGCCAACGGGTCAGCCAAGCCCAACAAGTCTGCCCCGTTGGCACCGTAACCGTGCAGGAAAACCACCGCAGATCTGATCTCGCCTGATACCGGCTCACGCCGTCCTGCTGTAAGTGCCCGTGTCATCTGATACCGTCCCTTTGTTTCATTTCAGCGTAGTACGCCCATAAAAGCCGTGCCGCAACCGACCGCCAAGGCGACCATGTGACTGCCATTTGGCGCAGTTCTTTTTCTTTTGGCCGTTCCGGTAAATCGAACAGGTCCTGGGCTGCAATCTGAATCGCAAGATCACCGGCGGCCAACACATCGGGTCGCCCAAGCGAGAATTTCGTGTAAATCTCCGCAGTCCAAAGCCCGATCCCTTTGACGGCAGTCAGTGTTTCGATCACCTCTTGATCCGGTAAGTTCCGCAAAGCGTCGTAGTCAATCTGCGCGTTCGCAAGCGCGTGAGCATAAAGCGCCTTTTGGCGGCTCAGCCCCAACGCCCGCAGATCCTCTGGTGTTGCGGCGAGAACCGCATCCGGCTGATCCATGCCCGCAGCGACCATCTGCGCCCATGTCGCTTCAGCAGAAGCCACACTGACCTGTTGCCCCAAGATCACCGACATCACCTGCCCAAACCCTTCGGGCTGCAACCGTAGCGGCAAAGGCGACAATCGCGGCGCAACGGCAGCAAACTTTGGTTCGATTTTGCAAAGCGCATGTAGTCCCAGCGCAACGTCAGCATCTGATAGAATGATGTCAGACATGGGCTTTGGCCCAAACAAGCGCGTCTTCCACTTTGTCCAGTTTTACGCCGTCTGGCATCAGCGGTCGCTTTATCATCAAGACGGGTATCCCAAGCTGCCGAGCAGCAGTCAGCTTTGTCTCACTTCGCGCCCCACCTGCGTTCTTCACGATAAGCCAATCCACACCAAGCCGTTCAAACAAAGCGACCTCGTCCGCTACCGGAAACGGCGGACGTCCAACCAGAAATTCGCCCCCTTCAAAAGGAAACGGTCCTGTTGGCGGGTCAATCTGCCGACAAATCACACGACAGCCCTGTAGGTTCGCAAATCGGTCCAGCGTCTGACGGCCTGTTCCTAGGAAGACCGTTTGGCCTTCAGTTACAAATTCCGCAGCTTCAGCCTCCGATGTGATTTGGGTCCAGTTATCGCCGTCCTGCGGCTCCCACGGAGCCCGCAAGAACTGTGCATAGTCCAGTCCCAATTCCGCACAAATCGCTGCCGTTCTATCTGTGATCCGGTGTGCAAATGGATGCGTCGCATCCAAAATCGCTGTGATCCCAGCCTCTTCAAGATATGCCCGAAACCCGTCCGCGCTGCCAAAGCCACCTACGCGCGTAGGAATTGCCAGCGCCTTTGGCTGGCGCGTCGCCCCTGCCAAAGACGCAACCGCATCAATGCTCGTCTTGGCCAAACCTTTAGCGATATCCTTTGCTTCTCCGGTTCCAGCTAATAGCAATAACGTCATGCGCCTGCCCGCCCGATAATTGCACCTGACCGATCAATCACCACGACATCAAATGTCATGCCCGCGTAGGTCTGCGTGACACGGTCTAAGGCGCGCTGGGCAATCACATTGGCAAACGGTGCGCCAGCGATTGTATAAGCCTCTAACGCAGTATTTGCCTTGGCCAACCGCGGATCATCCATCATCTGTGCTAGATCGTCGAAATCCACCTGCGAACGTGACGAATGGAGATCAACGGCCCCCTGCGCGAGCTTTGTCAACTTGCCGATACCGCCGCCAATCGTGACACGCTCAATTGGTTTTTTGGCCAGATATTTCAGCATACCACCCGCGAAATCGCCCATATCCAACATCGCGTGATCCGGCAGACCGTACAGTTGTTGGACTGTGGTTTCTGAGGTCGCCCCCGTACACCCCGCCACATGCGTCAGCCCATCAGCGCGGGCCACGTCGACACCGCGATGGATCGACGCAATCCAAGCGGCACAAGAAAACGGACGGACAATTCCGGTTGTGCCAAGGATCGACAGCCCCCCTTTGATCCCCAACCGCGGGTTCCACGTTTTTTCGGCAATGGCAGCGCCACCCGGAACGGAAATCTCAATCTCGACGTCAGGGGATTGGGCACAATCAGCCGCCACTTCGGCGACGACATCATCCATCATCGCGCGCGGCACAGGATTGATCGCGGGTTCGCCAACGGCAATCGGTAGCCCTGCTTTTGTGACAGTCCCGACGCCTTCGCCTGCGCGAAACTGGATGCCACCATCTGACGCCGAAACCGTCGCAATGATCATCGCTTGATGCGTAACATCAGGATCGTCACCCGCGTCTTTCACAATACCAACCGAAACCCAGCCATCACCCCGTTCGGATTGCGCAATCTGGGGCGAGAACGTTTCACCTTTCGGCAAAACAATCGTAACGCTGTCAGGCACTTGCCCACGCCACAGGCCAATCAACGCAGCCTTTGTGGCGGCGGTGGCACAAGCCCCTGTGGTCCAGCCACGGCGCAACTCTCCCACGGGTTTGCGTGTCATACGCCGGACTATAATGTCGCAATGACGTGCCGCCAATGTGAATTAACAGGTCGCTTGAACTCTTTTCAACGGGGACCAAGCGCGGCATAAGCAAAGCATGACTACTAACGTCCCCCTTCCCGCCCACGCATGGCCGCAACTGGAACCTGGTTGGGTCTGGCTTTGTGGCGCAGGCCCCGGTGATCCAGGGCTGTTGACCTTGCATGCCGTGAACGCGCTGCGCCAAGCCGACGTGGTGATCTATGACGCGCTGGTTCAGGAAGCGATCCTTGAATGGGCGCCGCAAGCCGAACATATTTACGCGGGCAAACGCGGTGGCAAACCGTCTGCAAAACAACGCGATATTTCACTGCGCTTGGTTGATCTGGCACGCGAAGGCAAACGGGTACTGCGTCTTAAAGGCGGCGATCCCTTTGTGTTCGGTCGTGGCGGCGAAGAAGCGCAAACGCTCGTCCAACATGACGTGCCTGTCCGGATCATTCCCGGCATTTCAGCCGGCATCGGCGGTTTAGCCTACGCAGGCATTCCCGTTACGCACCGCGATGTGAACCAATCTGTCACCTTCATCACCGGCCACGACCAATCAGGCAACGCAACGGGATCTCTGAATTGGCAAGCGATCAGCGATGGTTCGCAAGTGCTCGTAATTTATATGGGCATGAAACACATCGCCCAGATTAGCAGCAAACTGATCGCAGCGGGCCGCCCGTTGTCCGAACCAGTCGCGGTTGTCACAACGGCAACGACTGACGACCAACGGGTGCTCGAAACCACGCTTGGCACAATTGTCGCTGACATCGCAGCAGCCGGAATGGAACCGCCGGCGATCATCTGCGTTGGATCATCTGTTTTGATGCGTCAGGTTCTTGATTGGCAAGGCATGGCGGCAGGTGAACCACCTCGGAACCTCGACCCTTTGGGACGCGGGCGGCCAGCCGAGTCGGCATGATCAGGTGACGACAAGTTTTCGCGAAGAATCGGAGCGGGCGACGTGAGTTTTCTGATAGCAGCGCCAGCATCCGGATCGGGTAAGACGACTGTCACCTTAGGTCTACTCCGCGCATTGGCTCAAGACGGCATAGCGTTGCGCGGCGCGAAATCTGGCCCCGACTATATTGATCCACGGTTTCACGAAGCGGCCTGCAGTCAACCTTGCCTAAACCTAGACGCATGGGCGATGTCGCCAGACCGGATAACATCGCTCGCCGCTGGATCACCGTTGATAATCGAAGGTGCAATGGGGCTGTTTGACGGCGCGCCGCCGGACGGCAAAGGCGCTTGCGCGGACCTTGCGCGCCAGTTGTCATTGCCCGTGGTACTGGTTGTAGACGCATCACGCATGGCCCAGTCCATCGCGCCGATCGTAAAGGGTTTCGCGTCCCACGATCCTGCGGTCGAAATCGCTGGGGTCATCCTGAACAAAGTTGGATCAGACCGTCACGCACGGATGTTGTGCGACGCATTGGCCCCGACCAATATCCCGGTTATTGGCTGCATTCCACGTGATCCAAGCCTCATACAACCGTCCCGTCATCTTGGTCTGGTACAAGCACAAGAACGACCCGATCTAGAAGCCTTCCTATCCCGCGCCGCTGACACAATGCGGGCCAATCTCGATTTCCAGCTCTTACCGGACCTAATATCAATAGGCTCCCCCCAAACGCGTCCGGCCATCGCCCCGCCGGCCCAATCCATTGCCATCGCCCAAGATGCAGCCTTTGCATTTGTTTACCCACATTTGCTTGCCGACTGGCAGGCAGCGGGTGCAACGATCACCACCTTCTCACCCCTTGCGGATGAAGCGGTGCCACAAGTTGATCTCATCTATTTGCCGGGTGGTTATCCGGAACTCCATGCGGGCCAACTCGCAGCAAACGCGACCTTCATTAAAAGCTTAAGATACGCCGCGCAAACGTCTGATATTTATGGCGAATGCGGCGGATATATGACGCTTGGCGAAACGCTAACTGACGCTCAAGGCTTGTCCCATCGCATGGCTGGACTGCTTCCACTAAAGACGTCTTTTGCCACCAGAAAACTGCACCTCGGCTACCGGTCAATCCAATCGAAGACAGGACCATTTCAGGGACGTTGGAAAGCGCATGAATTCCACTATGCGACCACCATCGCAGCCAAGGGCGACCCTCTTTTCACAGCCCAAGACGCGACCGGTGCAGACCTTCCAGACATGGGGCTCATTCAGGGTCGTGTATCCGGTTCTTTTGCGCATATCATTGACCAAGCCTGATTTCGCGATGGACAGGCCTTCGCCCGAGGTCTACCGATTGGCACATGACCGATATTTCCGATAGCCGCGCCAAACGTAACGTTGCTGTGCTTGTGATCGCGCAGGCGATTCTAGGCGCACAGATGCCAATGATCTTTGTGGTTGGGGGGCTTGCGGGCAGCATGCTCACGACGAACCCGTGTCTGGCCACATTACCGATTTCATTTATTGTTTTTGGATCAATGACTACAGCGCCGTGGATTTCGCCGTTGATGCAGTCGCGCGGACGTCGGTTCGGATTCATGATCGGGGCAATCGGTGGAGCCGCGGGGGCAGCGATTGCGGCCTATGGGCTCTTTAGCCAGTCCTTCCTGATCTTGTTGATCGGATCCTACCTGACCGGCATCTACATGTCTGCGCAGGGTTTTTATCGGTTTGCTGCAGCGGATTCCGCCTCTGACAGCTTCCGACCCAAAGCGATTTCTTACGTGATGGCCGGCGGTCTGATGTCCGCAATCTTTGGGCCTCAGTTAAACAAAGTTGTTGGAGAACTGTTCGTCATACCGTTCCTTGGCACATACATCGCCATCATTTTCTTGAACCTCTTCGGGATGGTTCTGTTCTTCGGGCTAGACCTACCCAAAGGTACGAAGAACGCGCCGCAACAGGCTGGTCCAACAGGCCGCACACGTCGTGAACTGCTGCGTGATCCACGTATCGTTGTCGCGATCATCTGCGCCATGGTCAGCTACGCATTGATGAACCTTGTTATGACGTCCACGCCACTGGCCGTCGTTGGCTGCGGTTTCACGGCGGCAGACGCCAACGACATCGTATCTGCGCATGTCTTGGCGATGTTCGCACCATCCTTCTTCACAGGCCATTTGATCGCCCGCTTCGGTGTCGAAAAGATCATCGGGCTTGGCTTGATCATCCTTGCAGGCGCGGGTGCCGCGTCCTTGTTCGGGATCGAAGTTGGCGGCGGCGACCCCGCGCTTTGGAGCTTTTACGCGGGCCTTATCCTTCTTGGTCTTGGCTGGAACTTCGGGTTCATTGGCGCCACGACGATGCTGACAGCGACGCACCGGCCAGAAGAACGCGGTGTCGTGCAAGGGATGAACGATATGCTTGTCTTCGGCTTTGTGACCATCGCGTCACTGGCATCCGGCGGCTTGATGAATTGTTCTGGCGGGACAGCCGTTGAAGGGTGGACTGCCGTTAACTATGCGATGGTGCCTTTCCTGATCTTGGCAGGTGGATCGCTTGTTTGGTTGGCACTGCGCGGCGGCAGAACCGAGGCCTAATTACCAGCGGTTCAACACAGCCCGACGCAACAACTCGCCCCGTTTACGGAACTCGGAAACCGCGAGCGTGCCATCTACGACACGCCGCGGATCTGCCACAACCTGCCGTAAAATCGGGGCCGTCAGCCAAGCGGCACGCAACGCGGGCACGGCTGAGCCAAAGGCAACATTGCGATGTTGTGCCAAGGCATCCAAGCCACGCTTGGCCCGCGCGACCAACACATCACTATCCAAATCGTCTGCAGCGGCACGTTTATGACCTATCAAGTCAGGGACCGCACGCATCCACAACGCGATGCCCATTGCTTCACCGACATCTGTGGCCACATCCGACACCACGGCATCCCCACCACAAGCCCGAGCGGTAAAGGCCATCAGATGTCCTGACGTGCGTCGCAAATAGGTGTCCAGATCAAAGCCCACCTGATCTGTGTCGTTTGGATAAATATCAAACCTGCGGGCCGCGATCATTTCATCCAAAACGGCGGCATCCAATCCGGTCTCGTTAATCAGCGCGGCCAACGGTGCCGCAACCTCATGTGCCCGAACAGGCTTCCCAGCAACAGCATCCGCAACCGTATCCCGCCAAAACTGCAGCCGCATTTCCGCGATCATCGGTTCTTGGGTTACAAACGGTGCCTTCGCGATTTCCAAGTTCAACGCATACAACACGAATAATCCGCCGCGCACATCCGCAGGGGCCGCCATCGCAGCCAAGAACCGTTCGGGATCACCCGCTTCAACAAGTGCCGCACATGCGTTTATCGACATGTCATCGCTTTCATCAGTCCACAGAAAATCAAAACCTAAACTTTCGCGTCACGCACTAGTTTCCAGTTGATCGCATCCAACAGGGCCTCAAATGACGCGTCCACGATGTTGGCTGACACACCAACAGTGGACCAGCGTTTCCCCTGCCCGTCTTCACTGTCAATGATGACGCGGGTCACGGCTTCGGTACCGCCGTTGGTGATCCGGACCTTGAAATCGACCAGACGCATATCATCAATGATATCCTGATAGCGCCCCAAATCTTTGCTCAACGCACGGTTCAACGCGTTCACAGGACCCTGATCCGACCCATCGTCGCCCAAACTGTCCGAAACATTCAGAACCTTCTGCCCGTCGATCTTCACAACAACAACGGCCTCGGACAACGACACCATCTCGCCGCGCTTATTCATCCGACGTTCAACCGTGACGCGGTAGCGTTTGACCTCGAAGAACGATGGCAATTGACCGAGTTCATCACGTGCCAACAATTCAAAGCTGGCCTGCGCGGTATCATAAGAATAGCCACGCGCCTCTTGCTCTTTGATCCGGTCAAGAATGCGCGACAGAGCAGGATCACCCTTTTCCACCGTCAGCCCAGCATCCGACAGCCGTTTGCGCAGGTTTGACTGTCCGGCTTGGTTCGACATCGGTACGATGCGGCTATTGCCCACAGTTGCAGGATCGACGTGTTCGTAGGTGGTCGGGTTCTTGAGGATCGCGCTGGCATGTAGTCCAGCCTTATGCGCAAAGGCCGAGGCACCGACAAATGCGGCCTGCTTAGCAGGCACACGGTTCAAGATATCATCCAAGGTGCGCGATACTTTGCGAAGACCCTTCAATGCATCCAACGTCACGCCAGTTTCAAACCGGCTCGCGAATGGTTCCTTCAGCAACAGCGTCGGGATGATCGTCGTCAGGTTCGCATTCCCACAGCGTTCGCCCAAACCGTTCAACGTCCCTTGCACTTGACGGACGCCTGCGAGAACGGCCGCAAGCGATCCTGCGACGGCCTGTTCGGTATCATTATGGGTATGAATGCCAAGCCGATCACCGGGAATACCGCTGGCGATCACATCGGTGACAATTTCAGCGATTTCAGCGGGTTGCGTGCCACCGTTCGTGTCGCACAGCACAATCCAACGACAGCCCGCGTCAAAGGCCGCATGTACGGCCCGCAGCGCGTAGTCGCGGTCAGCTTTGTAGCCGTCGAAGAAGTGTTCCGCGTCGAATAACGCCTCGCGACCTTCCGCCACGAGATGAGCAAAACTACCCGTCAGGTTTTCGGTATTTTCGTCCAGCGTAATCCCAAGCGCATCCGTCACATGAAATGCGCTCGACTTTCCCACCAGACAAACGGCAGGTGTGCCTGCGTTCATCACAGCCGCCAACACATCGTCATTCGCAGCAGAGCGTCCCGCCCGTTTGGTCATGCCAAAGGCGGTCATCCTCGCGCGTGTCTTGGGGGCCGCATCAAAAAAGTCGCTGTCCGTCGGGTTCGCGCCGGGCCAACCACCTTCAATGTAATCAACCCCAAGCCCGTCCAGCATTTCAGCAATCTGTTGCTTTTCAGCCGTCGAGAATTGCACGCCTTGGGTCTGCTGACCATCGCGCAGCGTTGTGTCGTAAAGGTACAGGCGTTCCTTAGTCATCGCGCTTAGCCCCACATCCTGAATTTATGCAAAGATTCATCATAACAACCCCTGAAGTTTCTCTGCGTCAAACCCAACAGCAGGCGTCAGTGAAACGCCTTCCTTCGACATTTTCACCTCAACACCAGCGTCGGTCAGTTGCTTTTTCAACGCATCTAATGGTCCGAAGTCTTTGGTTTCCATCGCCTCGGCCCGAATAGCATCGAAGTGCTCAACATAAGCCGATAGATCGACGTCATCGCCTGCAGCATCTAGGCGCGTTTGCATGTCCAGAAAACCCAAGAAACCCATGCCAGCTTTCAGCCCTGCAACATCTCCTGAGCTAGACAGTTTATGAAGCTCTGCGATTGCGCCGGACGTATTAAGGTCGTCGCTCACCGCCGCAATGACGGCTGATGGGACGCCGCCGATATTGACGTCCCCAACCTGTCCGTACCACTTCCGCAGCGTCTTCTCCGCCTCTTGCCGCTTGGCGTCTGTCCAGTCCATCGGCTTGCGGTAATGCGTTCCCAACATCACGAAGCGGATCACTTCACCCGGTACACCTTGGTCAAGCAGATCCCGGACCGTAAAGAAGTTGCCCAAAGACTTGGACATTTTTTTGCCTTCCACCTGCAGCATCTCATTGTGCAGCCAGTAGTTCGCAAACCTGTGACCCGCGCATTTGGACTGCGCGATCTCATTTTCGTGGTGCGGGAATTGCAGGTCGTTGCCGCCGCCGTGGATGTCAAACTGCGCACCTAGCAACTCGTACGCCATGGCAGAACACTCAATATGCCACCCCGGACGTCCACGCCCCCACGGGCTGTCCCAACCGGGTTGGTCGTCGGTTGAGGGCTTCCACAGCACAAAATCCATCGGATTGCGTTTATACGGTGCGACCTCAACCCGCGCACCCGCGATCATATCATCGACAGAACGGCCCGACAAAGCACCATAGTTCTTGTAGCTCTCAACAGCGAACAGCGCATGACCTTCAGCTTCATAGGCATGGCCCTTCGCAATCAAGTCTTCGATCATCGCAATCATCGGCGCGATCCATTGCGTCGCCCGCGGCATGGCGCGTTCGTGGTCAGTCCCTTTGATCGACGGCTGCAATGCTCCGACTGCCGCCATATCATCCAGATACCACTGGGTTGTCTCGGCTGTGATCTCACCGATCGAACGCCCGCTTTCCGCTGCCCGCGCATTGATCTTGTCATCCACGTCCGTAAAATTCCGAACGTAAGTCACGTGGTCTTCGCCGTAGGTGTGCCGCAGCAACCGGTAAAGCGTGTCAAACACAATCACGGGCCGCGCATTGCCTAGATGGGCGCGATCATAGACCGTCGGCCCGCAGACATACATCCGCACGTCGTCCTTATCCAAAGGCACAAAGTCCTCTTTGCGGCGGGTCGCGGTGTTGTGCAGTTTGATCGTCATGGTCTTACCTAATCTTGGCCCAAAGGCAGCCCAACGCGGGGCAAACGGTTTTCGCCTGCGGGCTTAACGACTTCAAGGATCAGATGAAACGTGAAAGAGCAGCCCGCGACGGTGTCAGCAGGAAATAATAATACAGCAAATGATGCAGCGGTGGCTCTTCATGCGGTATGGGTAGCAGTGCAGGTGCGTTGCGTCTAGTCTTTCGTCACGCAGCCAAAGGACACGGCCATGACCAGAGACGAGATTGACGCACTTTGCGGAACCCATGCAGGCGCCACGGCATCGGACCCCAGCACCGAATTGGATAGTTGGAAAGTCGGAGGCAAAATGTTCGTGTGTTTCGGCGACCGGATCGACGGGTTCTGCACGAAGACCGACAGCATCGAGACCGCGCAAATGCTAATCGACGCCGGTGCGGCCACGAAAGCTCCCTATTTTCATAAATCTTGGGTGTTGGTTGGGTTTGACGTCGAAGCCGAAGAAGCGGCACACCGGATCACTGTCTCTTACGACATTATCCACAAGGCGCTCCCTATGAAAATTCGCGACACCCTTTAGTTTTTGGTGGCGGCCCCAAGATCAGGAGCCGCTACCAAGCTATTGATTAAGCGCCGTTCCACGCCCGATCACCCTGCGCGTCTTTCACGCGTGTGGGCAATCCGATGTCGTCGAGCAAGGTGAACAATGGCTTCGGGTCTAATTCTTCGACGTTGACCATCGTACCGCTGTCGTAGGTCCCGTCTGCAATCAGCATAGCCATCGCAACAGGTGGCACACCTGCGGTGTAGGAAATGCCTTGGCTACCGACTTCGTTATAGGCGTCTTTGTGATCGGCGACGTTGTAAACGAACACCTCGACCTCTTCGCCGTCTTTGGTGCCTTTGACCAAATCACCGATGCAGGTCTTACCAGTGTAATTCGGCGCGAGGCTAGATGGATCGGGCAGTACGGCTTTCACAACCTTCAAAGGCACAACTTCTAGGCCTTCTGCCGTCGTGACAGGCTGTTCGGAGAGCAAGCCAAGGTTCTGTAGAACGCTGAACACATTGATGTAATGATCACCAAAGCCCATCCAGAACCGGATATCAGCCTGCGGGTAATTCGCGGCCAGCGAATGAACTTCGTCGTGGCCGGACATGTAGGTCTTTTGTTTACCGACGACGGGCAGATCCCATTCGCGGCCCAATTCGAACATCTTGTTTTCCTGCCACGCGCCGTCCTGCCAGCTGTAAACAGTGCCAGTGAATTCACGGAAATTGATTTCTGGGTCGAAGTTGGTCGAGAAATACTTGCCGTGATTGCCCGCGTTGATGTCGACGATATCGATAGATTTCACATCGTCCATGAATTCATCCACGGCAAAACGGGCAAACGCATTCACCATACCCGGATCAAAGCCAGCACCCAAGATCGCTGTCACGCCAGCGGCGGCACAATCTTCACGACGTTTCCACTCGTAATTGCCATACCAAGGTGGCGTTTCGCATATTTTAGTCGGATCTTCGTGGATCGCTGTGTCGATATAAGCCGCACCTGTCTGGATGCAGGCCTCCAGCACAGTCATGTTCACAAAGGGCGAACCGACGTTAATCACAATCTGCGCGCCCGTGTCTTTGATCAAGGCCACAACTGCAGCCGTATCCATGCCGTCAACTGAGTGGGATTTGAAAACACCGTCCTGTTTCATCGCGGATTTTTCATGCACGCTGGCAATGATCGCGTCGCATTTTTCAATGGTCCGACTGGCGATATGCAGATCGCCCAGAACATCGTTGTTTTGGGCGCATTTATGCGCGACGACTTGTGCGACGCCACCAGCGCCAATGATCAGGACATTGCGTTTCATGTATCCAAGAGACCTCTTATGATTATGCGTTAGGAAAGGGCTGCAGCGAAATCGCTGTAATCGAAATCACGCACCATTCGCGTGGTGCCATCTAGTTCACGGATTGCAATGCTGGGCATCTTGACCCCGTTGAACCAATTCTTCTTGACCATCGTGTAGCCTGCGGCATCCTGAAACGAAAGCCGATCGCCGGCTTTCAACGGCGCATCAAAATGGAATTCGCCAAAGATATCGCCCGCCAAACAGGATTTCCCGCAGATCATCCATTCCTCTGACCCGGTGTCAGGGCTGATCTTGGCCGGTTCGCGGTAGATCAAGAGATCCAGCATATGCGCTTCGATTGAACTATCGACGATGGCAAGGTTCTTGCCGTTGTGCATCGTATCAAGAACCGTCACCTCAAGCGTGGCAGCCCCCGTGATCGCCGCTTCACCCGGTTCGAGGTAGACTTGAATTCCAAACGATTGCGCAAATCGCTTGAGCCGCGCGGCGAGCTTTTCGATCGGATAACCCTCACCCGTAAAGTGGATTCCACCGCCCAAGCTGACCCAATCCATCTTATGGATCACATCGCCGAAACGATCCTCAATAAGGGTGAGCATCTCGTCAAAACGGTCATAGCTGTCATTTTCGCAATTGTTATGAAACATCAGACCGCGGATCTGATCCGCCACCGCGTCAATCGCGGCAGGGTCATGTTCGCCCAAACGGCTGAAGGGCCGCGCGGGGTCGGCCAAATCGAAATCCGACGTAGATACCCCCGGATTCACACGTAGACCGCGGATATGTCCCTGCGACGCGTCCGCGAACTTGTTCAATTGCCCGATAGAGTTAAAGATAATCTTGTCGGAACACTCCAAAACCTGTCCGATTTCGTGATCCGCGTAGGCCACAGAATAGGCATGGGTTTCACCCGGAAACTTTTCGCGCCCCAAACGGACTTCATACAAGGACGATGACGTCGATCCATCCATATATTCGGACATGAAATCGAACACCGACCACGTGGCGAAACACTTTAGTGCCAACAGACACTTTACGCCCGACGCTTCGCGCAACCACGCGATTTTTTCCATGTTCGGCAAAAGCCGTGATTTGTCGATCAAGTAATAAGGTGTTTGCACAGCGTGATCTTTCAGATGCGCCGCACATGCGGCTTGGGCCATGAACAATTGAAGCCGTTGATCCGCGCAAACATGGTGCACAATCCAGCGGTTTCAAGTCTTCAAGCTCCGTCGCAAATTTGGTGCGACGATGCAATCCAAAACACCACGATAGACGGGCGGGGACTATAGCGCATCCTTCCCGTCTACCGTTTGGTGCTGATCAAGCGTAGCAGATCACTTCGATTTCAATCTTGTTTTCATCCGTGAAATAGAACCTGCGGCCCGGCTCATAATCGGCGTGACTTGTTGGGGTATAACCAAGGTCTTTGACACGCGTCTCGACCGCATCCAGATCATCCACGACCACACCAATGTGGTTCAAACCCGATAGCCGGTTATAGCTGCGCCCTTCCAAAGGCGTAGGGCTGTTCGTACTGCCCGTATACAGCGCCAGATATGTGCGTTCCGTCCCGACATGCACAGTGTAACCTTCGCCCGCCATTGCTTCACCTTCCCAACGGATTTCCCATCCGAAAAGCGTATTCAGAACTCCGGCCATCTTCGTAGGGTCCGCCACAGTCACGTTGATATGTTCAAGTTCAGCCATCATTTTTCTCCGGATTTTTTGGATGTGTTTGGGGTTGGCATCGTGATCATGACAGTTCCTGATTGGGCATCGTGATCCCAGCCGAATTGATCGCGCGACAGTGCCGATACGCCTGCGCCTAAAACGACATGCCTACGTGCAAATGGGTTTCTCATGAATATTTCCTCTTGGATTCGTTTGATAAATCCTTTTAATTTCTCAAGTTAACTTGAGATCAAGGACTATTTTCATGGCTAACAACTTCTCCCAAGGACTAACGATAGGCGATCTTGCGGACCGCACAGGCCTTGCCGTGTCAGCGATCCGGTTCTACGAAACCCACGGCATCGTCCATCCGGTCCGTAACGCAGGTGGACACCGACGTTACGGCCGACACGATCTGCGCCGGCTATCATTCGCCATGGCGGCCCAAAGGCTTGGGTTCGCGCTGGGCAAGATTGCGGAGCTGCTGGCTGACCTGCCGGATCACAAAGCCCCGACAAAGCGTGACTGGACCCGTATCTCAAACGGTTTTCGTGCGGATATCGAAGCGCGGATCGCTGCCCTCGAAGACATGCGCGACAAGTTGGATGGGTGTATTGGTTGCGGCTGTTTGAGCCTCAAATCCTGCCAGCTTTACAACCCCGCCGATGTGAAAGGTGAAGATGGAACCGGGCCGCGGAATTTGATCGCTACAACGGATTGACTTTGGTCTGTTGCTTATGGCCCTGTGCGGACATGAAAGTATCAAACAGATTAAATACCATTAATGGTGATGGCGACGACGGTTGGGGGCTCTTCTACCGGTCGCGCAAAATGATTGTGGATGGTGTCAAAGTCACGGAATTGACGATCGGCGAACACGACATTCGCACCGACAAAAGCATCCTTGATGCGATGCATGCCTCTGCGGTTGGAGGACATACAGGCTATGCGATGATCCCCGGCACGGATGCGTTACGCGATGCCGTTGCCGATCGGATTCAGACACGGACAGGTATTCCGACAACGCGTGATAACGTCATGATCACACCAGGTGGTCAGTCGGCGCTTTATGCGACACATCTGGCCGCCCTCGATGCCGGCGACACGGCTCTTTTCATCGACCCACATTACGCCACTTATCCTGGCACGGTACGCGGTGTTGGCGGTATACCTGTCGCCCTAAAGGCATCGCCGGATAACGATTTCCAGCCGCAAATCGATGAACTGGCCGCTGCCGCCGCTGATCCACGCGCCAAGTCGTTGTTGATCAATACCCCAAACAATCCAACGGGCGTCGTCTATAGCCAAGAAACGCTCAACGGAATCGCGCAGGTATGCAAAGATCACGATCTGTGGCTGATTTCAGACGAAGTGTACGACACCCAAGTCTGGGATGGCGAACATATCTCTTCCCGGACCCTGCCTGATATGGCCGAACGGACGATGGTCGTAGGGTCGATGTCCAAAAGCCACGCAATGACGGGCAGCCGTGTGGGCTGGATCTGCGCACCTGCGGATATGATCGCTCACCTGATTAATCTGGCGACCAACACCAACTATGGTGTCCCCGGATTCATCCAAGATGCTGCCCTGTTTGCGCTGAAAGCAGGTGACGCGTTGGAAGCACAGGTGGCAGCCCCGTTTGAACGCCGCCGCGCTTTGACGTTGCAGGCGCTTGAAGGCCAGAATGTCGTGCGGGCGGTTCCCGCCCAAGGTGCGATGTACGTGATGCTAGATATTCGGGCCACCGGCAAAAGCAGCTGGGATTTCGCCAACGCGTTGCTGGACGAAGAACTTATCGCAGTGATGCCGGGGGAAAGTTTTGGATCAGCCGCCGCAGGCCATATCCGTGTCGCGATGACGATAGATGACGACGCATATGTGGATGCGATCAATCGGCTTGTCGCATTTGCAAAGGCATGCATAACTTAAACGGCGCTGGGCTATGAACATGTCGCGTGGCGCTGTCACACCGAAAGGACAGACCATGACCGATATCGGAGCCCAGTTCCGCGGCCTCCACGTTCCCGGAAAACCTTTTATCCTCGCAAACGCATGGGACATTGGATCAGCCAGAATGCTCGCCGCGCTGGGTGCGCAGGCCTTGGCGACGTCATCTGCCGCACATGCGTTTACACTGGGCAAACCGGATGGCGGCACGCTGACACGGGATGCTGCATTGGCCCACGCACAGGACATTGTGGCGGCGACACCATTGCCGGTGCAGGGCGATTTTGAAAATGGCTTTGGCGACGATCCAGAAACATGCGCGGAGACGGTCAAACTTGCTGCCGAGGTCGGTCTGGCGGGTATCTGTATCGAAGACATCGCGCTTCCATCGGATAACGCCTACGATTTTGACCTATCCGTCGAACGGATCAAAGCCGCAACTGCAGCTGCACGGGCATTACCTAACGATTTTGTTCTGACCGCGCGTGCGGACGGGATCTTGCGGAGCGTATACGACAACGACGAAGCGATCCGTAGGCTACAGGCCTACGAGGCTGCGGGCGCAGATTGTCTCTATGCGCCGATGCCAAAAACAATGGATGATCTGGCGAAACTGACACAATCTGTATCGACACCGGTCAACGCCTTGATCGCAGGGCCATACACTCAATCTGATGTCGCCAGTTTCGCGAAGCTGAACGTGGCACGACTGTCTCTTGGCTCATCACTCGCGCGGATCACACATCGTGCTATCTATGATGCGGCCAAAGAGATGTTCGAAGATGGCGGGTTTACCTTGCTTGGCAAGGGGATCAGCAGCGATAAGGTGGATGCGTTACTATCATTGGAATAGGTGATGCGCCTGATTTACTCTGGGTGGGATCGACGCAGGAACGGCAGCGATCTATTTCGAAAACCCTCTGAAGTAGACGAGTTTCAAGGCCGCTAACCAAAAGGCGACGGCGCCACCGGAAAATGGTGACGCCGCCGATATCTTAAGGGTCTTAGAAGTTGTATGACACGCGCAGACCAACTGTGTCGGCTGTGATGTCCGCGCCGCCGTTAAAGTCCTCGAATTCGTGACGCAGCACTTCACCACCAACTGTAAAGCTGTCTGACAAAGCGTAATCGACGCCCAAGCCATAGAAATAACCGTTGTCTTCGTCACCGTTCACTGTGGCTTGCGCTACACCTGCGGTGACGTACGGCAGATATGCACCGGCGTCGTAACCAGCGCGAACTTTGGCCCGCAGAACCTGTTCAAGTTCAAGACCTGTTGCGTCGTTCACGAAATCATCTGTGCCGACGGCTTCCAGTTCGGCACCAAGGACCACGTTGCCCATGTCGTAGTTATAACCGATGTGACCACCAAAGGTCGTACCTTCGAAGTCACCTGTAACCCCGGTCGCATCGACGTCACCGTAACCCAAAGACAGACCGCCGTAAGCGCCTGACCAGTCGTTTCCGTAGGACACAGGTGCCGCAACGGCGACTGGTGAAGGGGCTGCAGCAGCTACTGGTTCGGCAAGGCCACCGGCAGTCGCAAATGAACCCGCGACAGCCAATGGGGCAGCGATCAAAGCAGTTGTAAGTGTACGTTTCATAATCATTCTCCGTTCGTGAGTGTGCGTCGTTGTGGTCTGACAACTGGTCACTTCGGTATTGGTTCAGATTTTTTTAAGGGGTCTCACAACTGTGTGAAAAAGCGCGATCAAAACGCGCTGAAAATCGCTGATCTTACAAAAAGCCGCGCACCATGCGCCAAACACGACATGTCGTCGCATTTGGAATAGACCTTAACGTTTTTTGCGCAAAACTAACGAATAGGGAGGCGCAATGACGCAGCATCGGCCAAAATACGTGAGGGTAGCCCGTACAATCGGGGCACGCCGCGGTCGCGCAGCGCGAGGGCGTCCGAATTTGGACTGATCATCCAAATTCAATTTCCAAACTGCGAAAGATCAAACCCATGAACGATGAATCAACAGCACCACGCCGCGGTCGCCCTGCCCGCAGCGGTGGTCGTGCAGCACGTCACGCTATGCGGGCGGCCCCGCTCACACGCGACAAGCAGCCCATAAAAGCGGGCATGTCCGGTGGGACCTACAATCCTTTGTCGCGACAAGACATGGAACGCATTTATGAGGCGGCACTGGTCGCTTTAGAACAGATCGGGTTGTGCGATGCCCCTGAAAGCGGCGTTGCTGTCATGACTGCCGCAGGTGCGACGCTAGGCGAAGACGGGCGACTGCGGTTCCCACGGGCCTTAGTGAAGAAGATGCTTGGGTTGGCACAAAAGGATATCACACTGCACGCCCGCGATCCGCAGTATGACCTGCACCTCAGCGGTACAAAGGTCCATTACGGGACTGCTGGGGCTGCCGTGCACATGGTCGATGTTCTAGGCCGGAACTATCGGGAAAGCACCCTGCAAGACCTGCACGACGCAGGCCGTATCGTTCAGGAATTGGACAATATCCACTTTCTGCAACGGCCGATGGTCGCCCGCGATGTTCCAGACAATCGCGAAATGGACCTAAACACGATCTATGCCTGTTGCAGTGGCACATCAAAACACGTCGGAACGTCATTTACGGAACCGGATTTCGTCACGGATGCACTGGAAATGCTCGCGCTGATGGCTGGCGGTGAAGACAAATGGCGGGAAAGACCCTTTGTCCTGAATTCCAACTGCTTCGTTGTCCCACCTATGAAATTCGCCACAGAATCCTGCCAAGTGATGGAACATTGCATTGCGGGCGGCATGCCTGTCTTGCTGCTGTCAGCTGGCCAAGCTGGTGCGACGGCCCCTGCCCCGATTGCGGGGGCTATTGTCCAAGCTGTCGCCGAATGTCTTGCAGGTGTTGTATATGTCAATGCAATCAAACCGGGTCATCCGGCGGTCTTCGGCACATGGCCGTTTGTGTCTGATCTGCGAACGGGTGCGATGTCTGGCGGGTCTGGCGAACAGGCTTTGCTGACTGCGGGCTGTGCCCAAATGCACCGTTTTCTTGGGGTGCCGGGTGGCGCTGCCGCAGGGATCGCAGACGCGAAACTGCCAGATATGCAAGCCGGTTGGGAACAGATGTGTTCCAACGTCATGGCGGGTCTGTCCGGCCTCAACATGGTTTATGAGGCCGCAGGGATGCACGCTTCTCTGCTCGGGTTTTGCTTTGAATCGTTGATCCTTGGTGATGATCTACTGGGTCAAGCAATGCGCTGTGTCCGTGGGATTGAAGTCACCGACGAAACGCTTGGCTTCGCGACGATGAACGATGTCTGCCTGAACGGGCCAGGTCATTACCTTGGCTCTGATCAAACGCTCGGTTTGATGGAGACCGAATATGTCTATCCCGTTGTCGCTGACCGCACATCACCCAAAGAATGGGCTGAAAAAGGTAAACCCGATTTGATCGCACAGGCCATCGCCCGCAAAGAAAGCATCCTGAGCAAACCGTCAGCAGTTGCGTTCTCTGCGGATGTTGATGCGGCAATTCGGGCGCGGTTTAACATCCATTTGCCGCCCGTCGGCTAAGTCATGTTAGAGGGCGGTGCCCCCGCATCGCAACCCCGATAGTCCTGCTAGCCCATAGAAGCCGGGCGTGAGAGCGTGCCGCCGGACACCGCGGCTCTGACGCCCGTGGTGTTCTGGCACGACGTCGGCAATCCACGCGCCACGCGCACGGCCAAATATGCAAAAGCCTGCGCTTCCAGCATATCGCCATCCAGCCCCACGTCTTCGACTGGAATCACCGCGCAATCCAAGCTGGCAGCGAGCATCGCCATCAAGGTCGGATTGCGCCGTCCGCCGCCCGTCACAAGAACGCGCTTCGGCGGCGCTGGGCAATGACTGATGCTATGCGCCACGCTCATCGCTGCGGCAGCGGTCAAAGTTGCCGCGGCATCCGCGTCAGACAAATCCACGACCTTTGCTGTCAAATCAGCAAAGTCGTCGCGATCGAGTGATTTTGGCGGTATTTTGTAAAAATATGGGTGGTTAAGAAACTGTTCGATGATGCTTTCGTCAACCACGCCGCTTTGCGCCAATTTGCCGTCTACATCACAGGTTTCGCCGCGTCGTGTTTGCATCAAATCATTCAGCGGGGCATTCGCCGGACCGGTATCGAAGGCTAACAAAGCCCCATCCGCATGTGGTTCGTTCACTGCGGGATCAATCCAAGTCAAGTTCCCCACGCCGCCGAGGTTCAGGAACACGAGCGGTTCGGTCGCTTTGATGTACTGGGCGAGTGCGAAATGAAAGAACGGGGCCAATGGTGCCCCTTCACCGCCAAGTCGCACATCCGCGCTTCGGAAATCCCACACGACTGGTTTGTTCAAGACCTCAGCCAGTACCGCACCATCTCCGCATTGATGCGTGCCGCGCCCGTGTGGATCATGGGCCAGTGTCTGACCATGAAATCCGACCAGCTCTGCATCCTGAAAGTCGTGCAGCACTTGCGCATGCGTCGTCTCGATCAGTTCCGCCACGGCGTCGACGTCATCGTCTTGCCACTTCCCTAACGCCGCTTTGAGCACGGACCGCTCAGCATCAGTGTACGCCCGATAAGCAACAGGTCCGAATTCACTAATCGTTACCCCGTCGGTGACGATTTCCGCCGCATCCACCCCATCAAGTGATGTCCCAGACATCGCCCCAACCGACCTGATCGGCCCTGACTTCAACATGTGCTTTCCCTACCCGAACTTGCGCCTTATAGACTGCACTGCACACGAGATGGGAACAAGATATGACCTACCACCCCAAGTCCGAATTTATCGCAATCATGATGGAACGCGGCTTTTTGGCCGATTGTACCGATTATCAAGGTTTGGATGATGCGTTCTCGAAGGGGGTCGTTCCTGCTTATATCGGCTATGATGCAACGGCAAAGTCGCTGCATGTCGGCCATTTGATGAACATCATGGTGCTGCGTTGGCTGCAAAAATGCGGTCACAAGCCGATCACATTGATGGGCGGCGGCACAACAAAGGTCGGCGATCCATCGTTCCGGTCTGATGAGCGGCCGTTGCTGGATGACGCGGCGATCCAGTCGAACATCGACGGTATGCAGCAGGTATTTGCGAAATACCTCGACTACGGCGACGCGGACACCGACGCGATGATGCTGAACAACGCCGAATGGTTGGACGGGTTGAACTACCTGTCGTTCCTGCGCGACATCGGCCGTCATTTCAGCGTGAACCGGATGCTGTCGTTTGAAAGCGTGAAGTCGCGTTTGGACCGCGAACAAAGCCTATCATTCCTCGAATTCAACTACATGATTTTGCAGGCCTATGATTTCCTCGAACTGAACCGCCGTTACGGCTGTCTGTTGCAGATGGGCGGGTCTGACCAATGGGGCAACATCGTTAACGGGATCGACCTGACGCGTCGGGTCTTGGATCACGAGATTTACGGGCTGACCACGCCTCTGCTCACGACCTCTGACGGCCGCAAAATGGGGAAATCCCAAGGTGGCGCGATCTGGCTGAACGACGAAATGCTCAGCTCTTACGAGTTCTGGCAATTCTGGCGCAACACGACGGATGCGGACACGGGCAAGTTCCTGAAAATTTTCACTGAACTGCCAGTTGAGGAATGCGACCGCCTGGGCGCGCTGGAAGGGTCAGACATAAACGCGGCGAAGATCATTCTCGCCAATGAGGTCACGACCTTGCTGCACGGTGCGGATGCGGCGAAAGCGGCGGAAGCCACGGCGCGTGAAGTCTTTGAAAAAGGCGGCGTTGGGGATGATCTGCCAACGCTGACGTTGTCAGCGGATGATCTGGGTGACGGCATGTCCATCGTGCAGGTGATCGTCAAGGCGGGTCTGGCCGATTCCGGCAAAGCCGCTAAACGTTTGATCGGCGAAAACGGCGCGAAACTGAACGATGAGCCTTTGACCAACGCCGGCCTGATGATTGACGCAGCTGCGCTTGCCAGCCCAATCAAGCTCAGCGCGGGGAAAAAGCGCCACGCTCTGGTCCAATTGGGCTAAGTCAGCAGGTCGATAGGTCGATTACGCTGACGACAATGACGAATGGTAATGAAATGGCCGTCGCAACCAATGCGGCGGCCAATTTTGTGGGGCGTGGTCCATGGACGACGACGCCTGCAACACGGTAACGTTTCAGGCGGATGTCTTGAGATGATTTCATGGACAATCTTTACCAGTATTTAGGTTTCCATCTATTTAACTCGCGCACATGAAGATTGATCAATCGACGTTTCAGACGCCGCATCACCAGCCCTTGCAACAGCACCCTCATTTCGCAGCTGCGCTGTCCGGAATGGGCCAACCGATGACGTCCTACTTCCTGCCCGAAGATGGATCCGCGCAGGTGTTTTCACGTCAGCTTTGGCCGCTTCGCAAACCATTCAAGATGATGTCGCGCGGGCCGTTCTGGCCCACTCCACCGTCCGAAAAAGCACAATTCGACGCCGTCTGCATGCTGCGCGATGAAAATGTGCGGATGATAAACGCCGAAGATGTGGCACCTGCCATTCTGACGGCTGCCGGATACCGTCAGATCATGACGCCGGCCAGTGTGGCAGTCATGGATTTGCGGCACGGACCAGATGTCAGGCGCGCGCTCATGTCGATCAAATGGCGCAATGCACTGCGCAAAGCTGAATCCGCCGATCTGCGTATCTCAACACGCAGCTATCAAAACACGACCGACAAATGGCTGCTTGACGAAGATGAAAAACAACAGGCAGCGCGCGGGTATCGCGCGTTGCCTGCCGCTGTTACGCAGGCCTATTCCGTGATGAACAAAGGTCAGGCCATTATCGTCACCGCGTCACGCGTCGCCGTTCCGATTGCTGCAATGATCTTCTTACGCCACGGGTCAGCCGCGACATATCACATTGGCTGGACGTCGGATGAAGGGCGGGATTGCAATGCGCATAACCTGTGTTTGGCAACCGCAATGGACAGCTTGCAGGACCTTGGAACCGACGTGCTGGACCTTGGATCAATTGACACGGTGATGTCGCCCGGGATCGCGCGGTTCAAACTCGGTGCGGGGGCGCATGTCAAAACGCTTGGCGGTACGTGGCTTCATTTAGGGTGCTTTCGAAATTCAGCATCGTATTGAGGTGACTTGCAAAACATGTCGCGCCTGATCATGGTTTGGTTCGATACCAATCCAGACAATAAGGCCGCACCATGCCATCATATCGCGTCTACGACGTCTTCACTGACACAGCTTTTGGCGGCAACCCATTGGCGGTCTTCCCCGACGCAAAAGACATCCCCGAAGCGACGTTGCAGAAAATCGCCCGCGAATTCAATTTTTCGGAGACGACATTCGTCTTTCCACCAGATGATCCCGCCCATACCGCAAAAGTCCGCATTTTCACGCCAATGCGCGAAATCATCTTTGCAGGGCATCCAACGATAGGAACGGCCATTGCGCTTTCTGATCTCGGCCATGACGGACCCATGGTTCTGGAACTGGGCGTCGGTCCGATCCCTTGCACTGTCACCAAAGACGGCGCGAGCTTCACGACAAGCGCACCGCTCGATATTTTCGCGCATCCGTCGCTGGATTTGGTTGCTGCCGCAATCGACATCTCGCCGGACCTAATTCAGACTGAGACGCACGTGCCTACGCAGGCCAGCTTGGGTCTAGAATTCGTGTTTGTGGAACTCAAATCACGCGCAGACCTTTCCGCCTGTACCCCAGTGACCGACGGGTTCAAAGCAGGTGCTGCGGTCCATCCCGCTGGATTGGATTTCGCAATTTTCGCCTATGTCCGCAATGGCAACCGTCTGGACGCACGCATGTTTGCCCCGCTTGATAACATGCCGGAAGATCCTGCGACCGGCAGCGCCTGTGCCACCATCGCGGCCCTACTAAGCGAACTTGCTGGCGAACCACTTTCGTTCGACATCCACCAAGGCGACGACATGGGACGCCCGTCGCGGATCAAAGCAACGGCCCTGCCCGGCAAACCCTATCCAATCAAGATTGCCGGAAATGCTGTTCTGACGATGGAGGGGCAATTTGTCGGTTAATCCAACGCCGGTCACGGCGCTCGATATATTCGCAGATGGCACGTCGCAACCAGTGACGGACCCGACCGCGTCGCCGGTCGACGGTGCTGCGTTTCGCTGGCTGCATTTTGATTTGCATACGCCCGAGTTGGACCAGTGGTGCCGCGAATATCTCCCGCCGCTCGCCTTTCGCACGCTTCTGGCGCCCCGCACGAGACCACGCGTTGATATCCATGACGACGGTATCTTGCTGACCTTGCGCGGGATTAACCTGAACGATGGTCAAGAAGTCGAAGACATGGTGTCACTGCGCCTTTGGGCCACGCAGAACCTTGTCGTGACGGTCAGAAAACAACGTATTTTTGCGCTTGATGACATCAAAAATCAAATCACAACGGGCGATGCCCCAGACACGCCTGCCCGCTTGATCGCGCGGATCACAGAACGACTTGTTGATCGGATCGAGACCGTGTCGCTCGACCTCGAAGACCGTGCTGAAGACATGGAAAACGCGGTCTATGACAGGCAGGCACCACCACCGTCCGAACTTGCCCCCTTGCGTCGATCAGTCATCACCTTGCGTCGCCATGTAGGGCCGTTGTCCGAAGCGTTGGTTGACCTTGCCAAGATCGAAACACCACTCATTTCCAAGGCCTTTCGTAATAGGTTCCGACATACGGCCAACCGCGCAAAAAGATCCGTCGATGAAGTCCACGAAGTTGGGGATCGACTGACCGCGCTAGCCGATCATGTGGAACTGCAACAGGACGGTCGTTTGGCGCGCAATAGCTATGTCTTGTCCGTGATTGCCGCAATTTTCCTGCCGCTCGGGTTTTTGACAGGTCTGTTTGGCGTCAATGTCGGCGGGATGCCGGGCATGAACAACCCCGACGCCTTTTTGATCCTTTGTGGTGCTATGGTCGCAATTGGCGTGATTTTGTATATCGTTTTGCGGTGGATCAAGTGGTTCTAAGACTAGCCAGATCAGCCGACACAGTCTAAAGGGGCGGCACCAACGGAAAGGGCCAGTGATGAGCAGCGGAATATTGCAAAAATGCGAAGCCAAAGGCCTGCGCATGACTGAACAACGCCGGACCATCGCGACAGTTCTCGAAGCCGCAGATGATCATCCTGATGTTGAAGAACTGTACAACCGCGCTGTTCTGGCCGATCCGAATATATCGTTGGCCACCGTATACCGCACGGTCAAACTGCTTGAGGAATCCGGTATTCTTGAAAAGCATGAATTCGGTGACGGACGTGCGCGGTATGAAACTGCCGACCGCGAACACCATGATCATTTGATCGACATGCATTCAGGCGAAGTGTTCGAATTTGTCGACCCCGACATCGAAGCCTTACAGGAAAAAATTGCTGCAAAGCTCGGGTATCGCCTGATGGGTCACCGTCTGGAACTTTATGGTGTGCCTGTCAAAAAACCGTAATCAATACCGTGGCCACTGGCGCTGCCGCGACTTTACTCGCCAGTGCAGTCACCGACGCCCACCCCATCACAAATAAGCAAAATCGCATTTCAAATCCCCAGATGATGCTCAAATTTATACTCCTAGAATTGGATGAAGACAGGCATTCATCAAGGCAGGGAATCCAGACCCTTTTGTTTCGGCCTCCGGCCATGTAACGCGGGGTCAGGACAACCTTGAGGATCACCCACATGGACAATTTTCGTGGTGCAATGCTGATGGTCTTGGCCATGTTCGGCTTCGCCGTCGAAGACATGTTGATCAAACAGATGGCAGCGGGCCTTGCCGTTGGTCAGGTGATCACGGTCTTGGGCATTGGAGGTGCGATCATCTTTGCATTTATCGCTAAATCCTACGGTGACAGACTGTGGTCCCCCGATATGTTGAACCCCACTTTGATGCTGCGCAACGGGTTCGAAATGTTCGGCACCCTTGGTTTTGTTGCCGCCATTGCGCTCACCCCTATTTCAACAGCATCCGCGATCCTACAAGCCACGCCTTTGGTTGTGACGCTTGGGGCCGCTTTGTTTCTTGGTGAAGCCGTTGGATGGCGTCGGTGGCTTGCCATCGGCATTGGCCTGTTTGGCGTCTTATTGATTATCCGTCCGGGCATGGATGCGTTTGACCCAAAATCGTTGCTGGCCGTGATGGGCGTGATCGGCCTTGCCGGACGTGATCTTGCGACACGCCGGATCAAGGCGACGATTTCATCACGTGTCATCGCCTTTTATGCTTTTGTCGTGTCCATCTTTACGGGACTGTTGTTGCTCGCGTTTGGCGTCACCGGATCAAGCTGGTCGATGCCCGGAACAGTCGACACCTTCCGCCTGATCGCGGCTGTCTTTATTGGTGTAGCAGCTTACTACGCCATCGTGGCCGCAACCCGTATCGGCGAAATGTCGATCATCGCCCCGTTCCGGTATTCACGCCTTGTCTTTGCGCTAGTCATTGGTGTTTTCGCATTCCAAGAAAGCCCTGACAGCCTGACCCTGCTGGGTGCATTCATCATCGTCGCATCCGGCATTTACACCCTGTGGCGCGAGGCGAAACTCCGCCACGCTTCACCTTCTGACCCAACCGCGCTATAGAGCCGCTAACGCTAACACAGCCGACCTTAGGAGCCTCCCATGAGCACCATTATCGACATCCACGCCCGCGAAATTCTTGACAGCCGGGGCAACCCAACTGTCGAAGTCGACGTGACACTTGAAGACGGCACAATGGGCCGCGCTGCTGTGCCATCAGGCGCATCCACGGGTGCGCACGAAGCCGTTGAAAAACGCGATGGCGACAAAGGTCGTTACATGGGCAAAGGCGTGCTAGAAGCCGTCGCCGCCGTCAACGGTGAAATCGCCGAAGCCATCCTTGGCTTTGACGCGACTGAACAGGTCGGCATCGACATGGCGATGATCGAACTCGACGGGACACCAAACAAAGCCCGCCTCGGTGCAAACGCAATCCTTGGTGTATCCATGGCCGTTGCCAAAGCCGCTGCTGACTACACAGAACAACCCTTGTTCCGTTACATCGGCGGCACATCCGCGCGCACCCTGCCCGTTCCAATGATGAACATCATCAACGGTGGCGAACACGCGGACAACCCGATCGACATCCAAGAATTCATGATCATGCCGGTCTCTGCGACCAACATCAAAGAAGCTGTGCGCATGGGTTCCGAAATCTTCCATACACTGAAGAAAGAACTGACAGCGGCTGGACACAACACAGGTATCGGCGACGAAGGCGGGTTTGCGCCAAACATCGGATCAACCCGTGAAGCGCTTGATTTCATTATGACATCAATCGAAAAAGCAGGCTACAAAGCAGGCGAAGACGTCTACCTCGCACTCGATTGCGCAGCGACAGAATACTTCAAAGACGGCAAATATGAACTGAAGGGCGAAGGCAAATCCCTGACGTCTGAAGAAAACGCCGAATACCTCGCGCAATTGGTCAATGACTACCCGATCATCTCGATCGAGGACGGCATGGACGAAGACGATTGGGACGGCTGGAAAGCCCTGACCGACAAAATCGGCGACAAAGTGCAACTTGTTGGCGACGATCTGTTCGTGACAAACCCTGCACGTTTGGCTGACGGTATTGCGAAGGGGTCTGCGAACTCCATGCTGGTAAAAGTCAACCAAATCGGGACATTGACCGAGACTCTTCAAGCTGTGGATATGGCGCACCGCGCACAATTCACCAACGTGATGTCGCACCGCTCCGGCGAAACAGAAGACGCAACAATCGCCGATCTGGCTGTTGCGACAAACTGTGGGCAAATCAAAACCGGTTCCCTGTCCCGTTCAGATCGTCTGGCAAAATACAACCAGCTGATCCGCATCGAGGAAATGCTGGGCGAAACTGCGGTTTACGCAGGCCGTTCTATCCTAAAAGGCTGATATGACCGCCGACGCGATCATCCAAAAACTCAACCTCGCCCCCCATCCGGAGGGCGGGTTTTACCGCCAGACGTGGATTGCCGACAATGATGGCCGTCCTGTTGGCACTGCGATCTATTTCCTATTGAAAGACGGCGGCTCCAGCCATTGGCACACTGTGGATGCCAGTGAAATCTGGTTCTACCATGCAGGCGCACCGCTGATCCTGTCAATCTCCGCAACCGACGCAGGCCCCGCCCGTGATATCCGTCTTGGCCCTGATGTTCTGAACGGTGACCAGCCGCAAGGCATCGTTCCGAAAGGCCATTGGCAAGCCGCCCGCACCACGGGCGACTACACGTTGGTCAGTTGCACCGTGTCACCGGGTTTCAGCTTCGACGGTTTTCACCTCGCCGCGCCGGACTTTGACATCCCGCGCGGTTAGCCTCTTCTTTTGGTCTCAAATATCTCGGGGTCTGGGGCAACGCCCCAAGACGCCAATTACCGATCCCCGAACATATCGCCTAAGCCACCAAGGATGGACCCTTCACCTTTGCTTCCGCCCGGCCCTGCAGCGCGCATGATCCGATCAGCCAATCGCGAGAACGGCAAGCTTTGGAGATAAACCGTTCCGGGACCGCGTAACGTGGCAAGGAAAATCCCTTCTCCACCAAAGACCATCGACTTCAGGTTTCCCGCGCGTTCGATGTCGTAATCCACACCACCCGTCATCGCAGCAAGACAGCCCGTATCCACGCGCATCACCTCGCCGGGTTTTAGGTCCCGTTTAATGACCGTGCCGCCAACATGAATGAACGCCATGCCATCACCATTGAGCCGTTGAAGAATGAAGCCTTCACCACCAAAAAAACCTGCGCCAAGCTTTTTCTGAAACGCAATATCTGTAGATGTCCCAAAAGCTGCGCACAGAAATGCATCCTTTTGACAGATCAGTTCCCCCCCCAATTCGGCCATGTTCACAGGGATGATCTTGCCCGGATAAGGTGCTGCAAACGCGACCCGCTTTTTGCCCTGCCCGTTGTTTGTGAAATGGGTCATGAAGATCGATTCACCGGTCAGCACGCGTTTGCCAACGTTCAACAGTGAATCCATGATGCCGCCGGATGGCCGCGATCCGTCGCCCATGCGGGTTTCAAAACCGATTCCGTCTTCCATGTAATTCATCGCGCCAGCTTCGGCGATGACGACCTCTTGCGGGTCAAGTTCGACCTCCACAATCTGCATATCGTCGCCGAAAACTTCATAATCTACTTCATGGCACCGCATCTTAAATCTCCTGAATAAAACTACCGCCAGACTATGCCGCGACATGCGATGACGACAACATCCGGTTTTCCCGACCTTCCGTTTTATCTTTTCAGAATCCGGCGGTGTTTCGCGGTTTCAGCCTGCAGGGCACCAAACGTCGTCAAACCACGCCCTTCTAAAATCTTGAGCATTGCAAGAAACGCGCGTCCCGTCGCCACGGCGTCACCCATTGCCGTGTGACGCAAATCAGCGGCGATCGTGATATCCAGACGGTCACAAATTGCATCCAGCGTATGGATCGCTGCCCCGCCAAAAGTGACCGCTGAGAGAAGCACGGTATCAAGGACTGGATTATCGAATGTGATATCCCCGTCCTCCGCACCGCGGTCCAGAAACGCTATATCAAACGGGGCGTTATGCGCGACAAGAACAGCACCCTGCGAAAAGCGATGAAAGGCGTCACACACCTGTGCAAAATCTGGTGCATCCGAAACCATCGCATCTGTAATGCCATGCACGTCCGTAGATCGCGACGGGATCAAACGCCCCGGATTAACCAAGGTTTCCAAGACTTCACCGTCGACAATCTTCGCATTTACAATGCGCACGGCACCAAGCTGAACGACGTCGTCCTTTTGCGGATCGAGGCCTGTCGTTTCGGTATCAAACACGACATAAACGAGGTCAGACAGTGGTGTACTATCCAGATGTGTCGACTTTTTCGAACGCAGAAGATCAAAGTCATACGTCATCGGCCGCGCTGGTGCCAAGGCGTGCGGTTCTAACATCAAGGTGTAACCTCGGCCTTCTCCAAACATGCGGATGTAGCCGTGATAGGTTTCACCGCAATGTCCTTTAACCGCGATTTCGCTGCGGTCATTGGGACTGGTTTGTAGCTGAGCCAAGGCATCCTTGATCTGATCCGCACCAAGGTATTCAAACACCGACGTCTTCAGTTTCGCGGCTCCCACACGTTCCATTAAGTTGGCCGCTTGGCCGTCATACAGAACGATCTGATGGTCGGCACTGATCAGCAGCGTGGCAATCGGAATGTCTGACAGGATCGTCACGAGCTGGTCGCGCTGCGCCCTTAGCAAAGCCACTTCCGACTGCGCTGTCATTGCCCCGCCGTTCAACGCTTCATCCAACGCGGTTTGGGCAGCCACAACCGCTGGCCCAAGATCGCCCAGATACTGCGCGGCCCCACTGTCGAACGTCGCATTACCTCGGGTATGTGTCTTGACACGCAGACTTGCCGCGATTGTCTCAATCGGTTTGCTGACGTGATCGTCAAATAACAGCCAAACGCCTGCGGACAGCCCTAGAATGCCAAACGCGGCGACCATTCCACTCGTAACAAAACCTGAAATGGTGTCGCCATCTTCAACTTGCCGCCACCCCAACCAGAGCCCAACCGCAACCACGCAGATGGCAGCAAATGCGTAGCCGCAGAACATCAAGAACACCCTGATCCGTAAACTCAAATGTGTCATGTTATGCGGATGCACAGGCCGCCAGTAAAACGGGCGCATCTGTTGCCATAGGTCGCCAATCTGCGTCGGCAACAGCGCCATCATCGTCGAATTCTACACCGTCAACCAGATCTGCTCGATTGCCTGCCGCGCAGTCAAACAGGACGGGAATTTTCGCCGTCCGGGTCCAGCGGCCATAAAACACCAGATCAACGATTCGCTGTTTCGGATGTGCGGGATGCGTTTTTGCGCCCGCTTGATCCACTGCAACAAAGCGGCTGACAAATGGTTTTGCGTAGGTCCAAGGACGATAGAACTGTTTGTCTTCAACGGTCTCAGCCACGATAAAACCAGCGGGCAGACTCGCTTGAGTCCGTGCGAACCAGCCGTATTCGCTGGTGATCGTCGCCAACAGCATAGCCCCGCCAGCCGCAACCGGCATCAGCCACGATGGCAAACGTCCCTTCAATGCGCGATTGATCGCCCAGACCAACAGGGCCGCAGCAACACCCGCCAAGATCGTACCGATCAGTTCAAAAAACATAGCGTCCTCCTATTGCGTCAAGCCAGCGTGCCGCGGCCTTGCATGAGCGCAGATTGCATCGTTTTGATCACCACAAACGCATCCCGCAAGTGACTGCGTTCAAACCCCGACAGGGTCGCAGGTAGTAAGAAATTGTCAGGCGCATTGCCCTGTTTGATCAGGCGTGCCTGATGGTCCAATCGTGTTTGGGCAATCAGATCGTAGGCATCAAGCAAATCATGCCCGCCGCTTTTACTAATGATACCACCTTCAAGCGCGGATTCGATCCGCGCGCGGGTATTGAGCGCCTTGAACTGTCCTTGCAACGCATACATCCGCCCCAGATCGACCACCGGAACGACCCCATTCAATTTCATATCAATGGTATCGCGATGTTCTCCTGCGCGGATTGTTGATAACCCGCGCAACAGCCCCAACGGCGTCCCATGTGTCAGTGCATTGCTGGCCATATGCGCCGTGAAAATTGAATTTTCTGCTGCATGCCGCTGTGTTTCAGCGTGTAATTCGTCAAACAGCGCGTCCTCACCGCCAATGACCCGCAAATCGAACATCACAGACGCCAGCATTTGCGCCTCTTTGCCCGGTGACGCGATCCAGCCTTGAAAGTATGACGCCCAAACCGAAACTGGCTGACACCAACGCGGGTTCGTCGCCATCATGTCACCCGGACAAAACACGTACCCACAGGCATTCAAACCATCGGAAACAAATCGCGCAAGTTGATCAAAATAAGCCGTGTCGTCCGTACCCAGCCCGTCTTCGTAAATCAGACAATTGTCTTGGTCTGACACGCCTGTTTGTTCTTGGCGTCCTTGTGATCCACAGGCAAGCCACACATAGCGTCCGGGTGCGACACCAAGGGCGTCTTCCCCCATACGGATCAACCGACGTGTCACCACATCTGCAATGTCGGTTATCATCCGTGTCAATGTGTCGTGGCGTTGGCCGCTTGCGACAAGCTGCACCAACAACTGCGGAATGCGCGCCGTTATGGCGGCAAGGTCAGGAACTGAAGTGGCACCCGCGACTTGCCCAACAAAACTGGCAGTGTGTAACGCTTGATAGCGAATCAAATCCGTCTGGGTCACGATCCCAACGAGACGCCCTTCTGAAACAACTGGCAAATGACCCAAGCGATGTTCCATCATCAAATGCAAGACGTCGGACCCGATTGCAGACCGTAACAAAACACGCGGCGTTTCTGTCATAATCGATGCGACTGACGACGTCCGGCTGATATCGTGCGCGACAACTTTGCCTACGACGTCCCGCAGGGTCACAATGCCTTTCAAAGCGTCACCCTCTACTATGCAAAGGGAAGAGATCTTGGCATCGCTCATCAAGCGCGCAGCATCTTGGATTATTGTGGCAGGCGAACAGCTGACGGGATTTTTCACCATCAAAGCATCAACACGCGCAGCCGCCAATGTGCCACTATGAACAGTCGCCGTTCCGGCGGCACGCCCGGTCCGCTGATAAAACCGCGCAAAGTCTGGTTCACGCCTTAGAAGATCATGAAAAACCTCAGACGGAATAACAAGCAGACGGCAATCAGTTTCGGCAACGGCCTGCGTGACTGCGGATCCATCCTGCAGCAAACCACGTTCACCGAAAGAATTCTCCCGACCAAGCAACGAAATCGGGGCATCATTAGCATCGGTGACAGTCACTTGACCATCAGCGATGATATACAGGCCAGTCAGGGTATCACCAATCGCGTATATGGGGCGTCCTGCTGGGACATCCACCCATTCGCTTTGATCTAAAATCTGTGTACGCTTGTCCGCCGACAGCACGTCGTAAGGGTGCAGATACGACAGAATAGATGTGTCAGTGTCGATCATCATGCGTTCCCTTGGTTAAGGTCAGGCTGGCACTTGATTAGGCGCCAGCCCAATTCGTTTAGTGGTCTACTGCACCGCCAGCACCTGCTGGAATACGCACGCTTTCGACCAAGTCTTTGATCTCTTGCGGCGTGTCTTTGGTTGCCATGGATACAGCGTATGCAACTGCAAAATTGATGATCGCACCAACCGCACCAATCGCGGTGGATTGGATACCGAACAATGATCCATCGACCGTATCAGGGAACGAATTTGTCCCTGCGATGAACAACCAACCTTTGTGCAAGAAAATATACACAAGCGTGAAGCCAAGACCGGCCAACATGCCAGACACAGCGCCCACGTTGTTCACACGCTTAGAGAAGATCCCCATCATCAACGCGGGGAAGATCGACGCCGCTGCCAGACCAAAGGCCAACGCAACTGTTTGCGCCGCAAAACCCGGTGGGTTCAGACCAAGGATCGTCGCCACCGCAATAGCCACAGCCATCGCAATACGTGCTGACATCAATTCTGCCTTCTCAGACATGTTTGGCGTTAACTGACCTTTGAGCAGATCGTGAGACACAGCAGACGAGATAGCCAACAGCAGACCCGCCGCTGTAGACAACGCAGCTGCAAGGCCACCTGCGGCCACAAGACCAATGACCCAACCCGGAAGGTTCGCAATTTCAGGGTTCGCCAGAACCAGAATATCGCGGTTGAACTTTGTCAGCTCGTTGCCTTCCCAACCGTTTGCCGCAGCCTTTTCAGCCATCGCATCAGATTGATCGTTGTAGTATTGGATTTGACCGTCGCCATTCTTGTCTTTCCAGTCCAAAAGACCAGTTTTCTGCCACGTTTCCATCCAGTCGTAACGCTCGTCTTCAGCGATCATTTGAACGGAGACAGCATCGCCGTCCGTGCCGTTTGGCCACATCAGGTTTGTGATGTTCAAACGCGCCATCGCACCTACAGCAGGCGCTGTGAGGTAGAGAAGTGCGATAAACACAAGCGCCCAACCAGCGGACCAACGGGCGTCAGACACTTTTGGCACCGTAAAGAAGCGCATGATTACGTGTGGCAAACCAGCTGTACCGATCATCAAGGACAGCGTGAACAAGACCATGTTCAGATTGTCTTTGTGGGCTTCGGTGTAGCTTGCAAAACCAAGGTCTGTGACGATCCGGTCAAGCTTTTGCAGCAGATAAACGCTGCTTTCGCCACCTGTTGAGACCTCAGAGAACAAACCAATCGCTGGAATTGGCGTGCCGGTCAGTTGCAACGAGATGAACACCGCAGGGATGGTGTAGGCGAGGATCAGCACGACGTATTGTGCCACTTGGGTGTAAGTTACACCTTTCATGCCGCCAAATACCGCGTATGCAAACACGATGCAGGCACCGATCAGCAAACCGGATGTGTTGGAAATTTCCAAGAACCGGCCAAAGGCCACGCCAACACCAGTCATCTGACCGATCACGTATGTGGTGGATGCAACGATCAGACAGATCACTGCGACCAAACGTGCTGTCGGCGAATAAAACCGGTCGCCGATAAATTCGGATACCGTGAATTTGCCGAACTTACGCAGGTAAGGTGCCAGCAGCAACGCCAACAGAACGTAACCACCGGTCCAGCCCATCAAGAAGGACGAATTGTCGTAGCCGGTAAAGGCAATCAAACCAGCCATCGAAATAAACGACGCCGCAGACATCCAGTCAGCCGCAGTCGCCATGCCGTTCGTGACGGGGTGAACGCCCCGACCAGCCGCATAAAATTCAGACGTAGACCCAGCACGGGCCCAAATCGCGATGCCGATGTAAAGCGCAAATGACGCGCCCACAAACAGCAGGTTCAGTGTAAACTGGTCCATGGGTTAATCCTCTTCCACGCCAAATTCACGGTCGAGCTTGTTCATGCGCCATGCGTAGAAAAAGATCAGACCAAGAAAGACGATGATCGACCCTTGCTGGGCAAACCAGAACCCAAGGTCGGTACCGCCGACTTCAATGCCGGACAGCATGGGGCGTAGCAAAATGCCAAACCCGAATGAGACAACAGCCCATATGATCAGGCTGACGATAATGATGCGCAGATTGGCAGACCAATATGCGCTTGGTTCCGGTCGTTCACTCATTGTGTTTCCTCCAATTGAGATGATTTTGAGCAAGCCGAAATGCCTTTGACGCCGCGGACGTCGATGACGATCGGTCGGATAATTTTGCGTAACGCGTCGGTAATTGCGTCGATCTCGCCCATGGCGTCCAACGTCTGCAAAGACCCTTCGGCCTCGTAAAACGCAATCAAAGGGGCGGTTTCGGCGTGATACGCCACAAGACGGTTGCGGACTGTATCCGCATTATCATCCGCACGGCGACGGAAGTCATGGCTGCCGCACTGGTCACATTGGCCTTCTGCCGCAGGCTGCTTGAAGGATTCGTGATAGCCCTCACCGCAACCACCACAAGTATAGCGACCGGAAATGCGGGTGATCATGGCCTCGTCTTCGACTTCTAGGCTGATCGCCGCATCCACTTGCGCGCCTTTTGCTTTCAAAAGGGCAGACAAAGCTTCGGCTTGCGGGATTGTGCGCGGAAATCCGTCAAGGATCACACCAGCAGAACAATCAGGATCGCCCAAGCGGTCACGCAAGATGTTCAGCACGATGTCATCGCTGACCAACCCCCCTGCTTCCATGACGGATTTGGCAGTTTTGCCAGCGTCCGTGCCGTTGGCGACAGCTTGGCGCAACAAATCGCCCGTCGATAATTGAACCAACCCGAACTTGTCTTCCAGACGTTTGGCTTGCGTCCCCTTGCCCGCACCCGGTGGTCCAAGAAGGATCAAGACCGGCATCTTACTGCGTTTAGGCTTTTCGCTATTCTCAGGCATCTTTCACCCCTTGTTCATTCTGTTTTCAATGAGATCGTCGACCACGGATGGGTCGGCCAACGTTGACGTGTCGCCCAAAGCGCCAAAGTCGTCTTCGGCGATTTTGCGTAGAATCCGGCGCATGATTTTACCTGACCGCGTCTTAGGAAGACCTGGCGCCCATTGGATCAAATCAGGTGCAGCAATGGGGCCAATTTCGGTGCGGACCCACGTGCGCAATTCCTTGCGCAGTTCCTCGGTTGGTTCTTCGCCATTCATCAAAGTGACGTAGCAATAGATGCCCTGCCCCTTAATTTCGTGCGGGTATCCGACAACAGCAGCTTCCGCCACTTTCCGGTGGGCGACCAAGGCGCTTTCAACTTCTGCGGTGCCCATCCGGTGGCCAGATACGTTGATCACATCGTCGACGCGGCCCGTGATCCAATAGTCGCCATCTTCATCGCGACGACAGCCATCACCCGTGAAGTAGTAGCCGTGGTAATCCGAGAAATACGTTTTCTCGAACCGATCGTGATCACGCCAAACGGTGCGCATCTGGCCGGGCCAGCTGCCCTTGAGGCATAATACGCCTTCGCACGCCGTGTCGTGAAATTCTTCGCCTGTTGTTGGCTCCAGCACCACAGGCTCGATCCCGAAGAAAGGCTTCATCGCAGAGCCGGGTTTTAGCGCATGGGCACCGGGCAATGGTGTTAGCAAATGACCACCGGTTTCGGTCTGCCACCACGTATCAACAATCGGCAGTTTGCCACCGCCAACAACGTCATTGTACCAGTTCCACGCTTCTGGATTGATCGGTTCACCAACTGTGCCAAGAACCTTCAGGCTGCTGAGATCACATTTTTCAACAAACTCTGGGCCCTTCGCCATCAGAGCGCGGATTGCGGTTGGCGCTGTGTAAAACTGGGCCACTTTATGCTTCTCAACGACCTGCCAAAACCGGCTGGCGTCCGGATAGGTTGGTACACCTTCGAACATTACAGTCGTGGCACCATTCGCCAGCGGACCATAGACGATATAGCTGTGACCCGTGACCCAACCCACATCAGCCGTACACCAGTAAACGTCGCCTTCGTGGTAATCGAAGACCAGTTCCTGCGTCATCGCGGCATAAACAAGATATCCGCCAGAGCTGTGCACCACACCTTTCGGCTGACCGGTGGAACCAGATGTGTATAGAATGAACAACGGATCTTCTGCGCTCACTTCAACTGGCTCGCACGTCGGTGCCGCAGCAGCGGCCAAGGCGCCGTAGTCCAAGTCGCGCCCATCAACCCAAGTCGTCTGACCACCCGTCCGTTTCACGACCAGACATTTCACCGTGTCTTTGCAGTGCAACAACGCCTCATCAGCGTTGGACTTCAGCGGCGTTTGACGTCCACCGCGTGGCGCGTAATCAGCCGTGATTACGACTTTGGCGTCCGATCCATTTACGCGAGCTGCCAAAGCATCGGGCGAAAAGCCTGCAAATACGATGGAATGAATCGCACCTAGACGGGCGCACGCCAGCATCGCGTAGGCGGCTTCTGGAATCATTGGCAGATAAATGACAACACGGTCGCCTTTACCCACACCTTGATCAGCTAGGACATTCGCCATGCGGCAAACGGACTCATGCAGCGCCTTGTAGGTAATGTGCTGGGCGTCTTCGGCAGGATCGTCCGGTTCAAAAATGATCGCTGTCTGATCACCACGTGTTGCAAGGTGGCGATCAATACAGTTGGCAGAGACGTTGAGCGTCGCATCGGCATACCAATTGATATGTACATTCCCGAGATTAAAATCGACGTCTTTCACGGTCGTGTAGGGCTTGATCCAGTCGATCCGTTTGCCCTGCTCGCCCCAAAATGCATCTGGATCAGCAAGCGACGCGGCATACATTTCGTCGTATTTTGCCTCGTTGATATGTGCACCTGCGATCATGTCCGCGCTTGGCGCATAGGTTCTGAGTTTCGCATCTACGGTCATCTGAAATTTCCTTTGATGGTGTCTAAGTATTGAAAACGCACAGCGGCCTAGGACAGGGTTTCCCCTATCCCGGCGATCCGTGCGGCAATGGCATCAAGTGTGGCAGGGTCATCAATTGTGGCCGGCAAGTTCCACGGCGTGCTGTCAGCGATGGAAACCATTGTGCCGCGTAGCACTTTGCCGGAACGAGTTTTCGGCAAGGCGTCGATGACGATGCAGCGTTTGAACGCTGCGACCGGTCCGATCTCTTGACGGACAAGGGCCACACATTCTTTTGCGATCTCTTCTTCGGACCGATCCGTGCCGTTGTTTAGACACACTAATCCCAGCGGGGCCTGTCCTTTCAGCGCATCACCGATCCCGATCACAGCGCACTCAGCGACATCGGGGTGATTGGACAGCACTTCTTCCATCGCGCCCGTCGATAAACGGTGCCCTGCGACGTTGATCACGTCATCCGTGCGGGCCATGATATAAAGGTAGCCGTCGTCGTCTTTGATCCCCGCATCTCCGGTTTCGTAGTAACCCGGAAAGGTTTGCAGATACGCGGACTTATAGCGGTCTTCCGCGTTCCAAAGCGTCGGCAATGCACCCGGCGGCAAAGGCAATTTGATGGCAATTGCGCCCAACTCTCCGGCCGCGACCGGATTGCCCCCTTCATCCAAAATATCGACCTGATAGCCTGGCATTGGCACAGCGGGCGATCCCGGCTTGATGGCCAGTTCTTCGATCCCAAGCGGATTTGCGGCGATGGCCCAACCCGTTTCGGTTTGCCACCAATGGTCAATAATCGGTTTTTGCAGATACTTTTGCGCCCAACCGATTGTGTCCGGATCAGCGCGTTCGCCAGCGAGGAATAGCGACTGCAAACCGCTTAGGTCATAATTGTGCAGATATTCCGCGTTCGGGTCTTCGCGCTTGATCGCACGTAAAGCAGTTGGTGCAGTGAACAGAACCTTAACGTCATGTTCTTCAATCACCCGCCAGAACGTACCTGCATCCGGTGTCCCGATAGGTTTGCCTTCGAAAACGACAGTCGTGCAACCGGCCAACAAAGGGCCATAGCAAATGTAACTGTGGCCCACGACCCAGCCAACGTCAGACGCGGCCCAAAAGACATCTCCCGCATCGACATTGTAGATGTTCTTCATCGTCCAGTTCAGGGCGACCATGTGCCCTGCGTTGTGGCGCACAACGCCCTTGGGCTGACCTGTCGTCCCAGAGGTATAAAGGATGTAAAGCGAATCAGCGCCCCCGACGGGAGTACAGGGCGCATGCGCTGCGATGGCCGCCTCGGCTGTCCAATCGAAATCAAACCCGCCGACCAATTCCGCCTCGGCCTGTGGACGCTGCAGGACCAAAGTGAAGTCCGGCTTGTGGTCAGCGCGTGCAATCGCACCATCCAAGAGCGGCTTGTAAGGAATAACCTTCTGACCTTCGATGCCACACGATGCCGCCAGAATTGCCTTGGGCGTTGCGTCATCAATTCGGACCGCCAATTCGTGTGCGGCAAACCCACCAAACACGACCGAATGCACGGCGCCGATCCGGGCGCATGCCAACATCGCGACCAAGGCTTCTGGGATCATCGGCATATAGATGACAACGCGATCACCTTTCTCGATACCTTTTGCCGCTAAGACACCTGCGATGCGGGACACGCGGTCCAATAGGTCGGCGTAAGTAATCTTGGTCTGGCTATCCGTCACAGGGCTGTCATGGATGATCGCGGTCTGATCACCACGGCCAGCAGCTACGTGCCGATCAACCGCGTTATAACACGTGTTGCAGACCGCGTCCGGAAACCACGTGGTCATCGGCGCATTGGCCGTATCCAAAATCACGTCCGGTGCTTTGATCCAGTTAATGTCGGTCGCTGCATTCGCCCAAAAAGCTTCAGGATCTGCCTGCCAGTTTGCATAAATGTCCGCGTAAGTCGCCATGGTGTATCCCCTCCCAAATTGGAAGCGTACGACCCCATGCTGCGATTGGCGTGACATGTCTGGCAACCTGCCAGTAGTCCCGCAAATGTAAGGATTTCAAACTGGTACCGAACCCTCCCAGGTTCCCAAATTGATGGTTTCCTCCACGGTCCGCGCAGACTTTAGAATCGACGTTCCGTAAGGTCAGGTGATTATGGTAAATCGGCTTTTTCCAAAGGGCTGAACGTGTTAAGATGCAACAAATAGCAACTTGAAGACTGCAAAATGCGAAAAAGTGTAAAGCCATGACCGCGTCCCGAAAAATCTTCGCCGGTGCCCGCATTCGCCTTTTGCGACAGGGACTGAATTTGACGCAGGCTGAATTTGCCCAGCAAATCGGAATTTCGACAAGCTATTTAAATCAAATAGAAAATAACCAGCGTGCCCTGTCAGGCTCTGTCATTCTCGCGCTTGTCGATACGTTCAACTTCGACCTATCGGAACTCGCATTGGATGGTGCGGGAAAGGTATCAGTCGATTTGCAAGAAGTCCTGACCGACCCGATTTTCAGTGACAACAAAGTGCTGACGCAGGAAATAAAAGTTGCAGCAACGAACGCCCCAAATGTGACGAAGGCGTTTCTGGACCTTTACCGGATGTTCCAGAAGTCGCGCGAACAGCTGGGCGAAGTCGATAATGCGCTCAAAGACCGAGAAGCTTCGCTGGCGCCCCTGCCCTATGAAGAGGTCCGCGACTATTTTCATTACAACGACAACTACATCGATAGCTTGGATCGCGCCGCCGAAAGTTTTGCGACCTCGCTGCCGCATTCCGATGCAGGCCGCCACACCGATATCGCCGATTACCTACGTCAAAAGCACGATGTTCGCGTTGTGCTGCGCAAAGACAAACCAAGCTCCGGGACGGTCCGCACCTATGATCCGGCGACCAAAACCATCTACCTCAATGCAGCGTCAACAATGGCCACGAATTTGTTTCAACTGGCTTACCAAGTGGGCCTGCTTGAACAAGGCAACCTGATCGAACAGCTTTTGGACGATGCCGGCTTCCACACCGATGTCGCCCGCGAAGTATGTCGGATGACCTTTGCCAACTACTTTGCTGGTGCGGTCGTGCTCCCCTATTCAGAATTCGCCCAAGCCGCCAAAGATCAACGGCACGACGTAGAAAAACTTGCCTTCCAATTTGACGCGAGTGTTGAACAGGTCTGCCATCGCCTCAGCATGCTGCAGCGCCCCGGTGAAAAAGGCATCCCGTTCTATTTTCTGCGGATCGATCAAGCGGGCAACATCACCAAGCGACACAGCGCCACAACGCTTCAATTCACGCGATTTGGCGGTGGCTGCCCGCTCTGGAACGTTCATCACGCATTTCAGTCCCCCGGCGAAATTCTGCGGCAACTGGCCGTGACACCTGACGGTGTGCAGTATCTATCGCTTGCCTTCGTGCAAACAAAACGCGTGGCGGGCTTCAAATCCCCAGTGCGTAAATACGCGATTGGATTGGGCTGCGAGATCAAACATGCGGGCCACGTGGTTTATGCGGACGACATGGGCACAACAGATGCGTCCAACTTTGACCCCATCGGGACAAGCTGCCGGATATGCGAAAGGACCGACTGTTTTCATAGGTCGGTCCCCCCAATTGGAAAAGACATTAAGGTCGATCACAACACGCGTGGCAGCGTGCCGTTCAAGATTGCTTAGCCCAGCAACGACGGCAACCAAAGCGACACGGCTGGCACATATGTGACCAAGATGAGCGCGGCCAGGATGGCGATGTAGAACGGCCAGATCGACTTGAGCGCTTGTTCAATCTTGATCTTACCCACGGCGCAACCCACGAACAGACAGGTTCCGACAGGTGGCGTACACAGGCCCAGACCAAGGTTCACCAACATCATGATACCGAACTGCGTTGGGTCCATGCCCAAGCCCTTGGCGATCGGCAAGAAAATCGGCGTACAGATCAAGATCAACGCGGCCATGTCCATGATCATGCCCAAGATCAGCAGGATGATGTTGATCATCAGCAAGATGACGATGGGGTTGTCCGAGATCGACACAAGCAAGTCGCTCAGCTTTGTTGGGACTTGGTACAGCGCCAACAGGTAGGCAAACGATGACGCAAAAGCGATCAGTATCATCACCATCGACGTGGTCCGTACAGCGCCGGTTACGGCTAGCACAAAGGCGTCCCAGCTCAGCGAACGGTAGTAGAACTTCGTCAGCAGCAAGGCATAGAGCGCACCAAACGCGCCGGATTCAGTCACTGTGAACACACCAGACAACGTACCACCAACGATGATCACAGCTGTGATGAAACCAGGAATTGCATCTGCGGCTGCGCGACCAACTTCCGCCCAACCCGGGAAAGGTTCTGCGGGGTACTTGTGTTTGACCGACAGGATGTAAGCGGCAACAGCTAGGCTGAGACACATCAAAACACCCGGAACAACGCCCGCGAGGAAGAGTTTGGAGATCGAAATACCGCCCCCAGCAGCCACCGCGAAAATAATCATGTTGTGGCTTGGCGGAATGACGATTCCGGCAATGGACGACGTGACCGTGACGTTCACGGCGAAATCAGGACGATAACCGCGTTCTTTCATCACGGGGATCAACAAAGACCCAAGCGCTGAAATATCCGCGACCGCCGATCCAGAAATCCCGCCAAACAGCATGGACGAGAAGATGTTCACCATAGCCAAACCACCTTTCAGGTGGCCGACCAAAGCCGCGGCAAGCTTGACCAATCGCTTGGCAATCCCACCGTGCAACATGATCTCGCCCGCAAAGACGAAGAATGGAATAGCGAGCAGCGAAAAGACCGACACACCGGCCGTCGCACGCTGGAAGGTGATCAGCATCGGGAAGCCTTCAAACCAAAAGGCCGAAGCTGCAGCAATCCCCATCGCAAAGGCGACAGGCATACCCACGACGACAAGAATGCCGAAGACCAGCAGAAGAATTAAGAGGCCCATAATTTAGATTTCCAGCTCTTCGACGACAGGTTGCCAGTCGGAAAATGTCAGTACGCGCAGCACACCACGTGCGCCCGCAAATAGAAGGATCAACGCACCGCAAGACGTAATCGCCAGCGTGCGGAAACTTTCGGGAATATCCAGCATCGGCAAAAGCGTATCCCAGCCGAACTGCATCAAGGTAACACCTGCGACCAGCATCACACCGCCAAAGATAGCGAGTGCGAAATCAATCGCAACAATCAGAACTTTTTGAACAACGCGCGGCATCAAATCACGAAACAGATTCACACCCAGGTGAAAATTTTCGCGGATACCGGCAGCGGCACCTAGGAATGCGATGTAGCAGATCAACAGCAACGCTAGCTGTTCAACCCAAGTTGGCGTGACGTTCAGAACATAGCGGCCAAAAACCAGCCAGCCGAATGTCGCAACGAGGATCACCAAAGCAATCGATGCGGCAAAGATACAAGCCGCGCGGATCGCTTCTAAGGCGGCCTCGAGCTTGACGAATTTGTGTGATTGGCTCGTCATTTCGGGCCCCCTGTTATCTTGTGTCAGGCTACCCAACGAAGGGCCGCAGTGACAAGAAGGCCCGCCACACAAGAGGCGGACCTTCAATCTTAAGTGGCTCGCTTATTCCGCGTTGCGGATCAGGTTCACCAGATCAGACAGATCGGGGTTATCAGCCAAGAACTGTTCGTAGACTGGCGCCATTGCTTCTTGGAATGGTGCTTTGTCAGCGATTGTGTTCACGGTTGTACCACCAGCCTGCACGATTTCCATGGATGCCGCTTCACGGGCCTGCCACAGTTCACGCTGCAACTCAGCAGATGCTTGACCAGCAGCTTTCAGGATTTCCTGCTGCTCTGGTGTCATCTTTTCCCAAGTCTTCAGGCTCATGCACAAGCATTCTGGAATGATCAGGTGCTCAGTCAAAGAATAGTACTGCGCCACTTCAAAGTGGTTTGTGGATTCGTATGATGGCGGGTTGTTTTCCGCACCGTCCACAACACCAGTTTTGATTGACTGGTACACTTCGCCAAATGCCATTGGTGTCGCGTTACCGGACATTGATTCAACCATACCCACGAACAGGTCGTTTGACATCACACGTACCTTCAGACCTTCAACGTCTGCTGGTGTGTTGATTGGACGGACAGAGTTGTAGAATGACCGTGCACCAGCGTCGTACCAACCAAGTGGGACGATACCTTTTTCGATCATGCCAGCGCCGATAGCTTCGCCAACTTCGCCGTCCATCAGTTCATACATCTTAGGGATGGATGGGAAGATGAATGGCAAAGAAACAACGTTCGTCTCAGGAATGGACTGACCCATCGGCCCAAGGCTGAATTCACCAAAGTCGATCACGCCAAGACGGATCTGTTCAATCGCATCAGGCTGGCTGCCCAAAACACCGTTGTGGTAAATCTGACCAGTCACTTCGCCGCCAGTCTTTTCAGCGACTTCAGCCATGAATGATTCCATAGCGATAGACACTGGGTAATCTTCGACGTGAATGTTCCAGCCGCGCAGTTCAGCAGCATTGGCAGCAGTACCAGCAACGGCGCCTGCGAGTGCAATTGAAGTCACAGTTGTCCGTAAATTAAAATGTAGCATAGTGCGATCCCTCCCGATCGTTTTATAGCGCGGCCTGACGACACTCCCATGTCCTAAAGCACACACACATTCTCGACCCAAGTTCACTGACACCGACAAGCGGCAGCATTCCCAGATCAATTGGTATACTAGTATTAACACACCCTGCACCTGTCAACGAATTGGTAGCGCTAACAGTTGTGGTCGACCGCCACTGCCAGAGGAAAGTGAACAGCAAGCCACTGCGAATAAGTACTTTTTTGCGTGAAACGCTACGGCGAATAAATGAGACTAAGTACGATCAACGTTACCATCTGGATCAAGAAACACAATTCAAAGGTGATTACTGCAAGCAACCTATCGCCCATAAGGCAAGATCGCAAAGCCAATTCACCGCCCGAGCACGTCAAATTTCACATGCCCCGCTTTCCGCCTGTTCACGGCAAACTTGCTTGATGCCTCCCAGTGATTGTTGCACGGTCAACGTGTAACAAGGTGATCCACGTACTGAGCTAGGCGGCGTTAAATGATTTTGAATAGACGGCTATTTTTATCGGTTTTGGGTAGTTTCAGTCTGGCAGGTTGCGCCAGCACTGCGCAGTCCCCAAGGACAGCATCGACCGCACCTGACCTGATCCCCGTGCAAACACCTGCCTTCTCCGCATGGGTCGCACGTTTCAAACCACGCGCCCTTGCTGCAGGCATTTCTTCCACGACCTTTGATCGCGCATTCGCGAATGCAGGCTTCATCCCCGGCGTCGTGACGCGCGACGGCAACCAGATCCAAACGCGCCGGACCTTGGAGGATTACCTTTCCATTGCCACCTCAGATGAACGCATGTCAAAGGGGCGCGTCGCCATCGCCCGACATGCTACCACCCTCGCCCCAGTCGAGCAGCGTTATGGCGTGGACCGCAATATCGTCGCCGCAATCTGGGGCATGGAAAGCCTGTTTGGTGAACGTCGTGGTGATATTCCAGTGGTGTCAGCGACAGCGACGCTGGCCTTCGACGGCCGCCGTGGTGCATTCTACGAAAAGCAGCTGATTGCGGCTTTGCAAATACTCGAACGGGGCGACACGACGCCCGATCAAATGATCGGCAGCTGGGCTGGTGCGATGGGCCACACGCAATTCATACCGACATCGTATCAGTCTTTCGCCGTGGATTTCACGGGCGATGGAAAGCGCGACATCTGGACGGATGACCCCACAGATTCGCTTGCCTCGACCGCCGCGTATCTGTCGCGCAACGGATGGCGCAGCGGACTGAAATGGGGATCAGAGGCAGGCACAGGCGGGCCATCAGGTCGCAGCCTACAGCCCCAAGCCGGTGGCGTAACATTTACTGTAACGCGCAACTTCAACGTTTTGAAAACCTACAATAATTCGGACTTCTACGCGATCGGCATCGGGCATCTGGCTGACCGCCTCGGCGGCGCTGGCCCCTTACGTGGCAATTTCCCACCCGACGAAAACGGACTAACTAAAGCGGACCGTCAAACCGTGCAACGCGCCCTCGCCCGACGTGGCTATGATGTCGGTCCCGCAGATGGCGTGATCGGCGGACAAACACGCGCTGCCGTCAGCGATTTCCAACGGCGCGAAGGTTTGCCCGTCACGGGCATCGCAGATCGCACTGTCCTCGCCGCCCTACGCTAGCCCATACAAAAAAACCCCGCGCATCATCTGATGCGCGGGGTCTTTTATCTCTAAATCCGACCTTAGCCGATGATCCCGTTCAACGTTGCCGATGGGCGCATCACAGCAGCGGTTTTCGCCGCATCACCGTGGTAGTAGCCCCCCAGATCAACGGCGCTGCCTTGTGCGGCTGCCAGTTCAGACACAATTGCCGCTTCGCCAGCAACCAGTGCTTCGGCGATTGGGGCAAAATGCGCGGCCAGCTCTGCATCGTCGGACTGCGCCGCTAGTGCTTCTGCCCAGTAACGCGCGAACCAGTAGTGGCTGTCGCGGTTGTCCGGCTCACCCACTTTACGCGATGGGGAACGGCTGTTGTCGAGGATGCCTTGCGTGGCAGTATCAACGGCTTGGCCCAGAACGCGGGCTTTTTCGTTGCCGCGTGCGTCTGCGAGGAATTGCAGGCTTTCACCCAACGCACAGAATTCACCTAGTGAATCCCACCGCAAGTGGTTTTCTTCAACCAACTGCTGCACGTGCTTTGGTGCAGAACCACCAGCACCCGTCTCAAACAGACCACCGCCCTGCATCAGCTTCACGATGGACAGCATTTTCGCAGATGTCGCCAGTTCCAAGATCGGGAACAAGTCAGTCAGATAGTCACGCAGCACGTTACCAGTGATCGCAATCGTGTTTTCGCCCTTGGTGATCGTTTCCAATGACGCACGTGTGGCTTCACGTGGTGCCATGATTTCAAACTTGTCGGCCACGCCTTTCGCTTCCAAGATCGGCTTCACATAAGCGATCAGTTCCGCGTCATGCGCACGATCGGCATCGAGCCAGAAAATCGCGCGGCAGCCTTCGGCCTTTTGGCGATCAATCGCGAGGTTCACCCAATCTTCAATCGGGGCTTTACGCGCAGAGGCGGACCGCCAGATGTCGTTGGCCTCAACAGTGTGCTGGTGCAGCACCGTGCCATCGTCGAGGATCATCTTCACGGTGCCCGCTTCCGGCATTTCGAACGTGGTCGGGTGTGACCCGTATTCCTCTGCTTTTTGCGCCATCAGACCGATGTTCTGGACGGTGCCCGCAGTCGCAGGGTTCAATTTACCGTTTTCTTTGAAGAACTTGATGCTCTCGTCGTAAACCGGCGCATATGAATTGTCAGGGATCACACAGTTTGAATCTGCTTCTTTCCCGTCTGGGCCCCAGCCCTTACCGCCAGCGCGGATCAGCGCAGGCATGGATGCATCGATGATCACGTCGGATGACACATGCAGGTTGGTGATGCCTTTGTCGGAATCAACCATATACATCGGTGGGCGCGCCGCCATGCAGGATTCGATATCAGTCATAATGTCGGCGTTGCCTTCAACACGCGCCAACAGATCACCCAAACCAGAATTCGGGTTCACGCCCAGATCAGCCATCGCAGCACCGTGCTTTTCAAACACAGGTGCCAAGAATGCCTTCACAGCGTGACCAAAGATGATCGGGTCAGAAACCTTCATCATTGTCGCTTTCATGTGAAGCGAGAACAAAGTGCCTTCAGCCTTTGTTTGTTCAAGTTGCTCAGCCAGGAAAGACTGCAATGCCGCCGCCGACATGAAAGTCGCGTCAACCACTGTGCCCGCTGGGTAAGATACACCCTCTTTCAGAACAGTTTCGCCGTTGGCAGTTTCCAGAACGATCTTTGCAGTCGCTTCTTTGGCAAGCGTCGCAGACACTTCGTTGGAGAAGAAATCGCCACCAGACATGGACGAAACCTTCGTCTTGCTGTCCGCATTCCATTCACCCATCCGGTGTGGATTGTTCTGAGCGAAAGATTTCACTGCTTTGGCAGCGCGACGATCCGAATTCCCTTCGCGCAACACAGGGTTCACGGCAGAGCCTTTGATCCCGTCGTATTTTGCGCGGATCGCTTTTTCTTCGTCAGTCGCGGGGGCTTCTGGATAATCCGGCAGCGCGTAGCCTTGGGATTGCAGTTCTTTCACAGCGGCAACCAATTGCGGCACAGATGCAGAGATGTTTGGCAGCTTGATCACGTTGGCTTCCGCCGTCTTCACCAAACGACCCAGTTCGGCCAGATCGTCAGACTGCTGCTGATCGGCTTTCAGGTGCTCTGGGAATGTCGCAAGGATACGACCAGCCAGTGAAATGTCCTTGGTCCCCACAGACACGCCAGCGGCTGCTGCGAATTTCTGAATGATTGGCAGGAAGGACGCAGAGGCCAGTTCCGGCGCTTCGTCAACTTTGGTGTAAATAATATCGGTCATGGTAACCCTCGCGATTGAATTTGCCTGTCCTTAGCGGATGCAACCTGCGACGTCCATTGTATACCATGGTATATCGAAACAATTCTGAGCCAAAATGCGCGTCTTTTGGCCACATGCAAGGGTTTTGGCCTGAAACTTTAACCCTCGAGGAAGGCCTGCGCTGCAAGGACCGCTTCCGCCATCCTGTCAAAGAAACCTGGAACGGTTACATCAACCAACGCCGTTTGACCGTCGCCTGGCACGTAATCCTCGGGCGCTTTGCGGGTCGGAAACTTCGGATCAGACATCGCAAGCAATTCACGGTGGCTGGCCCCTTTCCCGTGTTTGATCACGTTCACCGCAAGATAATACTGGTAAACCCGTTCTGCCAGATCCGCCTCTCCCGCCTCAATCAACGCAGACTTCAACTTCCGTGAAAACGGGCCACGACGGAAATGATGCTGCATCCGCGCCTCAAACGCACCGAACGTATCCACGGCAATCGCTTCAAGCGCCAATGCGTCGCCCGCCGCGTCTTTGGCCTTTTCCTGCGCCGTAGCAATCAGTTCAGGTAAGCTTTGTGTCGCGGACATGATGCATTCTCCGTTAGTGTTGCCTGTCCATACGCTATCAATTGCAGAAAGATAATGGGCGTTGTCATGAAAAGACGCTTCCGTTTCGCTTATCCGGCGCGATTGAGAAACGTGTCACAAATCTCTTTCCATTCTCGGGTATCGCCGCCTAGTAGCGATCTAAAGAAGGCACCTCAGATGACCAAATTGCAGACAATCAACGGGAACGACACATCTGGAATTTGTTTTGGTTGCATGCAGTTTGGCGGTACTGCCGACAAAACCGCCAGTCACGAAATGTTTGATCTATGTCGTGCGCGGCAGGTCAATTTTTTTGACACGGCACACACATACACAAGCGGTGCATCTGAACGCATGCTGGGGGAATTTGTCGAACATGAACGCGATCAAATTATCGTAGCAACAAAGGCCGGATATACCGGTGGGAGCAGTTCAGAAAACATCCTGACCCAATTTGATGAAAGCCGTTCGCGTTTGAAGATGGACGTCGTGGATATTCTATATTTGCACCGCTGGGACCCGCAGACAGCATTGGAGGAAACGTTTGATGCGCTCGCCAAGCTGCAACAATCCGGCTTGATCCGCTATATCGGCGTGTCAAACTTTGCTGCTTGGCAGGTCATGAAAGCGCAAGCGGTAGCGGCGCGTTTCGACGTAAAAATTGATGTTATCCAGCCAATGTATTCTTTGGTGAAACGACAAGCAGAGGTCGAACTGTTTCCAATGGCCATGTCAGAGAAGATCGCTGTGGCATCATACTCTCCTCTAGGAGCAGGTCTGCTGACTGGGAAGTACAGTGCCGAAGCCACGGGACGGCTTTCGACGGATCAACGATACGCGGCCCGCTATGGTCAATCGTGGATGCAACGCACTGCCGACGCGCTTACGGACCTTGCGGCCGAGATAGACGTTGATCCGGCAACTCTTGCCGTCGCGTGGGCTGCTAATCATCCTGCGGTGACAGCCCCGATCATCAGTGCGCGGAACGCGACGCAGTTGAATGCATCCTTGGCGGCACAAAACGTGCTTATGACCCCGCAGCTTTATACGCGAATAGAGGCGTTGTCGCTCCGCCCTGCCCCTGCGACAGACCGATTGGAAGAAGCAACGCCTTAAGCCGGGTTATGATCTGTGGCTTCCCAATGTTCGCCAAGTGCTACAATGCACGACGTGCCATTGGCGTAGGTTTGAACAACCATGAAATCGCCCGTCCCGGCAGTGACCCAGACCTCAAGAACCGTTTCCGGTTCCCGTAAACCTTGCCCCTGACGTTCGGCCCCCATCACGTCGGTCAAGGTTTCGTTCAGGCGAGCACTGTCATCGCAAGTCAGGTCGGAAAAGTTCGCCCGCGCGATGACCGGCAATGTCGCGATCAAGCACAATAAATAGGAAAGGCGTTTGGACATACCGAAAGGATAACCAGACATACATCAAAATGTAACGGTTTTATGAATTTGTATGCTTAAAATCATCTGCAACGAGGAATATCCGCCGTCGCCCTTTCCGTATGGGCGCTTTTGCAATCTGCCAGACGCGATCTGATTTTCTGTCATGAATCTGTTTCGAAAGCTTCAAAAACTTGAATCAGAACCGTCACGTCGCTGTCGTCTACCATCCATATCCATCGCCCAAACATGGGGGCGATATGCTAACTATAGATGCACTAACAAAGCGGTTCGGCGACAAGACGGCCGTTCATGCGGCCAGTATAACCGTTGAAAAACCGGCTATGATCGGGATCATCGGGCGCTCTGGTGCTGGCAAATCGACGCTGTTGCGGATGGTCAATCGGTTGAATGACGCAACCGAAGGCACAATCACCTTCGAAGGTGAAGACATCACCGGATTGCGCGGGGCCGCCAAACGGGATTGGCAATCTCGGTGTGCCATGATCTTCCAACAGTTCAATTTGGTGCCGCGCATGGACGTCGTATCAAACGTCTTGCACGGAACGTTGAATAAGCGATCCACTTTCGCGACCCTATTCAATCTATATCCTCAGTCCGACATCCACCGCGCAATTGAAATTCTTGATCGTCTCGGGATTGCCGAACAGGCACCGAAACGTGCCGAAGCCCTATCTGGTGGGCAGCAGCAACGCGTCGCGATTGCACGGGCATTGATGCAGGATCCCAAGATCATTTTGGCAGATGAACCGATTGCGTCGCTTGATCCCATGAACGCGCAGATCGTCATGCAATCCCTGCGCACGATCCACGAAGAAGACGGTCGCACGGTTATTGCGAATTTGCACACGTTGGACACTGCACGACGGTATTGTGACCGTGTGATTGGCATGCGGGACGGCCGGATCGTGTTCGATGGCACACCCGAACAACTGACCTTTGGCGTTGCCCGCGACATCTACGGCGCAGGCGCGGATTTTTCCGAAGCCGCCACATCCACCGAAATTGAAACACTGGACAGCAAAAAGGCCCCCAAAACGGGTGCCTACGCCTAAGCCAGTCACGTCCCGCTTCTCTCGCGGGCCACCTTCATCAACCCTACGGAGATAACGATGAAAAAGACCCTCGCAATGGCGCTTGCCGCCACAACAGCACTGAGCACAGGCGCGGTCGCGCAAGACATCACAGAATTCCGTATCGGTATTCTGGGCGGTGAAAACGCACAGGACCGCATGAACAACTACGAATGCATGGTCAACTACACGACTGAAGCGCTTGGCGTTGAAACAAAGCTTTTCGCACCTGCGGATTACAACGGCGTCATTCAGGGGCTGCTCGGCGGCACAATCGACATGGCATGGCTTGGCGCATCGTCTTACGCAGCAACATACTTGCAAGACTCCGAAGCGGTCGAGCCTGTCCTGATCAAAGTGAACCTAGACGGCTCTGTCGGCTACCATTCCATCGGCTTTGCGCGCGTGGACAGCGGCATCACATCGCTGGACGATATGGCAGGCAAAGCATTTGGTTTCGGTGATCCGAATTCCACATCCGGTTACTTGATCCCATCCATCGAAATCCCGCAGTACAAAGACGGTATCACGATGGAATCCGGTGACTATTTCGGTGAAGTTAAATTCACTGGTGGTCACGAGCAGACAATCGTCGCAGTTAACAACGGCGACATCGAAGGTGGCGTCACTTGGGCGGATGGCCAAGGTAACTGGGAAGACGGTTATAACTCTGGCGCGCTGCGCCGCGCCGTTGATGCTGGTCTCGTGGACATGAACGACCTCGTGCAGATTTGGCAGTCAAACGTGATCCCTGAGGGCCCAGTTGTGCTGCGCAGCGCACTGCCGGAAGAGGTGAAAGTCAAAATGACAACGCTGGTCGACGAACTTTTCGAAAACGACCCTGATTGTGCTTACGGCGTCGCAGCCGGTGACACACTGGGCTTCCAGCCTGTCACCCACGAGATGTACGAAAGCATCGTCGCTGCACGTCAATCCGTGATTGGTAACTAATCCATTTTTATGACGCATCCGGCAGCCCTTTGGGGCTGCCGGTTTTTCGTTTGGGGGCCACATGGCAGAAACAGCATTCAGCGGCGCGCCGCAAAACGTCGGCAGTATTCAGTCGACCTATATGGCGCAAGTCCAGCGACGCAGGCTCTATGGCGGGCTAACATTGCTGATCTTTGTTGTCCTGATGGTGTCCGGATTTAACATTGCGGACGACCGGAACGCTGGCGGTTTCTGGGATGGCTTGCACCAGATCGGCGATTATCCCGCCGATGTTTTGTCAGAAGCATGGGAAAAACGAGCGGAATTGCCTGCCTTGGTGTTCAAGTATTTTCCGGCTCTTATTGAAACGATCAACATCGCGGCGGTTTCGACCCTGCTTGGGGCGATTGGCGGTTTGTTTCTTTCTCTACATGGCACACGCGGGTTGGCGAAATGGCCCCGTTTGATCCCGTTGTTTCGCCGTATTTCCGACATCATGCGCGCAGTGCCCGAAATCGTCGTCGCCCTTGTTTTGATCTTTGTCCTTGGGGGCGGGCCCGTGCCTGCGATGATCGCTATTTCCATCCACACGGCTGGCGCATTGGGAAAAATGTTCTCAGAAGTCTCCGAGAACGCTGATTTGAAGCCGCTTGAAGGGTTGGTCTCAACTGGGGCTACGTGGTCACAACGGATGATACTTGGTGTGCTTCCACAGGTCGCACCAAACTATATCAGCTATGCGCTTTTGCGGTTCGAAATCAATATTCGCGCGTCCGCTATACTTGGGTTCGTGGGTGCTGGCGGCTTAGGTTACGAGCTGCGTAATGCGATGGCATGGGGGCCCGGTCGATTTGACGAAGCCGCAGCCATCTTCGTTCTTCTATTCGGCACAATCGTATTCTTCGACCAAGTGTCCAGCCGTTACCGTAATCGTCTGACCGAAGGACAAGCCCAATGACCGCGATCGATCTGGATACAACAAAGATTCAGGCTGAACAGATTTTCCAGCGCAAGCGACTGATTGGTTTTGGCCTGCCTGCCGTGATCTTCGCCTATCTGGTGTATATCTTCTTTGCCTTCGATCTGGCCGGTCTCGCGGGACGCGCCAATGTCGACAATGCAAAGACGCTGACGTCGGACATCTGGTCGTACAAGGTACATGTCACGCGCAACAACCGCTCTGGCGACATCAGTTACGCCGTCGAAGGCGAACGCAAAGGCACTTATCCGGATGGCGAACGTCCCGCATGGGTCAGCGGCGATGACGTGATCGCAATCGATCTCGGCGCAGATCACATCGTACGCTATTTGCCCGACAACCGCACAGAGATTGATGTGCCGGGATTTCCGTCGATCGAGGTGCAAGCCGAAGGTCGCACGGTGACCAGCAACCTGCCTGACGATCTACCCGATTGGATTTCTGCCTCCGACCGCCGCATTGGCATCACAACAGACGAAGGGCGCATCACGCTGACTGGCGCGCGGACAGAGGTTTTCAATTACTTCGCAGGGTGGGAACTGTTTTGGTTTACGCTCGACAGCCCATACCATGGCGAAGGCATCGGCACGATCCTGTTCGGGGAACGGCTCGATCCTACGCGCAGCAACATCGCGGGTGCCATGTCGGACTGGTGGAACAACAAGATGTGGCGGCACAAGGACGTCGCGTGGGCCATCGGGGAAACGATTTTGATGGCATTTCTTGGCACGATGGGGGCCGCTATGGTCGCGTTGCCCTTGGCCTTTCTGGCCGCCAAGAAATTTTCCCCAGTCATGGTCTTACGTGCCGCGACACGCCGCCTGTTCGACTTCGTTCGCGGCGTCGATGCCCTGATCTGGACAGTCGTTCTTGCCCGCGCTTTTGGCCCCGGCCCACTGACTGGATCATTGGCGATCCTGATCACGGATACGGGCACATTCGGTAAAACCTTTTCCGAGGCCTTAGAAAACGTTGATCAAAAGCAGATCGAAGGGATTTCTTCCACTGGTGCGAAGCCCCTGCAACGCTACCGCTTTGGCGTGATCCCGCAAGTGGTTCCGGTTTTGCTGGCGCAGGTTCTGTATTTTCTTGAATCCAACACGCGGTCGGCTACCATCATTGGCGCGATCACTGGTGGCGGCATCGGCCTGATGCTGACCCAAGCGATCCAAACCCAAAAAGACTGGGAAGAAGTCGCCTATTACATCGTGCTGATCATCCTGATGGTGATGTTTATGGATTGGTTCTCAGGCTGGTTACGCAGCAAATTGATCGGACGCAAAGACTAATGGCAAACATTCTCATCACAGGCGTTAACCGCGGCATAGGGGCGGCTTTGCATCAAGCGGCATCTGCTGCAGGCCATCACGTCATTGGCACCACACGCGATGGTCGAAACGGAACGATAGCCTTGGAACTGTCCGACCCTGCCGCAGTCGCAGATCAGTTGGGGGAACTGCCGCAGATTGACGTGCTCATCAATAACGCTGGCATTATCGGTCCACAATCGGACCAGCAATCTCCCCTTTCGATGGACTGGGACGGTATGCGCGAAACGTTCGCCATCAACAGCATCGCTCCGCTCGCAGTGGCGCAGTCAGCACTGCCAACATTGCGAAAGTCAGAGCAGCCCAGAATACTGACAATTTCGAGCCAGATGGCCAGCTTTGCCACCCCTAAATCCAACCAGATCGCATATCGTGCTTCCAAGGCAGCGGTGAATAAAGTGATGCAAGGGCTGGCAGTTGAGCTGGAACCAGAGGGTATCCCCGTTGTCGTGATCAACCCGGGTTGGGTGCGAACGGATATGGGTGGTGCAGGTGCCGACGAAGACCCAAACGACGTGGCCCAAGGAATTTTGGCCATAATGGAACGGTTGACGATTGAAGATACCGGAAAGTTTCTGAGGTTCACGGGCGAAGAGTTCGCTTACTAATGGCACGTTTGACCGCGAATGCGCCATTGCTTCACCCCGAATGCGAGATCACGGATAGCACCTTCGGCGCCTTTGTAGAGATCGGTAAGGGCAGCCGCCTCAACAACGCATCCTTCGGCGATTACAGCTATTGCGATCGTTATGCGGATATCGCTAATGCGCAGATTGGCAAGTTTGCGAATATCGCGGCGTTTTCGCGGATCGGCGCGACGGATCATCCGTTGGATACGGCGTCTTGCCACCATTTTCTGTACCGATCCGATGACTACTGGGACGATGCGGATCGCGATGCGGATTTCTTTGCCCGCCGCAGCTCCCGCGTTGCACATATCGGTCACGACACGTGGATTGGCGCAGGCGCTATGATCAAGCCAGAGGTCACGCTCGGCCACGGGGCTGTTGTCGCAGCGGGCGCGGTCGTGACGAAGGATGTCGCGCCTTACACAATCGTTGCAGGGACACCCGCGACGCCACTTCGCCACCGCCAACCCGTACCAATTGCGGACCGGTTGATGGAACTAGCGTGGTGGGATTGGTCGCATGAAGATCTGCGCACCGCGCTCCCAGATTTTCGGTCGATGTCGGCTGAGGCATTTCTTGAAAAATATGAGACCGCTTAACGTTCGAGACAATCAACTTCGAGCGGTTCAGCTTTCAATCGTTAAAGTCACACGATCCCCAGCAAAGTAGGTCCGTCCGTATTCGATCGCGGTCTTGGTGTCATCGACGTTGACACTGCTTGACCGCAGCAGTGGGTCGCCTTCATGAACCTGCAGATGCAGCGCTTGGGTGGCATCGGCGCGCACGGCCGTCAGGCGCGTCGACGCACGCGCAAAATCTGCAATGCCGCAAAGCGCCAACGCATCGGTCACGCTGCTTGTCTGTTTGAATGCATCAAAAATGCCAATGATCCGCGACAGCGGGAAAAGGCTTTCGAACAGGGCAATCGGCTGCCCGTCGGACAGTGACAATCCTTGATATACGCATACGCGATCACCGGCGGCGATATTCAGCGCAAACGCCTCGCCGTCGGATGCCGCACGTTCTTCAAGATGGATCACCCGTTTCTCAGGCCGTCGTCCTGCTGCGATCAGGTTTTCGTGGAACCGAACCCGTTTGCCGATGGCGTAATCCGTTGGCGTGGCCGCAACAAACGCGCCAGCGCCCCGCCGCGTGCGCACCAAGCCTTCGCCCACCAGCGCCGAAATGCCGTGACGCACCGTATGGCGATTAACGCCGAACCTTTCGGCCAGCGCAGCTTCGGTCGGCAGTTTGTCACCGGGGGCATAACGGCCTTCAGCAAGGTCTAGGCGAAGCGCTGCCGCAATCGCTTTCCAAACAGGGGTCTTGGGGGCCGTGTCACTCAAACTTCACAAATCTTTTCTATCGGGAAACGCAAAATATGTTAGGATATGTATAGTTGTATAGATGAAAGACAAGTTGTCGAGATGAAACATACATTCGATACAGAAAACCCCCGCAAAGTCTGGATGGGGCTTTTGGCGAAAGCGCCCGAGGGTCGTGTTTCGCAATTGTTGGATACGCATTTGTCGCGGCCCAGATTCACTTGGCTGCGCGCCCCCGAAATCGGCAGCACGATGGTGCAAGGCCGCGCTGGCGGAACGGGCGCACCCTTCAATTTGGGTGAAGTAACCGTGACCCGCTGTGCCTTGACCCTTGCGACGGGCAAAGTCGGACACGCCTATATTCAAGGGCGCAGCAAGGCAGATGCAGAAGCGGCGGCACTGATTGATGCGATGATGCAAACGGCACATGCGGACGACGTGCGTGCTGCTGTGCTGTCACCGCTCGAAACGGAAGCGATGGCGCGCAAGGCGCACCGCGCCGCCAAAGCTGCCGCAACGAAGGTCGATTTTTTCACGATGGTGCGGGGGGACGATTGATGGACGCGCAAACGTTACGCGGCGGGTTTACTGACCCAGCCATTCAATCTGCACATGCCTTTCGAAGCGTCATGGAAGCTATGGCACGACCCGGCACCATACAAGACATCACCGGGGCCGAACCCCCTGCCCCCCTATCCAAAGCCGCTGGCGCTGTTCTACTGACCCTTTGCGACGCCGACACGCCGGTTTATCTGGCCGGAGATACTGATTGCGCGGACGTACGGTCTTGGTTGGCGTTTCACACCGGCGCACCGGTCACGGGGCCATCACAGGCGATGTTCGCAGTCGGCACGTGGGGCGCACTTGGACCTTTGTCGGCTTATCCGGTGGGCACGTCGGAATACCCAGATCGGTCCGCGACACTGATTATCGAAAGCGATACCCTATCGGGCAATACCGCGTTGACCGGACCCGGCATTAAGCAAACCGCTTACCTGAACTTGCCCGAAACTGCTGCGTTTCAATTGAACCACACGCTATTCCCGCTCGGTCTAGATTTCATTTTCACATGCGGCGATCAATTAGCAGCCCTGCCGCGTTCAGCGGAGGTGTCGTCATGTACGTAGCCGTCAAAGGTGGCGAACGGGCCATCGAAAACGCACATGCGTGGTTAGCCGAAGAACGACGCGGCGATACCAGCGTTACAGAGTTGAGCGTTGCGCAAATTCGCGAACAGCTCAGTCTTGCGGTGAACCGCGTCATGGCCGAAGGGTCGCTTTATGATCCGGACCTTGCCGCTTTGGCGATCAAACAAGCACGGGGTGATTTAATCGAAGCGATCTTTCTGATCCGCGCCTACCGCACGACATTGCCGCGCTTTGTCTCATCTCTCCCAGTGGACACAGGTGCGATGGCGTGTGACCGGCGCATCTCTGCGACCTTCAAAGACTTACCCGGCGGTCAAATTCTAGGCCCGACGTTCGATTACACGCACCGTTTGCTGGACTTCAAACTGGCCGCAGATGGCGATGTCGCTGACGCCCCAACGCGCGAGGCCGACCCTGCAACCGTCCCCCATGTGACCGACTTCCTAAATCAGGAAGGGCTGATCGAGGAGCCCCCCCTCGACGACACCCCTCCGCCCGATCTGACCCGTGAACCTTTGGAAATGCCAGCGGAACGCGCGCTACGACTGCAAGCGCTCACACGATCAGACGAAGGATTCACGCTCGGTTTGGCCTATTCCACACAGCGGGGGTACGCCCGCAACCACGCTTTTGTGGGCGAACTACGGATCGGAACGGTGCCTGTTGAAATGGAAATCCCAGAACTGGGATTTTCTGTGGAAATTGGCGAAATCACCCTGACCGAATGCGAAACCGTTAATCAATTCAAAGGCTCCAAAACAGAGCCCCCCCAGTTTACGCGCGGGTACGGATTGGTCTTCGGCCAGACCGAACGCAAAGCGATTTCAATGGCTTTGGTCGACCGCGCATTACGATGGGAGGAACTAGGCGAAGATAACGAAGGCGCACCCGCGCAGGACGCTGAATTTGTGCTGTATCACGCAGACAACATTCAGGCGACGGGGTTCCTCGAACATATCAAACTGCCACACTACGTCGATTTTCAGTCCGAGCTAGAACTGGTGCGTAAACTGCGCCGCGAAGCTGGCGCGGATCAAATGCAGGAGGCGGCGCAGTGATTTTGAAAACAAATCAACGGCACCCAATTGAGCGCGCAAAACACTCTTATTGGGCAAAAAAAAGAGGCCGATTAATCGCCTCCGTCGCCGTCTCCATCACTATCCCATTCGCCGCCGTCGGCAGAAGGGTCATCCGAAGAACATCGTTCTCCTCCATGCCATTCAACCCAAACATACATCCCGTCATCGCGTTTTTGCAACGTGCTGCGCCTGCAGTAATCTTTCAAACCGAGAAACGACAAGACGATTACCATCCACACAATTTCGAAGACGCTTTCAGCGACGAAATACACGAAGACAACATAGAGCACAAAGAGCGCATAGGGCCAAACAGCCTGCATAGCCGAGCGACAGCTCGTCATGAGAATTTTCCTTTTTCAATTGAAGATAAGCAGACGAGACAGACGCGTTTGCGTGAAAGCGGGGCAAAGTCTTTAAACCCCTACGCTTCATATCAACCTGTAATTTCGGTTCTGTCTCATGTCTGCCTAAGACGTAACACGGGCTTTGTAACAGATTTGCGACAGCACTTTACTCGAAGACCTGTCCTGACTTTATTGAACGGAAAATCAGAATGACCGATAAAGCATATAACTTCGCATATCTTGATGAACAAACCAAGCGGATGATCCGCCGCGCGATCCTGAAGGGCCTTGCTATCCCGGGGTATCAGGTGCCCTTTGCCTCACGCGAAATGCCAATGCCTTATGGTTGGGGCACGGGTGGTGTGCAGGTGTCTGCCGCCGTTTTGACTCCTGACGACACGTTCAAGGTCATTGACCAAGGGGCGGACGATACGACAAACGCGGTCTCGATCCGCACCTTTTTTGAACGCACGGCGGCCGTGGAAACGACAACCGAAACCAGCGAAGCAAGCGTGATCCAAACACGTCACCGCATTCCCGAAGAACCGCTGACCGAAAATCAAATTCTAGTCTATCAGGTGCCTATTCCAGAACCGCTGCGTTTTCTCGAGCCACGCGAAAGCGAGACCCGTAAAATGCATAGCCTCGAGGAATACGGGCTGATGCATGTGAAACTTTACGAAGACATTAGCCGTCACGGGCATATTGCGACGTCTTATGCCTATCCGGTGAAGGTTGAAGGGCGCTATGTGATGGATCCATCGCCCATTCCAAAGTTCGACAACCCCAAGCTGGGCGATATGGCCGCGATCCAACTGTTCGGCGCGGGGCGTGAACAGCGCATTTACGCATTGCCACCCTACACGCAGGTGGTGAGTCTCGATTTCGAAGATCATCCATTTGAGGCCACGAAAGCGGATCATGTGTGCGGGCTTTGCGGGTCTGATGAAAGCTACCTTGATGAGGTAATCACTGATGATCAGGGCGGCCGTCTCTTTTGCTGCTCTGACACCGACTATTGCATGGGACGCCGCAACGCCGGCCACTTTGGCCCCGCAACAACCGAAAGTGAGGTCGCAGCATGACGCCGCTCTTATCCGTTCACAACCTCACCAAACGCTACGGTGCGCATATTGGGTGCGCTGACGTGTCGTTTGACCTGTACCCGGGTGAAGTCATGGGCATTGTCGGGGAAAGCGGGTCTGGGAAATCCACGCTCCTCAACTGTATGGCAGGCCACCTGATCCCTGACGCGGGCGAGGTCGTTTTTGATACCCGTGCAGATGGCCCCAAAGATACCATCACGATGTCCGAACCCGAACGCCGGATGTTGGGCAGGACCGATTGGGCCTTTGTTCACCAACACGCCCGCGACGGGTTGCGCATGGGTGTCAGCGCTGGCGGCAACGTCGGCGAACGCTTGATGGCCGTGGGCGAACGCCACTACGGCGACATTCGTGACAAGGCGGTGGATTGGCTTGGTCGGGTCGAAATCGACGCCAATCGCGTAGATGACCGCCCCACAACGTTTTCGGGTGGGATGCAGCAGCGGCTACAGATCGCGCGCAATTTGGTGACGGGCCCGCGGCTTGTTTTCATGGATGAACCGACCGGTGGTTTGGACGTGTCCGTTCAAGCACGCCTGCTTGATCTGCTGCGTGGATTGGTGCGCGATATGGGACTGTCTGCGATCATCGTGACCCACGACCTTGCCGTTGTACGGCTGCTTGCCGATCGGTTGATGGTGATGAGGGACGGGCACGTTGTCGAAGCGGGTCTTACCGATCAGGTGCTTGATGACCCGCAACATGCTTACAGCCAACTTCTTGTTTCCTCAGTCTTACAGGTATGACCGATGATTGATCTTAAAGAGGTTTCGAAAACCTTTACCCTTCACAACCAAGGCAGCGCTGTGATCGAAGTGATTAACGATGTCTCGCTGTCCGTCGCTAAGGGCGAATGCGTGGCCCTGACAGGCGCTTCTGGTGCAGGCAAATCAACGCTGATGCGCATGATCTACGGCAACTATCGGACGCAAGCAGGTGAAATTCGGATCGGCGATGTTGATATCGTGCAGGCGCAACCGCGCGAGGTTATCAACCTGCGTCGTGATGTGCTTGGCTACGTCAGCCAGTTCCTGCGGGTCGTGCCACGTGTGCCAACTCTGGATGTGGTGGCCGAACCATTGCGTGCGGTGGGTGTGTCTGCCCAGGATGCCGAAACACGGGCCAAACGGCTGTTGTCACAGCTGAATATCCCAGAACGGCTGTGGTCCCTTTCACCCACAACGTTTTCAGGCGGCGAACAACAGCGCGTAAATATCGCGCGAGGTTTCGCACATGAATATCCTGCAATGCTGTTGGACGAACCCACCGCGAGCCTCGATGCTGCCAACCGCGAAGTCGTGCTGTCTTTGATCGAAGACGCAAAGGCCCGCGGTGCTGCGATCATCGGAATCTTCCACGATGAAGCGGCCCGCGACCGTCTGTGTGATCGTGAAATAGACGTGAGCCAATTCACGCCAAAGGTGGCGGCATGACGCAAGGACGCCTCATCGCAGTAGTTGGGCCGTCCGGCGTCGGCAAAGACAGCGTGATGGCAGGTCTGCATGATTTGATGCCAAGCATGCATCTGGTGCGTCGGGTCATCACACGCGCACCGGGCCTCGGCGGCGAAGATTATGATGCCGCGACCCCTGCCGCGTTCGAAACCTTGGTGCAAAATGGGGCATTCGCGGTCCATTGGGGCGCGCATGGTTTGCGCTATGGCATTCCGCTCAACGTACGTGACAGGCTGCACACTGGGACGAACTGCCTCGTAAATTTTTCACGCAAAGCGCTCAGTGATGCCGTCAAGATTTTTCCCAATTTTGTTGTTTTGAACATTACTGCATCTGAGGAAACGTTGGCCAAACGCCTTGCTGCGCGTGGTCGCGAAAACCAAGAAGACATTGCAAAAAGGATATCAGTCGCAGACAAACCTTTGCCTGCGGGTTTGAAGGTCATCTATGTGTCGAACGACGGCCCCTTGCCCACAACGATCGCACATGCAGCCAAGCTGCTTCAGCCGGTCAGGGCATGACGATGGATCAGTTCAAACCGGCCATCTTCCCGTTCACCGCACAGGGCGATTTGGTTAATCACAAACGGCTTGGGCAAATCGGGCAAATGGCTGCTTGCAACATCCGTCCAACGTGCGATGTCGTGCGCAGGCAAACGCCCCGAAAGGGTCAGATGGAAACGGAACTCTTCCATCACATATGGATAGCCCCATTGCGTCAAAAGCGCGTCTTGGCGCGCACTCAATCCAGCGGCACGGCGGCGGTCCAGTTCAGCCGCGCTGGCGGGCGCGCGAAACGTGTCGAGATCACACACGCAGGCCTGCGCCACGCGCCGTACCCCAGACACATCACCACCTGGCATCAACGCAAGAAAACCGCCCAACGTGGTCAATTCCAAACCACCGCTGACTGCGGGTCTCACCGCCGCGGCAAGATCTGCCGCCGCGCGCTCAAGTTCCGCGAAAGATCGCCCTGCTGCCAGCCTGAATGGCGGCTTCAACGTCCCATGGAACCCGTACTTCATCGGTGTCATCGTGATGTCACGCAAACCGTGCACAGATGGCTGAACAACGTCACGACCTGTCACAACATCCCAACCCAGCCACGCGGCACCAAAATCTGCCAAAGCGCCTTCCGGCGGGATAAAGTAAATCGCAAATCGAGAATATGACATGAATTCCCCTTTTCCTGCGCCAACATTTACAAAGTCTTGTGACACCAGCACGACAAACGACATTTGTTTGGCGAATGCACAGCTCGTTTTGGCAGATCAAGTCCTAACCGGATCGATTACAATCGAACAAGGCGTGATTACCGATATCGCCGAGGATGACGTTGTCCCCAATGGTGCCGTTGACTGTGCCGGTGATCTAGTTCTGCCGGGATTGGTCGAGTTGCACACTGACAACGTCGAACGTCACATGGAACCCCGCCCCAAGGTGGATTGGCCCCATCTGCCTGCCCTTCTAGCACATGACGCGGAACTTGCATCTACAGGGATCACGACCGTCTTTGACGCCATGCGCGTGGGGTCGATCTACAGCAGTCAAAAAGGGCAATATGTTGAATATGCTCGCACGCTTGCAAATGAACTATTGGCGGCACGCGCCGAAGGTCTGTTTAAGATCAGCCACTTCCTGCATCTGCGGGCTGAGATTTGTTCAGAAACGCTCCTTGAAGAATTGGCCACCTTTAGTGTCGACGATCGGGTCGGCATTGTTAGTTTGATGGACCACACGCCCGGCCAACGGCAGTTCCGTGATCTTACAGCGCTTAAAACATACGTCGCCAAGAAACGCGGTATGAACGACACCGAATTTGCGGAACACGTTGAAAATCAAATAAATCTGCAAAAACGATACGGCGCAAAGCACGAAGTCGGCGCGGTTAACGAGGCCAAACGCCTCGGCGCTGTGCTGGCCAGCCACGATGACACCACCGGAGAACATGTTGCAACTTCAGCCAAGAATGGCGTTGGTTATGCCGAATTTCCAACGACTGTTGAAGCCGCACAAGCCTGTCGCGCGCACGGGATCGCAGTGATGATGGGGGCGCCCAACCTAATACGGGGTGGGTCGCATTCCGGCAACGTTGCGGCAGAAGATCTGGCAAACGCTAACCTTCTGGACATCGTGTCTTCCGACTATGTCCCGTCGGCCTTGCTATTATCCGCCTTCCATCTCGCCAAAACTTGGAACGACGTCCCACGCGCAGTCGCCACGGTTACCCGCAATCCGGCCAAAGCCGCCGGTCTCACTGATCGCGGACAATTAGAGGTTGGGCTACGCGGTGACGTCTTGCGGGTGCATCAGAACCGCAAAGCACCGATCTTGCGAAACGTCTGGAGCCAAGGCCGGCAAGTGGGATGACGGCTACTACGAGGGAGGGTGAAACCTGCTGACGGTTGACCCGCCCCCTTTGAAATAAGGCAGAAACCGTCACCGCAGTACGAAATTCATAAAAAAGGGGCCCCCGCAGGGACCCCGTTAGTTTCGCTTATCGGGCTCGTGATTATACCGCTCAATGTTTTTTGCCTGCGGCCCGATCCGCGCCGGGGGTGAGCGCACCCACCCCGGGTCTCGAACTGCGCCGAATCTTCGCGAAGATTCGGCGCAGATAATTTTAGCTACACCCAGACGTCCCGCCACAAGTGTTGCACTTCATGCATGTCCCGTTGCGCACCAGCGTGTAGTTCCCGCATTCGCCGCAAGCCTCGCCTTCGTACCCCTGCATTTTTGCCTTGCTACGGGCGTCCATGCTGGTGGCGACAGCCACGGTTGATGTTTCCGTCACAACAGTCTCGACCGCTAGATCACCCTCACCAGCCGGGGCTTTCGCAGTTTCACCACCGCCGCCGTTCAGCACGATCAGCTCTTGTGGCATCCGCTTGCGCAGGTAACCTGTGGAAGAGATTTGTTTCAGCACCTCTAATGACTTGGACGCTGCTGCATCGGATGGCGCTGTGACGTTGGACACACCTTCTTGTTCGCCGCGACCGATATCATCGAAAGACGCACCTTCCGGTTTGACGTGGGCCAGATCGGTCCGGTCAAGGTAGGACACAGCCAGTTCGCGGAAGATATAGTCAAGGATCGACGTCGCATTCTTGATGCTGTCGTTGCCTTGAACCATGCCAGCTGGTTCGAACTTGGTGAATGTGAACGCGTCGACGAATTCTTCCAGCGGCACACCGTATTGCAGACCAACAGACACCGCGATTGCGAAGTTGTTCATCATGGCGCGGAAACCGGCACCTTCTTTGTGCATGTCGATGAAGATTTCACCAAGCTTGCCGCCCTCGTATTCGCCTGTCCGCAGGTACACCTTGTGACCACCAACGATGGCTTTTTGGGTGTAGCCTTTGCGGCGCTCCGGCATTTTGGTGCGTTCTTGCTCTTTGTAGATTTCCTTGATGATCACCTTTTCGACGATCTTCTCGGCGAGAACAGCGGCCTTTTCGTGCATGGAACCGCTTTCAAGCGTTTCCATCGCTTCATCGTCGTCTTCGACCAAGGCGGCTGCCAATGGCTGGGACAGTTTGGAACCATCACGGTACAGCGCATTCGCCTTCACACCCAGCGACCATGACAATTCATAGGCCTTCTGGCAGTCCTCGATTGTCGCATCGTTTGGCATGTTGATCGTCTTGGAAATCGCACCAGAGATGAACGATTGCGCTGCGGCCATCATGTGGATGTGGCTGTCGACAGACAGGTAACGCTTGCCCTTCTTGCCGCATGGGTTCGCACAATCAAACACATTGAGGTGCTTTTCCTCGAGGAACGGTGCGCCTTCCAGCGTCATTGTCCCGCAGACGTGATCGTTTGCGGCGTCAATTTCGGCCTTTGTGTAGCCCAAGTGGCGCAGCAAATCGAACGTTGGATCGTTCAGTTTCTCGGCTGGGATGCCGAGCGTTTTGGTGCAAAACTCTTCGCCCAAGGTCCACTGGTTAAACACAAAGCGGATGTCGAATGCGGCTTTCAGCGCGCCTTCCACTTTGTCGATCTCGGCTTGGCCGAAACCGTGACCAATCAAGGATGTGTGGTTGATTGCAGGCGCTTGGCCGATGGAACCGTGACCAACTGCGTACGCAATGATCTCTTCAATCTGGGCAGAGCCATAGCCGAGTGTATCCAACGCCGCAGGCACAGATTGGTTGATGATTTTGAAGTAACCACCGCCAGCCAGCTTTTTGAACTTCACCAGCGCGAAGTCAGGCTCGATACCAGTCGTGTCACAATCCATCACCAGACCAATCGTGCCGGTTGGCGCAATCACAGACACCTGTGCGTTGCGGTAACCGTGTTTTTCGCCCAACTTCAACGCTTCGTCCCATGCGCCTTCGGCCAGTTTGATCAAACGCTGATCAGGGCAGTTCGCCTGGTCCAAAGGCACAGGTTTCACGTCCAGCTTTTCGTAGCCGTCTGTATTGCCGTATGCGGCGTTGCGGTGGTTGCGGATAACTTTGAGCATGTGCGCTGCGTTCTTCGCATAACCCGGGAATGGCCCCTGCTCGCCCGCCATTTCAGCGGAAGTCGCATAAGACACACCCGTCATGATCGCAGTCAGCGCGGCACCCATAGAACGGCCTTCGTCACTGTCGTAACCGTAACCCATGTTCATCAGCAAACCGCCGATGTTGGCGTAGCCCAGACCCAACGTGCGGAAATCGTAAGACCGCTGCGCGATTTCCTTGGACGGGAACTGCGCCATCATCACAGAGATTTCCAGCGTCACAGTCCACAGACGCGTGGCGTGCATATAGTCTTCGACTTGGAACTCGCCGTTCTTATAGAATGTCAGCAGGTTCATAGACGCGAGGTTACAGGCCGTGTCATCAAGGAACATGTATTCGGAACACGGGTTGGACCCGCGAATTGCACCGTCTTCTGGGCATGTGTGCCATGCGTTCACGGTGTCGTGGTACTGGATGCCCGGATCGGCACAGGCCCATGCGGCGTGGCCGACTTGTTCCCACAGATCACGAGCGCGGATTGTGCGCTGCACTTCACCGTCACGGCGGTTGATCAGGTCCCAGTCGTCGTCATTTTCGACAGCTTTCAGGAACGCATCTGTAACACGGATAGAGTTGTTCGAGTTCTGGCCAGAGACGGAAGAATAAGCTTCGGAATCCCAGTCGGTGTCATAGGTCGGGAATTCAATCGACGTGTGACCCTGCTTTGCATAATCCAAAACGCGTTTGATATACGTCTCAGGGATCGCAACTTTTTTCGCTTCACGAACAGCTGTTTGCAAGCTCGAGTTCACCTTCGGATCGTAAGCATCCGCTTCCTTGCCGTCCCAGTCTTTGATCGCTTTGAAGATCGCGTTCAGGAACTTTTCGTGCATCTTGGATCCAGCAACGATGGACGCTACTTTCTGCTCTTCGATGACCTTCCAGTTGATGAAATCTTCGATATCTGGGTGGTCCGCATCTACAATCACCATCTTGGCAGCACGGCGTGTTGTGCCACCGGATTTAATCGCACCTGCAGCGCGATCGCCGATTTTCAGGAAACCCATCAGGCCGGACGATTTGCCGCCACCGGACAGGGCCTCACCTTCGCCGCGCAGCGAGGAAAAGTTGGTGCCTGTGCCGGAACCATACTTGAACAAACGCGCTTCACGCACCCAAAGGTCCATGATGCCGCCGTCGTTTACCAGATCGTCAGCAACAGACTGAATGAAGCAGGCGTGCGGCTGCGGGTGTTCGTACGAAGATGTGGACTTCGTCAGTTTGCCAGTCTTGTAGTCAACATAGTGGTGGCCTTGGGCCGGACCGTCGATCCCGTAGGCCCAATGCAGGCCTGTGTTGAACCATTGCGGGCTGTTTGGTGCGGCACGCTGTGTCGCCAACATGTAGCGCATTTCGTCAAAGTAGGCGCGGGCATCTTCTTCATTCGTGAAGTAGCCGCCTTTCCAGCCCCAGTACGCCCATGCGCCCGCGAGACGGTCGAAAACCTGTTTCGCAGATGTCTCACCGCCGAAAGTCGCATCTTTGGTCGGGACAGAGCGCCACAAGAACTCAGGAACACCCTTTTCTTTGACCTTCTTCATCTCTGAAGGAACGCCAGCCTTGCGGAAGTATTTCTGGGCGATGACGTCTGACGCGACTTGGGACCAGCCGTCAGGAATCTCGCAATTGTCCAACTTGAATACGATTGTGCCGTCCGGGTTGCGAATTTCGGACGTCGTCGTGTTAAATGCCAAAGCATCATATGCGTCTTGGCCGGCTTTGGTGAAATTGCGTTCGATTCTCATCGCGTCTGCCCCGTAATGTGCGCCGTCGTTGCGGCCTGTCCCTAGTCCCGAATCCAAAAAACCGGATCCGCATGTCTGCGTGCTTTGACGATGGTCCGAACGTTTCCAGTGGCGAAAACCTAAATTTTCAGCCTGAAAGTCCACAAATTGTATGAGCTTCTGCCCGTTCCCCATCCCCAACACCACATATTGTGTGGTCGTTAGCAACTCGCACAATCTGGCGCATCCCCCCCTTGGGGGTCAACGGATTTTTTACCACTATATGTAGATTAAAGCAGTTGACGACTGAGTTTGAAAAAGGGCGGGAAACACTTCCCCGATTCATCCTCAGAGTTCTCCACAGAAGGTTAACCGGACCTGTGGAAAAGACGAACCGAAGAAGTTTAATAAACTGGCTGACTTAGCCCCAAGGGTTCATCTTTTGCTTTAACGCCGGCGTCAGGCGATTCCGTGAGAATCGGTTCGGCACCCTTCGCGCACTACATTTGGTAGCTGTGCAGATTCGCCACGGCGCAACAAACAAAACAGGCGGTCCGCCACGAAGGCGACCGGCTCGTTTGTCACAATTTTTGTGAAGTGGTCGGGGCAGAGAGATTCGAACTCCCGACCCTCTGTTCCCAAAACAGATGCGCTACCAGGCTGCGCTATGCCCCGACTGAGGCTTGATTTAGAGGGTACGATCGGGATTGAAAACCCCTAAATTCTACAAAATGAAGATTTTTTATTTTGGGCAAGGTAACACGGAATCCGCGCCAAAAGACGGGTGCTGAATCATAGCCCCTTCTGTAATTCCCAACCGTGACGACAAGCCGCCATTGATCTCGAGCACGGCAAGAATCCCTTTACCGCCGTCGATCGTGGTTTCATCGCCGGGAATCGCATTCTCGTGGATATGGGACACCACGCCGGCAGGCGTGATGAACAACATATCCAGCGGAATCAGTGTGTTTCGCATCCAGAAAGTCGCATGACCGGGCTGATCATAAACAAAAAGCATGCCCCCAAGCGTTGGCATGCTTTGAACGAACATCAAACCTTGCGCGCGTTCCTGATCATCATCGGCAACATCAACCTTGAAGTTTGCCTGACCAAAATCGCCAACGACCCGCACTACGTCCTCAGAACAAGCCGCAGACGCAGCCCCTGCCCCAAAGCACACCAGCAGCAATCCTGCCGCACATCTTTTTATCAACTCACGTTGTCCCACGTCACCACATCAATCGCCATTCGCCCACGTTCACCATTGAACAAACGCACACCAATCGCTTCGCCGGCCTGCAAATTGGCCAAACCAGAGCGACGCAGCACATCTATGTGGACAAAGACATCTTCAGGGTCACGGAAGACATTTGCAAACCCAAATCCTTTGGCTTTGTCGAACCATTTCACCCGTGCAGGTTCAATCGTGACTTTCGCGATATCTTCGGGCGATAATTCTTCCATATCCCGTAGCGGGGGAATCGAATCTACGACGACGGCGATATCAACAACGCTGACGGCTTGCAGGCCACGATCTGTTTCCTGCACTTCAATTTCAATTTCGGCACCATCCGCGACAGAGCCTTGCCCAAAGTTGCGCAGCACATTTGCGTGCAACAGCACGTCCTTGCCGCCGTCTTCGGGCACGATAAAGCCAAAACCCTTGGTAGGGTCGAACCACTTCACATGGCCTTTGATAGTGTGGGTCGGAGTGGTCGATGACATTTGTATTACTCTTCGCGCCGAGCGACATTCGGCCGCTGATTAGATTAGGTATACATTAAACGATCAGAAAACAAACCGCCTGACAAGCGTTTACCGTTCACGCTTCGTGAAATTCATGGGTTCAAGCGCTGTATTTCCCACTGTTGACCTCGCGTTGGACGTGTCCACTGGAAACGATCATGCAATCTATAGGCCCCATCGGCCCAAAACTCTATCTCAAGCGGCGTGATCCGATAGCCGCCCCAATGCGGAGGCCGCGCTGGGTTCGTCCCTTTTTGCGCCGTGATTTTTGCAACCTCAGCCATCAATCTGCCGCGCGATGCCAAAGGCTGGGATTGTGCTGACGCCCAAGCCCCTAAACGGCTCTGAAGCGATCTGGACGCGTAATATGCATCCGAAATAGCAGCATCTTCGCGTTCAACCAAGCCGCGAACGCGCACTTGGCGACGTTGCGATTTTGAATGCAGGACAAAGGCGGCTTTGCCCGATGCTTCAATTTCTTGCCCCTTCTGACCTTCATAATTCGTGTAAAAAACAAAAGCGTCGGCGGTGATTTCTTTCAAAAGGACCATCCTAACGTTGGGTAATCCATCCGAATCAACCGTCGCCAAAGCAATTGCATTCGGATCGTTCACTTCGGTTTCAGCAGCATCATCCAGCCAGCGCTGCGCGATCACAAACGGATCGTCCCCCGCGAAAATTCCGTCCCTATCTGCCATACGTCCCGTCCTTCGTATCAGGTCCTATGTAATGAGTTAGGGCGTTCGCACCCATCTGACAATGTGCTTTAACTTGCTGCGCTCCTCCGCATCGCCTAAACCACAGGAGACATGGCACAAATAAATAAGGGGCAGCCACATGAAGTCTGAATTGATGAAGGGCAAACGCGGCCTGATAATGGGCTTGGCAAACGACAAGTCGATTGCTTGGGGCATTGCGAAGGCCTGCGCCGACGCAGGCGCCGAACTGGCGTTCTCTTATCAAGGTGACGCGCTTCTGAAACGTGTTGGCCCACTTGCTGCACAAACAGGATCCGACATCGTTCTGCCGTGTGACGTCAATGACGAAGCATCCATCGACGCTCTGTTCGCTGAACTCGAAAAGAAGTGGGGCAAGCTGGACTTCGTCGTTCACGCCATTGGCTTTTCTGACAAAGGCGAACTGCGTGGCCGCTATGTGGACACCAGCCGTCAGAACTTCCTGACATCCATGGACATCTCTGTTTATTCATTCACCGCCGTTGTGCAGCGCGCGGAAAAGATGATGAACGAAGGCGGGTCCTGCCTGACATTGTCCTACTACGGCGCAGAACGTGTGATGCCGCATTACAATGTCATGGGTCTGTGTAAAGCAGCGCTTGAAGCCTCCGTGCGTTATCTGGCTGAGGACCTCGGCAAAGACGGGATTCGCGTGAACGCGATTTCAGCAGGTCCGATCAAGACGCTGGCCGCATCCGGCATCGGCGATTTCCGCTACATCCTGAAATGGAACGAATATAACTCACCGTTGCGCCGCACGGTAACAATCGAAGATGTTGGCAAATCCGCGCTTTACCTGCTGTCGGACCTCGGGTCCGGCACAACGGGCGAAGTTCTGCACGTTGACGCAGGTTACCACGTTGTCGGTATGAAAGCCGTCGACGCGCCTGATATCACAAAAGAATAAACTGTTTCGGCGGCGCGCCCTGCGCCGCCACCGCAAACGACCACCCAAAGGAAGACACATGACCGACCGCCTGCCCCACGAAAAAGGATTCCACATCAGCTGGGACCAGATCCACCGCGATAGCCGTGCACTTGCATGGCGGCTTGACGGCAAAGGGCCAGACGACGGGGCATGGAAAGCAGTTGTGGCCATCACACGCGGCGGCATGGCCCCTGCGATGATCGTGGCACGCGAACTCGACATTCGGACTGTCGATACCATCTCTGTGGTTTCATATCATTCGGGTGGTGGCGCGGCTGACCAACGTCGCGAAGCAAAGGTGTTGAAATCACCGGACGACGAAATGATGGGCGACGGCACCGGTATTCTGATCGTCGACGATCTGGTGGATAGCGGAAAAACGCTCGAACTCGTCCGCACGTTGTACCCCAAAGCGCATTTCGCCACCGTCTACGCCAAACCCGAAGGTGAACCGCAAGTCGACACGTTCATCACAGGTGTTAGCCAAGACACATGGATTTTCTTCCCATGGGATATGGCGCTGCAATACGTCGAACCATATCGCGGCCAGGACTAAGCGTTCGCCCTTTGCAAACCGAGAGTTGCTTTATCGACGTTTGGACGGCCACCAATCTGGCTTTCGTCTGTCTTCGGCTCTCGGTTCTTCCGGCAATTCACAAAAGTAACGCGGCGCAGCCGCACATTTGGATCACACCATGAGCATTTCGCGGACCAACGCCACGTTTTCACCACCCGTGATGGAAGCCCGCCGTTGGCTCGACGGCGTGATCCATCCCGCAGACCGCCCCCTTTTGAACGTAAGCCAAGCTGCACCCGTCGATCCGCCACCTGCGCCTATGCGCGATGCGATGGCGGATATGATCCGCGACGACGCAGAAACCCACCTTTATGGGCCTGTTTTGGGCCTGCCAGACCTCCGTGCCGAAATCGCGACACGTTGGACGGCTGCATATGGTGGCGAAGTCCGCCCAGATCAGGTCGCGATTACCTCTGGCTGCAACCAAGCCTTCGCGGCCACAATTTCCGCGATCTGTACTGAAGGCGACGAGGTCATCATCCCCGTCCCGTATTACTTTAATCATCGCATGTGGCTGGACATGGCGGGCGTGAAAACCGTCCCGTTGACGGTTGGTGACGGGATGATCCCGGATGCAGATGCCGCCGACGCGCTCATCTCTGACAAAACCAGCGCAATTGCGCTGGTCAGCCCGAATAATCCTGCAGGCGTTGAATACCCCGCGGCCACCCTATCTGCCTTCCGCGATCTCGCGCGCCGCCGTGGCATAAAGCTGATCGTTGACGAAACCTACCGCAATTTTGACAGTCGGACCGGTGCGCCACATGATCTGTTCGTTGATCCGCAGTGGGACGATACGCTGATCCAACTGTATTCGTTTTCAAAGGCCTACCGGCTGACAGGCCACCGTGTTGGCGCGATGGTGGCAAGCACTTCCCTGCTCGCCGAAGCGGAAAAGTTCCTCGATACCGTCACGATCTGCCCAAACCAGCTCGGCCAACGTGCAGCCCTATGGGGGATGCACAATCTGGACGACTGGCTTGCAGGTGAACGGCTTGAAATCCTCGACCGCCGTGCCGCGATCGAAGAGAACTTCCCGCGGATCGCCGCCAAAGGATGGAAACTGCTCGGCTGTGGCGCCTATTTTGCCTACATGCAGCACCCATTTGATATGGCGTCCGACGTCCTTGCCCAGAAACTGGTGCAAGACGCAGGCATCCTCACGCTGCCCGGCACAATGTTCATGCCCGATGATGTCGCGGGCGGCGCACAGCAATTGCGGATCGCTTTTGCCAATATCGACCGCGCAGGTATCGCAGTTTTGTTCGATCGGCTCGAAAACCTGACCCTGTGACCTTGCAGACCGGTGGGCTGCGTCTTATTCATCGTCAACCAAGTTTGAGGGACCGATCCAATGGCCAAAAGTAAAGCAAAACAATCCGCCGCATGGGTGATCGTTGTCCTCTTGCTGATAGGCCTTTTAGGCTTTGGCGCGGGCGGTCTGTCCGGCACAATCCGCAGCATCGGCACCGTTGGCGACAAGTCCATTCCAGTGGTACAGTACCAACGCGCCCTGAACGAACAAATTCGGGCTTTCGAAGCACAAGTCGGCACCCCTGTCAGCTTTGTCCAAGCCCAAGCAATTGGCCTTGATCAACAGGTCCTGAACGGCGTGATTGCGGAACGGACGCTCGACAACGAGGCGGCTAAATTGGGCCTGTCCGTTGGTGACGAACGTGTTCGTGAAGAAGTCCTGCGCGTCCCCGGCTTCCGTGGTCTGGACGGTGGTTTTGATCGCGAAGCCTACCGCAGCAGCCTGCAACGCAATGGCATGACCGAAGCCGAATTCGAAACCAGCATCCGTGAAGAAGCTGCCCGCACATTGTTGCAAGGCGCAATCGTGGACGGCGTTGAGGCACCACAGGCCTATGCTGACACCCTCGCCCGCTATATCGGCGAACAACGTTCAATCACTTGGGCGACCCTGACGGCTGACGATCTGACACAGCCCGTTCCCGGCCCAACAGATGCTGACATCCAGACGTTTTACGACGAAAACCCTGATCAGTTTACAGCACCCGAAACCCGCGCCATCACCTACGCATGGCTGACACCGGATATGATCCAAGACGACGTGACTGTTGATGCGACAGCCGTGCGCCAGTTGTACGACGACCGGATCGCCCAATATGTGCGTCCAGAACGCCGTCTTGTTGAACGTCTGGTCTATCTTGACCAAACCGAAGCAGACGCCGCCATTGCTGCGATCACTGCAGAAGAAACTACTTTTGAAGACCTCGTTGCGGAACGTGGCTTGGCCCTGACCGATGTCGACATGGGCGACGTCGATGAAAACGATCTGGGTGCCGCAGGCGAAGCCGTATTTGCGACAAACCCCGGCGATATCGTGGGACCCTTTGAAACCGACTTTGGCCCTGCTCTGTTCCGGATGAATGCGGTGTTGGCCGCTGACGAAACAACCTTTGATGAAGCAGAACCGGAACTGCGCGCAGAGCTGGCCGCATCCCGTGCCCGCCGTGTCATCGACGATTCCCGCGAAGGCATCAACGACCTGCTGGCAGGTGGTGCACGTCTCGAAGATCTCGCAGACCAAACTGACCTGCGCATCGCAACCATCGACTGGTCCACTGAAAATCGCGACGACATTGCGGCATACGATTCGTTCCGGAATGCCGCAGCGACAGTCGCAGAAGGCGACTTCCCCGACCTGTTCGAACTCGAAGACGGCGGTATCTTCACGCTGCGTCTAGACGGGATCACGCCGCCTGCCCTGCGCCCGCTTGCCGACGTCAAAGACGCAGCTGCAGACGCATGGCAAGTCGCCCGTACCCAACAGGCCGTCCTCGAAGAAGCAGAAGCCGTCGCCGCTGAACTCACTGCCACAGCAGGTTTCGAAACTGTCGCATTGGTTGCCACATCCGAAGAAAACCTGACGCGCCGCAGCTTTGTCGAAGGCACACCACCGGGCTTTATCCAACGTGTGTTCGAAATGGAAACAGGTGAAGTGATAACAATCGACGCAGGCACATTTGCCGCCATCGTCCGGTTGGAAACGCAATCTGTGCCCGCCGCCGACGATGAAACGCTGACCGCTGATCGTGACGTGTTTGCCAATTCGGCATCTGCTGGCATCGCGCAGGACATCTTTGAAGTCTTCAACGCTGAAATCCAGCGTGACACAGATGTTGCGATCAATCCTGCTGCCGTCACGGCTGTTCACACATCATTCCAATAAGGCCTCAGGGCCACCCGTTTAAGACCCGATAGGACGATCATGGCCTTGCTTCCCGACTACACCGACTTTGCATCTGGCTATGAGGCCGGCAAAAATCAGGTCGTCTACACACGGCTCGCTGCAGATTTAGACACGCCTGTCTCGTTGATGCTGAAACTGAATGGCGCGGGCAAGAACGCGTTCATGTTGGAAAGCGTCACAGGCGGTGAAGTCCGTGGCCGTTATTCCATCATCGGTATGAATCCTGATCTGATCTGGGAATGTCGCGGCACATCAAGTCGCCTGAACCGCACCGCACGGTTTGACGAAGCCGCATTCACTGATTGCCCCGACGATCCTTTGACAGCGCTGCGTGGCATCATTGCCGAAAGCCGGATCGATTTGCCTGCTGACCTGCCCGGTGCTGCAGCTGGCCTGTTTGGCTTCTTGGGCTACGACATGATCCGGCTGATCGAACATCTGCCTGACGTCAATCCCGACCCCATCGGCTTGCCCGATGCCGTAATGATCCGTCCGTCCGTTGTGGCCGTGCTGGATGGTGTGAAGGGCGATGTGATCCTCGTGGCCCCTGCTTGGACAGACAGTGGGCTATCCGCTAAAGCCGCCTACGCGCAGGCCGCAGAACGCGTGATGGACGCAACCCGCGCGCTTGAACGCCCTGCCCCGGTTGATAGTCGCGCCTTGGCTAATCCTGATCCTATCGCGCCAGAACAATCCAATTTCAGCCACGACGCCTATCTTGAAGCCGTTGAGAAGGCGAAAGAATACATTCGCGCCGGTGACATCTTTCAGGTCGTGCCGTCCCAACGCTGGACACAAGATTTCCGCGAACCACCGTTTTCGCTGTACCGATCGCTACGCCGCACAAACCCGTCGCCGTACATGTTCTACTTCAACTTCGGCGGCTATCAGGTGATTGGAGCCTCGCCCGAAATCCTTGTGCAGGTGCTTGGCAAACAGGTCACAATCCGTCCGATAGCAGGCACGCGTCCGCGCGGTGCCACGCCCGAACAGGACAAAGCAAACGAAGCCGATCTAATGGCCGACAAAAAAGAGCTGGCAGAGCATCTGATGCTGCTTGATCTTGGACGGAACGACACGGGCAAAGTATCCAAAATCGGGACGGTACGACCGACCGAGAAATTCACAGTCGAATACTACAGCCACGTGATGCACATCGTGTCCAACGTGGTCGGTGAACTCGCCGATGATCAAGACGCGCTGTCGGCTTTCTTCGCAGGCATGCCCGCAGGTACAGTCTCCGGCGCGCCCAAGGTCCGTGCGATGGAAATCATCGACGAACTCGAACCTGAAAAGCGCGGCGTCTACGGTGGCGGTTGTGGCTATTTCAGCGCCAATGGCGACATGGACATGTGTATCGCGCTGCGCACTGCGGTCCTTCAGGACGAAAAGTTGTACATCCAAGCCGGCGGCGGCGTGGTCTATGACAGCGACCCTGAAGCCGAATATATGGAAACCGTCCACAAATCGAACGCGATCCGCAAAGCAGCTGCAGACGCGGCGATGTTCACAGGCTCAGGCAACAGCTAAACAAAAGGCGCCGCGCAATCTGATGCGCAGCGCCCAATTTCTTTCGGTCCTAAATACCTCCGCCGGAGGCATCCCGCACGATCAACGGGCGCAAACGCCTGCGTTTATTCCTCGTCCAGCAAAACCTGTGAAATCGGAACCATGGCGACTTGGCTTGCACGGTTTGCAGCCCCCCACTGGATCAACGCAGAAATCGTTTCACCACGGATCTGGCCAAGCAGAACCACGCCGCTTTCTTGACGAGCACGAAACGCAGCCTGATCTAGGAAACGACGGATAACACGGGCGTCTTGGCCCTCAGCGTCCAGATTGCGGTAGATGATACCTGTCGGCACGCCTTGTTCTTCAGCAGCGCGCAAGGCTGAATTCAGACCGCGTGACACCGTGACCAAGCCCCGTCCATCTTCCGTCAACGCCGAAATCGCCTGTGTGGTGACGTCCTGATCGGCCTGTAAACCAGCCTCGCCTGCATCAAGCACAGCGACCGTTTCAGGCAGTGTGGAAAACGCGGCTTCAAAGAAGATCGCGACATCCGAGGCCGTGGCGGACGCTGGCAAGGCCGCCAGAATACCGACTTCGATGCCAGCAGCGCGGTAGGCTTGCATGCGGTCGGTCGCATCTGGAACCGACGGGTTCAGCATAACAGTGACTGGAAAAGACACGCCCGCAACAGCAGACACCGCACCATCAGAGCTGCCGTCATCCATCAACACAACGGACACCTCAGGGCGGCCCCCTGTATCAGCGTGATCCGCGGCAAAGCGAACCAAAGCAGGCGTTCCTTCGGAGAATTCTTCTTCAGCGACGGTTTCGTCGTCCGTGACTGCGGTCTCGTCTTCTGCACCACCCGTCAGGCGGTTCACCCGTACGCCCGCAGTGCTTGTCGGCAGGCTTGACGCTGTTGCGTCATCTACGATGGCCACAACGACTGGTTCTTCATCTACGCTTTCAGTTGCGGGGGCAGTTTCAGCAACGGGATCGTCCGTCGGCACAACGCCATCCGGTGCTTCAGTTCCCGCAATAGCGGCCGTATCGCCCTGATCCGGTGCCTCCAAAGACGCTGGCTGATCAGGAACAGCAATCTCAGCATCATCAACTACGGCCACGGTCGGGCTTTCAGAGATCACAGTCGGCGCATCTTTTGCAACGGGGGCAGCATCGGCAATTTCTGGCGCTTCACCGGGCAATGGTGCCGCCGGGTTCGTATCCACATCAATCGGTGCTTCGGTTGCAGGCACCAATGGCACAATAGATTGCGGGTTCGGCAAGACAGGCGCTTCACCTGCGACAGTCACGTCCGCCGATGATGTTTCAGCAGGCGCGGCAATCTGGCCCGTGACGTCAATAGTTTGTGGCAGTGCAGCTGGCGCAGTTTCAGACAGGTCTGTCAAATCGTCACTGCCAACGTCCGGCGATTCAGTCTCAGGTGCCACAAGCGGCGAAGGTGCAACGGCTGGAGTCGCCGTCTCTGAATTGCTTTGCGTTTCAGGTGCGACCTGCGTTGCTGCCGTTTCATTTAACGCATCAGGTGCCGCGATCTGCGGTTCAGCAGGCGGATCGTTCCGTGCCGGTTGTTCGCCAACAAGCGACGCACCAGCGGCAGTGATACCGCCAAATACAAGACCCCAAAGTCCACCACTTAAAAATCCGCGCACGACGCGTTCTCCCACCTGCCCTAGTCACCCAACACGCTTCGCCTTGACGGCGCCCCACGTATCAGCCCATTTATATCGGGACTATACCGTCACCTCATGCTTGGACGGTAGCCCCAAATTCCTAGAAAGCCGCCGACAATGCTGCTCTTGATCGATAATTATGACAGTTTCACCTATAATCTGGTGCACTACCTTGGTGAACTCGGTGCGGACGTCGTCGTGAAACGGAACGACGCGATAGATGTCCAAGATGCCATGGCGATGAAACCAGAGGCAATTTTGCTGTCACCCGGTCCCTGTGATCCGGCCCAAGCCGGCATTTGCCTTGCCATGACAGCAGCAGCGGCCGAGACCAAGACACCGCTTTTGGGCGTTTGCCTTGGGCATCAAACGATTGGTGAAGCCTTTGGTGGCAAGGTTGTGCGCTGCCACGATATCGTCCACGGCAAGATGGGGACGATGCACCACACAGGCAAAGGCCTATTCGCGGGCCTGCCAACACCGTTTGAAGCCACGCGGTATCATTCCCTGATCGTCGAACGGGAAACGCTGCCAGATTGCCTGGAAATCACGGCAGAGCTAGAAGACGGCACGATCATGGGGATGCAGCACAAGACGCTGCCGATCCACGGCGTTCAGTTTCACCCCGAATCGATTGCGTCTGAACACGGGCATGCAATGCTCGACAACTTTTTGAAAAACATGAAGGTTCCGGCATGAGTGATGCGATGAAGCCCCTGATCTTTGCAGCCAGCGAAGGTCCACTCTCACGCACCCAAGCGGACATGGCATTCTCATTGTTGTTCGATGGTGCAGCAACCGACGCCCAAATCGGCGGATTATTGATGGCAATGCGGGCACGCGGCGAATCCGTGTCAGAATACGCTGCAGCCGCTGCCGTCATGCGCGCGCGGTGCAATGCCGTCCAAGCACCGGCGAACGCGATCGATATCGTCGGTACTGGTGGCGACGGGATGAAAACGCTGAACATTTCTACAGCGACCGCTTTTGTTGTGGCAGGGACAGGCCTTCCGGTCGCGAAACACGGCAACAAGAACCTGTCGTCCCTATCTGGCGCGGGCGATATTCTGACCGAAATGGGCATTAAGATTATGGTCGGCCCAGACGTGGTCGAGGCTGGTTTGCAAGAAGCCAACATCGGTTTCATGATGGCCCCGATGCACCATCCAGCCGTCAAGCATGTGATGCCAACACGCCAAGAACTTGGATGCAAAACGATCTTTAACATATTGGGACCGCTTACAAATCCCGCTGGGGTCAAACGCCAGTTGACCGGCGCATTTGCACCCGATTTGATCTTCCCGATGGCCGAGACGCTCAAAGAGCTCGGGTCAGAGGCCGCATGGCTCGTCCATGGATCGGACGGCACCGACGAAATCACCATCTGCGGCCCGACGGCGGTCGCGGCTTTGACGCCGGACGGTAAAATCTCGTCGCTAGAAATCCACCCAGAGGACGCAGGCCTGCCCGCGCATCCATTCAAGGACATTCTTGGCGGAACCCCGGCAGACAACGCAGTGGCGTTCCGTGCCCTGCTCGACGGTGCCGAAAACGCCTATCGCGATGCAGTTCTGCTGAACGCGGCTGCGGCCTGTGTCGTAGCGGGCACTGCCGATGGTCTGAAGCAAGGCGTTGATATGGCACGTGAAAGTATCGACAGCGGCAAAGCAAAAGCTGCGGTCGAATCTTTGGCACGTGTCACTTCAGCCGCGTAATGTTTGACACCAGCCGACTTGGGGCATGGGCGGATCTGCCGTTTTTCAACGATGATTTGCCCAACATCAGCGAACAGCTTGCAGAACAGGCGTTCCTGCCGCCTGCACGGCTAACTTTCAAGGCGCTTGAAGACACGCAGCCTGATGCGACCAAGGTCGTGATCATCGGCCAAGATCCCTATCATACGCTTGGCAAAGCGGACGGTTTAGCGTTCTCAATCCCGGATGGTTTTGGCGGCAGGCTTGATAGTTTGGGTAATATCTTCAAAGAGATACAGACCGATCTTCACCAATCACGCACCAAAACGTCGCTTGATGATTGGGCAGCACAGGGTGTTCTGCTGTTGAACACAGCGCTTACCGTCCCGCCCGGTCAGGCAAAAGCGCACGCCAAAATTGGCTGGTCAAAACTCGTGGTTCAGGTCTTACAGCACCTGACCAATAAACCCCGCGCCTTCGTTCTTTGGGGTGGTCCAGCAAAGACCTACGTCAAACACATCACGGGACCGCACCTGATCCACAGCTCGGCGCATCCATCACCTTTGTCGGTGCATCGCGGCTTTTTCGGCTCGCGCCCATTTTCAACAGTGAACCAGTGGCTTATTGAACAAGGGAACACACCGATAAACTGGGCGGACCCGCAATGACCGAAACGATCCTCGACAAGATCAAAGCCTACAAACTCGAGCACGTCGCGGCCTGCAAAGCGGCAGTGCCACTGGCAGACGTCGAAGCCAAAGCCCGCGACGCGAGCCCGACACGCGGTTTCGCCGACAAATTGGCGCAGGCAACCCGCGAAGGATACGGCCTGATTGCAGAGGTCAAAAAGGCCAGCCCGTCCAAAGGATTGATCCGCGCCGATTTCCACCCCGCAGAACTTGCCAAAGCCTACGAAGACGGTGGTGCGACCTGCCTGTCTGTCTTGACCGACGGCCCGTCCTTTCAAGGTGCCGATGAATACCTTGTCGCGGCACGTGCGGCGACCAACCTGCCCGCTCTGCGTAAAGATTTCATGTACGACACCTATCAGGTGGCCGAAGCGCGCGCATTGAACGCCGATTGCATCCTGATCATCATGGCCAGCGTGTCCGACAGCCAAGCGCAAGAACTCGAAGATGCAGCTTTTGGCTGGGGCATGGACGTCTTGATCGAAGTGCACGACCAAGACGAACTCGAACGCGCGACTGCGTTGAAATCGCCGCTGATGGGCATCAATAACCGCAATCTAAAGACATTCGACACCACGCTCGATACCACGCGGACCCTGTCCAAACTGGTCCCCGCCGACCGTCAGATTGTTGCGGAAAGCGGCCTGACAGGCCCTGACGATCTGGCTGATCTGGCCCGTTATGGCGCGCGAACGTTCCTGATCGGCGAAAGCCTAATGCGGCAGGAAGATGTAACTACAGCCACGCGAACTCTGCTTGCTAACCCCTTGATGTCAGGACGCTAAATGCCGGAGCTCAACCACTTTGACGCCGATGGACAAGCGCACATGGTCGATGTATCGGATAAGCCCGTCACCGACCGGATCGCAACGGCGCAAAGTTGGATCAAGATGACACCACAAACCCTTGAACTCATTAAACAAGGGACCGCCAAAAAGGGTGACGTTCTGGGCATCGCGCGGCTTGCTGGTATTATGGCGGCCAAGAAAACATCCGACCTGATCCCGCTGTGCCATCCGTTGCCGATCACCAAAGTGACCGTCGATCTGACGCCCGACGACACTCTGCCCGGTGTGCAAATCACAGCGACGGTCAAAACCTCCGGCCAAACCGGTGTCGAAATGGAAGCGCTCACCGCAGCCTCCACCGCCGCCCTTACCGTCTACGACATGGTCAAAGCGGTGCAAAAAGACATGGAAATCGGCGGTGTCCGCGTGACACTCAAAGACGGCGGCAAATCGGGGCGGTTCGAAGCGGAATGATCACCGTCGCCGAAGCCCAAGACCTTTGCCTCGCCCCTCTGGCCACGTTGGGCGCTGAAACGGTTCCGCTGGCCGAGGCCGCTGGTCGCACCTTGATCCGCACCGCGGAATCCACGCGCCCGCAGCCCCCGTTTGCAGCCTCCGCAATGGATGGCTATGCCGTTGCGGCAGACGCCGTCTCGCCGAACGCAACTTTTCGGGTTATCGGCGAAGCGGCGGCTGGACACGCTTGGGACGGGATCGTGCAAGCGGGCGAAGCTTTGCGTATTTTCACAGGCGCCCCTATGCCCATCGGCACAAGCCGCGTTGTAATCCAAGAAGATGTCAGCCGTGACGGCGATATCATCACATTGAACGACGCACTTGATACATCGGATTATGTGCGCCCTATCGGGGCGGATTTCCCCGACGCATTTGAACTGAGGGCCCCGCGCCGCCTGACGGCATCTGACATTGCCCTGCTGGCGGCGATGAATGTCGCCACCGTTAACGTCGCGCGCCGCCCGCATGTCGCGCTTATCGCCACTGGCGACGAATTGGTCATGCCCGGCGGTGATCCGCGTCCAGACCAGATCATCGCGTCCAATATCTTTGGCCTCAAAGCACTGATCGAGGCAAACGGCGGCACCGCTGATATCCTACCAATCACCGCTGATACCAAAGACGCACTGCACAATACATTCACCACCGCGATCTCGGCTGATTTGATCGTGACGATTGGTGGCGCGTCTGTCGGCGACCACGATCTGGTCGGCGAAGTGGCGCAGGATTTCGGCCTAGATCGTGCGTTCTATAAAATCGCCATGCGTCCCGGTAAACCGTTGATGTCAGGCACGATGCGCGACAAGCCTTTCCTTGGGCTACCGGGTAATCCTGTATCGGCAATGGTCTGCGGCCACTTGTTTTTATTGCCGATGTTGCGGCGGATGGCCGGACTGACGGATGTATTGCCGCAGGTTGTGACAGCCACCCTCGCCGCCGACCTGACCCGCAATGGCCCCCGCGAACATTACATGCGCGCACGGATCACCGAAACCGAAGATGGACGCATGATCACCGCCCATTCCCGCCAAGACAGCGCCCTTCTGACTGTCCTGTCAGACGCAAACGCATTACTGATCCGCCCGATCAATCAACCTGCTCTGCAGGCTGGAACATCCGTGAAGGCAATACAACTTTAACGTTGCAAGTTGACACAAAACAAGAACATCGATAGAACATATCCCAAACAGGTCAGCAACATGACCGACAACAATGGGAAACCGGCGATGCTTACGAAGAAACAACTCGACCTGCTCGAATTCATCCACGTCCGCGTGCAGCGCGATGGGGTGCCGCCATCGTTTGATGAAATGAAGGAAGCGTTGGATCTGCGATCTAAATCGGGGATTCACCGGTTGATCACGGCCCTTGAAGAACGCGGGTTCATTCGTCGCTTGGCACATCGTGCGCGTGCGCTTGAGATCGTGAAAATGCCGGACGCCCTGTCCCAGAAACTTGAAAAGAAAAGTGCAGGCTTCACACCGCGCGTTGTTGAAGGCGGCAAGCCGGATCAAACGCCACCAGCTGCGATGCCGGTTGAGGCGGACGGGTCTGTCAGCCTGCCGATGATGGGTCAGATCGCGGCTGGTGTGCCAATCGAAGCGATTGCACATGCGTCGCATCAGGTGGCCGTTCCCCATTCGATGCTTGGCAAAGGCGAACACTACGCCCTTGAGGTCAAAGGCGATTCCATGATCGAAGCCGGAATCAACAGCGGCGATGTTGTGATCATTCGCGAAACGACGACTGCTGATAACGGCGATATCGTTGTTGCATTGGTCGAAGATCAGGAAGCGACGCTGAAGAAGTTTCGCCGGTCTAACGGCGCCATCGCTTTAGAAGCTGCGAACCCTGCTTATGAAACGCGTGTATTTCGCGATGATCAGGTGAAGGTGCAAGGCCGTCTGGTGGGTTTGATCCGCACCTACTGATCGGCTTGCGCAAACTGCGGGCGATCGCGTTGCAAAATAAACGATAAAGCGGCGGTATCCCCGTCGCTTTTTGCTGTCCAAGGGCGGTCGCCTGTCACGGCATGGGCTGATGTAATCGACAGATCGCCATCCTCGGTAAGTGACAGACCCAATGATCCCGTTTCGCGCAAGCGTTCGATATCAAAAACCGCACAAGGGCGTGGGCCAACTTCGCTCTGGTTGCTGATCAGGATATCCGCTCCGTCACACCCCCGAACCGCGGCAAGTGCCGTCTTTCCAGACACTTGTAAGATACTCCAATCGCCAAGCTTTGTCGAAAAATGTCGCACGCGGCGTGTGATCCCGTCGCGCGTGGCTGCGATATCTTGCGCGACGGGTGCGCCGTCATTTTCAAGCCAAACACCTGTCACAAAACCATCCCCGCGCGGCTTGCTTAATGCACGGCCAGCGTCGGTCATACGCCCGATCATCCCACCGCTATCAGCGATCAAAATTGCCGGGCGCGTCGCTTGTGACCAAAACCCGAAGGCAACCAAAGCGACCGCGACGCCTACATATTTCAAACGGCCCTGCCATAGGATCAGCCACATCAAACCGCCCGCGAGCACCGGAAGGACAAACCACTGCGGTGCCATGACATGACCCACCGCGCCGTCCTGCGCCGACACGACGCTGGCTACCCACAATATCCATTTTAGACCGACGCCCATAATCGCGAGACCAATCCAAGCGAGCCCAAACGGTGCAAGACAAGCTGCCAAGACAGCGGCTGGCATGATCAACGCGCCCATCAACGGTACGCTCAGCAGGTTTGCGATCAGGCCGTAATGGGCGATTTGATTGAAGTGCGCGGCGGCGAAAGGCGCTGTGGCTACCCCTGCGACGAAGGACGAGATGACGACGGAAATGACGCCCCTGCTCCATTTGGGCCAATGCTGCCAGTTCACATGCCGCAGTTGCCGGAACACAAAAACGAGCGCTGCTGTGGCTGCGAACGACATTTGAAAACCGGGACCGGTGAGCGCTTCGGGTTGCAACACCAAGATGATGATCGCAGCGATTGCGACGGCCCGCATCGTCAATGCTGGCCGCCCCAACATCACGGCGATCAACATGACAGAAACCATCGTAAATGCGCGTTCGGTCGCGACATTTCCGCCCGACAATGCCAGATACCCTGCCGCCGCCATCAGCGCACCGAAAGCAGCTATCTTCTTGACGGGCCACAACAATCCGATGCGCGGGATCATCACGAGAATGAGACGCAGCACGGCAAACACAAAGCCCGTGAGCAGGCCCATGTGTAGACCAGAGATCGCCAGAAGATGCGCCAGATTGGACGCCCTTAGGTTCGCCAAGGTCTCTTGCGACATGCCTGATCGGTCGCCGCTCATGATGGCGGCTGCGAATGCCCCCGCTTCACCTGACAGCGTGTCCTGCACCCCGCGTGATACCGCCATGCGCGCCTCGAAAACGCGTAATCCAAAGCCTCCCTTTTCTGCAGGTGCCAATCGGATCAAGGGGTTACGGATGTATCCGACCGCGCCTAGTTGCGCGAACCATGCGTGCCGTTGGAAATCAAAACCACTCGGTTCGGCGGGCCCCGAAGGCGGTGATAGGTGCCCCGTGGTCGCTAATATCTGCCCCGGTCTGACAGGTACGGCGGGCATGGAACCATGAATGGAAATGCGCACCCGTTCGGGTGTTCGGTCTGGCGATAGCCGGTTGAGAAAGACCTGATCCAAGGTTAGCCGCAGCGCGTCGCTGGCCGACCTGTCGATCCCTACGACTCGGCCTTCGATTGGCCCGTAGTAGCGGAACGACAGGACCGGTTCTGCGACGGCTTCGGTACGCCATTTCGCCACACCAACCCCTGCCCCGATCAGCGCCAATGCCAGCAAAATCGGCCTGTGACCTACGTGCACAATGCGTGCACAACCCGTGCACAGCAGCGCCGTGGCTAAAACGGTCATCACAAACGGCCAAGACGGTTCAAACCTGATCGCGAAATACCAGCCGATCCCGCAGGCCAAGCAAAGCGGCACCCAGCCAATCAAATGGCCCCGCTGCGCAAGCAATGCGCCAGTCAACAAGTCCCTGATATTCGCAAGCGGGCGCACTTGTCCTCCGCCGGTTTGCTGCGTATTCCGCAGGTCTGATCCACACCATGTCCAATCATGGTGAACGAAAGGTTAAAATCCGATGTCTGATACACCCGTCGTCACACGTTTCGCCCCGTCGCCCACCGGTGCATTGCACATTGGTGGCGCGCGCACCGCTTTGTTCAACTGGCTTTATGCCCGTGGTCGCGGCGGCAAATTTGTGCTGCGGATTGAAGACACGGACAAAGCGCGGTCAACGGACGAGAACACCAAAGCAATTTTGGATGGTCTGACGTGGCTTGGGCTTGATTGGGATGGTGAGCCCGTGTCGCAAGCCGCCCGCGCAGATCGTCATGTTGAGGTCGCACAGCAGATGCTAGCCGACGGCACGGCGTTCAAATGTTTTGCAACCCAAGACGAAATCGAAGCGTTCCGCGAAGATGCCCGTGCGAACAAGACCTCGACGCTGTTCCGGTCGCCTTGGCGCGATGTGGCAGAGGTCGATCACCCCGACCTGCCCTATGCGGTTCGTGTGAAAGCCCCGCGCGACGGGTCCACGACTTTGCACGATGAGGTTCAAGGCGATGTGACGTGGTCCAATGACCAGCTCGACGATATGATCATTCTGCGGTCTGACGGCACGCCGGTTTATATGCTGGCCGTTGTTGTCGACGATCACGACATGGGCGTGACCCATGTGATCCGCGGCGACGACCACCTTGCGAACGCATTCCGCCAGAACATGATTTACGACGCGATGGGCTGGGATAAACCGACGCTTGCGCACATCCCGCTGATCTTTGGGCCGGACGGCAAGAAGCTGTCAAAACGTCATGGTGCGACTGGTGCCGCTGAATATCAAGCGATGGGTTATCCGGCGGCTGGCATGCGGAATTATCTGGCGCGACTGGGCTGGAGCCACGGCGACGATGAATTTTTCAGCGATGCGCAAGCAAAAGAGTGGTTTGATCTGGGCGGCATTGGCAAGTCGCCATCGCGCTTTGATTTCAAAAAACTGGACAACATTTGCGGTCAGCACATTGCAGTCGCAGACGATGCTGCACTGCTGCACGAAATTGAGGCATTCCTAGCGGCAACTGACGCCACGGCACTGACAGCACAGCAACGTGATGGGTTGAACGCCGCGTTGTATTGCCTGAAAGAACGCGCGAAGAAATTGCCAGATGTCCTTGATAAAGCACACTTTATCCTGACTTCACGTCCCATCGTTCCTGACGAGAAATCAGCGAAATCACTTGATGATGTACACAAAGGTATACTGAGAGAATTGACGCCGCAGTTGCAAAATGCTACGTGGTCCCGAGACGCCTTGGAGGGTGTCGTTTCTTCCGTGGCAGAGGCCAATGAGACGAAACTCGGTAAGCTGGCGGCCCCGTTACGTGCGGTGCTTGCAGGGCGAACCGCGACTCCAAGCGTGTTTGATATGATGCTTGTTCTTGGCAAGGATGAAACGTTGGCGCGTCTGCAAGACGCCACAGCCTGAAACCTTTTCGTTACGTTTCATCGTTACGGGAGACATGAACAACGCGACCACGCCGCGCGGGCCAGAATGGAATGCGCTTCAGAAGGGGAATAAAATGACCGACACACCTAAGACCGCGACGCTCACGATTGATGGGCAGAGCTACGAACTGCCGATCCACTCCCCGACTGCTGGTCCTGACGTTATCGACATCCGCAAGCTGTACGCGCAAGCGGGTGTTTTCACATATGACCCAGGTTTCACGTCAACTGCGGCCTGTGACAGCACGATTACGTTCATCGACGGTGACAAAGGCGAATTGCTGCACCGTGGTTATCCGATCGACCAGTTGGCTGGTCAGTCGCATTATCTCGAAGTGTGCTACGCGCTGCTGTACGGCGATCTGCCGGACGCCGAAACGCTTGAGAAGTTCGAAAAGCTTGTGACCAATCACACGATGATCCACGAGCAGATGCATAACTTCTTCCGTGGTTTCCGCCGTGATGCGCACCCAATGGCCACGATGGTTGGTGTTGTGGGCGCGATGTCTGCATTCTACCATGACAGCACGGACATCAACGACGAACACCAGCGTGAAGTTGCATCCATCCGTCTGATCGCGAAGATGCCTACGATTGCTGCGATGGCTTATAAATATTCCATCGGTCAGCCGTTTGTGTACCCGCGCAACGATCTGGATTACGCGTCCAACTTCCTGAACATGTGTTTCTCTGTCCCTGCGGAAGAGTACAAAGTTGATCCGGTGCTCGCTAAAGCGATGGACCGGATCTTTACGCTGCACGCGGATCACGAACAGAACGCGTCCACGTCTACTGTGCGTTTGGCATCGTCTTCTGGCGCGAACCCGTTCGCGTGTATCGCTGCTGGTATTGCGTGTCTGTGGGGTCCTGCCCACGGTGGTGCGAACCAGGCATGTTTGGAAATGCTCAAGGAAATCGGTTCTGTTGACCGTATTCCTGAGTTCATCGCCCGTGCGAAAGACAAGAACGACAGCTATCGCCTGATGGGCTTTGGCCACCGCGTTTACAAAAACTTCGACCCACGGGCGACCGTGATGAAGGAAAGCGCCGACGAAGTGCTGGAACTGCTGGGTGTTGAAGACAACCCCCTGTTGCAGGTCGCGATGGAGCTTGAAAAGCAGGCGCTGGCTGATCCGTATTTCGCTGAAAAGAAACTGTTTCCGAACGTCGATTTCTATTCCGGAATCATTCTGGAAGCGATGGGTTTCCCGACATCTATGTTCACGCCGATCTTCGCGATGGCCCGGACCGTTGGCTGGATTTCCCAGTGGAAAGAACAGCTGGACGATCCACAGTTGAAAATTGGTCGTCCGCGTCAGTTGTACAAGGGTGAAACAGCCCGCGATTATGTCGCGCCAGACAAGCGCTAAGACTTTGGGGTCGCCTTCGGGCGGCCCTTTTCACATGCTGACCACTGAACGCCTTATTCTACGCGCCGCGCGCCAAGATGATCTGATGGATCTCCACGCGATTTTTCGCGATCCGCGGGCGATGCAGTATTGGTCGACCCCACCCCATGACAGCCCCGAGCGGACCCAAGAAAATCTGGACCGGATGATGGCCGCAGCCGATCCGTTGCTCTATTTCGTGATTGAAATGGATGGCACTGTCGTGGGCACCGCAGGCGGTCACGGCGAGGGCGAAGTTGGGTTTATCCTGCATCCTGACTATTGGCGGCGCGGTATCGTGCTAGAAGCTATGCGCGCGATTTTGCCTCACATCTGGAACGCGACTTCGCTGACACGTGTTTTTGCGGATGTTGATCCGAACAATACCGCTTCGACCGGATTACTGGTGGCGCTTGGGTTTCACGAAACCCACCGTGCGCCAAACACCTATTGTATCAACGGGGTATGGTCTGACAGCGTTTATTTCGCGCTTGATCGACCCACATCTTAACCCGATCAAAATCAGTTTTGCCGTAGTTTCAGGCGATTGCGGACAACTTTCGGTCGCAATCCGCTTTTACCGATGCGCTACAAGAAAATTTTTGAAAGATGGATACACATGAGCGGATGTACAGCCCCAGCAACGTCAATGAGCTTCACCCTTGAAGGTCAGGTCAATGTCAGCATCACAATTACCGAAGTTGACGGCAATTTGCAGTTCGATTTGCAAGTACTCGACGACACTGGTGAAATTGGCGACCTGAACGCAATTTACTTTGACCTGTTCGACGATAGCCTCACAGGTGGCCTGAGCGTCACAGGTGACGACGTCACAGGAACGGCATTCAAAGTTGACGGCGTGACGAAAGTTGACAACTTCACAAACATGAACGGCGAAGTCGTGAAGGACTACGGCAAATTCGACGGTGGCGTTCAGTTCGGCACACAGGGTATGAGCACTGACGATATCCGCAGCACCTCTTTCACCCTGTCACACGAAACAGTCGATCTGACATTGGCTGATTTCAACCTTCAGGACTTTGGCGCGCGCCTCACGTCAGTTGGTACAGAAGACGGCGCACGGGAAGATTCCCTGAAACTTGGCGGCACAGCCCCAGAAGTGCCTGAAGGCCCAACCGAGCCAACAGAAGCTGCCGTTGACGATACCATGACCGTCTTGGAAACTGCCGGGTTTGGCCGTGGCGACACGTTTGATTTCCTCGATTCCGGCGAAGCGTCGATCCTTGCCAATGATCTTGGCGATTGCGACGATCCTTACACCGGATCCGTGGTCAGCATGAACGGTACAACCATTGATCCGATGAGCACACAAAGCACACCGACAATCATCGCAGGTGACAATGGCGGGATGTTGCAGATCACAGCCGACGGCGCGATCAATTTCTCTGCTGACAGCGTCGATGGCACCAACACCTTTGCCGCACTGAATGACGGCGAATCCGCTGTGACAAACTTTGTTTACACCCTTGAAGGCGGTTCGACTGCGACCCTTGAGGTCACAGTCAATGGCATCGGCACCGACGGTGGTGGCGGCGGCGGCGGCGAAACCGACGCCTTCATGATGTAAGAACCCTTAGCGGCCCTCGTAAACCGGGGGCCGTTTTTGCAGGAAGGATACGACGCCTTCTTGGAAGTCGCGTGTTTGGCCACATTTGCCCTGCAATTTGGCTTCGAGTGCGAGTTGCTGTTCGAATGTATTCCCGCTGGATTCGCGCAGCGCCGTTTTCACGTGCTGGTAGGCAACCGTCGGCCCTGCTGCCAGTTTGGCCGCCCGCGCCTGCCAATGCGCTTCAAATTCATCTGCCGCGACGCATTCATAGATCATGCCCCAATCGGCCGCCTGTTCCGCACTGATTTTATCCGCGAACAGGGCCGCGCCCATCGCACGGGCAGTACCGATCTGGCGCGGCAGGAAGTGCGTGCCGCCTGCATCAGGGATCAGACCGATGCGTGTGAAGGCCTGCACGAAATAAGCCGCATCGCTTGCAATAACCACGTCGAACGCCAAAGCGAGGTTCGCGCCAGCACCCGCCGCTGGGCCGTTCACCGCCGCAATTGTCGGGATTTTGCAGTCAACGATGGCCCTCAGCATCGGCACGTATTCGTCCCGCAACGTCCGTTCCAGATCGAGTGCTGCCGCATTGCCGCCGTCGCCCAAATCCTGACCGGAACAGAAGGATTTCCCCTGCCCCGTCATCACCAGCACCCGCGCTTCGGCTTCGGCGGCTTTGACTGCGTGCGTGATTTCGGCGCGCATCTGTGTGTTCAACGCGTTCATGACCTCAGGCCGGCGCAGCGTGATCACCGCCACGTCGTTTCTGATCCAAAGTTTGATTGCCCGATATTCCATGTTCACATTCCTTGACTGCCGCTGACCAGATCAGCCGCTTTGGTCTAACCTAGTGAACCCGTCAGTCTAGAAAAGAGGAACCGAACGTTACGACCGCAAAATCTTGTCTAATGCGGTCTGTTCTTCGTCGGTGAGCGTGCCGTTGGGCGTTTCGGGTATACGTCGAATCGTGGACCAGCCGATCCCGAGTGCCGCAAGGAACAAGCCGGGTGCGGCCAGCCATAAAATCCAGTTCGCGCCGGAGACCGTTGGCGTCAGCAGCACATATTCGCCGTAGCGGGCCACGAGGTAGTCCAGAATATCCTGATCGCTGTCGCCTGCGACGAGGCGTTCCCGCACGATAATCCGCAGTTCTTTGGACAGGTCTGCGTTGGATTCGTCGATGCTTTCGTTCTGGCAAATCGGGCAGCGCAGCCCTGCGGACAGATCGCGCGCACGGCTCTCCAAGACTGGATCGTCGAGCATTTCAGACGGCTCCACGGCCCAGAGCGGGGAAGCGAGCAAAGTGAGGGTCAGGATCAGACGTTTCATTCCGCTGGTCATTCTGCTGGTACCGCCGCTGTGCGTTTCGGCTTTGCCGCACCCGCCCCGACGCGCAGCCTGCGGTCGGTCAAGGAAATCAGTGCGCCTAATGCCATCAGCATGCAGCCACCCCAAATCCAGTTCGCGAAGGGTTTGATATAGATACGCATCGCGTAGCCGCCGTTGGCCTGCGGTTCGCCAATCACGACGTAGAGATCGCGTAAGATGCCGTTGCGGATCGCCGCTTCGGTCGTTGGCATTTGCGCGACTGGATAAAACCGCTTTTCGGGGTACATCACGGTGATGTCACGCCCGTTTTTCGCAACGCCCACTTCGGCCATGGTGGTCACGTAGTTCGGCCCTTCAGCGCGGATCACGTCCTGCAAGGTGAATGTGTAGGCCCCCACGTCATAGCTGTCGCCAAGGTCTGCCACGCGGATATCTTCGGTTTCCCAAGCAAGGATCGCGGCCACACCAAAGGTTGTGACACCGACGCCGATATGCGCGACCGATTTGCCCCAATCCGCACGTGGCAGACGTTTGATCCGGCGCCAACGGCCCGCAAGGTTTTCACGCCCGCCGCGCAACCACAGATCAAGCAGCGCACCGCCGACAACCCAGACGCCTAGCGCTACGCCGACAGGTCCAAGTGCGGACCGCCCGCTTTGCAACGCGTAGGCCAAAGCACCTAGTGAAATCGCGAGCAATGCCCAACCCCAGAGCGGCTTTTTCGCGCGTGTCAGCGTGCCACGTTTCCATGCCAGCAATGACCCGATTGGCAGAACCAGCGCTAAGGCGACCATGAACGGTGAAAAGGCCGCGTCAAAAAACGGCGGGCCAACGGACAGGGTGCGTCCCCAGACCATTTCGGCCACCAATGGCCAGATGGTGCCGATAAAGACGACAAAACAAGACACGGCCAGCAGGATGTTGTTCAGGACAAGCGCGCTTTCGCGGCTGACCGTGCCGAATACGCCGTTTGCTGCGAGTACGCGTGCGCGGGCGGCGTAAAGCGTCAGTGATCCGCCGACAAAGAACGCAAGGATCCCGAGGATGAACACGCCGCGTTCTGGATCGTTTGCGAAGGCATGCACGGACGTCAAAAGGCCGGACCGCACGATGAAGGTGCCAAGCAGAGAGAAACCGAATGCGAGGATCGCCAGCAGGATCGTCCAGCTTTTCAACGCTTCACGTTTTTCAACAACGATCGCGGAATGCAGCAAGGCGGCTGCGATCAGCCATGGCATGAAGGATGCATTTTCAACCGGATCCCAGAACCAGAAACCGCCCCAGCCAAGCTCGTAATACGCCCACCATGACCCAAGGGCGATGCCCACAGTCAGGAACATCCACGCGGCTAACGTCCAAGGGCGCACCCAGCGGCCCCATGCGGCGTCCACGCGTCCTTCGATCAGGGCGGCGACGGCGAATGAAAACGCCATGCTAAGGCCCACGTAGCCGAGGTACAGAAATGGCGGATGAAACGCGAGACCGGGGTCTTGCAAGAGCGGGTTCAAGTCTTGACCGTCAAACGGCGGCAAAGCCAGCCGATCAAACGGGTTCGATGTGAACAAAATGAAAGCGTAAAACGCAACGGAAACGGCCGATTGCACCGCCAACACGCGGGCCCGCAGGGTTTCGGGCAGACCGCCGTCAAACCAAGCGGCACAGCCGCCGAACAGCGTCAGGATCAACAGCCAAAGCAGCATTGACCCTTCGTGGTTGCCCCAAACGCCGCTGATTTTATAGAGCATCGGTTTCAGGCTATGCGAATTCGTCGTGACAACGCGCAGCGAAAAATCGGACGTGACAAATGCCCACGTCAGGGCGGCGAAGGCAAAGCCGACCAAGATGAACTGTGACGTTGCGGCGGGTTGCGCCATGGCCATCCACCCGCGCCAGCCTTTATGGGCACCGACCAATGGAATAACCGTCTGCGCAATCGCGACAACAAAGGCCAGGATCAGGGCGAAATGGGCGAGTTCATTTATCATATGCCCGATATAGCACCGCCCCTCATTCTAGGACAGGCACATCTTGCGGACGGATTGTCACATTTCTGCGGGTTACAAGTTCAGCCCGCCTTGCAATACAAAGGCGACTGCCGACATCAGCAACCCGCCGATCACAAGCCGCACCAGCCACTTGAGCGTATCTTCAATATAACCAAGCCGATCCGCGACATTGTCGCGGTGCACTTCGTTTACGGCACCGCGCGTTTCCAAGGCGTTCAATCGCAGGTCCACCTTTGCGATCCAATCATGATCCATTTTGTGCCTGCCATTCCTGAAGCGCTGCGTTTTCCGTGGTGAATGCCAGCGGTTTTGCGTGGGTTGAAGGTGGCGCTGGCGGTGCGACTGCGGTGAGTGCCTGGATATTTGCGGTCACCTGTCCGGTGCGTGCCATCGTGTCCGCAATGGATTGCTGAAATTCTTGCCCCTTGGCCTGATGCCGTGCCCCGAAATAGAAACTGACAATGGCGCCCATCAGCCACCACAACGGCTCTGGCACAAGTGCAAGACCTTGCATCCGTGCAGCAAACCAAATTGGATCAACCATTGATGCAGCGATCAACGCCAAGGTACCAAAGGCCATCAAAGGGCGTGGTAGACGGTTCAACCCGTCAATGAAGCGGTCGAACCATCCTTTGCGGTTGCCGGAAAATTCAGCCGCGAACTGACGCAAGACTGTGGTTTGGACGTCCGCCGCACGCGCACCAGCGTTTTCACTGTTTTCGCGAAACACCTCAGCCGTTTCGGCCAAGACATTGCGATGATTGCCAAAAAGCATGCCCATGAAATCCGTGATTATCCCCATGATGCGATCCTTTGTGCGTGTTGCGCCGCTGTCAGATGGAACCGTTCGGCAATGAATTCTTCGGCACGGGTGATCCAGCCGCCTTTGCCACCATCGCGGCGTCGAGCATATTTTCGACTGGCGACGCGGCTGTCCGCGAGGGCGTAGTAGTAATTGCGGCGGGCGATCCCGTAGGCATCTGCGATATGATCGGGCGCGGCAGTGGCCGCTCGATTGGCCGCAGCAATCGTTTGCGGACCAATGACGCCATCGACTGTAACAGTGATCCGCATCTCATTGAAAAGCCGCTGCAAAATCTTCACAGCGTGCGATCCGGCGTTCACATACATATCAAACACGCTGGCCTGTAGAACGACCGGCAAGGCGTCGATGCGGGGCCGCGTGAAGTAGTGTTCGAGGAAAATCGCTTCGGCTTGGTCACGGGTCAGACGCTGGACATCACCTGCGTCCACGTCACCGTCGCCGTCCAAATCGAGCCCCAAGCGCCGCATCGTATGGATCGTGACGCCAAAGTTCGTGGCCCCGCCCGGATCGTCGGGGTCGTTCACATAGCCGCCTTCGCGGGCGACGATGTCTCGGGCGATGTCTTGGATGGTTTGCATGTGTGCTGTCCTCTGCCTGCTTACGGCAAAGGTCAGCGCAATTGGTTAATTGGTTGCGTCACCAGCGTCCGGTGCCACGTATTGCCCCTGTTCTTTCAGGGCGTCGATGACTTCCTTGGGCATGTAAGTTTCGTCATGTCTTGCAAGGATTTCAACAGCTTCGAACGTATCGTTCACGTAGCGCCCTTGACCCACCATGCCTTGTCCGTCGCCGAACAGATCAGGCAAAATACCTGTATACACGACCGGAATGACAGCACCGCCATCGGTCACTTCGAAGCGTACGGTTTCGCCCGTGTCGCTTTCAATTGACCCTTCCACGATCAATCCACCGATGCGGAACAGTTCATTCGGCGGCGGAGGCGATTCTGCGACTTCTGATGGGGACCGGAAGAACTGGAACGATTCTTCTGGCAACATTGCGAGGATCACAAGGATCGCCGCCACACAGACACCGGCCAATCCGATGACCTGAATGCGGCGGGTTTTCTTGAGGCTTTTCAATCCGCTCATGGGAACACCGGTGCCATTGTCAGGCCCGCAGTTTCATCAAGACCCAACATGAGGTTCGCGTTCTGAACAGCCTGCCCAGACGACCCTTTGCACAGGTTATCGAGAACAGAGGTCACGAGCACGCGCCCAGAAATCCGGTCTTGGCTAACGCCAATATGGCAATAGTTCGATCCCATCACGTGCCCCGTCCCCGGTTGCTGGCCAAACGGCAGCACCACGACGAACGGTTCATCCTTATAGGCGGCAGCAAGCGCGTCGTGCACCGCCTGCCCGTCACCCTTCACGTAGCACGTGGCAAGGATACCGCGGCTGAGTGGGACAAGATGCGGCGTAAATTGAATTTCGACTTTGCGGCCTGCAATTTCGGTGAATTCTTGATCGAATTCGCCGAGATGACGGTGTTTCCCGCCGTGGGCATAGCCCTGCACGTCGGTCGCACGTTCGGTGAACAGCATGTTTTCCTTGGACGCACGGCCCGCACCCGAAATCCCATTTTTGAGATCGCAAATGATGTCGTCCAGATCAATCACACCAGCGGCGATCAACGGGCGCAGCGCAAATTGCACAGTGGCCGCGTTACAGCCCGTGCCCGCAACTAGGCGCGCATCTTTGATTTGGTCGCGGTAAAATTCGGTCAGGCCGTAAACGGCGGTCTTTTGCAGCTCAACGGCCACATGCGGGGCACCATACCATTTTTCGTAGTCAGCCGGATCGCGCAGCCGGAAATCGGCGCCGAGATCAACAACTTTCACATGCTCGGGCAGGTCCCGTACCAGTGCCTGGGACAGCCCGTGTGGCAGTGCCGCGAACGCGAGGTCTATGCCCGCAAAATCGATCTCATCCAGTTTCACCAAGGGCGGCAAATTCATGTGACGCAAATGTGGGAACACGTCGGCCATCGCCTGACCGGCTTTGCGTTCCGCAGATAGGGCAACGATCTCGAACGACGGATGGGTCGCGATGATACGGACGAGTTCGGCCCCAGTGTAGCCAGACGCCCCGAGGATCGCGATTTTTTGTGTAACTTGATCTTGTGTCACCGGCTTGCCCTATTGCTGTGGTCCTACGTTATGTGGCGTGGACACACGGCAGATGCAAGTCACGCAGCCGCGATCAGGCCAGAAGTGGGGCTGTCTTGCGACGTCGTAACGCAGCCATGCCACCCAACGCGCCGATCAGCAACAAACCAGCGGCAGGCACCGGAACTGGTGACGGATCAACTGACGCCGAATTGCCCGGTACGATTACGCCAAAGGAAAACGCTTGGCTTGCGAATGTCGGCAAGATGCTGACGTACAGGTCACCGCCTGCGTAACTCGCGCCCAAATCATAGGACAAGGTTTGTGACACAACAGCGCCGGCGACGTTGAACGGATCAAAGGACAGATCAAAATCGTTGCCGCCTGCCGGATTGAGCGGATTACCATCATACGCCCAACCTGGGGCAGTTTCTTTGATGCGAACGCTCCCGCCACCATTCTGAAAGCCAGACAACCCGTTCGGGTCTGCGAGGTTGAAGTTAAACGTCAACGTCTGCGCGCCCGCACTGAGACTCGTGAAGTGCAGAAAATCAAAATCCGCTGCAGACACTGTGCCAGTGACTGTCGTGACGTCACTTCCAATAACTGTTGGGGAATTGAACGAGGATCCAAAGCCGCCCGCGACATCTGATTCATTTAAGGTCGCAGCTTGGCCGAAAGAAGCCGTGCCCAGAAACGCAGCCACGCAAAATCGTAATAAACGCATTTATCGAATCCATCATTGGTCCATTAACGATTTGTTAACGTCCAATTCGGGCACGACTGCGGCGTGAATTTGGTAATTGGCTGTCGTTGACTACGGGTAAGCTGCTGTAAACGTAATTTCTTTGCGCAGAAATTGTGTTGCATTGCGCGACACACGCTTAGGATCACCAGTCGTTAAAAACAAGCTTTCTGTTCCCGCCCCGATCATCTCTGGACGCCGCCCAAGGTAATCTGCAAGGCTTTCCGCGACGAGGTTCGCTTGGCTGAACACTTTGACGTTTTCGCCCAATGCGTCCTGAAATGTCTCGGCCATCAACGGATAATGGGTGCAGCCCAAAATCGCCGCATCCGGTTTTGGCATCTTACGGGTCAGCGCATCTACATGGCTACGCACCAATGCGTCCGCCAAGATCAGATCACCGTCTTCGATTGCGTCCACGACACCACCACAGGCCTGCGCTTCGACATCCACACCAATCGCACGGAACGCGAGCTCCCGCTGGAACGCGCGGCTGCGTACCGTTGCAGGTGTCGCGAACAAGGCCACATGTTTAACGTCTACTTCGCGCGGCGGCGAATTATCGCCCCACTGGCGTTCTGTTAGGGCTTCTATGAGAGGTACGAAAACGCCCAAGACGCGTTTTTCTTTTGGTATCCAGCTTTCCTGCATTCGGCGCAAAGCCGCCGCAGACGCCGTGTTGCAGGCCAAAATCACCAGATCACAGCCAGCATCCCACAGCCGTTCGACCGCTTGTGTCGTCAGGTTGTAAATATCGTCGTCGGTGCGCACGCCGTAGGGCGCATGGGCGTGATCGCCGAAATACACAAAGGGCACGTCCGGCAGGCGTTCTTGCACCGCATCCAGAACCGTTAAGCCCCCTACACCACTATCGAATATCCCGACTGCCATTTGACCGCCCCTTATACTTTGCCTCAAATTCATGGCCCAGTCTGGTTGGATCGACCGGGTCCTTGGACAGAGCATACGTGGCCTGACGCAAGAAATCCATCATGCCGTTAGGGTCTTTTTTGCGGGCGTCGATTTCGTGCCGCGGGATCGGTTCGCCGATGACGACACGTACAGGTGCGTTGATTTTGTTACGGAATTCGCGGATCAGCAGCCCCATCCGCAGCGTATTGTGGATATGGCTGGCCAATTGGAACAACCGGCTGTTGTGTCCTTCGAAATAGATTGGCACGACAACTGCATCCGATTTTGCGATCATCTTGGCCGTGAAATTGCGCCACGTCGGGTCCATCGGGCGACCAAAAGGTTTTGCTGACGTCGAAACCGTACCACCCGGGAAAATGCCGATGGCACCGCCTTGCGCCAGATAATCAAGCGCATCTTTACGGGTTTGCATGTTCTGCTTGGCGGCCTCTTTGGTCTCGTCAAAAGACACTGGCAGGATCACCTTTTCCAAGTCCGCAGACCGACGAAAAATCCGGTGTGCCAAAACGCGGAAATCACCCTGTCGCCGATCCGACAGGATGCGCCCCAACATCAGTCCGTCCAGAATGCCGTAAGGATGGTTGGCCACAACAATCACCGGCTTATCGCGCGGGATGTTCTCAAGTGACCCGCCGATGATATCAAGCGTCAGGCCGTAACGGCTTGTAATCACGTGCCAAAAATCAGCGCCCTGTGCGATGTCGTGATCATATCCGCGCGCGCGCCGGATCAGCCGCAACCTGCCAGATGCATTTTCCATCGTCCTGATAAGAACTTTACCAGCCCGCCCCTTGGCCGAACTTGCATAGGAAATATCGCGCGCGATTTGATGTTTCAGCATCACAGGACCTCTTCGTTTACGCGGTGCTACCGATAAATCGTAACACCGCGATGACAAGTCCTTTTGCGTCTACTCTGCCGCCACGGCTGCGGGTGTTGCACGTAGGTTCCCGAGCAAAACTTCGCGAGTTTTGGCGGCTTTGCGCGCGTTGGCTTCTTTCACTGGACCAAAGCCGCGAATATCCAGCGGCAACCGCGCCAGAGCAACCGCATCAGCTTTGGTATCAGGCCGCATCGTCCGAAGAACATCAGCCATGTCGGCCTCATATTCCTTGATGAGCGCCCGTTCCATCCGCCGTTCATCGGTCCGCCCGAATGGGTCGAACCATGTACCGCGCAGCCCTTTCATTTTGGCGAGAAGCGGGAACATCTTTGCCATCCGCGCCCCGTATTGCTTTTTGACGGGTCGCCCGTCTGCACCGGTTCTTGTCAGCATCGGCGGGGCGAGGTGGTAGGTCAGTTTCACGTCACCATCAAACGCTTCCGCCGCTTTCGCATGGCTATCTTGTAGCAATCGCGCGACTTCGTATTCGTCTTTGTATGACAACAGCTTATGGTACCCTTCAGCCACGGCTGCTTTCATATCGGGATCAGCGATGCCGTCCAACAAAGCGCGATACCGCTTGGATAGTCGTTTGCCTTGATAGGCCACCAAATGCTCCGCACGGAATGCGATTTTTTCATCTAGCGTTTTGGGCTTTTCAACCACCGCAGGCGTGAGAACCCGCGCCGCCTGATCGGGATGTAGATACGCCCAACGGCCCAATTCGAACGCATGCAGGTTGCGCTCAACCGCGGCCCGATTCAGCGTGATCGCTTCGCGGATCGCATCGCCGGACAATGGAATACCGCCCATCTGCCAAACCGCGCCGAAGATCATCATGTTCGAGAAGATGCTGTCGCCCATCAAGGCCTTCGCCAGATCAGAGGCATCAAACAGGGCCAAGCGATCCTGCAACCGCGCCTCTAGCGACAATTTCAGCTGATCCGTCGGCAGCTTGAAACCCGTGTCACGGGTGAAATCGCCAGTAATGATTTCGTGGCTGTTCACGACGCCCATGGTCTGGCCCTGCTTCATCAGCCCCAGCGTTTTGGCACCTGCCGAAACCACCAGATCACCGCCGATCAGCGTATGTGCTTCGCCGATTGCCACGCGGATTGCGGCGATATCATCGGGGTTTTCAGCCAAACGACAATGGATATGCACCGCACCGCCCTTTTGCGCGAGACCTGCCATTTCCATCATGCCAGCACCTTTGCCGTCCAGATGGGCCGCCATCGCCATGACAGCGCCGATGGTCACGACGCCTGTGCCGCCGACGCCCGTGATGACGACATTATGCGTGCCATCAATCGCGGGCAGCGTAGGGTCAGGCATGTCCGGCAAATCAACGCTTGCCGTTGCCGCCTTTTTCACGACCGCGCCTTCGACCGTCACAAAGGACGGACAGAAGCCGTTCACGCAGGAAAAGTCTTTGTTACATGACGACTGGTCAATCGCCCGTTTGCGGCCCAGTTCGGTTTCCACAGGCACGATCGACACGCAGTTGGATTGCACACCGCAATCGCCACAGCCTTCGCAAACGTCCGTATTAATGAATACCCGCTTGTCCGGATCAGGGAACGTGCCGCGCTTGCGCCGACGCCGTTTTTCAGCAGCACATGTCTGGATGTAGACAATCGCCGACACGCCTTTGACTTGCCGCAGCCGATCTTGCACGGCGGGCAATTCGGACCGTTCGGAAATTGTCAGACCTTTGGGGAAATACGCGAAGTCCACGTCTTCCTTTTCGTCGTAGACCACTTCGACATTGCGCACGCCCATAGCGACCAGTTCGCGGCAAATTTGATCAGCCGTAAGCCCACCATCATTGCCCTGCCCACCAGTCATCGCGACCGCGTCGTTATAGAGGATTTTGTAGGTGATGTTCGTGTTCGCCATCAGCGCAAAGCGGATCGCTTGCACACCGGAGTGGTTATAGGTCCCGTCGCCAAGGTTCTGGAACACGTGGTCCGTGGTCGAGAAAGGCGCCTCGCCGACCCAGTTTGCGCCTTCACCGCCCATCTGGGTGAACCCAACAGTGTCGCGGTCCATCCATTGCACCATGTAGTGACAACCAATGCCCGCGTAGGCGCGCGACCCGTCCGGTACTTTAGTCGACGAATTATGCGGACAACCTGAACAGAAATACGGAAGCCGCGCCGCGATTTCGGGCTGGTTGTCGGCCTTGCGGGCTTCGGCAAGTTTCGCGAGACCGCCAGTCACGGCGGAAGAACCGCAGCCTTCTTCGACCAGAATGCCGCCAATCTTTTCGGCAATCCAGATCGGGTTCAAATCTGCCTTTGTCGGGAATACTTCTTCACGGCGGCCTTCGGAATGTTCATCGCCTTTGTGCCAGCCGTAAACGCGGCGGCCTTGGCGGTCGTCAAAGATCGCTTCTTTGACCTGTACTTCGATCAGTTTGCGCTTTTCTTCGACAACAACAATCAGATCGAGACCTTCAGCAAAGTCATGGAAGCTTTGCATATCCAGCGGCCAGACCTGCCCGACTTTATAGACGGTGATGCCGAGACGTTCGGCTTCTGCTTCATCTACGCGCAACAAGTTCAGCGCGTGGACCAGATCAAGGTAGTTCTTACCAGCCGCGACAAAGCCGATTTTGGCCCCTGCTTTGCCGAGTTTGCGTTGATCCATTTTGTTAGCGCGGCTGTACGCTTCGGCAGCGAAGCGTTTGTGGTCGATCATCCGCGCTTCTTGCAACTGCGGGGTGTCTACCAGACGGATGTTCAGGCCACCGTCAGGCATATCAAATTCAGGTTCGACCAGCTTCACGCGGTCCGGATCACCATCTACGACAGATGTGACCTCGATCGTGTCCTTCATCGTTTTCAGGCCGACCCATACACCCGCAAACCGGCTGAGCCCCCATGCGTAGACACCGTAATCAAGAATTTCCTGCACACCCGCAGGGCTGACAATCGGCATGTAGGCGTCCAGCATCGCCCAATCGCTTTGGTGTAATGTTGTCGAACTTTCGCCCGTGTGGTCATCACCCATCGCCATGATCACACCGCCATGCGGCGACGATCCAGCCATGTTAGCGTGGCGCATCACATCACCAGACCGGTCCACGCCGGGGCCTTTGCCGTACCAGAGACCGAAAACGCCATCGAATTTGCCTTCACCGCGCAGTTCGGCCTGCTGTGAACCCCAAAGGGCAGTTGCGGCCAAATCTTCGTTCAGACCGAGTTGGAATTTCACATCCGCCTCGCCCAAGACTTTGCTGGCGCGTGTCATCTGCATGTCCACAGCGCCCAGCGGCGATCCGCGGTAGCCAGTGACATAACCGGCTGTATTCAGCCCAGCATCTTTGTCACGCGCTTTTTGCATCAGCATCAAGCGAACAAGGGCCTGTGTGCCATTCAGCAGCACCTGACGCTTGGTTAAATCGTAACGATCATTGAGTGTAATGCGGCCCTGTGTCATCTGCACCTCCCCGATAGGATAACACCCCCACAATAGGTCATACCTTCTGACCTACAAAGCAAAAAGTTCCCCGTAATGCGCAATTGCACCTTAAGAACGTGTTAGCGTAAGGATAATACAAACAAGCACGGGCGCGCAGCCGCAGGAAGAAGATATGGACTGGGACAAGCTAAGAATATTTCACGCAGTGGCTGACGCTGGGTCACTTACACATGCGGGTGATACACTGCATTTGTCGCAGTCTGCGGTATCACGGCAGGTGCGCGCGCTTGAAGAGAGCCTGAACACCACCCTTTTTCACCGTCACGCACGCGGACTGATTCTGACCGAACAGGGTGAGTTGTTGTTCGACGCGACCAAATCCATGAACAAACGTCTCGAAGCGGCATCCGCGCGCATTCGCGATTCCGAAGAAGAAGTGTTCGGCGAATTGCGCGTGACGACAACAACGGGATTTGGCACGCTTTGGTTGGCGCCGCGTCTGCCGAAACTCTATGAACAATATCCGGACCTAAAAATTGACCTGATGCTCGAAGAACGCGTGTTGGACCTGCCTATGCGCGAAGCTGACGTTGCCATTCGCATGAAAGAACCGTCACAGGCTGATCTGATCCGCAAACGTTTGATGTCCGTGCGAATGCGCCTTTACGCGTCCCAGACTTATCTTGATCAACATGGTGCGGTGACGGACATCGAGGAAATCGGCAATCACCGCCTGATTTGCCAGTCCCTGTCATCCGCGCAGGTCAGCGCTGGGTCTACACTAGTACAACACCTGATGAGCTATGATGTCCCGAGCCTGTTCACCGTGAACAACTACTTCGGTGTACTACAAGGTGTGATCAACAACCTCGGGATCGGGGTTCTGCCGGATTACCTTGTTGAAGACTTTCCTGACCTGATCCGCGTCCTGCCTGAACTTGAGTCGGGTGAAGTCCCGGTTTTCCTCGCCTACCCTGAAGAATTGCGCCAATCCAAGCGGATTAGCGCATTTCGGGACTTCGTTCAGGACGAAATCATGGATCACCGACGGAAAATTCGGGATGCGGCAAAAGCCGAATAACGGATTAACAGAAAGCACAATTTGTCCAAAAGTGCTTGAATCGCAATTTGTTAAGCCAAAAAATGGGCAACTCAAGCACGAAGCTATGCATCTGATGCATAGCGGACATGCGATTGTGTATGCATTATTTTCTTGAACGGTGAAGATACCGCTCCTAAGTCAAGTGTCGAAGGCGACGACGCTCTTACGCTCGTCTCCTTCACCTCCCTGTTGGACTTGCCGGGCCTTGCGCCCGGCATTTTTTTTGCCCGAAGCGCAGAAACGCCGCTTCACCTGCACAAAAACGATCCACTGACACAGGTTTTTGACCAAAAACGCAGCGCACAGCGCCTCTCGCACTTCCCCCCCCAGCAAAGCCAGTCTAAAAGGCCGCGAAAGCTCAGGGGACTGCCACATGACCGAACCAGCCATCACATCCGAATTGATCGCATCACACGGGCTGTCGCCTAGCGAATATGACCGTATTCTTGAGATCATCGGCCGCGAACCGACCTTCACTGAACTTGGTATTTTTTCGGCAATGTGGAATGAGCATTGTTCGTACAAGTCTTCCAAGAAATGGCTGCGGACCCTACCAACCGAAGGTCCGCAAGTGATCTGCGGACCGGGCGAGAACGCTGGCATTGTCGATATCGGCGATGGTCAATGTGTGGTCTTCAAAATGGAAAGCCACAACCACCCGTCTTACATCGAACCCTACCAGGGTGCTGCAACCGGCGTTGGTGGTATTCTACGGGACGTATTCACAATGGGTGCCCGTCCGATTGCGGCGATGAATTCCCTGTCCTTCGGGATGCCTGATCACCCTAAAACACGCACGTTGGTCAACGGCGTCGTGGCAGGTGTTGGCGGTTACGGTAACTGTTTTGGTGTACCTGCGGTTGGCGGCGAAGTCCGGTTTGATCCGTCTTACAATGGCAACTGCCTTGTGAACGCGTTTGCTGCTGGCCTCGCGGATACTGACAAGATTTTCTATTCAGCTGCGTCCGGCGTCGGCATGCCTGTTGTGTACCTTGGTGCGAAAACAGGTCGTGACGGGGTTGGCGGCGCGACAATGGCATCTGCTGAATTCGACGACACGATCGAAGAAAAGCGCCCCACCGTACAGGTTGGTGACCCGTTCACTGAAAAACGCCTGATGGAGGCCACGCTTGAATTGATGGCAACTGGTGCTGTGATTTCGATCCAAGACATGGGGGCCGCTGGCCTGACATGTTCTGCTGTGGAGATGGGTGACAAAGGGGGCCTTGGCGTCAAACTGAATCTCGAAGATGTGCCACAGCGCGAAGAAAACATGACAGCCTACGAAATGATGCTGTCGGAATCGCAAGAACGTATGCTGATGGTTCTGAAACCAGAACTTGAAACCGAAGCGCGTGCCGTGTTCACCAAGTGGGATCTGGATTTCGCTATCGTCGGTGAAACCATTGCCGAAGACCGGTTCCTGATCTTGCATAACGGTGAAGTTAAAGCCGACCTGCCGCTGGCCACGTTGTCCGGCTCTGCCCCAGAATACGACCGCCCTTGGGTGGAAACACCTGCGGCGACGCCTTTCAATGAAGCCTTGACCATCGACCCAATCGAGGGCCTGACAGCGCTGATTTCCAGCCCGAACTACGCGGGCAAGCAGTGGGTTTATGAACAATACGACCAACAGGTCATGGGCGACACATCCCGCACACCAGGTGCAGGGTCTGGCATCGTCCGCGTGCACGGCACGCCAAAATCCATCGCATTCACATCCGACGTGACCCCGCGCTACGTCAAAGCCAATCCTGTTGAGGGCGGCAAACAAGCGGTGGCCGAAGCGTACCGGAACCTGACATCTGTGGGCGCGACGCCGCTTGCCACCACCGACAACATGAACTTCGGCAACCCTGAAAAGCCAGAAATCATGGGTCAATTCGTGGGCGCCATCAAAGGTATCGGCGAAGCGGTTTCTGCGCTCGATATGCCAATCGTGTCCGGCAACGTATCGCTTTACAACGAAACCGATGGCGCAGGCATTTTGCCAACGCCGACAATCGGCGCTGTTGGTTTGATCGCGACGCCTGATCTTGCGATCACGGGTACCATGCAGGACGGCGACGTGCTGTTGATGGTCGGCACGACATCTGGCCACCTTGGGCAATCCGCACTGTTAGCCGAAGCTTTTGGCCGCGTTGAAGGCGATGCACCGGCGGTCGATCTGGCCGAAGAAAAGCTGCACGGCGACTTTATTCGCGCCAACCACGCCAACATCCCTTGCTGCACAGACTTGTCCGACGGTGGGCTGGCGCTGGCAGCATTTGAATTGGCAGAAGCGGCGGGTGTCGGCATTGCTGTGACGCTTTCAGACACGGCAACGCTGTTCGGGGAAGACCAAGCGCGTTACCTGATTGCGTGTACACCGGCACAAGCAACCGCATTGGCGGCAGCGGCCAAGACTGCCGACATCCCGCTTACGCAAATCGGCACGGCGTCTGGGACAAACGTAACGTTTGGCACGGCATCCGCACCATTGGCCGCGTTGACCGACACATTCCGCAGCGCGTTTGCCGCGGCAGTGGCGTAACGCCCCATTTCTTTTGGTCATAAATATCCCCGCCGGAGGCACCTGCCCTTGCCGACCGGCGGAACACTTCATACGTTAGGCACAACAGCCCAGAAGGACGCACCATGATCACCGCCCACGACATCGAAACCCTGATCCGCGACAGCTTTCCTGAAGCCAAAATCACGGTGCAAGGCGACGACGGGGCGCATTTCGCAGCCGAAGTCATCGACGAAAGCTTTCGTGGCAAAAACCGTGTGCAACAACAACGGGCCGTTTACGCGGCGCTTAAAGGCAAGATGGACGGCAGCAACGGCGAACTCCACGCACTTGCGTTGACCACGAAAGCCCCTGCATGACTTGGAAGCTCTGGTTTCTTTTGATTATCTTAGGAGGCGCTGGATTGGCCTATGTACTTGGATCGCGTCCAAGGAAATATAGACCTTTGTCTGGAAACCAACCGGGAGCGATTCTTCCTGATGAACCAAAACCAGAGTTGGGCATGGAAGCAATCGACATGGATGTTGTCAAAGAAGCTCAGGCCAAAAATTCAGCTCTTGGAGCCATGACAGGCGGATCGAGAAATGCGGTTGGAGGACGGCAACCAAATCCAAATGCCAGCCTTAACTCGGTAGTGGGCAGATTTGGCGTCAAAGCCATGCGTAAAAAATTTGGGAACAACCGCGACAAATATGGGCGCGACATTTAAACTCACGGGCGCAAGGCGTCGATAGAATAACGCACTCAACGAAAGAGACGGCAAATGACAATCGCAGACCAAATTAAAGAAACCGTCACATCCAACGACGTTGTCCTTTTCATGAAGGGCACAAAATCCATGCCACAATGCGGGTTTTCGTCCCGCGTTGCTGGTGTTCTAAACTTTATGGGCGTTGATTTTGCCGATGTGAACGTGCTCGCCGATGAAGACATGCGTCAGGGCATCAAAGATTATTCTGAATGGCCGACGGTTCCACAGCTTTACGTCAAAGGTGAATTTGTTGGCGGCTGCGATATCATCACCGAGATGACCCTGTCCGGCGAATTGGATACGTTGTTTGCTGAAAACGCTGTGACCTTCGACAAGGACGCTGCAGATAAAATTCGCGAAGCAAACGCCTAAGCACTGCTAAAGAACCAAACGGAAAGCCGTGCCGCCCGAGGTGCGGCTTTTTGTGTTTGTGATCGTGACATGTGTTAGGTGATGCGTAAACTGAACACATTTAGCCCTAGATTTCCACGAGACATAGTCCCATGAACAGCCCCCAGTTTCTTTTCGTTGTCATTGCGGTCCTCATTGGGCAGCTCTTCTTCTTGCGTTGGCTTCTGACGCGGCGCAAAAGCAGCTCAACGCTTGACGCAATTGTCGCGGAACAAGGCTGGGCGCAGCAAGAACTGCCCGCCAGTATTGGGAAAGGCGTCAAAATCGTGCTGCGTGATCCGACGGACAGTTGGGAACTGTATGTGACCTATGCCCGTAACCGAAGCGGCGATGCCGTGATCAATTGGCGTGATACCGTGACCAAAACCGGTGCCGTTGTCGTAGCCCCACCGCTTGCGCCCCATGTCGCTGATATCATGAAAAAAACGCCAGACGGTATGGGCGCGTCAATGGTGACGGGCACCATGACCCAAGCCTTAAAACGTCTGGGCGATCTGCCCGAAGGCGTTGAATTGGATAGAAAAACCATCGGTGAAGCGCAAGGTATCTTGCTAACCAACGAGGCCAGCGTGGCAGTCGCGCAAGACATTTACACGTCCAAACCGCTTGCGACATTGCGTGACGCCCTGCCCCGCAGTGCGCAAACATCCGTCGTTTTGGATGGTGAAGTGTTATCAGTACGTGCCGAAACGGCACCAGGTCAGCCCGGGCACCTGCGTGCTATGGTGGATGCCGGCATTGCGATGCGCAGCTTGCTGACGAAGCGGGATTAACCCGCGCGCCGTTCGACCTCTGCAGCCAATGCTTCTGCTCGTGCCGCGATCTGCGCCATTGCGTCGCTGACTTCGGCTGGGATCACTGGCACTTCGACACGTTCGGTCTGTTTGGGTTGGCCTTCCAGCGTATCAATCCGCGCCTGCAGCTGGGCCATCCGCGTTTCCGCTTCTTTGACCTTTTCTTCCAGTCCAGCGGTTTTGTCGGCTAACATCAGGCCGGACATCAGCAGCATCTTTGCTTCCGGCATCCGACCTATTTGCGCGGACATGTGGGATGCTTCTTCGTTCAGCATTGCTGCGGCAGATTGCAGAAAATGTTCTTCGCCTTCCTGACAAGCCACTTCAAACGTCCGCCCACCAATGGCAATCTCGACATGTGGCATATCAGGCTTCCTCGATCAGGGGTTTGAGTTCTTTCAGGATCGCGTCAACTTCGGCTGATTCCGACGCGCGCTGCGCAGATAATGCTTCAACTTCGGCCATCATGGCGCGGTTGATCAATTCTGGTTCGGCGACACCTTCGCTAGCGGCGGCCCGCAACTGTGCGTTAACTTCGCGCATATCCGCGCTGGATGCCCGCAGACGTTGCAGTTCCGTGTCCAACGCAGCCATCTGATCACGCTGAGCGGAAACCCGCGTTTCAAGTTCTTTGATCTTCGTATCTTGACGGTCTTTCAGCGCTTTCACCCGCTCTTCGAGCTGGGCGTTGGCGAAGCGTTCTTCTTCCAATTGGGTCTCAAGCGCGCCTGCGTCTGCGCCGTATGCGTCATCCGCCGGTGCCTGTTCGGCCATCGCCCCTAAACCGCGTTCAATCCGGTCCATTGCGACGGAAATCCGCTGCTCTAACTGCGTGACGTCTGTCATGCGTCGTCCTCTCGTACCATCAAACCCGCGAATCGCGGAACATTAAGCAAAGCCTAAGCCAACAACAGCGCACCCGCAAATGCGCAACATGATGACGTAGTCCAACCATGCCAAACACTTATGTTGCGTGCTTGATCTTAGGCACCGCCCTGATATGACACCTCCAACGCCAAATTTAGCCCGATAGGACCTTTCCCTTGGATATTGCAGCCCTGCGTGAAGCAAACCCTGACCACTGGATGAAAGCAGCCGCCATTCGCGCGCTGACACTCGATGCAGTAGCCGCCGCGAACTCTGGCCACTCTGGCATGCCGATTGGCATGGCTGATGTTGCAACGGTTTTGTACCAAAACCACCTGAACTTTGACCCAAAAGCACCTGATTGGGCGGACCGCGACCGGTTCATCCTGTCTGCGGGTCACGGATCCATGTTGCTGTATTCTTTGATGTACCTGACTGGTTATGAAGACATCACCCTTCAGGAAATTAAGGATTTCCGTCAGTGGGGCGCAAAGACTGCTGGCCACCCTGAATACGGCCATGCACGCGGCATCGAGACCACAACAGGTCCATTGGGCCAGGGCATCGCGAATTCCGTCGGTTTCGCAATCGCCGAAGAAATCCAGCGTGCCACATGGGGCAAGAACATCGTCAACCACTTCACTTACGTGATCGCGGGCGACGGGTGCTTGATGGAAGGCGTATCTCAGGAAGCGTTGTCTCTTGCTGGTATGCAAGAACTGTCCCACCTGATCGTGTTCTGGGACAACAACAACATCACAATCGACGGCACCGTTGATATTGCGGACAAAACCAACCAGCCGCAGCGCTTTGCGGCGTCAGGTTGGCATGTGCTGGAAATTGACGGTCATGATCCAAAGGCGATTGATGCTGCGATCATCGAAGCGAAGAAAGATCCGCGCCCGTCCATGATCGCCTGCAAAACCCACATCGCGCTGGGTCACGCCGCACAAGATACATCCAAAGGCCACGGCGCTTTGACTGACGCGCAGCAAATGGCCGACGCAAAAGCCGCATACGGTTGGACAACTGGCCCGTTTGAAGTCCCTGCGGACATCAAAAAAGGCTGGGAAGACATGGCGACACGCGGTCAAGCGGCGCACGCCGACTGGCAAGCCCGTTTCGATAAACTGTCCGGCACAAAGCAGGCGGAATTCAAACGCCAGTACGCTGGTGAAGCGCCAGCCAAGCTGTCCGCGGTGATCCGTGCCTTCAAAAAGCAAACGACCGAAGGTGCGCCAAAGATGGCGACGCGGAAGTCGTCTGAGAAGACATTGGAAGTGATCAACGCGATCATGCCGGAAACGATTGGTGGTTCTGCTGACCTGACAGGGTCTAACAACACCAAAACAGCCGACATGGGCGTTTTCCACCCGACTAACCGCAAAGGCCGTTACGTTTACTACGGTGTGCGTGAACACGGCATGGCGGCTGCGATGAACGGCATGGCGCTGCACGGTGGCGCAAAACCATACGGCGGTACGTTCATGTGCTTCACCGACTATGCGCGTGGGTCCATGCGTCTGTCCGCACTGATGGGCGTGCCTGTGACTTACGTCATGACACACGATTCCATTGGTCTGGGCGAAGATGGCCCTACCCACCAGCCGGTTGAGCACCTTGCTATGATGCGTGCGACACCGAACACCAACGTTTTCCGTCCTGCGGATACGGTGGAAACGGCTGAAGCGTGGGAAATGGCGCTGACATCACAAAGCACACCACACGTTCTGTGCCTGTCTCGTCAGAACCTGCCGACAGTCCGTACTTCGCACAAGACAAAGAACTTGTCTGCGCAAGGCGGCTACGTTCTGGCAGAGGCTGAGAACAAGCGTAAAGCTATCATCATGGCGTCCGGGTCTGAAGTCGAAGTGGCACTGGCCGCAAAAGACCTGCTCGAAGCTGAAGGCATCGGCGCACGCGTCGTGTCCATGCCGTGTATGGAACTGTTTGCGCAGCAAGACGAAAGCTACCGCAAGCGCGTGCTACCAGCGGGTCCGGTTCGGGTCGCGGTTGAAGCCGGCGTGCAGCAAGGTTGGGATCAATGGTTGCTTGGCGAACGCGGTAACCACAAGAAAGCCGCATTTGTTGGTATGACTGGCTTCGGAGCCTCTGCACCTGCTGAAACTTTGTTCGAAAAGTTCGGCATCACGGCAGCGGATGTAGCCAAAGCGGTCAAAGACCTGCTTTAAATCTTTATATACAGACGGGCAGGACATCCCTGCCCGTCTGTCCCCACAGATAGTTAAGGTCACTTTATGCATCGTCTGACAATCGCGCTTCTTGCACTTGTGACCGTCAGTGCATGTGCGGCCCCAGTCGAAACGATCAGCAAACGACCAGCTATCATCCCCAAAGCAATTCAGCCGCAACCGACGTCTTTTGCGCCACCGCCTGCAGAACAGGCTAGCATTGATAATTTTGCGCGGTCCTTCCTGAACAGCATCCAGACCCAATCAATCCGAGAACGTCGTGAATTCTGCGGCTTTTTCTTCCGTGATGGCGCAGGTCACTTGCAGGCGACTGCACCACGGCGCGGCACCTTTGCGAGCTGCAACATGCCGGTGCCACAACGGCGCGATAACATCATCGCGTCCTACCACACGCACGGCGCTTATGGTCCGCAGTACGATAACGAAGTGCCGTCTACGACTGATCTGTTGTCCGATTTCCAGCTTGGCGTCGATGGCTACGTATCGACACCGGGTGGCCGGGTTTGGCGGGTCTCAAACGCCAACCGCGATACGTCTCAGGTCTGCGGCCTTGGCTGTGTGATCCGCGATCCGGGCTTTGTGCCCCGCAACGAAAATCAGGTCCGCCAAAGGTATACGGTTGCGACCCTGGCCCAACGCAGCGGCGTTTAACCAACCCGCACGATTCGCGGCGCGCCGCGTTACGATAGCGCAATCCGTTAGCGTTAACGTCCCGACATGGCCAATGATAGCGCCAACCGTTACCGTTAACATACTGATTTATCACGGCTTTGATCTTTGTGAACATCTGCATACAAGTTATAGCAGACCCAACTTTTGGAAAGGTTTGGGTCATGACTGTCACGATTGGTATCAACGGATTTGGGCGCATCGGGCGCTGCACTTTGGCACACATCACAGAGGCCGCGCGCAACGACGTTCAGGTCGTCCGCATCAACGCGACTGGCCCGATTGAGACAAACGCCCACCTTCTGAAATACGACAGTGTGCATGGCCGTTTTGGCAGCCCAGTCAAAGTCAAAGATCAAACAATTGATCTGGGCCGCGGCCCTATTGATGTGATGTCGTCATACGATCCGGAAACGCTTGATTGGTCCGGTTGCGATGTCGTTCTGGAATGCACCGGCAAATTCAACGACGGACAGAAGGCTGACGTTCACCTGCGTCAAGGCGCAAAGAAGGTCCTGATTTCTGCCCCTGCCAAAAACGTGGAACGCACCGTCGTCTACGGTGTGAACCACCGCCAATTGCTTGCCAATGATCGCATGGTATCGAACGGATCCTGCACCACGAACTGCCTTGCCCCGCTTGCCAAGGTACTGAACGATGAAATCGGGATCGAACGCGGTATCATGACCACAATCCACAGCTACACAGGGGATCAGCCAACACTGGACCGCCGCCATTCAGACCTATACCGCGCCCGTGCCGCAGCCATGGCGATGATCCCCACGTCGACGGGTGCCGCCAAAGCACTGAGCGAAGTCTTGCCGGAACTGGAAGGCAAACTCGACGGCACGGCCATGCGGGTCCCTACCCCGAACGTCTCGGCGGTTGATCTGACGTTTGAAGCGGGCAAATCCGTCAGCGTCGAAGACGTTAACGCGATAATGGCTGAAGCGGCTGGTGGCTACATGGGCATGGTCATGTCTTACGACGACGAAGCCAAAGTCAGCATCGACTTTAACCACACCACACAAAGCTGCATTTTTGCGCCAGACCAGACCAAAGTCGTGGGCGGCAAAACCGTGCGCGTTTTGGCGTGGTACGATAACGAATGGGGCTTCTCAGCGCGGATGGCCGATGTCGCGGCGGCCATGGGTCGGATGCACTAAACCACAGTTCGGCATTTTCGAAAAAATTGCCTTTAATGCGCCGTAGTTACATGAAATGGCGCATCCAAATTATTTTGGATGTGACCATGCGCTATTTTGCTATTCTTTCTGTTCTTGCCATTTCCGCTTGTTCTTCGGAGACCAGCACCTTTGAAATTAACGGTGAATCCGTCACCCGTGCTGAATTCGAAGAATATACGCGCGGTTCGCAAACACCCACTGCAGTCGACAGCGTCGCAGACAGCGGGAATGATCTGAGCAATCTTGATCCGGCCTTTGGCGATCTTGCTGACCAGCTCGCGATCCTCGAGGACGCATCGATTGGAAGCCGCAGCAATTCCGCATGGACCGCTGTCCCCACCTCTGGATCGGGTACATTCGAAGGCGTTATCGTCGCGTCCACGTCTGGCGTGCCTGCAGTGAACTATTCGGCAAGCGCCGAAACTACTATTTCGGTCGATTTCTTGGAAAACACGCTGACGGCAGAAAACGGCCAGTTTGTATTGCTAGATGGGAACCTTGAACCGGTCGAAACGCTTAACGGTGATCTTGGGATTTCGCGCGGTTCTATCCGTGGCAGCCGTCAGAACTCTGTCGAGATGTCTGTCAGCGGCACATTGACGGGCGACACCACAACGATGTTCGTCACAGGTGATTTGACAGGTAGTTTCAAAGCATCACCGATCCAAGGCTTGACGGCTGGGACTGGTGACGCAACTGGGATCGTCAATGGTGTTGGTGCCCCAACAACCGTGATTGCAATCGAAGCTCTATCCACAAATTAAGATCATGAGGGTAAGGTCGCACGCATGACCAATCAAATTGCCATCGGGCTTGCGATCTTTATCGTCGGTTTCTTTCTACTGGATCATTTTGTATTCCATTTGGATGCTATGACTGTTGTTCTGCGCAAGATCGTGGGTGCTGTGAAATTCATGGCGTTTTGGCGTTAAGCAGACTGCCCGCAGAAACCGAGCCCCATCTTATCTGGCAAAAGCGGCGCACCCACATGTGGTAAGCCAAACGGCCGTCATCAGAGGTCATAAATCCGCGCGCCCTGTGATTTTAGGCCTGCAGGCCATCACGAAACCTAATCTGCGGTTGACCTTTCGGCATAAATCGCAATGTTAGCGCCAACAGCGGGCATACCCGCACTCACATCTTTGGAGAACCTCCCCATGGCAGTCAAAGTAGCGATTAACGGTTTCGGACGTATCGGACGGAACGTATTGCGGGCCATCATTGAATCCGGTCGTACAGACATCGAAGTTATTGCAATCAACGACCTTGGTCCTGTTGAAACAAACGCACACTTGCTGCGGTTCGATTCCGTGCACGGCAAGTTCCCTGCAACTGTGACGACCACAGAAGACACAATCGACGTGGGCCGCGGTCCGATGAAAGTCACAGCGATCCGCAACCCAGCGGACCTGCCATGGTCTGACGTCGACGTGGTTCTGGAATGCACAGGTATCTTCACATCCAAAGAAGCCTGCCAAGCGCACCTTGATAACGGGTCCAAGCGCGTGCTGATTTCTGCACCAGGTAAAGACGCGGACAAAACTATTGTGTTCGGCGTGAACGATGGCGCATTGACTGCAGACGACATCGTTGTGTCTAACGCATCTTGCACAACAAACTGCCTGTCCCCTGTTGCCAAGGTACTGAACGACGCTGTCGGGATCACCAAAGGTTTCATGACAACCATCCACAGCTACACAGGCGACCAGCCGACATTGGACACCATGCACAAGGACCTGTACCGCGCCCGCGCCGCAGCCCTGTCCATGATCCCGACATCCACTGGCGCAGCGAAAGCGGTTGGTCTGGTACTGCCAGAACTGAATGGCATCCTTGACGGTGTTGCGATCCGCGTTCCAACACCAAACGTGTCTGTTGTTGACCTGACATTTGAAGCGTCCCGCGCGACAACCGTGGAAGAAGTGAACAACGCGATCATTGCAGCTGCAGACGCTGGCCCGCTGAAGGGCATTCTGGGTTACACTGATCTGCCAAACGTCAGCACCGACTTTAACCACGACCCACGGTCTTCCATCTTCCACCTTGACCAGACAAAGGTTCTGGACGGCAACATGGTGCGTATCCTGACGTGGTACGACAACGAATGGGGCTTCTCCAACCGGATGAGCGATACAGCCGTTGCGATGGGCAAATTTCTGTAAGGCCTAAGCCTTCAGCACAAATGAAAGGGCCGTCCTGTTATCAGGGCGGCCCTTATATTTTGTGACGTAAGCCATGCGTTTTGCGCAATTCGGTTATCGCTAACGGTCAGTTGTGCTGCAGTGCAGCACGACCCATATTGAGGGCAGGCAGGAGAAAAGCCTGACGTTACAAAGCGATAATCTGAAGGAGAACGCTATGACTGTACTGAACTTCGTCCGCGACACACTTCAAAAACGCGCGACATATGCAAAGACCAAATACGAGTTGGAAAGCATGTCTGCCCATACAGCGATGGACCTTGGTCTGTTCCGAGAAGACGCCGCGAAAATCGCAAGCAAAGCGATCTACGGGTAATCCAGCGGGCCCACATGGCCTTGAATGAACACCAGCCGCGCCTTACGAGGGGCGGCTTTCGTGTTTCTATTGTGCGTGGGACTGGGACGTCTGTACGATTGCCGAATACTTCGGCAATCTTGCGCGGACTTAAGCGTATGAGACGGTTTTCATTGGCATTGGACGACGGCGTTCTGTGCTTCTGTCATTGAAAGCGACGACGTTGTTGATGCGTTTCTGCAGAAGCAGTGGACGAACGCTTCTAAAGGTTGCGGTCTTAGCGGCGGCGCGTGCTGTGCCTTCGGCCCGGGACTTTGCGAGTGCCTCTAGTGCGATAATACGGCCTGCGCGAGCTTTCATTGCGAGTAGCATGTTATTTCCTCCAGTTTCGTTGTTGCATTAACCATGGAGAAATTTGTGACGCCACGTCAGACCAAAATCTGTATAGTTTTGTCTGCAATGGTGCAGGAAATATCCAAAAGGTTAGTTCTGCACTGATCAAATCGGTATTTTTCGATCATTTTACGCCAAAAAGAGCGAAACCGGACGCACGTTACGGCGTCGGGATTCCAAAATTCTAATGATTATTCGCACCATCAACCCGCTGACGGGCCAATTGTGCGGGCGTTGTTCCAGGAAATTAGAGCATTCATTCAAGATTCGAACTTGAACAAGATATGCAGCGGTTGGGTCAACCGCCGACATTAACTAAACAGTTTACACGCGTTCCCCGTCAGGAAAGCCTATTTGCCCAGTTTTGCCAGCAATTGGTCTTTGACCGCAGGTGGTACAAACTTGGTCACATCCCCGCCAAGGCGTGCGATTTCCTTGACCAGCTTGGACGCAATCGCTTGGTTCTTGGCATCAGCCATCAAGAATACCGTTTCGATCGAATGATCCATGGCGCGGTTCATGCCGACCATCTGATATTCGTATTCAAAATCAGCCACCGCCCGCAGACCGCGCACGATGACTGACGCGCCCACATCGCGGGCGCAATCGATCAACAGGTTTTCAAACGGATGCACCACGATTTCGCAGCCCACGTTTTGACCAAGCGGAACACATTCCGCTTCGACCATCGCTACGCGTTCTTCCAGCGTAAAAAGCGGACCTTTATCACGGTTGATTGCAACGCCGATGACCAAACGGTCAACAAGCGTACACGCCCTGCGGATAATGTCGGTATGGCCATGAGTGACCGGATCAAACGTGCCGGGATAGAGACCAGTGCGCATGGCGAAACCTTTCGTAAGTCTTGGCCGCACGCAACATTATTGCGCGGTGGATTGCAACCGGAAAATACAGATCTAAGGCCAGGTCTTCTAGTGGCCCATAATCATGCCCTGCAGCGCGTCCTTCTCCATTGACAGTTCAGCGAGACGCGCTTTGACAACGTCGCCGATCGAGATCAACCCGATCATCTTGTTGCCATCCATGACAGGCATGTGCCGGAACCGTCCTTCGGTCATTTTACCAAGTACGGTATCGGCTTGGTCTGTCGGGGAACATGTGATGATCTTGGCGGTCATCAATTCAGTGACCTTTTCCGACAAACAGCCGGTTCCGTTTGCGCCCAAGGCCCGCACAATGTCGCGTTCTGACAAGATACCCTCAAGGGCTGCACCATCAGATGACACAACCAGCGTACCAATCTTCTTTTGAGACAGAACTTTGGCGGCATCACCGACGGTCACATCAGGTTTCACCGATATCACGCCGCCTTCCGGCTTTGTTTCCAATATCTTACTGACCAACATGATTTCGCCCTCCGCTTGTATTCCGTAAGTTTAGCGTCGCGCACATGCGGCTATCCTGTCAAGTCTACAGCCGCCTCTAGGCGGGTTACTTCGGCTGACATGCCCGCGCTCAGCGCTTCTGCAAAGCGCGATAGGCGCTCTGATTGGCGGTCAGATCGGTGGCGGACCAGATACAACGTGCGGCGCAAACTGACCTGATCCGTCAGGACCCGCCGCAGTTCGGGGGCCGCGTGAAGCGCAAAATCATGGACAAAGCCGACGCCGCCGTGGCGCAGCATCTGTACTTGAACGGCGACGGAATTCGATGCCATCGCAACTGACCGCGTGCCAATTTCACCTAAGTAGTCGAGTTCCTTGTCGAAAATCATATCTGGAATGTACCCAACGATCCGCCGTTCCGTCAGATCGGACAATTCCGAAATCTGCGGTGCGTCGGCCCTTTGGGCGAGATGCAGTTTATAATCGGTGATCGGTTCAACTGTCAGACGCTGTGCGGCGGGCGGGCTGACCGTGACGGCCATATCGGCCTCGCGTTGCGATAGGTTCACGACGCGCGGCAAGGCGAGTATCTGCACCTCGAGACCGGGGTTCTCCGCCTGTATCTTGGCGACGACCTGCGGCAGCACATAATTCGCAACGCCATCTGGCGATCCGATCCTGATCTGCCCTGTCAGGCCGCGCGTCCCGCCCTGCCCTTCATCCAGCGCTAAGGCCAACGCCTCTTCCGCTTCTGTGGCTCTGTCACGCATCCGCTGACCAAGGTCTGTCAGCGCATAACCTTGCGGCGATTTCACAAACAAGGGTGCGCCCACAGCCAATTCCAATCGCGCGACACGCCGTCCAACGGTTGCTGGATCCATCTTTAAAACAGGCGCTGCGCCTGACAGGCCCGCCGCCCGCGCGACTGCCAAGAATACTCTTAGATCATCCCAGTTCTGCACCATACACCCATACATTTTTGCAAAATGATTTTGGCATATTGACGCTTTTACATGCATTTCCGCAAGGCTAGACTGTACGAAATCAGGAGGAGATTTCCATGCAAGAATTGACCCATTACATCGGCGGCGAACATGTCAAAGGCACGTCCGGCCGTTTTGCTGACGTTTTCAACCCGGCCACAGGCGAAGTTCAGGCCAAGGTGCCGCTTGCCAGCCCTGACGAGCTGGCACGCGCTGTTGAAGTCGCCCAAGCGGCGCAGCCTGCGTGGGCCGCCACGAACCCGCAGCGTCGCGCACGTGTGATGATGAAGTTCGTGTCCCTTCTGAACGACAACATGGACAAACTGGCCGAAGCCCTGTCCCGCGAGCACGGCAAGACATTGCCAGACGCCGCAGGCGACGTGCAGCGCGGCCTTGAAGTGGTTGAGTACTGCATCGGTGCCCCTGAAATGCTGAAAGGTGATTACACCGACAGCGCGGGTCCTGGCATTGATATGTATTCCATGAAACAGCCGCTTGGTGTGACGGCTGGCATTACGCCGTTCAACTTCCCTGCGATGATCCCACTTTGGATGTGTGCGCCTGCGATCGTGTGCGGCAACGCCTTTATCCTGAAGCCATCAGAGCGTGATCCATCCGTGCCATTGATGCTGGCTGGGCTGCTTGAAGAAGCCGGTTTGCCAAAAGGTATCATGCAGGTCGTGAATGGTGACAAAGAAGCCGTTGACGCCATCCTTGATCACGATGTGATCCAGTCGATCGGTTTTGTCGGCTCCACCCCGATTGCGGAATACATCTACGGTCGTGGCTGTTCCAACGGCAAACGCGTGCAGTGTTTCGGTGGTGCGAAAAACCACATGATCATCATGCCGGATGCGGACATGGACCAAGCTGCTGATGCGCTGATCGGTGCGGGCTACGGTGCGGCTGGTGAACGTTGCATGGCGATTTCGGTTGCGGTCCCAGTGGGCGAAGAAACAGCCGATAAGCTGATCGAAAAGCTGGTCCCACGGATCGAGAAACTGAAGGTCGGGCCATACACAGCAGGGACTGACGTGGACTACGGTCCTGTTGTGACTGCTGCCGCTAAGGCCAACATCCTTGGTTTGGTCGAATCCGGTGTGGCACAAGGCGCAGAGCTGGTCGTGGATGGCCGGAACTTTAACCTGCAGGGTTACGAAGACGGGTTCTTTGTTGGGCCGCATCTGTTTGACCGAGTAACAACGGATATGGACATCTATAAGAAGGAAATCTTTGGTCCGGTTCTGTCATGTGTGCGCGCGCAGACCTACGAAGAAGCGATCGGCATGGCCATTAACCATGAATACGGCAACGGCACCGCGATATTTACGCGCGACGGTGACACGGCCCGCGACTTTGCCAACCGGATCAACATCGGCATGGTTGGGATCAACGTGCCAATCCCCGTGCCATTGGCCTACCACACGTTCGGTGGCTGGAAGAAATCCGTCTTTGGTGATCTGAACCAGCATGGACCGGACGCTTTCAAGTTCTACACACGCACGAAGACCGTCACATCGCGCTGGCCGTCGGGCATCAAAGAAGGTGGCGAATTCTCTATTCCTGTCATGGAATAATTTTTCTTTATCTTTTGTGAAACTTTTAGGGCAGCCTTTCCGTGGCTGCCCTTATACGTTCAACAGAGGATATAAATTATGACACTTTTCACACGCCGTAATGTACTTCGTCTTGCTGCGACCGCCGCTGCCGTTCCTGTGGCTGCGAAGATGGCGCAAGCTGCGACAAACCACGTTGTGACAATCAAGAACATGTCCTTTTCGCCAGCGAACCTGACGATCAAAGCGGGCGATACCGTGACGTGGGTGAACGAAGATCGCGCAGCCCACAGCGCATGGGAATCCGCGAATAACGCCTTTGACACGGGGCTGCTATCCACCGGCCAATCCGCCGCGCTGACCTTTGGTGCTGCCGGATCGTTCAACTACCGCTGCCGTCCGCACGGCAATATGCGTGGATCAATTACGATCACGAGCTAGGCTTCAACGCAAAAAATTTGGCTCCGCGCGTTTTCATTTTGACAACGCGCGGGCTTCGCGTCACTTTAGGTATTGAACACTTGTTCAATTCTGGGAGGGATGCATATGGACTTTGCTTTAACCGAAGAACAAACCGCTATTTTTGACATGGCGCAGGCCTTTGGCGCAGAGCATATTGCGCCTTTTGCCCGCCAATGGGAAGCGGACGGCACGATCCCCAAGGAGCTATGGACCGCAATCGCAGAGCTTGGCTTTGGCGGCTTGTACGTGTCCGAGGACAGCGGCGGATCGGGTCTGTCGCGCTTGGATGCTACGTTGGTGTTCGAAGCGCTTTCGCAATCCTGCGCCTCGGTCGCTGCGTTCCTGTCCATTCACAATATGTGCGCGCGCATGATCGACAACTTCGGATCAGACCCAATGAAGGCGGACCTGCTGCCTCGCGTCCTGACCATGGAGACCGTTTTGTCTTACTGCCTAACCGAACCCGGATCAGGGTCCGACGCGGCGGCGCTGAAAACGAAAGCCGTTGAAACCGGCAATGGCTACGCCCTGACGGGGACCAAGGCATTCATATCAGGCGGTGGTTATTCGGATGGCTACATCGTGATGGCCCGTACCGGCGATGATGGTCCGAAAGGCATCAGCGCGTTCTATGTGCCCGAGGGCGCTGAGGGGCTTTCGTTTGGCGGTCTCGAAGACAAAATGGGCTGGCGGTCGCAACCGACACGCCAAGTCCAGTTGGACAATTGCAACATTACTAAGGGCGATCTGCTTGGCGAAACCGGAAAAGGTTTCACATATGCGATGATGGGCTTGGATGGCGGACGGTTGAACATTGCCGCCTGTTCGCTAGGTGCTGCGCAATCAGCACTTGACCAAACAGTCGCTTATATGGGCGAGCGCAAGGCATTCGGCAAATCCATCGACCAGTTCCAAGGGCTACAATTCCGGCTCGCGGATATGGAGATCGAGATGCAAGCCGCACGTGTTTTCCTGCGCCAAGCAGCGTGGAAATTGGACAACAAAACGCCGGATGCGTCTGCGTTTTGCGCGATGGCGAAAAAGCACGTCACCGAAGTTGGCAGCCGCGTCGCGGACCAATGCCTGCAACTGCACGGTGGCTATGGCTATCTGGCCGACTATGGCATCGAGAAAATCGTGCGTGACCTACGCGTTCATCAAATTCTGGAAGGCACAAACGAGATCATGCGCGTCCTAACCGCTCGTCATGTGCTGACGAAATGAGCGATCTGATTGTTCGCATTGATGGTGTCGCGGGAAGGATCACGCTGAACCGTCCCAAGGCACTGAATGCACTGACTTGGGACTTGGTTTTGGGGATCGAAGCGGCGTTGGACGCATGGCGCGATGATGATGCCGTGCAGATCATCGTCATCGACGCGGTAGGCGACAAAGCCTTCTGTTCAGGCGGTGATATCGCAGAGATGTACGCCACTGGTAAAGCTGGCGATTTCACCTACGGCCAACGGTTTTGGCGCGATGAATACCGGTTGAACCGCAAGATTTTCCACTACGCCAAACCCGTTGTGAGCTTCCTTCATGGCTTCACGATGGGTGGTGGCGTTGGTGTCGGTTGCCATGGTTCACATCGCATCGTCGGAGAGACATCGCAGATTGCGATGCCCGAAGTCACGATTGGATTGGTGCCGGATGTTGGCGGTTCGCTGATCCTTGCTACAGCCCCCGGCCATATCGGCGAATACCTTGGGCTAACAGGCACCCGCATGGATGCGACAGATGCGATTTATGCAGGTTTTGCCGATGCTTATGTACCAGAGGACCAATGGGATGTTCTAAAAGTGCAACTCTGCGAGACAGGTGACGTAGCAAAAATTGCTGACATTGCGCAGGGTTTGCCGTCTGGTGCGCTGCAAAAGACGCAGGCTGTTATCGACGGTGTGTTTGGCCAAGACGATGTCTTTAGCAGCGCATCATCCAGCTCGGATGACGTCATTCTGGCCGCGACGAAGAAGATGCAACGCAATGCGCCGCTCGCGCTGCAGGTCACGCTTCGGATGATCCGCGCGGTTCGTGACGCACCAACCATCGAGACAGCATTGGACCACGAATTTCGCTATACGTTCCGGTCCGCGCAATACGGTGATTTTATCGAAGGTATCCGGGCCGCGATCATTGATCGCGACAGGGCGCCTGTTTGGCAACATAGTAATGTCACCAGCGTACCGGCAGCGGATACCGCAAGGATGACAGCCCCCTTGGGCGACAACGCATTGATCTGGGAGGATTAAAGAATGAAAATCGGGTTTATCGGACTGGGCAACATGGGCGCGCCAATGGCCGCAAACCTCGCCTCGGCTGGCCACGATGTCGTGGGTTTCGACACGATGGCGAAGCCGGACGGCTTGACCATGGCGGGCACTGCTGCGGCTGCCGTCGATGGCGCAGATGTGGTGATAACGATGCTGCCAAACGGTGATATTTTGCGTGCGGTGGCCGCAGATATTCATCCGGCGATGAAGGCAGGTGCCGTGCATCTGGATTGTTCAACTGTTGACGTTGCCAGCGCGCGTGCCGTTGCAGAAATGGCCGAAACCGCTGGCCTAACCGCAGTCGACGCGCCAGTGTCTGGCGGGATTGGCGGCGCTGCTGGCGGGACGCTAACGTTTATGGCGGGCGGAACCGAAGCGGGCTTCGCAACCGTGTCGCCTTTGTTCGACATCATGGGCCAGAAAGCCGTGCATTGCGGCCCTGCGGGCAATGGGCAGGCCGCGAAAATCTGCAACAACATGATCCTTGGCGTCACGATGATCGCAACCTGTGAAGCTTTTGTGCTGGCTGATAAACTGGGCCTTGATCGGCAAGCGATGTTTGACGTCGTGAGCACATCGTCCGGCTATTCATGGAGCATGAACGCCTACTGCCCTGCCCCCGGTGTTGGCCCACAAAGCCCTGCCGACAACGATTACACACCGGGTTTTGCCGCCGATTTGATGCTGAAAGATTTGCGCTTGTCGCAGATGGCTGCTGAAGCTGCAGACGCGGATACACCGATGGGGGAAGCCGCAATGGCGCTGTATCAGCGGTTTGTTGAACACGAAGACGGCGCTGGTCGCGACTTTTCCGCGATGCTGCCGCGTTTTGCTGACCGCGGGCGTAACGCGGGTTAACCTTGGTCTAAGCGGCGCGCCCTAGTCTGTCTCGGGCAGCGCCACGACGATTTCTAATGTGTCCGGAATGCTGATAACGGCCTTCGATTGCGCATCAACCGTGCCGATTGCGCAATCCAACGCGGATGCGTCGATGGTTGCGCCAATGATCGCTTCTGCCTCAAGCGTTTCGCAGACCCCGTTGATCTGAAGTGTACCGTTCTCGGTCGCGTAAAGGCTTGTTTCCGTGTAGTTAAATCCACCTAGGGTGACGGTCCCGCCTTCCAATGCCTCGGCACGGATCCGGTCGCCACTGAAGGTTCCCGCGTTGATCTGGGAGTCGTCATACGCCTTGAGCGCGCGCACATCCGGCAGCGTGACGTTCAACACGAGATCATCCTGACGCCCGTACGGAAAAATGAACCAGCGCGTATGCCGGTTCACGGCAAGCCACGGCCCGAATTTCCGCAGGTGAAACTGTTCCACGTCGCCCGAAACCGCGCTGCCTGTGATACTGATTTCATCGCCTTGCGTCACATTCACCGTGATCCCGTTACGGACTTCAATGTTTGTGATCCCTTTGAAATCGAACGTTTTCTCTTGCGCATGAAGCGGCGTCGCGACCGCGATGGCAAGGGCTGCATATTTGATCATTCGTCGTGTCCTATTCGGCGGCCACCGTTTTCGGTTTCGGCGCCAACATGTCCTTGAGGTAGCGACCCGTATGGCTTTCTTCGGCTTTCGCGACCTTCTCTGGCGTTCCTTTTGCCACAATCCGACCGCCGCCGTCACCGCCTTCTGGCCCGATGTCGATGATGTGATCAGCCGTTTTCACGACGTCAAGGTTATGTTCAATCACAACCACAGAGTTACCTTGATCAACAAGTTCGTGCAGCACCTCGAGTAGTTTGCGGACGTCTTCGAAGTGCAAACCCGTTGTCGGTTCGTCTAGGATATAGAGCGTGCGGCCCGTTGATCGCCGCGCCAGTTCTTTTGACAACTTAACGCGCTGCGCCTCACCACCAGATAGCGTTGTCGCCTGTTGGCCGACTTTGATGTAGCCAAGACCAACCCGCATCAACGCATCCATTTTTTCGCGAATGGATGGGACGGCCGTGAAGAAGGTTTGCGCATCTTCTACTGTCATATCAAGCACATCAGCGATGCTTTTGCCCTTGAATTTGATCTCCAGCGTTTCGCGGTTGTAGCGGGCCCCTTTGCAGGTTTCGCATTCCACATAGACGTCGGGCAGGAAGTGCATTTCGATCTTAATGACACCATCACCTTGGCAAGCTTCGCAGCGCCCGCCTTTGACATTGAAGGAAAAACGGCCCGGTTTGTAGCCCCGTGCTTTCGATTCAGGTAGGCCAGCGAACCAGTCGCGGATCGGCGTGAAAGCACCCGTGTAAGTTGCAGGGTTGGACCGTGGCGTCCGCCCGATTGGCCGTTGGTCGATGTCGATCACCTTATCCAGGTGTTCGAACCCTTTGATTGTCTCGCAAGGTGCCGGCGCTTTGCGCGCACCGTTCAGTTTTTGCGCGGCGTTCTTAAACAGCGTCTCAATCGTCAGCGTCGATTTCCCACCGCCGGACACGCCAGTCACGCAGACGAATTGCCCCAAGGGGAAGTCTGCCGTGACGTTTTGCAGGTTGTTACCAGTCGCCTTCACGACGGTCAGCTTCTTGCCGTTGCCCTTGCGGCGTTTCTTCGGCACGGCGATTTCGCGCGCACCTGTAAGGTATTGACCCGTAATAGATTTCGGGTCCGCCATGATGGCCGCTGGCACGCCTTCGGACACAACCTGACCGCCATGCACACCCGCCCCAGGGCCGATGTCAAAAACGTAATCGGCTTCGCGGATCGCTTCTTCATCGTGTTCGACGACGATCACGGTATTGCCTTGATCACGCAGGTTTTTCAGCGTTGTCAACAAGCGGTCATTGTCGCGCTGGTGCAGACCAATCGACGGTTCATCAAGCACGTAAAGCACGCCTGTCAGACCCGATCCGATTTGCGATGCAAGCCTGATCCGTTGGCTTTCCCCGCCCGACAACGTGCCGGAATTGCGCGACAGCGACAGGTAATCAAGGCCGACGTTGTTCAAGAACCCAAGCCGTTCGCGGATTTCTTTCAGGATCGCCTTTGCGATTTCGTTCTTTTGTGCCGTCAGCTTTTCTGGCACCGATTGGCACCAATCGTAAGCTTCTTTGATCGACAATTGCACGACTTTACCAACGTGTTCGTCGCCGATGCGCACGGCCAAAGCTTCTTCGCGCAGACGGTATCCGCCGCATGAACCGCAGGGTCTATTGCTTTGATATTGTTCGAATTCTTCACGAATCCAGTTGCTGTCTGTTTCGCGATAACGGCGCTGCATGTTCGGGATTACCCCTTCAAACACGCGCTTGACGCTATAAACCCGACCGCCTTCGTCGTAGCGGAACTGGATTTCCTCTTTGCCTGATCCGCGCAGGAATACCTCTTGGACCTTCGGATCCAAGTCTTTCCAACGCGCGTTTTTGTTGAAACCGTAATGCTTTGCTAAGGCTTCGATGGTTTGTAGGAAGTAAGGGCTTTTGCCTTTACGCCATGGGGCCAAGGCGCCGTCTGCAATCTTCAAAGTGACGTCTGGGACCACCAGTCCTTCGTCGAAGAACAATTCGACACCCAGTCCGTCACAGGATGGGCATGCACCAAAAGGCGCGTTGAATGAAAACAGCCGCGGTTCAATTTCGGGGATCGTAAAACCAGACACAGGACAGGCGAAGTTTTCAGAGAATGTGAACCGCTCCGCGTCGCCTTCGGATGGTGCTGTTTCCAGTACAGTAATGCCGTCGGCCAAGTCCAAAGCAGTGCGGAACGAATCCGCCAGCCGTGTTTCCAAACCTTCGCGCACAACGATCCGGTCAACGACCACGTCGATGTCATGGCGGAATTTCTTATCGAGGGTTGGTGGTTCGTCGAGTTCGTAAAATGCGCCGTCGACCTTAACCCGCTGGAAACCCTGCTTGCGTAATTCTAGAAATTCTTTGCGGTATTCGCCTTTGCGGTCCCGAATGATCGGTGCCAACAGATAGCCACGCGTCCCTTCCGGCAGCGCCATGACGCGGTCGACCATATCCTGCACCTGCTGGGCTTCAATCGGCAGACCGGTCGCAGGGGAATACGGCGTCCCTGCCCGTGCGTACAACAGGCGCAGGTAGTCGTAAATTTCCGTAATTGTCCCGACGGTCGAACGCGGATTTTTGGAGGTCGTTTTCTGTTCAATCGAAATCGCAGGCGACAGGCCAGAGATGTGATCAACGTCCGGTTTTTCCATCATATCAAGGAATTGGCGGGCGTAGGCCGACAGCGATTCAACGTAACGACGCTGCCCTTCGGCATAGATCGTATCGAAGGCCAGAGATGATTTGCCAGAGCCGGAAAGCCCCGTGATCACCACCAGCTGATCGCGTGGAATGTCCACGTCGATGCTTTTGAGATTGTGTTCGCGTGCGCCGCGTACTTCAATATTCTTTAGCTCAGCCATCTCGGCACGCCCCCAATTATGGCACCCTAAGGTCCGCAGCTCTACTACATAGTCACGTTGATCGTTTTCGCCAGCCCACATTTAGAACATTTGCGGAACATTAGGAAGAAAATAACGCACCCTTCTGAAAACTTAACAGGGTCAGGGTTTCCCGACCGAGGCGATTCAACACTGGAAACGACTCGCTTCGCTGTGATTGGATAGGCTTAACCATTTTTAGGAGACAAACGATGCGCATTTTCGCACCTCTCGCCTGTGGTTTGCTGCTGACAGGCACCGCAACGGCCCAAGACAACCCGAATACCATTCTTGTAATGGACGGCTCTGGGTCGATGTGGGGCCAGATTGACGGCACCGCTAAAATCACTATTGCCCAAGACGTTGTTGCCGAATTAATTGGCACGATCCCGTCGGATCAGGGCCTTGGTCTGACCGTCTATGGCCACCGCGCCCGTGGTGATTGCACTGACATTGAAACGGTCGTTGCCCCTGCCGCTGGCACCGGTCCTGCGATTGTGGATGCCGTGCGCGGGATCAAACCGCTGGGTAAAACTCCCATGACCGACGCGATCATCGCAGCAGCTGAGGCGCTGCGCTACACCGAAGACAGCGCAACTGTGATCCTTGTGTCTGACGGCGTGGAGACCTGTAACCCCGATCCATGCGCCGCCGCGCGCCTGCTGGAAGAAGCAGGTATTGATTTCACGGCCCACGTGGTCGGTTTTGATGTGGGGTCAGACCCTGACGCGTTGGCCCAAATGCAATGCATCGCGGCAGAGACCGGTGGTGATTTTCTGACGGCTGAAAATGCATTGGAACTTGGTGCGGCTTTGACCGCAGTTGTGCAAGAACCGGAACCGATCGTAACGCTACTGACGATGGAAGCGCGTCTGGCGGACGAAAATGGTCCCCTGATCGAAGATCAGATTTTGTGGAGCGTTGATGGCGCGTTTGAAAGCGAACCGGGCAATCCTTATGTCACTGATCTTATCGGAGGAAAGTACCAAGTGTCCGCCTATTGGGTTCAGAGAGAAACCGAAGTTGTGAAGATCGTTGATCTGGTGTCCGACGCCCAGACGACCACCGTGGTGTTTCCGGTCCCTGTAGAAAAAGCGCAATTGACGGGTCCTGAAACGGCTCCATTGGGGGCGACGATCATGGTTGGCTGGGACGGCCCCGACGGCGAAGACGATTACATTGGCATCGGTAAGGTCGGTGCAGACGGTGCTGACGCATGGCAGAACTATGCCTACACCCGCGACGGCAATCCGGTGTCGCTGCTGATGCCGCCAGCTGCTGGCGATTACCAAATCGCGTATTTCCAAGACGGCACGCGCGACGTCTTGGGCATCATGCCGATCACACTGACACCGATTGAGGTCACAGTGACCGCCCCGACAGAGGCAATCGCAGGATCAGATATCCCTGTGGGATGGGTCGGTCCCGATTACGATAACGACTACATCGGAATTGGAAAGGTCGGCGCGGATGGCGCAAGTGCCTGGGAAAACTACGCCTACACCCGTGACGGCGAACCTGCGACTTTGCGTGTTCCGCCGACACCCGGCGACTACGAAATCAGCTACTTTATCAACCAAGACCGCACCGTTGTGGCCACAACGCCCATCACGGTCACGGATGTTGTCGCCAGCGTATCAGCCCCAGCCGAGGCAATCGCCGGATCGGACATTCAGGTTATGTGGACCGGACCCGACTACGACGATGATTATATTGGTATCGGCAAAGTCGGCGCGACGGGTGCAAGTGCTTGGGAAAACTACGCCTACACCCGCGATGGCGATCCCGCGACCGTGACTATTCCGTCGGAACCGGGTGACTATGTGATCACCTATTTCGTAAACCAAGATCGGGTGCCGCTTGTATCCACCCCCATCACCGTCACAGCAGCAGGCGCATCCGTCACCGCACCAGTCGAGGCAATCGCGGGATCCACCCTTTCGGTTTCATGGAGCGGACCGGGCTACGATGACGACTACATCGGGATTGGCAAAGTCGGTGCCACGGGTGCAAGCCAATGGGAAAACTACACCTATGTGCGTGCGGACAGCAGCGGCACGTTATTGGCCCCTGCGGAACCCGGTGATTATGTGATCAGCTACTTTTTGAGCCAAGATCGCACAATTCTCGCCAGCACAAATATCACCCTGACTAAGATCGAAGCTGATGTGACCGCCCCGTCAGATGCACCAATGGGATCGACGATATCGGTGCAATGGCAAGGCCCTGATTATGAGGACGATTATATCGGAATCGGTAAAGCCGACGCGACGGGCGCTGGCCAGTGGGAAAACTATGCCTACACCCGCGACGGCAACCCCGCGATGGTTGTGGTGCCAGCAGAGGCTGGTGACTACGTCATTCGCTATTTTGCGCAGCAGGACCGGACGATGCTGGCATCAACGCCGATCACGGTCACGGATGTAAAAGCCCAATTGATTGCCGAAGGCACTGCAGCGGCAGCGTCCGAAATCATCGTAGGTTGGGATGGTCCTGATTATGCTGACGACTACATCGGGATCGGAAAGATCGATGCGACTGGCGGCGGACAATGGGAAACCTATGCCTACACCAATAGCGGAAACCCCGTGGCAATCGCAACACCGGACGCACCGGGCGACTACTTGATCAAGTACTTCATCGGCCAAGATCGAAAGGTAATCGCGTCAATTCCACTCCGTATCGAATAGACGGTCGATACAGCCATCTTTGGAATTACGAAAAGAAGAGGCGCGCACTAACACTGTGTCGCCTCTTACTTTTTTCACATCAAAGATGACAGGTCCCAAATTTTTTGTAAGCTAAAGATGCGATTCGAGCAGCTTTTCGAGTGTAATTTCAACTCGTACGCTCACCGACCCATTATTATGTCGGATTACGGCGGTCGTCGCGTTCTCATCGGCTATTTGTGCCGAAATGACCATTAAGGATGAAGCATTATGAATAAATTCTCTACAATATCAGCAGGCGCAGCCCTTTTCGCACTTGCAGCCTGTGGGGGTACGACTGTCGACGAAGCGATCGAAGACATTGCAAACGAATTCCAGATTTCTTCCGGTGTGCTTGACGATATTGAGTTGCCAAAAGACGAAGACCTTGCTGACCTTCCGTCTCTTGTATCGGATCTGGTGAATGAATTTGAAGAATTCAACGAAGACTACGACGTAACCTTAACATTGCCGACTGGCAGCGCAGATTACACCGGCACATTGGGCTTTCAGGTCGAAGACCAAGAGACTTACCTAGCGGGCGATTTGGACTTGATCGCCGACTTTGACGCGCTGACGTTTGACGGCACCTACAGCAATATCGCGGGCGTTTCTGAAGATGGGGACACGCTGACGGTGATCGGGAGCGTGCCGGTGGACACGACGATCCGCGATGGAAGTGACGGCGTGACATTTGACGGCACACTGTTCGGAGATGTGTCGCTTGAAGACGAAACATACAGTTTCAACGCCCTGATTGATGGCGCCTTCGGCGGCACGAATGGCGAAATCGCTGTGGCCGAAGTGTCAGGTAACATTGGGGACCCCGATGGTGGTTCTGATGAGATCTTTGGGCTCGTCACACTAGAACAAGATTAAGTCCTATGGGTGCCAACCATCTGAAAAGCGGCAGCAAAACGCCTGCCCTTTGAGTGGACCAGCATCGAGGGATTTGACCGACCGCACAGATATCGTAACAAAAAGGCCCTGCAAACGCGTGTTTGCGGGGCCTTTCATTTAGACGGTGTAAAGCCGGGAAGCCTACATGTGGATCACGCGGTCGTAGGCGTCGAGAACGCTTTCATGCATCATTTCTGACAGCGTCGGGTGCGGGAAGACGGTGTTCATCAGGTCTTCCTCAGTTGTTTCCAACTGGCGTCCAACGACATAGCCTTGGATCAGTTCCGTCACTTCAGCGCCAACCATGTGCGCGCCCAAGAGTTCGCCAGTTTTCGCGTCGAACACCGTTTTGATCATGCCTTCTGGTTCGCCCAAAGCGATCGCTTTGCCGTTGCCAATGAATGGGAAACGCCCGACTTTGACATCAAAGCCCAGCTCTTTCGCTTTGGCTTCGGTGTACCCGACAGATGCGACCTGCGGATGGCAATAGGTGCAGCCCGCAATGGATTCTGGCTTGACCGGATGTGCGTGCTTGCCAGCGATCAGATCGGCGACCATGACACCTTCGTGGGATGCCTTGTGCGCCAACCATGGCGCGCCAGCGATATCGCCGATGGCATAAAGCCCTTCAACGCCGGTCCGGCAGAATTCATCGGTCACGACATGGGTACGGTCAATCTTGACGCCCAGTTCTTCAAGACCAAGGTTTTCCACGTTACCGACGATCCCAACCGCAGAGATGACAGTGTCGAATTCGATCTTTTCGACTTTTCCGTTGACTTCGATATGCGCGGTGACCTTGCCTTTATCTCGATCAAGCTGTTTGACCATGGATTTCTCCATGATTTTCATGCCTTGTTTGACGAATTGCTTTTTCGCGAAGGCCGAGATGTCAGCGTCTTCGACGGGCAGTACGCGGTCCATCACTTCGACCACGGTCGTATCGGTGCCAAGCGTGTTATAGAAGCTGGCGAATTCAATCCCGATCGCACCAGACCCGATCACGAGTAGCTTTTTCGGCATGCGTGGCGGCGTTAACGCGTGGCGGTATGTCCAGACCAGATCACCATCCGCTTCAAGGCCGGGCAATTCGCGAGCGCGCGCGCCGGTCGCCAACACGATGTTCTTTGCGGTGAGATCTTCAGTACCTTTATCGGTTTTGACAGACACCTTGCCTTTCGCAGGCAAGGTCGCTTCGCCCATAAAGACAGTCACCTTGTTCTTCTTCATCAGGTGCGCAACGCCGCCGGACAACTGCCCCGCCACCGTGCGCGACCGTTTGACCACCGCATCCAGATCGTAATCGACGCCGGTTGCTTTCAGGCCAAATTCCTTAGCGCGGTGCATCAGATGGAAGACTTCCGAGGACCGCAACATGGCCTTCGTCGGGATACAGCCCCAGTTGAGGCAGATGCCTCCGAGGTTTTCACGCTCAACGATGGCGACTTTCATGCCAAGCTGTGCGCCCCGGATCGCGGCTACATAACCGCCCGGTCCTGCACCAATTACAATCAAGTCAAACGTCTGTGCGGCCATTGGAATCTCCTCGAGAATGAAATTAGTTTGACGTTAAACTAATTTCTCGGGGACCTCTAGTGACCTGACGTCATAGCAGCTATCGCATTGCGTCAAAACTCGATCATGCCGTCACCTTCGGCGATTTTCCACTTGTCTCTGCCATCTTTCTTCGCGGCGTAAAGTGCTGTATCTGCGGCCTTTATCAGTTCTTTCGCCTGCGTGCCATGTGTCGGATAAATCGCGATACCGGCAGAAATCGTCACTTTTGGTAGTGGCCCACCGACGTATTTGACACGCATTTCCGCGATGGATGCACGCAGTTCTTCGGCAATTTCGCTGGCGCGGGTCCGGTCCGTTGCTGGCAAAAGGATCGAAAATTCTTCCCCGCCGACACGACAAACGACTGCCCCGTCCGCATCCAGTGCGAGCATCTTTTCAGCAATCGCCTCCAGCACGACGTCGCCTGCATCATGGCCATGTTCGTCGTTAAAATTTTTGAACTTATCCGCATCGACCGACAACAGGGCGAAATTTCCTTGGCGTGATGCAGTTTGTGCCAGCTCGCGGCTGAGCGCGTTCATGAAATAGCGCCTGTTATAAAGACCGGTGAGCGAGTCACGTGTCGACTGATCTTGTAATTCGTCGCGCAATTTCACATTAGCAATCGCCATGGAAATATGTTCGCCACATCGGGTGATAAATGCAGGTGCGTCAATGACGCCGGGGTTACGGCTTTCATCAACGAATTCGAGGTGCAGCAGTCCGACGGTGTCCCCATGCGCCACAATCGGCACACATAGATAGATACCCGCCTTTTTTTCCTTACTATGTGCGTCCTTCACATGATCACACACAAAGCAAAGCTCTTCGGGGTCGTAGGTATACGACCGGCCACGCCGTAAGGCCCAGCAGCTGTCCGGCGCGACATTGTCCTGATCCGATCCGCAATTCCAAGCGCAGGCGACTTCTAAAACATCACGTGAATTGGAATAGATAAACAACTGGCCGCGTGTGCCGGGCAGGACCTTGCACATGAACGTTGTGACGATATCGAACAATTCTTTCAGTGACTTGCATGACTGCAACCATTCATCCATCTGGGCCAGCAACGACGCTTCGCGCTGCCGCGCACGTTCATCTTCTAAAACCTCAGATGCTTTGCGTTCAGCCTTTTCCGCTTCCGCTTTTGCGACGTTCAACGCGGCAACTGCGCGCCGCGCTTCGGTCACATCGCTTAGCGTTACGACATGCCCGCCACCGCGCATGGGGCGCACTTTGGCCGCAACGACCCGTCCCGATGGCATCTGACAGTCATACTGGAAAGGCCGCGTGAGCTGAAACATGTCCAGAAGTTCGCGGAGCTTTGCTGTCGAAAACTCCCCACGATCCCGCCCCATCGTCAGAAATTCTTCGAGCGGTGTGCCTTCACCGATGTGTTTGGGTTCAAGTTCGAGAACCTCGAAAGTACGTCGGTTGTGAAGTTCGCAGATACCCGTCGCTGACCAATATATGACGCATTGTTCAAGCGCATCCATGATCAAGCGGGCCGTGCTTGGTTCTGATGCTTGCGCTTTGGTTTTCTTTTGGTCGACTTTCACATGCGAATCTTTTTTCGCAATCGGATCCTGTTTCATTCGTACTTCCCTGCTCGTTTAGAACACCATCACCGAGGGAAGAAAATATCTTCTTAATGTTTCTGCATTGGTTCAAATTAGAATTATTCTGTCGCCGCGCCCTGAACTTTGCGCAGTGCATAACCATAGCCGCCTGCGTCAAGAAATGCCTGTTCAGCCGAGGTGGTTTCGCGCCCTAAGGCCGCGTTACGATATGGGAACCGCCCGAATTCCGCGATGATATTGCGATGGGCTATGCAGTGATCGTGGTTGTTTGCACCGGTTTCAGGCATCCGCGTCGCAAACAATTCAATCGCGAGGTCATGATCGCTAAGATCTTCGGAATGCATCAGTGGCATGTAAATGAATTGCCGCGCGGGTTCGGTGATTTTCATATCCCAGTCCCGCGATAGCGCCAGACGCGTTGCATCCCGACTGGCCGCATCCGTCGCGAAAGCGTCCCCGCTGCCACGAAACATATTGCGAGGAAATTGGTCGCAGAGGATCAGGTAGCTGAGCAGGTCATCCTGCGTGTCTAGCCAGTTCTGACAACCGCCATCACGCGCCACACGCCACGTTTCTTGAAATTGCTGGGTAATGTCCGCGTCAACGGCATCATTGGCGATATACCAATCCTTTGGCTTTAACGTTTCAAGCCAATAGGTCCGGACATCAGTTGGTGTCGCGATCTGTGTCATCTGAAGCCTCCTGATCAGCGTTTGCTTCATCATCTGCTTCTGCTTCCGCTTCGGCAATGACTTCTTCTTCCGCCTCGATGTAGACCTCTTGTGCGACCTCGGCGATCACAGCAGTACCTGCCGCAGAAATCGGCGCGTATGGTACGTTGTCGTATTCGATATCGCGTTCGCGTTGCGTCATCCGGAACAAGGCGTAAATAGCGATGCCCGCCATGAGCACCAAAAGGAACATCCAGTATCCACCGGGTCCAACTTGATCCATCATCCACCCCAAAATCAACGGACCCGACACAGCACCCACCCCATTGACGAACAACAATCCGCCAGACGCACCAGCCATGTCTTCTTTTTCGAGGTAGTCATTGGTGTAGGCGATTAGTAGTGCATAAAGCGGATTGGATGTCCCCCCCATGATCACGCCGCCGATCACAATGGCGACAAAGCTGTCTTCCACGATCGCACCCGCGCCATACGCCACAAGACAGCCACCTGCCCCGAATGCGCCAAGGCCCACAATCAGGATGCGCCGATCAATCCGGTCCGATAGCCAACCGATGGGATATTGGAAAACGAGCGCGGAAATATAGATCGCCGAGATGAAGACCGAGATTTGTCCAACCGTCAGCCCCACGCGTTGACCGTAGACAGCCGACATACCGAATTGGGCCGCAAACACCCCGCCCAACAGGAACATCCCGACGCTGCCCAATGGCGATGTCTTGATCAATTGCTTGATGCTCATTGGCTTGGCTGTGCCGAATTCGGGGATACGTCCCGCGCTCAGTAAAATTGGTGCAAAAGCCAATGAAACTAGCATTGAGGCCACGATAAACAGGACGTAGCCGCTGATATCGCCCAAGGTCACAAGGTATTGCGCCGAAACGATCCCCGCCATTTGAACGATCATGTAAATCGACAGCGCTTGGCCACGGTTTTCGTTATCGGATGAATCGTTCAGCCAGCTTTCGGCGGTGATATACACGCCGCAAAAACAGAAACCGATCACGGTCCGGCCCAATATCCATGCCCAAGGTTCCGTCAAGACGGGATATGCGATCAGAACAGCTGAAATCGTGGATGCCAACGCCGCAAAGACACGGACATGCCCGACCTTGCCGATCATCTTAGGGGTGAACCGCGACCCGCCGAGAAAGCCCAAGAAATAGGCCGACATGACGATCGAAATTTCGAGCGTTGAAAAACCTTCAACTTCCCCGCGCAGACCCAACAGCGTCCCTTGCAGGCCGTTGCCGATCATCAACATAAACATGCCTAGGAACAATGCCCAAGACGCAAAAAACACCTGTACCATGTTGATCTCCTTACGGGTCGGCTTACCGCCGCGCCTACGCGCGAGACTCCGGTGGGTCTAGTCTGAAAACGACACCATTAGCGACATTTTGCTAACGCAGCATAAAGTTCCCCTTTTCATGCAGAGGTTGCATATAGAGTTTCAGTTTAGCGCGCTCGTAATTTCGCCTAGTTTAGGGTCAACGCGGGGTGTTGTGCATCACCCCATTGCCGCGGTGATTGCCCATACAAGCGTTTGAATTCGCGGCTAAATTGCGATGGACTGACATAGCCGACATCAAGGGCTGCTTCATTCACCGTCATGCCACCCGCAATCTTCATCGCTGCATTATTTAAGCGCATCGATTTTACAAACTGGATCGGAGACATCGTCGTCGCGTTCTTAAATTTGCGGTGGAAAACGGCACGGCTCATCCCCGCACGCGCAGCCAAATCGTCAATTGAAATGGGTTCGTCGAGGTGTGTAGAAACGTGCGAAATAGAACGCGCAATTGCGTTGCCAACGCCGAACGCCTGTCGCGCGAAATACCCTGCTTCGCCTTTCAGAACCGCATAAAGCAATTCGCGCAGCCGCGACTGACCCAGCACCGCCTGATCCGTTTCGTTTCCCACCAGCGCGAGTAGCCGCATCAAAGCATCTGCGAATGCGTCATCCCACTGCGCAAGCCTGATCCCTTGTGACACCAAGACTTGTCGCGAAGGTGGCAAACCGCCACCTGCATCTTCCATTTCGCGTGCAAGTTCCCCCATGATGCGTGGATCAAGCGATATATAGACGCCCACCAAAGGATCATCAGGCGATGCCTGAGGCGTCCCTGCTTCGACTGGCATCGACATGGGGCAAACCATGTATTGTAGACGATCATAGACGTAGCGATGGCCGTCCAGCACCGCTTCTTTCGCGCCGGATGCAATGATCACGATGCTGGGTTCGTATACCGCAGGAACGCATGGCACAGGGTCCGACACGCGGAACAGTTTTACCCCGGCAATACCGCTTTGAACCAATCCATCCGTCGTCATCTGACGGTTGATGATATCTTTGATCTGGTCTTGTTTCATGGCGCCACCCTAGCAAGGCGTCGCGCGCATACGCAATGACTTGAGACGATTAGGCAAGTATTCGAGATGATACAGACTATTTACGTACGACGCCGACATTTATCTACAATCACAGCAAAGGAACACCAAACGCGAAGCTGCTTCGCGACAGCACGAGGAACTTGATATGACTGATACGCAATTTGGCCCGCAGGGCTGGACACCGGAAAAGCTTGGGTCACTGACTGGCAAGACCTATGTCATCACCGGTGCGAACGCTGGAACCGGATTTCAAGCCGCACGGATTTTTTTATCTAAGGGCGCGAAGGTTGTGATGCTGAACCGCAGCGCTGAAAAGTCCATGAAGGCAATCGATGATCTGAAACAGGAATTCGGGGCAAATGCCGATGTCGGTTTTGTTCAAATGGATTTGGCAGTGCAGGCAAGCGTCCGTAGCGCAGCTGCAGAACTGCTCGATATCGCCCCGCAGATTGACGCGTTGATCTGTAACGCGGCGATTGCACAGGTTCCGACCCAAAAGCTGACCGTGGACGGGTTCGAAAGCCAATTGGGGACAAACCACTATGGGCATTTTGTGCTTTGCGGCCTGCTGTTTGACCGGATTGAACAATCGCAAGGCCGTATCGTGGTTGTCGCCAGCCTTGGTTACAACATGGGGATCAAAACTATCCAGTTCGATGACATGAACTGGGACAAAAACTATAGCCCGAACCCCGTCTACAGCCAAAGCAAGCTTGCGCAGATGATGTTTGCCTACGAATTGCAGGACCGGATCAAGGCCGCGCATAAAGCAGTGGACGTTTTCGTCTGCCACCCCGGGTCATCCGCAACGTCGCTGATCTCGACCAGCGGAAGCCTTGTCATGCGGGCGATTTTCCGGCTGATGGCGATGTCCCTTTTGGTGCAATCTGCCGAAAAAGGGGCCTATCCCGAAGTCATGTGCGCGACCCAAGATGGGCTTGAGCACCGCGCTCTATATGGACCGACCGGCCGCATGGAATGGGTTGGACCCGTTGGCAAGGGCACGTTGGAACCGCATGCCTACGACAAAGCAGTGATGAGCAAGCTTTGGACCGTTTCAGAACAAGCGACCGGATTTGATTGGTCATTGGACTAAAGTAGGTTCCACTGCGTCGCGCATCACCCCTTGGGCAGCAATACCGATGAATCCCCGTAGGAGAAGAAACGGTAGTCGTGATTGAGTGCGTGGCTGTAGATCGCTTTGATCTGATCCACACCCATCAATGCCGAAACCAGCATCATCAATGTTGATTTCGGCAGGTGGAAGTTTGTCATCAACCCGTCAGTCAGTTGGAACTGAAACCCTGGTGTGATGAAGATATCTGTGGCCCCCGACCATGCGTGCAACTGGCCGTCCTTCGCTGCACTTTCGATCAGGCGCAGCGCTGTGGTGCCGACGGGAATAATGCGCCCGCCTGCGGCTTTGGTTGCGTTCACTTCCGCCGCCGCTTGCGCTGTAACGTCTCCCCGTTCGGCGTGCATTTTGTGGTCGGCAATATCGTCGACTTTCACGGGCAAAAAGGTGCCTGCGCCGACGTGTAGTGTCACCTTGGTAAAATCGACGCCCATATCGGCCAGCGTTTTCAGCAGTTCATCATCGAAATGCAGCGACGCAGTAGGGGCTGCAACCGCGCCAGTGTTTTCAGCCCATGCCGTTTGATAATCGGTTTTGTCCGCTTCATCCGCTGGCCGTTTTGCCGCGATATAGGGTGGTAGAGGCATCGCCCCGACGGCGTTCAATGCCGCATCAAAGTCATCGCCAGTGAGGTTGAATTGCAAAAGCCCCTGCCCGTCCGCGCGGCTGATCATCGTCGCTGACAGATCGTCGGAAAAGATGATTTCTTCGCCGTCTTTCACCTTTTTCAACGGTTTGATCAAGGCGGCCCATGCGCCATTCGGTTGCGGGTCCAGTAGCGTGACTTCGATCTTCGCCGACATCCGCCCCTGCGCCGTATCGCGCCAACGCAGGCCGGATAGGCGTGCGGGAATAACCTTTGTGTCGTTCAGGATCAGACGGTCGCCGAGGCGCAGAATGCTTGGCAGATCGAACACGTGTTTGTCTGTGATCTGATCCCCTTGCGCCAACAACAGTTTGGCGGATGTGCGCGGCTTTGCAGGGCGCACCGCGATCCGGTCGTCAGGCAGCGAAAAGTCGAAATCGGAAAGCTTCATTGGGGAACCTGTGGCGGGGCACGGCGAAAGATTTCGCGGAACATGCCGGGTGTCAGTGCGGACAGTGGATTGACGCTGACTCTGGGCGCGTCTGCTGTGCCGCCGATGTTAAAGTTGAACCCGATGAGACCTTCTCCACGGCGTGTGAAAATCGACCCAATCGCGTTGATGATGTAGAGCGGTGAAATCACGCCCTGAAAGTCCATTTGTTTGCTGGCGAGCGTGTAAATCCCATCCAGCGAAATGCCAAGCCCCGGACCCACCGCGCTTGATTGTGTCAGGATGACTTGCTGTGGGGTCAGGCGGAACCGCGCATCGACTTCGTCAAAGGCGATGCCCTGCCCGTCCAATTGCTGCAACAGGCCAACTACGCTGATGGCATCCAGAAGCGCGGCTATCGCGGGGGCATCTTGGATGCGCAGGCTACGGATCGCCAAGGCCCCATCAAACGTCCCGTCCCCGCCCGTCGGCAGCAGCGTCAGGTCAAGCGTGCCGCCCCGTGCCCCCCGCAAAAGACCCGTTGCACGCGCCACACCGCCCGCATCGTCACTGAGCAAGCGCACCGCAGACCGCCCGTTGCGCGGGGCAACCGTTCCTTGAATGTTGGCTGCATCGTTGATCTTTGCTGTGAACTGGCCTGCAAAGCCACCGGAGCTGGTGAACTCACCGGCAAATCGGTTCAGGGCAATCCCTTGCGTCACCTGCAACCTGTCGAGCGCGATTGAAATCGGCCCTGTCGCACTGCCCGAACTTGGGCCAAAATTGGCGCGGCGCAGATCGATAGCGCCGCCTCTGATTTCGACACCAACGGGACGGCCTTCACCGCGTCCTCGCAGCGTGATCGGTGCGTTGAGCCAATTTCCGACCTGTACCTGTGAAAAACGGGCACGGTCCAAGGACCCGTCGCCCTTGAATGTGACGTCACCGCGAGCGCTTAACCCGCCTCCTGAGATTGCGATTTCATCGACCTGTGGCGCATCCCCCAAGCGACCAGCCACGCGCAAATCTCCGGGTGTTTGCCGCGCTTTTGCCCACCCCACCGCAGGGATCGCCACGCGCATGCCGCGCAAATCTGAGGATATTGTATATTGTGGTGCCTGCCCCGATGGTATGCGCAGGTCGATCCGCGCAGGCGCAGTGCCAGCCACCGATCCCGGTGGGAGCGACACATTGAAAGCGCGCATTGCGTTTTCCGACAAAGTCAGCCCAGCTTGCAGCCTACTGCCCGTTCCATCGAAGCGCTGGACCCAAGATCCATTCATCCCGATTCCGTCAACAGTCGCGGCACCCGAAATTTCAAGCCTCGTTTGATCCGCGAACAGTGAAAGGCGATCAGCCGATAGACGACGATTGGGGATCAGCCGGTTTGAATTGATGCCGCGCAGTTCAGCCGTCACTTCAACATCAAAATCAGCAGGCGTATTCCCGCGCCGCATTGGATGACGCAGATTGATCCGCGCGTTCACACTCCCGTCGGCGACATCAACGGGCAGTTTCGCACGTGTCGTAAAGCCGAGCGGCGGCAGGTCCATCATCGACATCACTGCTGTCATTGATCCGCTGAGGCGAATGTCATGTTCCGCAGGGCGCGGATCTTGTTTCAGATCAGGCATATGCAGGACCGATCCTGTCGCATCTAACCTACCGCCAACTGGGGCTGCCACATGGCCAGCGTCCAAGGTTGTCGTGAACGTGTCGGCTGTAAATGTGCCCAGGCCAGCGGCACCAACAATGGGTGGCATCGAATTCAGGAACCAGATTTCCGCGTTTTCAAATGCGTAGTTTCCTGCAACTTGCGCGGCGGCCCCTGGACGTTTCCGAAAGGCGAAATGCAAATCGGAATAGTCTGCCAAGGGAACTTGACGTTCAAGCCAACCGCGCACTTTCCCGAGTGATTGCGCGGGCCAAAGCTGCAACAACGCAGCTTGATCGAACTGATCAATGCCCGCGTCTACGGCCACGTCCCACCCTGCATCTGTCGCCGCAAACCTGCCTTTACTGAGGATGTTGACGGTTTCGGTTTGCACAAAGACCTGACCAAGATCAATCGCAAAGGGACTGAGATTCAAGCGCATATCGACTTGCGTGTTGGGGAGTGTCAGGCCGTTTTCATACAGACCCGGCGGGTTTAACAATGTATCGGCAAAGCTGAATTGCCCAACAAGCGATTGCGGAAGACCATCTTCGATGTCTTTCAGAAACGCCTGACCATTTGCGCGTAGATTGCCCCAATCACTGCTCACCTCAATCTGATCAAAGCTGATCGTCTGTGTGGCTGGATCGAAATTGAGATACGCCTTGGCGGCGTCAAATCGGATCGGTTCAGTTGCCGCATTGGGCTGCAACGCACCCCGCCCCAAGGCCAACGTGGCATTCAGTGGGCCAAGTGCGCCTTCTTCATCCATAACAGTTCGCAGCGTCAGCGAAATAGGGGCGTTGATATCGGCCATCCAGCTTAGCGCCGCTGATTGCGCCGCGATATCGGACGCGAAGGCATCTGTGACGTTCACGCCAAAATCTGCCGCGCGGCTGCCGCGTGGGCTATTATATGTCAGTGCTAGATCGGTGACACCTGCCCCGCCAGACAATACCGAAAACGCGCCGCGTAAGTCGGTTTGGTCGTCGCGCAGGTCCAGATTGATCTGGCCGCCATCCACAGTCCACGCCTTGCCCGCGCGCGCATCTTGGTAATTGACGATCAATCCATCCGCGCGGATCGTTTCAAGCGCGGCAAGAGCAGGCTGTTCGAACGCTTGATCCACCTGATCCAGCAATTCGGCAAAGCTGCCCGCCTGCCCCACGTCCTGCCCGCCCGTCTGAAATGCGAGTGCGACGGTCCCGTCTGCGTTGCGGCGTAAATTAATCTGCGCACCACTTAACTGAACGTCCTGCATCAACGCTTCGCCTTGCAGCACAAGACCGCGTGGTGACATCAAACCACGCACGACCGGAATGCGCGCCACTGTGGTGCCTGCCGCATCGGTCAATGTGGTATCGCGCAATGTGACACGCGGATGCAGGTCGCGGCCCAGATTGACGGTCACTTCGCCGAAACTCAGCGCGCCACCGCTTAGAAAGTCACCTGCTGTCGCCTCTACGCGCGATTTGATCCATGAAGGTGCGGTAATATCGCGATCTAGTATGGCAACGGCCACGATCATCGCAATCACAAGCGGCGTCAGTAACAAGACGGCGGAGAGCTTGACGCTATGTCGCGTCCAATGACGCCACGCGCTGCGCGGCGGCTTTGCCCGCGTCGCCGGTTCTTCGACCGCGTCTAGCTGTGGTTCGTCGTTCATCGCTGCCCATTACGGCGATCTTGGAAAGAACCCAAGAAAAAGCGCCGCATTTTGTGTCCCGGGCTTTATCTTTGCGCGCCTTGCCCTAAAACAAAACCTTAAATGCACAGACCGAAGGGTAAACCATGACAAATCTGACTGTTGGCGATCCGGCCCCCGCAATCAATCTACCACGCGACGGCGGTGGCATGGTTGATTTGTCCGAGACCAAGGGCATGAAGGTCGTGGTCTACTTTTACCCCAAAGACGACACACCCGGATGCACAAAAGAAGCGATTGGGTTTACCGAACAGGCCGCCGCATTCGCAGAAGCCGGTGCCGTTGTTTGGGGTGTCTCGAAAGACAGCGTCTCTAAACACGAAAAATTCCGCGCCAAATATGAGCTGGGCATTCCTTTGCTGTCTGACGAAGACGGCACCGTCTGTGAAGACTACGGTGTGTGGGTCGAGAAAAACATGTACGGCAAAAAATACATGGGGATCGAACGCGCGACCTACCTGATTGACGGAGACGGAAAGATTGCGCAGATCTGGCGTAAGGTGAAAGTGCCGGGTCACGTGGACGCCGTGCTTGAATCAGTCCGCGCGCTGTAAGGATCCGAATTTTCTACGAAAATTTAGGCCTCCGTCGGGGATGTTTGGTGCCAAAAGAATTGAAGGACAACGCAATGCTGCCACTGGCACAGATGGCCGTGACCGTCTTAACGACGGCTGACGGACGCGAAAAAACCGCGATATCACGCGAGTTTGCGCAAGCATGGCGCGATGCACGTGCGGCGGGCGAAGTACCCGAGATTGGTCATGCCAACCCGCCGGATATACCTGCACGTCCCGCCGCGCCAGAACTGCTGAACCCACGCGATGTGCCACACCGCAAGCCCGGCACACCCGAGGGCCGCATCGCGTTGTTGCATGCCGTGGCCCATATTGAGCTGAACGCCGTTGACCTGCATTGGGACATCATTGCGCGCTTTACGGACGTGAAGATGCCAATAGGGTTCTACGACGATTGGGTCCAAGCCGCAGACGAAGAATCCAAACATTTCAATCTGATGTGCGACTGTCTTGAAGCGGAGGGATCGCACTACGGCGCCTTGCCTGCCCATGCGGGCATGTGGCGTGCTGCTGAGGATACAAAGGGCGATCTTTACGGGCGCTTGGCCGTCGTGCCAATGGTGCTGGAGGCGCGTGGGTTAGACGTGACCCCCGGCATGATCAAGATTTTCAAGCAGGCAAAAGCCCACGATGCTGTGGCCGCACTTGAGACAATCTATGCCGAGGAAGTCCATCACGTGGCATACGGATCGAAGTGGTTCCACTATCTATGTGGGCGTCAAGAAGAAGATCCAACGCCCTTCTTTCACGCCCTCGTCCGCAAGTATTTCCACAGTGACCTGCGCCCTCCGTTCAACGAAGAAAAACGCGCCGAAGCGGGTATTCCACCGGATTTCTACTGGCCGTTAACCAAGGACGGACGACCGACTTAACCGTAGATCGGCAGAAACCCGCGCAAAAACGTCGAAAATGACGTGTTTTCGCCTGCTTAACTGCCAAAGTTGTTGCGGGACGCCGACCTATTCCCTAACACAATCGCACGCGGACCAACGGGTGTGGGAGCTTGCCGTGTAGGGAATTGGGACAAGAGGGCATCACGTGCGATCACGGCTGACTAACCGCATTCACCATTGGCTTGAGCAATACTTTCCGGAGAAGCGCCTTTTCTTGCGCTCGGATTCTGAAACACGCTTCATTCGTTTGATGCCAGAAACACAGCTTGTCGCTTGGGCTGGCAGCATCGTGGTTGTCGCGTGGACGATCATCGCCACTGCGATTTTGCTGATGGACAGCATCGGATCTGGTAACTTTCGGGCGCAGGCCCAGCGTGACCAAATGGTCTACGAACACCGCTTGAACGCTTTGTCTGCCGAACGCGACGCCCGTGCTGACGAAGCAATGGCGGCGCAGGAACGGTTTAGTTCAGCGCTTGAGCAGATTTCGATCATGCAATCCGAATTGCTGGCCACCGAAGATAAACGCCGCGAATTGGAAACCGGTCTTGAGGTTGTTCAAGCCACGCTGCGCAGCACGATGCGCGAACGTGAAGATGCACGCGACCAACTGGCCACAATTGCCGCGGACGGCACTGACCCTGCCGCTGTTGACGCCATCAGCGAAGAAGCAAACGGCACGGTTGAATTGCTGGCCTCTGCGCTGGCCGAAACATCTGCCGAACGCGACCTGATCGCCGAGGATGCCAAATTCGCGATTGATCGCGCTTCAGAAATTGAACTGGAACTGCGCCTGCTGCAGGACAAGAACGACGAAATCTTCCGTCAGTTGGAAGAAGCCATGCTTGTCTCTGTTGAACCGCTGGATGACATGTTCCGTGCCGCTGGCATGAACCCCGACAACCTGCTTGCCCAAGTCCGCCGCGGATATTCTGGCCAAGGTGGCCCACTGATGCCGCTGTCATTCTCAACCCGTGGCGGTGCACCTGATCCAGATGCAGAACGCGCGAACGGCATTCTTGGCAAACTCGACCGGATCAACCTGTACCGTATCGCAGCCGAACGCGCCCCATTCGATATTCCTGTGAAGTCAAATTACCGCCTGACATCTGGTTTTGGTCAGCGTTGGGGACGCCTGCATGCTGGTACTGATTTCGCAGGTCCTGTTGGTACGCCTATTTATGCAACCGCTGACGGCGTTGTCACATCTGCGGGTTGGTCGTCCGGTTATGGCCGCCTGATCAAGATCCAACACGAGTTCGGTATTGAGACCCGTTATGCCCACCTGAACCGTATGCGCGTGTCAGTTGGACAAAGGGTCTCGCGCGGCGAGCGGATTGGTGATATGGGGAACTCCGGACGGTCTACCGGACCGCACTTGCATTACGAGGTTCGCGTTGGCGGATCACCTGTTAACCCGATGATTTACATAAGAGCTGGACAAGATGTTTTCTAAAAGCAAAATCAACGAACCTGCACCTGCCGCCGGCGACAAGCCCGCTACAGACACTGCTACAGCAAAGCCTGCTGCATCCACTGGCTCTGCTGATTACAAAGCTGCCGCACCAAAAGCGAAGCCGCCAGCGTCCACGCTGTCCGCTGACCTTTTGATCACTGGCAACATCAAAACAACCGGCGATATCAATATCGAAGGTCAAGTAGACGGCGACATCCGCGCCCACCTGCTGACAGTTGGCGAAGGCGCAACTGTGAAAGGCGAAGTTGTTGCTGATGACGTTGTGGTTAACGGCCGCGTTGTTGGCCGTGTGCGTGGCCTGAAGGTCCGGCTGACAGCGACAGCACGTGTTGAGGGTGACATCATCCACAAGACAATCGCTATAGAGTCTGGTGCCCACTTTGAAGGTTCTGTGCAGCGTCAGGACGATCCATTGTCCACTGCAGGCACAGCGCCAAAAGCAAAGATGCCAGAAAACAAGTAAGCCGTTTACGCAGCTCACACGACAAAGGCGCCCCATTTCTGGTGGCGCCTTTTTTGTTGCTTGAGTGCTTATGTCACGAGCCGTTACTGCGCAGCGAAGATCACACCACCCATCGCTTCGCCATTGAATGCCGCTGCAAGCTGGCCTTCCGGATAAAATCCGCCGGACAACGCACCGCTTTCGCCAGCGTATGTCACGCTGCCCGTCAGTGTGGTTCCATTGGCAATCGCTGCGACACTGACGTCGCCGTCAACGCTGATCAATGTATTGTTGCCGAAGGTGTAAATCACTTCAAGCGGGCCAGTTGAGGTGCCGCTTGCGTTTGTCACGGCGTAATTGCCGGTAAATGTCGCGTTACTCTCGGGGGCCGTTGTTGCGGTTGTACCGGTGATACCTGCAAACCCCACGCCATTGCTGATCCCACCAATCGCAAGCATATCCGCGCTTTGCACTGCGTTCCCGCTGGTTTCATCGTCAGAAAACGCTGAGATTTCAGTATCCGTCAACGTCAATTCGGGGATGTCGATTGTCCCGGTGGTTTGCTCAATTGAAACGGCACCGTCAGCGTCTTGGTTTACCGCGCCCGGATCGACGTAGGTTGCCACATCGTCCGGTAAGTCAGTCGTGAAGTTGAACGGGTTTGACCCGTCGCCACAGGCGCTTAATGCCAAAGTGGTCAATAGAAGTGGGATAGGGAACCGGATCATCTTGCTGCCTCACGCTTGGATCATCCCTCTTTGCGAGGGCATCGTTTACACGTCAGCATCAAGATTTGGCTCATTGGCGCAACGCATGAGTGTGCTGCGCCAATGGATCGCGTTTAGTTTGTGCCGTAAAAGACACCACCGATGGCGTCGTTATTGAATGCGCCAGCAACAGCATCATCGCCGTAGAAGCCGCCTTCGAATTCAGCAGTTTCGCTACCGAATGTCACCGAACCGGTAACTTGACCGTTTGATGCAACATCGCCGTCAACAACAAGTGCTGCGCCAGCGGCGCTTTCCAGCGTGTTGCCGGACAAGTCATAGACCAAGCTAATCGGACCGGTGCGTCCTGCGCCCGACGTTTCGCTCACGGCAAACCGACCGTCAAATGTAGCGTCACCTGCTGGGGCGTCACCAAGAGTTCCAGTAATACCAGAGAACGCAGTGCCGCCTGCCCCGCCAGACACGCCGCCAATGGCAGTCACGTCGTCGGTGATAAAGCTGTTCGCGTTGTCTACGCCGCCGTTAAAGCCCGTTTGCCATGCAAGTTGGCCATTCGACGTGAAACGCGACGCAGGCAAATTGATCGTTTCGCCGCCTTGGACGATCGTAAACGACCCGTCTGCATTGGTTGTGACGACGCCAGCTTCAAATTCGACAGCGGGCACTGGAACCGGAACGGGCGTAACGGCACCACCGCCCCCCGATCCGCCACATGCGGCCAAAGTTGATGCTGCAGCGATTGCAAAAAGCGATGTAGATTTCATATATCCGTCTTCCTCGTTAACTCAGTTACATCAATCCTCAGCCGTCGCATCGGCGCGGCTCATTCCTGATACGTCCATGGCGAGCGTTGCGGCCATCAGGCCATCAAGGTCACCATCAAGAACACCTTGAGTATCGGATGTTTCAAACCGTGTCCGGAGATCTTTAACCATTTGATATGGCTGCAGAACATAAGATCGGATTTGGTTGCCCCATCCCGCATCACCAGCATTCTCGTGAACTTCATTAACTAACGCAGAACGTTTATCAAGTTCGATCTGGTACAATCGCGACTTGAGTGCCTTCATCGCGATGTCGCGGTTTTGGTGTTGGGATTTTTCAGATGACGTGACCACAATCCCTGTTGGGTGGTGGGTAATCCGGACTGCGGAATCGGTGGTGTTGACGTGCTGACCACCAGCACCGGAGGACCGGTAGGTATCTAGACGAATATCTGCCGGGTTCACTTCGATTTCGATGTTGTCGTCAACAACCGGATACACCTTCACAGATGTAAAAGACGTGTGCCGCTTGGCGGCACTATCAAACGGTGAAATGCGCACGAGCCGGTGCACGCCGCTTTCCGACTTCAACCAACCATAAGCGTTCTGACCGCTGATCTTGTAGGACGCGGATTTGATCCCCGCTTCTTCCCCCGGTGTCGTCGACTGCAATTCGACTTTGTACCCTTTGCGTTCGGCCCAACGGACATACATCCGCGCCAGCATCGACGCCCAGTCACAGGATTCGGTACCGCCTGCGCCAGAGTTGATTTCGAGGAACGTGTCGTTGCCGTCCGCTTCGCCGTCAAGCAAGGCTTCGAGTTCTTTCTTGGCCGCAAGTTCAGCCAGTTCGCCTAGCGATGTTTCGGCTTCCGCCACCACTTCCGCGTCGTCTTCCATTTCGCCGAGTTCGATCAGGTCGACCGTGTCGGTCAATTCCTGTTTAAGCTTTTCGTAGTTGTCGATCCCGTCCACAAGATTCTGACGATCGCGCATCAGCTTTTGGGCCGCTGTCGCATCATCCCACAGGTTCGGATCCTCAACGCGCGCGTTGAATTCTTCCAAGCGATGCGGCGCTGTTTCGTAATCGAGCCGCTGTGCGAGCAAAGCCAATGACTTTTCAATGGCCGCAATCGTGTTTTGTGTCTCAGCGCGCATGGATCGTTTCCGCAAATATAATGTGATTTCAAAAGGTGATAGCCCGCCGCATCGCGACGGGCAATCGTGCTAGTACAAACCGCCAGAGGAGAGTGACCCAAAGGACGCCTTTGGCCCCACAGTCGCAGTGCCACCAGTGGACGTGGTGACCTGACGAGCCGCGCGCGGCACTTCTTCAAACAGCGGCAGGTTGGCTGATACGCCAAAACCACCGTCAAATGTGATCCCGAAGACAGGTTCTTCGCCCGGACGGAAACATTCCGCGATCACGTTGTCGCCTGTCGCACCATCCGGCAAACGCGCACCAGAAAAGCGGTCGATCCGGATAAATTGGCAATCTTCAGGCGCACGGAACGCGCCGCCGCCGAAACGTTCAACCGCTTTGGTCATGAAGCGGTTAAAGACTGGACCACATGTCCCGCCACCGGACGCGCCGCGCATTGTGCGTGGCGTATCATATCCGATGTAGCACCCGGCCACGATGTTCGATGAGAAGCCCACGAACCAAACGTCTTTGGTGTCGTTCGTTGTACCTGTTTTACCAGCGATTGGCACAGACTGGTTCACCGTCCGCTTGGCTGTCCCGCGATCCACAACGCCCTGCATCATGGATGTCAGCTGGTACGCCGTGATTTCGTTCATCACGCGTTCGCGGTTGGACACGATACGTGGCGCTTCGCCTGCACCGAGTTCGTAGCCCGTGCAGTTGACGCAATTCCGCTGGTCATGACGATACACAGTCGCACCGTAACGGTCTTGCACACGGTCGACCAATGTTGGCTCCACACGTTCGCCGCCATTCGCAAACATCGCGTAGGCCGCGACCATCTTGAACACAGTGGTTTCATCCGACCCCAATGACGCCGCCAGAACGCGGTTCATATTGTCGTAAACGCCGAAACGTTCGGCATATTCCGCAATTGTCCCCATCCCGACCTCTTGCGCGAGACGAATGGTCATCAGATTCCGAGATTGTTCGATCCCCGTGCGCAAAGGCGTCGGGCCATAGAACTGATTGGAAGAGTTTTGCGGACGCCAGACACCTTGCGGCGTGTTAATCTCGATCGGGCTATCGACCACGATCGTCGCAGGCGAATAACCGGAGTCGAGGGCTGCTGCATAAACAAAAGGTTTGAAGGATGACCCCGGCTGACGACGGGCCTGCGTCGCGCGGTTAAAGACTGAGTTCTGATAGGAAAACCCGCCCTGCATCGCCAGCACGCGGCCTGTGTTCACGTCCATCGCCATAAACCCGCCCTGCACTTCTGGCACTTGGCGCAGCGTCCAACGGATAAATGCACCGTCGCTGTCTTGGGTCATGCGGCGCACGTGGACCACGTCACCGATTTCAAAATTGTCGAAGAAATTACCGCGCATCCACTGGATGTCTTCGCGGGGGACGACCTGTGGTTCGGCGGCGGTTTCAACGATGCCTTCAATACCTACGCGCAGTTGCTGGTCTTCGATCCCTAGCACAACGGCTGGAAACCATTCGTTTTCCAGTTCGATATCGCGGGCGACACGGACGTCGGACAATGCATCGCGCCACGATGCTTCATCGACCAAAGCCTCTGCCGGAATGGATTCACCTGTGCCGCGCCAGATTCCAAGACCGCGATCAAAGTCCTCAAGCGAAATCTGCAGCGATTCTGCGGCTACCTTTTGCAGTTCTTCGTCGATGGTCGCGCGGATCGACAGACCGCCGTTGAAGAATTCTTCTTCACCAAAGTTAGCAGACAGTTGGCGACGGATTTCATCTGTAAAGTAATCACGTGGCGGGCGTTCATCGAAGTGCGACGGGAAATCCCCGCCCTGCACGGTTAACAATGGGTCAGCCTTCGCGACTTCCCATTCTTCATCCGTGATGTAGCCGTTTTCGTGCATCTCGCGCAGAATAAACGCGCGGCGATCAAGCGCGGCTTCGCGGTTCCGCACTGGGTGGTAGCTGTACGGCGCTTTTGGGTGCACGGCGAGGAATGCGGCCTCTGCCGGGTTCAGTTCGGACAGCGATTTGTTGAAATAACTTTGCGCCGCCGCTGTCACACCAAAGGACCGGACACCAAGGTCGATTTCGTTCAGGTACAGTTCCAAAACGCCATCTTTACCAAGCGTTTCTTCCAGCCGAGGTGCCAGAATGATTTCTTTGATCTTCCGTGAAATCCCGTCCAGACCGCGCCGCGATCCGTCCAGAAGGAAGTTCTTGGCGACCTGCTGTGTAATCGTAGACGCACCACGCAGGTCTTCACCGCGTGATTGGACTGCATCCACGAACGCGGACGCCATACCGCGTGGATCGTAGCCCGGGTGTTCGTAGAAATTCTTATCTTCCGCAGAGATGAACGCCTGCTTTACGATGTCAGGAATTTCTTCGATCGGCGTGAACAAGCGCCGTTCGGTCGCGAATTCATCAATGATCTTACCTTCACCAGAATAGATTCGGCTGATTGTTTTAGGCGCGTATTGTGAAAGCACGTCATAAGACGGCAGGTCACGCCCGTAGGCATAGAACACGCCGCCCAGCCCCAGCGCACAGATCGCAAGACCAAACGTGAGGGTCGTGAAGATACCCCCGAAGAAAGATAATATAAACCGCAGCAAGCCCGTAATCCTTTTGGATTTGTTGGCCGCTGGTATACGCGCTGTTGCGGTGATGGTCAAAAGCCGATTACGGGGAAACCTGCTGGAATTCGCCTATTTTTGCGCCCCGATGATCACGTTTTACTGGCGAACCAGCGGCGCGCGCGCGGCCTCTTCGCGGGCCCAGGTCAGTACGCCTGAGACAATCCCTTCCACGACGGGCGCGCGGCCCGATGGCGTGGACAGCATCGCGCGGTCATTTGCGTTAGACAAAAACCCGACTTCGATCAAAACGGACGCAAAATCAGGTGCATTCAAAACGGCCAACCGCCCTTCGCGGCGCGGCCTTGAATTGAGACGGGCACCTGCGTCGCGCAGCGCTGCCACCGCCTGTTCTGCAAAGCGTTGGCTTTGCGGTTCGGTTTCGGCGCGCGCAAGGTCCATCAAAACGGTCGCGACCCTATCGTCTTGTTCTGACAAATCGACGCCCGCCAGCAAATCGCCCCGTTCGTGTCGTTCGGCCATTCGAGCGGCGGCGCGGTCCGACCCTTCAGCGTTGAGTGTGTAGATCGACGCACCACGGGCTTCGTCCACTTCCAACGCATCGGCGTGCAACGAAATAAACAGGTCCGCCTTCGCAGCGCGTGCAATAGTCATCCGCCCTTCCAATGGAACAAAGATGTCGGCTTCACGGGTCAAGATGGCCCGCACTTGGCCTGTTCTGTTCAACGCTTCTGCCACTTCGATGGCAAGTTTCAGCATCAGATTTGCTTCGACAACGCCGCCCTGAATTGCGCCGGGATCAACACCGCCGTGCCCCGGATCCAGCACCACTGTCAGTGGGCCGTCTTCTGGCGTTGGTGCTGGCAAACTGGGTTGTGCGGTGGCGATATCCCACGCCGCACTGACAGGTGCGCCAGAGGTCGCAGCAAATTCGACTTGGTCTGCATCACGCAAAACTAACGTGAGCTTGGCGGTGTTATCCAATTGATTTACAGTCATTTCTGCCGCTTTGAGCACAACCGGTTCTGATAGATCAACGACAAGCCGCGACCAACCCGCTTGAAAAGCGCCAAAGCGGATGTCGCTGGCAATGTCGGACTGATCAAGTTGGGTCTTATCTGTACCCGTCCAATCAATTTCGCGAAAATCAACAACCAGACGACGCGGTTCATCCAGCGTGAACACGCGGTAAGGTACAATCTGCGACAGTTGCAAATCCACAGCCATGCCTTGGCGCGTATCTGTGATCGCGCTGGCGGCATGATCTATGCGCGCCAAGCCACTAAAATCTTGCGCAAACGCAGATCCCGCCGTCATCAAGAACGCCGCCACGACGCGGATCATGCCGCACGCCCTTTCATAAAGGCGGACAACCTAGCGAGACCTTCGGTGATGTCTGTCGTGCCACGCGCATAAGAAAACCGTAGCCAGTGGTGCCCGCGTTTGGGGTCAAAATCGAGCCCCGGCGTGACGGCAACCCCAGCCTGATCCAAAATCTCGCCCGCAAAACCGAGCGCGTCATCAGTGTAATCCGACACATCGACGTAGACGTAAAACGCCCCGTCAGGTGGTGCGAATTTGGTGAACCCTGCAGCCGTCAGGCCATCAATCATCAGCTGTCGGTTTGCGGTGTAGACGTCGATATTCTGCGTAAGCTCTGCACCACAATCCATTGAATACAATGCTAAACGTTGGGCTGCGTGCGGTGCGCAGATAAACATATTTTGCGCCAGTCGTTCCACGATCCGCACGTGATCTTCAGGCACAATCATCCAGCCGACGCGCCAACCTGTCATCGAGAAATACTTGGAAAACGAATTGATCACGTAAGCGTCGTTGGTGACCTCTAGCGCAGAGACAGCGCGACGGTCGTAGCCAAGCCCGTGGTAAATCTCGTCTGATATCAACGCCGCCCCGTTTTCGGTGCAGGCTTTGGCCAAAGCCGCAAGTTCACCTTTGTCCAGCATCGTACCAGTCGGGTTCGCGGGGGATGCCACGATCAACCCAGCCAGATCGTGATCAACAACTGCAGATGGCTGTGGTTGGAACCGATCCGCAAGCGTCGTTTCAATATCAACAGGCGTTAGGCCAACAGCCTTTAGAATTTGCCTGTAGGATGGATAACACGGTGTGCCCAGCCCCACCCGTTCAGCGTTATCAAACAACGCACTAAAGGCCAAAAGGAAAGCACCCGACGCCCCAGACGTGATGACGACACGGTTCGGATCAAGATCAACGTCATACCAGTCGCGGTAGTGTTGGGCGATCCGTGCGCGCAATTCCGGCAGGCCCAGCCCCACGGTGTAACCAAGCGGGTCATCCAGATCGGCCGCCAGTCGCGCACGTGCTTCTGCGGGCGCACCCGTTCCAGGCTGGCCGACCTCCATGTGGATGATGTGACGCCCTGCAGCTTCGGCCTGACGTGCGGCCTCCATCACATCCATCACAATAAACGGATCGACCATACCACGGGTTGAATGACGCATCTGCTGCCCTTTATGATTTTGGCAGAGTTTTGCACGCAAGCGCCATGCGGCGTCAATGGCACTTGGCACGCAGTGCGCGATATGGTTTTCAGGTGACGACCCTGTATAGGAAAACAGATTATGCTTCGTTTCGCCCCTCTCGCCGTGATGGCAGCTCTTGCCACACCTGTTGTCGCACAAGACATGACACCAGAAGAACGCACAGCGTTCCGGGCCGAGGTGCGTGCATATCTACTGGAAAACCCTGAAGTGTTGATGGAAGCCATCGGCGTTCTCGAAGATCGTCAGGCGGCGGACGCACGGGCGAACGACGTGAACCTCGTGGCACAAAATGCCGACGCATTGTTCAGCAGCGATACATCTTTCGTCGGGGGCAATCCGGACGGCGATTTCACAGTCGTTGAGTTCCTTGATTATCGGTGCGGTTACTGCAAACGCGCCCACCCCGAGGTCGCGGCTTTGATCGATGGCGACACAAATATCCGCTATGTGATCAAGGAACTGCCGATCCTAGGGGAACAGTCCGTTTTGGCATCCCGTTACGCATTGGCCGTACAACAAGTCGTGGGCGATGACGCCTATTACGACATCCACAACACGCTGATGGAATACCAAGGGAATATCACGGACGCGAACCTTGCGCGGATTTCAGACGCGTTTGGATATGATCACGACGCATTGGCGGACATGATGAACGGCCCGGAAGTCAACGCAGTGATCGCAGAAAACCGTGCACTGGCAGACGCCTTGGCAATCACAGGCACGCCGTCCTTCGTGTTCGAAGACCAAATGTTGCGAGGTTACGTACCATTGGCGCAGATGGAACAGATCGTCGCCCAACTACGGTCCCGCGACGGATAATTCGGCCTTATCGATAAATCATCTGGCCGCTGCGACGGAACGCCCTAGGTGTAGCGTATAAAGAATATGCACAACCAGGAGATTGCCATGCAGCGCCTGTCCCAAAACCGCCGTCAGTTCCTAATTCACACAGCAGCAGCCAGCACGCTGACTGTCCTGCCGTTCGCAGCACATGCAGATGGGCACGGCGCGGACAGCTTTCCGACCGTCAACGGCTCGATCGAAATTACCCCTGTGGACCACGCATCATTCGTGATGAAGACGCCAACTGCGGTGATCTACGTCGACCCTGTGGGAGATGCGTCCAACTACGAAGGCTTCCCGACTGCCGATCTTGTACTGATCACGCATGAGCATGGCGATCACTTCAACCCCGATACACTCAATGGCATCGTTGCGGAAAACACAGCACTGGTCACCAACCCTGCCGTATTCGATATGTTGCCAGAAAACATGCAAGCCAAAGCGATGCAGATGGCAAACGGTGATGACACGACATTCGGTGATATCGCGATTGAAGCAATCCCTGCGTATAACACGACAGAAGAACGTTTGAACTTTCACCCTAAAGGCCGCGACAACGGCTACGTTCTGACCGTAGATGGATCCCGCGTCTATATTTCCGGTGACACCGAAGACATCCCGGAAATGCGCGCATTGGAAGACATCGACATCGCGTTTGTTTGCATGAACTTGCCATTCACGATGAGCGCAGAAGCCGCTGCTGTTGCCGTGAACGAATTCAAACCCGCGAACGTTTACCCGTACCACTATCGCGGTCGGGACAATGGCACACAGGACCCGATGGCATTTGCCGAAATGCTTGCTGATGGTATTTCCGCAAAAATGGGCGGCTGGTACGGCTAAACGCGGCAACTTGCGCAGGGGGCATTTTTCAGATGCCTCCGGCAGGGATACTTAGAGCCAAAAGAATAAGGCGGCAGAGATTACTCTGCCGCTTCTTTTTTGGCTGCAAGCGCGTCGAGTTCAGCGGCTTTCTTTTCGACCTGTTCGACAATGTGTTCGACCATACTGTCGTTGTCTTGTTTGTGGCTTTGCTTGCCCGCCAGATAGACCATGCCGTGACCCGCACCGCCGCCTGTGAAGCCCACGTCGGTCATCAGTGCCTCACCCGGTCCGTTCACAACACACCCGATAATGCTAAGCGACATGGGCGTTTTGATATGCTCAAGCCGTTGTTCAAGCGTTTCGACCGTTTTGATCACATCAAACCCTTGGCGGGCACATGACGGACACGAAATGATGTTCACGCCGCGGTGGCGCAGTCCCAATGATTTGAGTATCTCGAAGCCCATTTTGACTTCTTCTACGGGATCAGCGGACAGCGACACACGGATCGTGTCCCCGATCCCCATCCACAACAGGTTGCCCATGCCGATGGCGGATTTGACTGTACCACTGATCAAACCGCCGGCTTCGGTGATACCAAGGTGGATCGGTGCATCAGTGGCTTCGGCAAGCTGCTGGTAGGCAGCTGCCGCCATGAAAACGTCAGACGCCTTACAGCTGATTTTGAATTCGTGGAAATCGTTGTCTTGCAGAATCTTGATGTGATCGAGACCGGATTCAACCATCGCGTCAGGCGTCGGTTCACCGTATTTATCCAGCAAATGTTTTTCCAGCGATCCGGCGTTCACCCCGATCCGGATTGAGCAATTGTGGTCGCGGGCCGCTTTGATGACTTCCTTGACGCGTTTTTCGTCGCCGATATTGCCGGGATTGATACGCAGACAGGCAGCACCCGCTTCTGCCGCTTCAATACCGCGTTTGTAATGGAAATGGATATCCGCCACGAGAGGCACTGACACCTCTGGCACGATCAACTTTAGCGCCTTGCTGGACGCTTCGTCCGGCACGGACACACGTACAATGTCGGCCCCCGCTTCTGCCGCTGCATTGATCTGTTCGATCGTTGCCTTCACGTCTGTTGTCAGCGTGTTGGTCATCGTCTGGACAGAGATCGGCGCACCGCCCCCAACGGGCACATTGCCCACCATGATCTGACGGCTTTCACGCCGGTAAATGTTACGCCAAGGACGGATATGATTCAGCGACATTGGGGTATGGCCTTTGAATTACGCGATTGGCCTTAACCTATGCTTGCCGCCGCCTCACGGCAACGGGTAAGCCGCAGGTTATTGTGCCGCAGGGGCCACTTCGGCGACGCGGACGACTTCTGCCAAATCGCTGTCAGCTGCGATATCCGCGACAGAGTAGCTGGCTGTCAGATTATCAACCGACATTGCAAGGTTCGACGTCACCTGACCACGTGGACCAGCAGGCCCGTAATGAGTGCCGTTGATCGCGAAATAGATCGCACCAGATGCACCAACCCGCAAAGTCGCGGGGTTTTCGGTTTGTGGTACCGTGAAGGTGTCACCAGCCTGCATTGTGGCTTCGTAGATCGTTGTTCCGTCAGCCGCTTTCACGCGCACCCACGCAGGGCGCACGGCGACCATCTGCACCGCAGGCGCAGGCGTTTCAAGAACCTGCACACTGGACGGTTCAGGGAATGCGGCAGCTTCGGCAACGGCCTGTTCCAAAGTCGTTTCAGGCGCCAAGGCGCCAAATGATCCCGGGTTCAATGATGCGATAGGCCCGTCACGCGACACCAGTACTGGCACATCAAGAGCGGCAGGACGGTAAAGGCGATCCAGCGCTTCGACAGACGGGGCTTGAAAGGATGCAACATCTTCGACTTCTGGGGCGATATTCGCGCCGCCTGCCAGTGGATCAATGTCGGACACTACCGTCGGCGTCTGTTCAACGGGTGCAAACTGCACGCGCTGGACTTCTTGCAAGACGGTCCAGCCGCCATAACCGATGCCACCGATCAACGCGACAAGCACAAGCACGGAACCAATCGCGCCCGGTTCGATCCGGCTGAACATTGCGTCGCCTTCCGGCACAAAAGGTGTCGCGGATGACGAGAAAATATCGTTGCCTTTGGCTGGCGTCTTCTGAAGCGTAGATGGCTTCGCAGCGGATGCTTCGGCGGACATGCCGTGTGCCGTTGCAAAACCGCTTTCGCCACAAAACGTATCAAACGCCCAATCGGGGTCCATGTTCAAGTAACGCGCATAAGACCGTACATAGCCCGCAATAAAGCCCGGCGTATCAAACGCAGTCGGGTCTGCATTTTCGATCGCTGCGATGTAAGCTGCTTTAATTTTGAGTTCGCGCTGCACGTCCAACAGGCTTTTGCCCATGGTCGCACGTTCACCACGCATCAGGTCACCAAGACGCAAATCAAATGCATCAAATCCGGTCGATTCAGCTTCTTGCTGAACGCGATTGCGTCTGAATCCCTTGACGATCATAGTATACCGTAGCCCGCTTGTGTCCCCATGTACTGCCGAAACCTGTCCCGAATCCTAGCAGTAGCACCACTGTCCTACCACAACATGAAGATGTTTGCACATGCGGAAAGAGTCAAATTTGCGGCTTAGCCCGCCATTTCGGCACGATTCAGCGCACAGTGGCTCCACAGTGTATCCAATCCGGAAACAAGCGCATCCATTTCGCCAGGACCGTGTACAGGCGACGGTGTGAACCGCAAACGTTCGGTTCCGCGCGGTACAGTTGGGAAGTTGATCGGCTGCACATAAATTCCGTGATCAGACAACAAACGGTCTGACAAAACCTTGGTGTGAACGGGATCACCCACAATTAGCGGCACGATATGTGATCCGTGATCGATGATCGGCAGCCCCATACCTTTTAGACGGTACTTGAGAATCGCAGCTTGTGTTTGCTGCTGATCACGCAAGTCCTGATCCGTCTTCAGATGCGCCACAGAAGCGGCCGCACCAGCGGCAATCGCGGGTGGCAATGATGTTGTGAAGATAAAGCCAGGCGCATAGGACCGGATCGCATCGCACATACGAGCAGATGCCGCGATGTAGCCGCCCATAACGCCATAAGCCTTCGCCAATGTGCCGTTGATGATGTCGATGCGCCCCATCAGGCCGTCGCGTTCTGCAACCCCTGCCCCGCGTGGGCCGTACATGCCAACGGCGTGCACTTCGTCGATGTAAGTCAATGCACCAAATTCGTCGGCTAGATCGCAAATCTCTCCGATGAGGCCAAAATCGCCGTCCATCGAATAGATGGATTCGAACGCGATCAGCTTTGGCGCGTTGCTGTCATCTGCTTCGAGCAATTCGCGCAGGTGCGCCAGATCGTTGTGACGGAAGATCCGCTTGGCGCCGCCATTGCGGCGTACGCCTTCGATCATGGACGCGTGATTTAACGCGTCGGAATAAATGATCAACCCAGGGAACAGCTTTGGCAGTGTGGACAATGTTGCATCATTGGCGATGTAGGCCGATGTGAAAAGCAGCGCTTCTTCTTTAGCGTGTAGATCAGCCAGTTCGGCCTCAAGCTGTTTGTGATAAACAGTTGTTCCTGAAATGTTACGTGTCCCGCCAGAGCCCGCGCCTGTGGCTTCGATCGCTTCATGCATCGCAGCCATCACAACCGGATGCTGGCCCATGCCGAGATAGTCATTGCCGCACCAAACGGTGACAGGCGCAGTGGTCCCGTCTTCTTTGTTCCATACCGCGTGGGGGAACTGACCGCGTGTGCGTTCGATGTTGATAAACGTCCGGTAGCGTCCTTCGTCGTGAAGACGGGTGATCGCTGCATCAAGTTGTGCGTTATAATCCACCGGGTATTCCTTCGTCTTAACAGCGGCCCAAGTCACTGATGGCGCATCAGTCTAGAACCTTTCTAGGTCTCATATAGGGCACAAGACCGCGCATCAACATGCTTTGACGCGCTACAATTTGACGCCCCCTATTTGATCAAGATCACACAGGGCCGAATCCAAAGACATGATCTAGATCAATTCCTTGGCAGGCTTTCAAATAAATACCCCGACCCAGCAAGCGCGAGATCGGGGTATTGTATTGCTTATCGTGAAATCCGCCTTGGATTATTCAGCGCCTAGCCGGACGTCTTCCAGCGGATAGCCCAATGAATCCTGATCAGCGTAGGCTGCGTGACAATCATGGCAGAAGGATTGTTTGACGCCCATTGTTTTGCCGTTTGGCTGGACGCCTGAATAGATCCAGTTGCCGAATTCTTCGGCTTCTGTGCCAGGCTCGACCTTAGTCATGATCAAAAGCGGCCCCAGACGTGGTGTGCCGTCGTTGCGCAGCTTGTAGGATTCTTTGGCAATGACAGTCCCGACTGGCATTACGAAATCTTCGCCGTAGCCGTAGGTCACGTAGGTATCAAAGCCCGCTTCGTTCACGAATGTATTCAAGAAACGTTCACCATGAACGCCCGGCAGCGCAGGACCCGTCGCCGCGTTGCCCCATGTGCGGTAAACACCGCCAACTTCATGATCTTCGGCGCTATAGCCCGCTTCAAGGTCATCGGACACGCACGCGTACAGCGCTGCAACGTCTGCTTCGTCAAAATCGAAAACGTCCTTATCAAAGGTACACGCGTCCGCATGGCTGTCAGCCGCAGCACTGTGTGCGCCGCCAAAAAGTGCAACAACAGCCGCCGTCGCAATAATCATTCCCGATTTCATCAAATTCTCTCCCTTTAGGTATTCATCGCCCACCTCTGAGCGTCGTTCTGTCGCATACTAGCCATGCCACCCGTTTGTGCATAGCCAACACATTGTCACAAAACTGCGAGGATTGCGTGATACATTTAGCATCGGTTTATAAGCGATAGGTTAACCCGATCTGTTTGCATGACCTGAGATTTTGACGTCCTATGCAGGCAAACTCAGCCAGACACAGAAAGCGTTCACTCATGACCCTTGATCCCGTCCTTGCCCAGATTGATGCCGACCTTGATGCGGCCACTGCCCGTCTGTTGGACTTGCTGCGCATCCAATCGATCTCGACCGATCCGGCGTACAAAGACCAATGTGATGCCGCTGCCGACTGGCTGGTCGATGATCTAGCCAGCATCGGTTTTGATGCATCTAAACGCGCCACACCCGGCCATCCGATGGTGATGGGTCACACCGGCGACGATGGGGCACACGTCCTGTTTTACGGCCACTACGACGTGCAACCCGTTGATCCGATTGACCTATGGGACAACGACCCATTTGACCCACAAGTCGAAGATACCGCCAAGGGTAAGGTCATTCGTGGTCGTGGATCATCTGACGACAAAGGCCAGCTGATGACTTTTGTCGAAGCCTGTCGCGCTTGGAAAAAGGTCCACGGCACCCTGCCCGGCAAAATCTCGATCTTCTTTGAAGGCGAAGAAGAATCAGGGTCCCCGTCGTTGGTGCCTTTCATGAAGGACAACGCGGAAGAACTGACTGCCGATGTCGCACTCATCTGCGACACGGGCCTCTATGGCGACAGCACGCCTGCGATCATCACGCAGTTGCGCGGGCTGCTAGGCGAAGAGATCACGATCACGGGTCCCAGCCTTGATCTGCATTCCGGCATGTACGGTGGTTTAGCAATGAACCCTGCCCGCGTTTTGGCAAAAGTCATCGCAGCGCTGCACGACGAAAACGGCGCAGTCACTGTGCCTGACTTCTACGACGGTGTGCCTGAGCTGTCGAACGAACTGGCGGCAAGCTGGGATGATCTGAAATTCGACGAAAAGGAATTTCTAGGCGAAGTCGGACTGTCAGAACCCGCAGGCGAAAAAGGCCGTCGTCCTTTGGAAATGATTTGGTCGCGCCCCACTTGCGAAGTGAACGGGATGATTTCTGGCTACACCGGTGATGGTTTTAAAACTGTACTGCCGTCCAAAGCGAGCGCGAAGATCAGCTTCCGTCTTGTGGGTACGCAAGACCCACACAAAATCCGCGAGAATTTCCGCAAGATGGTACGGGACATGATCCCAGTCGATTGCGACGTGGAATTCCGCGGACACGGCGCGTCAGCAGCGGGCCAAATGTCCACCGAAAACCCTGCGTTCGCAAAAGCTGCAAATGCTTTGTCTGATGAATGGCCAAATGCAGCAGCCTATGTCGGTTGCGGCGGGTCGATCCCGATCGCCGGGCATTTTAAGACCGTCCTGGATATGGATGCGATGCTGATTGGTTTCGGCAAAGACGACGACGCCATCCATAGCCCCAACGAAAAGTATGACCTGTCCAGCTTCCACAAAGGTATCCGTAGCTGGGCGCGTATTCTGCATTCACTTTCAAAGGACTAAAGAATGAAACGCATCTTAGGATGGATCGCGGGGATCGCCATTTTGGCGGTCGCCGTTCTTGGTATCAGTTGGGTCAAATATGCCCCATCCCAAGACCTGCGCGGTGTATGGAAAACAGACGGCTACGGGTTGATGTTAGATGTTGGTGCACTGACCATCGATGTCTACGAGGTCAGCGATATCCATTGCACGAAAGACCAGACAATCCCCGCGCACATGTGGATCGTCGATTTCCTTGAAGGGGTCACTTTATTTCGCGATGACACACAGCTGGTGCTGGCCGCTGAAGGTACGCTTAACCCGATCACTGCCGATCCGGTTGCGGCCCTGCCCGACAGCTGCGATGCTCCCCTGCCCAACACGCCAACAGCGGTATTTGACGTGATGTGGGAGGTGATGAATACGCATTATTCCCATTTCGACACCCACGGCGTCAATTGGGACGCCCGCCGCACCTTGCGGCCTGAACCAGGCACCCAGATGGACGACGCCGCGCTGATGGCTGTCCTGCAAGAGGCCCTGACAGGTTTGGACGACGGCCATACGTTCATCGCGACCGGCGATAGCATCTGGTCGCCATCTGTCCGCCCAGACTGGCACGACGTCCGGCACGAGGTGCGGGATACCACGCTGGCTGCCGTGAGCGATCTGTCCGCACCAAGCGATACGGGCTTACGCGTCGGTTGGGCCACGCCAGACATCGGCTATGTCTACATCGAACACATGAACCCAGAAACGGGGCTTGGCCAATCGGCCGCGACGGTGGCTGCGGCATCATTCCAGCAAGTGCTCGACTACCTCGCGGACGCCAAAGGCATCATCCTTGACGTTCGGTATAACCCGGGTGGCTCAGATGACATTTCACTAGCCTACGCGGGGTTCTTCACCGACGAACCACTGCCGGTTTTAACCAAAACGACGCGAACCGAAACAGGCTATACAGCGCCACACACGGCCTTGTTAGAACCGCAAGAACCAACGTTCGATCAGCCCGTCGTGGTGCTAACAACACCTTACACCGGCTCTGCCGCCGAGATTTTCACGATGGCGATGCGCGATCTGCCAAATGTCACGGTGATGGGCGAACCGACCTCTGGCGGGTTGTCAGATATCATGAGTATCGAACTGCCCAACGGCTGGGAACTGGGCTTTTCCCACCAAGTCTATCTCGCGATGGATGGTGCCGGTTTTGAACGGGTTGGCGTGCCACCGGATGTCGACGTACCCGTCGACGTGTCTGCGGCCCAAGCCGGTGACGACACGATCCTGTCTGCGGCAATCGCGCGGCTAGATGGTCAATAAAGGACACGACAGCCTAAAGTACTGACAATTCAAGATTAACAGAAAAATTTTGAAGATTTATTAACGTCGCTCCCGATACTCGCCTGCGTGCGCACAGGTACGAAGGGAGCGACGACATGCTACAAGCAAATATGGCTGCGGGATACGCGGCCCAAGCGACACAACCCACCTCCATCACCAGCCAGCAGGCCGAAAAGCTGACAACGTTTTTGGCCGACTTCGATTCTTCCAAATTGACCGAATCTGATACCAAAAAGATCGTCACGCAGATCAAAGAAATTGGGATCAGGCCGGGGTCCGGATTGGAATCACTGCTGAGCGACAACGGGATTGATGCAAAAGACCTTGCCAACCAAGCTGGCATCAAGGGCGGCGACCGTCCACCGCCTCCACCGCCTGAAGGCGGCCAAGCTGGGTCACAATCCAAGGGATCTGTTGACGCAGGGATCGTCGCGTTGATCGCAGATGCGGTTGAAGCGTTTGCAGTGGCGGATGATGCCGAAACGGTGTGGTCGTTGCTACAACCAACCTTGGAAGAAGCGGGTTATGACACATCACAGCAGATGATCGACGTGTACCTATGATCTGACTAACACTTCATTCAATTGCACTGAACGACGTCGATCAAACATATGGTGGAAAGTGGCGCGGTTGACGGGGCTCGAACCCGCGACCCCCGGCGTGACAGGCCGGTACTCTAACCAGCTGAGCTACAACCGCGCGTGAGGGGTGGGATAGAAGGAAGTGTCACACCCGTCAACGCCAAATCGCGCGGTTTTTGTACTTTTTTGATCGAAGACTAAACTAAGTGCTAAGCCGAAAGGACTTCGGGCCAATTTGCATCCCCCGCAGCGATATATCCAGCCGTGTCACGTTCCCATTTACGACGGATGCGGCGCGAATAGTTCAGGTACAGCTTTCCGTCTACAATCGACCAAGCAGCAGGCGTCGTAGACGCCGTATAGCCCTGTGATACGGCGTAGGCGCAGTAGCCGCCGTATTGCGGGGCATAGGCGTATGGATCAGCCTCAAACGCGGCACGGTTTGCGGCGGTTGAAAACTGCCACGTAGCCCCCTGCCACATCACTTGATGATCAGGAGATCCAGCTACGGGTTCGCCGTCGGTAAAATACGCAACGGGGTCCGTGCCATCGATTGCGATACCATCTTCGGCATATATGGCTGGCGTCTGCGCAATGGCTTGAGTTGCGACCATGCTCACCATTGGTAGTGAAACGGACAGGGTCATGAATTGGCGGCGGGACAGTGACATCTGCGATTCCTTAATTGATCTGTTGGAATCGAACATAAGGATGCAAATCGCGCGCGTCTGCTACGTGACAGCGTTCTCATGCTGATGTGAAATCTTGTCATATTTCTGGGAAAGGAGAGAGGATGGCGCGGTTGACGGGGCTCGAACCCGCGACCCCCGGCGTGACAGGCCGGTACTCTAACCAGCTGAGCTACAACCGCGCATCTCTCAACATCTTGCGACGTTGTGGGGCTTCTATGCCGGGTGTTTCGGGGCGTCAAGAACGCACAGGCAAGAAGTGCAAAGAAAATGCATTTTCTTTTGAATGACCGTGGTTAACGGGTCCGTCCCGTACGCCTTTCGCGGACGATCAGGGCAAAATGGGCCTGATGAAATGTAAGCATACACCGAAATGTGTGGAAACTCATTCGCATCGGAAAATTTCAACAGATTGCGAACGTTATGCGCAATTTACCGATCACATCCTCCCCGTGCCGCAATTGGCGAAACGGGGTTCCCAGCAACCGCAATGTCCAAATCTCAATAGAAGTTTAATCAGCGCAGCGCGGGACCGATCACTTCAATACGGTTGGTCCAGATATATCCGTCAAACTGCACGGGCACCCGCGCGAGCGTTTCCAAGTCATCGACCCCACTGGAGAAACCTGACCCGTCGTAGGGTCCCCACAAGATCACCTCTGTCCTAACAGCATGCATGCGGCGTGTGAATTTATGCGGCCAGCCCCAAAGATAGGGCGCGTAATCCATCGGCACGGCGACCGTCATATCGGCGCAAACCGCAGGCGCCCTGCCCGTCCAACCGGTCAACGCGTATCTGAACAGGCAAGCCTTTAAGGTTTGCCGGCTAAACCCAGTCCAATCGGAGCTATTCATCGCACCACTGGTCGGCGGGCCGCCACCGTATACGCCCCAAATCGGTGCTTCTGTCTGGTGAAACCGATCAACCAACACGTCACCGGATTCGGGTCGGTTGCTTTTGAAATTAACGAGAAACCGACCGTCTGGGACCGTTTCGAAAACCTCTGTCAGTGTCGGCATCCGCCCCACTGCAGTCCCGCGCAAGGGATAGGTTTCACCATCGCTTGTATATCCATAGCCTAAGTCGAGACCACGCAGATACGCCATGTCCTGCTTATGCGTCACGCCTGTGCCGTCGGTTTGACAGTCCAACGTCCAATCGTGAAAAACCGCAAATTGGTCGTCGGTGGTCAAATGCACGTCAACCTCGACCACGTCGGCGCCTGCGTCAAACGATGCTTCGATCGACGCAATCGTGTTGGCAATGAAGGGATGCGCCATTGGCATGACAGGATTGGCGGTACAGGTATCGGCGTTACGATCATTGCCAGCGTAGATCTGATGAATGCCTCTGTGCGCAATCAGCTTTGGCTGCTGATCCGCAGGCAGGCTGACAAATGCATTCGTGTTGGCCAGCCAAAGGGCAGCACCCAGACAAACAATGACAGCAAAAAGCTGTTTTATACGTCGCATATGCGACGATTGCATGGGGCTAGCGGGATGTGAAGTGGTGGGTGATGAGAGGCTCGAACTCCCGACATCTTCCGTGTAAAGGAAGCGCTCTACCAACTGAGCTAATCACCCGTGAGGCGTCGTTTAGGCTATCGGTTCGGGTTACTCAAGCAGTTTTTGCACGCCGTCTTTCAAATGATAGACGCAGCCCTGCCCGCCATGAATCGTCGGCACCGAAACTGCACCTTCGCCCGCCACGATAGACCGCAGCATCCGGCTGGTGATTCCGTGCGTAATCAGGACGCTTGGGCCCTGCAGATCAGCAAGCAATCCGCGGCAACGGGTTTCAAGCCGTTCGAATCCCTCACCATTTGGTGCGATTTCATACTGCGCCATGAACGGGTCTTTCCCTTCAGGCATCGGCAAGTCGTCCCGCAGCAGACCCGACCAATCCCCGACGCCAATTTCGCGCAGGCGATCATCCGTGCGCACGTCGGTCGCGATTCTGCCAAGGGCGATCCCTGCGGTTTGGAACGCGCGGCCTTGCGGACTGCATAGAAATGCAAATCCGGTCAGATCAAGGGTCTGCAAAATTTCACCCTGTCGTGCGGCGTCCATTTCGCCCTTTCGCGTCAATGGGGAATTCAATTCACCCTGCATACGGTTTTCGGCGTTCCATTCGGTTTCACCATGTCGCAGGATATAAAGCTCTGGATGGGACATGGTGCGCCTCGCGGTTGATACAGAAAAGGCGCACCAACTTGGTACGCCTTTGGAAAATCTGGTGGGTGATGAGAGGCTCGAACTCCCGACATCTTCCGTGTAAAGGAAGCGCTCTACCAACTGAGCTAATCACCCGATAACGGTGGATTTAAAGCCGGATTCGTGTGGGCGCAACCCACAAAGTTCACTCTGACGTATTTGGTGTGCGCAATTTCAGCGTGATCGCCTTAGCGCCCTTGCCAACGTCCTTCGTCTTTACGATTTTCAGCTTGCCCAAAGGCGGCAGTTGCATGTCTTCGGCGTTGATCAGCTTGTCGGCCATGACTTCAAACAGGGCTTCGACGACCAGTTTCGCGTCGGACCGTTTGATGCCGCTTTTCTCGACGACAGCATCCAAAATCGGCCCCTTTTTAACAGGGCCATCATCACTGACGACAGCTTTGGGCGCGCTGGCTGGCGCGGATTTCGGTGTCGATACAGGCACCGCCTGCGGCACAGACACGACGACGGGCTTAGGCCCTGTGCTGACCGGAGCAAGCTTTGCCTTCGCGTTCGGTTTGCCAGGTTTCAATTTGACGGTGTTCGTGTCGGGGGTGTCATTATCAGCCATCGGGCCCTCTTTTTCTCTTTGACCTACCCTACCCCGTCGGATCAATGCCGCAACGGGGAAAAGCAAAAGGGCGCAACCAACGCTGCGCCCTTTTTCAAATTTGTGGCTTTGACAGCGCTTAATGTGCGATAGCACCCGCACCCGCACCACCAGCGGCGAGAGCTTTGGCCGCAGCGGCGGCTTCTTCAGCCTCTGCATCCCATTCAATCGCTTCTGGTTTACGGACCAACGCGTGTTCCAAAACTTCGGAAACGTGTTTGACGGCGATGATCTCGAGGCCCTCTTTCACGTTGTCCGGAATGTCCGGTAGATCTTTTGCGTTATCTTCGGGGATCAGAACCGTTTTGATCCCGCCGCGCAGCGCTGCCAGCAGTTTCTCTTTCAAACCGCCAATTGGCATCGCGTTACCACGCAACGATACCTCGCCTGTCATTGCAATATCGCGGCGCACCGGAATATCAGTCAGAACAGACACGATAGACGTGACCATGGCCAAGCCCGCAGATGGACCATCCTTTGGTGTCGCACCGTCGGGGACGTGCACATGGATGTCGATCTTGTCGAACTTTGGCGGCTTCACACCGATTTCGGGGCTGATGGAACGCACGTAGGATGACGCGGCATCGATGGATTCTTTCATCACATCGCCGAGCTTACCCGTTGTTTTCATGCGGCCTTTGCCCGGCAGGTTCAGCGCCTCAATCGACAGCAATTCACCGCCGACAGATGTCCACGCCAGACCGGTCACAACCCCAACCTGATCTTCGGTTTCAGCCAGACCATAACGGTGCTTTGGCACGCCAAGATAATCGTCCAGATTGTCGGCGTTGACCTCTACGGCCTCGACTTCCTTTTTGACGATCTTGGTCACCGCTTTCCGTGCGATCTTTGCGAGTTCCCGTTCGAGATTCCGCACACCTGCTTCGCGGGTGTAACGCCGGATCATTTCGGTCAAGGCTGCGTCATCAATTGCGAATTCCTTGTCCTTCAACCCGTGGTTTTTCAGAACCTTTGGCAGCAAATGCTGACGGGAAATTTCGCGCTTTTCGTCTTCGGTGTAGCCCGACAGCGAAATGATCTCCATCCGGTCCAAAAGCGGGCCCGGCATATTGTAGGAGTTCGCAGTCGTCAGGAACATCACGTTCGACAGATCATATTCCACCTCAAGGTAGTGATCGACGAATGTGCTGTTCTGTTCCGGATCGAGAACCTCAAGCATCGCAGACGCAGGGTCGCCACGGAAATCCTGACCCATCTTGTCGATTTCATCGAGCAAGATCAGCGGGTTCGTGGTTTTCGCCTTTTTTAGCGCCTGAATAATCTTACCCGGCATAGACCCGATGTAGGTCCGACGGTGGCCACGGATTTCAGATTCGTCACGCACACCACCAAGGGAAATGCGGATAAATTCGCGACCTGTCGCCTTCGCCACAGATTTACCGAGCGACGTTTTACCAACACCAGGAGGGCCGACAAGGCACATGATCGGGCCTTTCAGCTTCTTCGAACGCTGCTGCACGGCCAAATATTCAACGATCCGTTCTTTCACCTTTTCAAGGCCAAAGTGGTCAGCGTCGAGCACCTTTTGCGCCCCACCCAGATCCTTTTTCGTGCGGGATTTCACGCCCCACGGCACGCCCAGAATCCAGTCCATGTAGTTGCGCACAACCGTGGCTTCTGCGGACATCGGTGACATGTTCTTAAGCTTTTTCAGCTCTGCGTCGACCTTTTCGCGGGCTTCTTTGGACAGTTTGGTTTCCGCGATCTTTGTCTCGAGTTCTTCGACCTCGTTCTGGCCTTCTTCACCGTCACCAAGTTCCTTCTGAATGGCCTTCATCTGCTCATTCAAATAATATTCGCGCTGGGTCCGCTCCATCTGGGATTTGACGCGTGTCTTGATCTTTTTCTCGACCGACAACACGGACATTTCGCCCTGCATCAGGCCGTAGACTTTTTCAAGCCGTTCGGACACGGACAGCGTTTCCAGAAGCTCCTGCTTTTGGGCAACTTCGATGCCAAGATGGCCTGCCACGAGGTCTGCCAATTTCGCAGGTTCGGTTGTTTCACCCACAGCAGCCATGGCTTCTTCGGGAATGTTCTTCTTAACCTTCGCGTAACGTTCGAATTCGGTCGCGACAGAACGGATCAACGCCTCTGTCTCTTCTTCGTTGCCCGGCATTTCGGTCAGATATTCAGCTGATGCTTCGAAGAAATCAGGGTTATCCAAGAACCCAGTAATCCGCACACGTCCACGTCCTTCGACAAGCACCTTTACGGTACCATCGGGCAGCTTCAACAGTTGCAATACATTGGCCAGAACACCGGCCTTATAGATGCCGTCCTGCGCTGGATCGTCCTCACCGGGATCAATCTGGCTAGATAGCAGAATTTGCTTGTCGTCCTGCATCACTTCTTCAAGCGCGCGGACTGACTTTTCACGGCCCACGAACAGCGGCACGATCATGTGTGGGAACACAACAATGTCGCGCAACGGCAGTACGGGGTATGATGAACTCAACGGTTCTTGCATTTCTTTTTCCTTACTTTGCGGCAAACAGATCGGCCCCGCATCGCGGCTGCACGCCCTGTTTCCTGTCTGGTTCCTACATCTGGGGTCTTAGGGCCCCGTATTCAACCAGTGCTGCTTTCTCATTCCGTTGTATTTTGACCCTTTGCGCAGGAAGGAGCAAGCCATCGCGCAAACAAATCCTAGCCCGTCCAAATAAGCGAGGCACGCCCCGCAATCATGGGGTTAGAGTGTCCATTTCTTTGCGTACTACGCGGGTATTATGGATTGTTTCTTAAAATTGTCACTTTTGCGCCCAGAACCAAACATTTCAGCGTCTTACGCCAAAAAAGTTGTTCCCCGTTTGTAGGTTAGTCGGCCCAACTCTTTTCATAGGCTTCCTAAATTTATGCTTCATAACGTTATGCGTCAGCGCCGCCGTATTGCCTTTGCCGTGCTGTTTACCCAGCTTGCTTCGCTTTGGTTATGGCCCGGCGTTGTGATGGTCGGCGTTATGGCACTGTGTGTGATGGTGGTTGCGGTCATCGTCACCGTCGCTGCCAAAGATCTCCGTCAAAGCGTCGAATGTGGCGCTGTAGGGTTCTATGCCGCAGCGATGATGCCTCCGGTTTTGATGGTCCCGATGATCATCGCGGCAACCGTTTTGACCTATGCGATCTTTTACACGTCGTTTCTGGACCGTCTGCCTGTACGGATCGGCCTACGTAGTCAAAAACGCTTTCACGCCCCTTTCGACCGCCGCACGACATGGGCCAAAGTGGTTCCTGGCCAAGGCCATGCAGCTGCACATTGGACGGGTACAATGATGTCAGCGCGCGCTGATTCAGACGACGAAAACACACTATATCTGACTTTCGAAGGAGACCGAAACCAGATCGAACACGCCACACTGACATATCTCACGCTAAACCCGCACTTTAATGCGTCGTACCTGTTGGAACGCGACAGCCATATCGAGGGTGAAGAGATCATCATGTCCTACACATTCGCAAAAGCAGGTCCCGAAAGAACAACGATCCTTTCAGATATGCAGGTCAGCGGCTTGCCGATCCGCGTCGCATTGTTGCGGTATTTTGACGACGTGCTGGGCGACGAGTTGGACAGTTTCGCGCGCATGAGCGATTGTCACCGCGCTTGGCGTTTTCGCGATCCCAAGAAAGCGAATCTTACGGACGAACTCGCATCGACCGAGAATGTGCAGAGTATTCGTACGTTGGGTGAACCAGTTGAGGTGGTTGAAACCAGTGTAAAACCTGCGACTGAAAGGGCCAAGGCACACCGGACTAACGCCGCTTAACGGAACAGCGGGCGCGCCTCGTGACGCCCCCGCCCAATCTGTCATCGGCCCTACAATGGTTCGATATCGCCCTGAGCACGGCCTGCGTGGAAATCAGCCTCCCATGCTGCAAATGTCCCCGCTGCAATCGCGTCGCGCATGCCCTGCATAATTTCCTGGAAGTAATGCAGGTTATGCCACGTCAGCAGCATGCCGGAGATCATTTCTTGCGACCGGAACACATGGTGCAGATAGGCACGCGAATATTTCGAACAGGCGGGGCATGTGCAGGCTTCATCCAGAGGACGCGGATCATCTGCGTGGCGGGCGTTCTTGATATTGACCACGCCATTGCGTGTAAACACTTGGCCCGTGCGCCCTGACCGTGATGGCAGCACACAATCCATCATATCGATCCCGCGTTTCACGGCCCCAACGATATCGTCAGGCTTGCCGACACCCATCAGATAGCGGGGCTTATCGACAGGTAACTGTTCCGGCGCGAAATCAAGACAGCCGAACATGGCCTCTTGGCCTTCGCCCACAGCCAGACCGCCCACAGCATATCCATCAAAACCAATGTCAGTCAGCGCCTTCGCGCTTTCTTCGCGCAGATCTTCTTCAAGACCACCCTGCTGGATACCGAACAACGCATGTCCGGGCCGATCCCCAAAGGCATCGCGGGATCGCTGCGCCCACCGCATCGACATTTGCATAGACTCGTTGAGTCTTGTCCGGTCGGCAGGCAGCGCGGGGCATTCGTCAAAACACATGACGATATCGGAACCGAGAAGCTTCTGAATTTCCATTGACCGCTCAGGCGACAAGAAATGTTTGGACCCGTCGATATGGGACTGAAACTGAACGCCCTTCTCGGACATCTTGCGCAGATCAGCGAGGCTCATCACCTGAAAACCGCCACTATCCGTCAGGATCGGTTTGTCCCAATTCATGAATTTGTGAAGACCACCAAGGCGGTCGATCCGCTCTGCTGTTGGACGCAGCATCAAGTGGTACGTATTGCCCAGCAGAATGTCTGCGCCGGTCGCGGCCACACTTTCAGGCATCATCGCCTTCACAGTGGCGGCGGTGCCCACTGGCATAAAGGCTGGTGTGCGGATGTCACCACGCGGCGTTGAAATCACACCCGTACGGGCGCGACCATCAGTGTGGTTCAGCGAAAATGAAAAACGATCTGTCATGCGCCCCACATGATCCAAAATTACAAAAATGCCAAGACGTCACGGCGACGCGAAACAGGTATCCGCAGATCGGCGGATAATTGGTTAGCAAATACAAACGTATATGCTGGCTCTCTAAAGATACCCCGAACATCGGGCATCGTGCCGCACTTTGGACACAAATGGGATTCAAGTTTGAGGGACTAGCAAAACAAGAAGCGCGGGACCTTTACCGGTCACCAGTGTTCAAACGAAAAGGCGAGAGTATGACACGTAGATTAACACAAGTGCGGCTAACCACGATTTGCCCACCATTCGAATTGCTTGCCTGCGCAGCAGGGCTGATCATCATTCTGATGCAATGATGACGAACGTAACGAATGAACTAACGTAACGGCGGTAAGACGCCCTGACACAACGGGACCCGCATTGGCACTTTCGGTGCGGGTCCATCTTACGGATAGCCATCTGTCAATCAGGACGTGAAGGGCCATCCCATTTGCAGAACCGTCTTCGACAATGAAAAGGTCAGCCAGTTTGATTTACGTGGTGCAGCTTTCGGCAGTCGTTGTGCCAACCTTTCGTCTGCTTCGGCAGACAGTCGTGCAATCATGTCCTGTTGGATAAGTGGAAACTGAGAATTCATCGTAGCGTGTGATGCGTTGTACATGCGTTGTCTCCTTTAGGTTTACTGTGTGTCCTAAAGGTGCACGAAATGGTCCGGTCCTGAAAAAGGGAAGCGATGCACTGCTTTCCCCCTACGCTACGTCAACTTAGCGAAAATCCCTTAAAATATGCACTTTTCGGTCCCGGACTCAAAAGAGCATCTTGACAGGATTCAGCAAGGATCGCCGATTCGGGCATGTTTTTTGATGCAAAACTCAAGTTTTTAACGACCATTGCCATACCTCGCGTGCGACAAAATCATTGCAAAAGAATGCCGCGACCGCCCCCTTTACGCCCCCTGCCCCTAACCCTATATGATTGGTCAGGATTAGGCAGGACCAAGCTCATGACAGATGCAAGCACACCGATGGAAGGCGCACCACTGATCGCGCCATCAAGCACGGATCACCCGTTGTATGATGACATCGTCATGGCCTGTAAGTCCGTATTTGATCCCGAAATTCCAGTGAACATCTACGATCTGGGCCTGATCTACACGATCGATATTGCAGAAGATAACGCAGTGAACGTGATCATGACACTGACGGCACCGGGCTGTCCCGTTGCAGGTGAAATGCCGGGATGGGTCGCCGATGCAATCGAACCGTTGCCCGGGGTGAAACATGTTGACGTGGAAATGACGTTCGAGCCGCAGTGGGGCATGGACATGATGTCTGACGAAGCGCGTCTTGAACTCGGCTTCATGTAACTGGCCTGTCACGAAACATTAACGAAACCATCCGATAACCGTCACATAACGCTTCTACCCCGTGCCCATCTTTGCATAGGGAAGAAGACATGAAACTGACGACACCCACACTGCTTGCTGCAGCACTTCTTGGGTCATCGGCAATTGCTGATACAAACGCAGGCCTGACATACGGCCCCCGCCCCGCTTATTTGATCAGCCAGATGGCTGACGGTGCACTCAAAGACAAACTGCTGTCCTGTGTAGATCAAACACCCACCCGCACCGATTTCTCAATCGGCCACCGTGGGGCGCCGTTGATGTTCCCTGAACACACCGTCGAATCTAACGTGGCAGCCGCGCAAATGGGTGCTGGCATCTTGGAATGTGACGTGACTTTCACAGCCGACCATCAGCTGGTTTGCCGTCATGCCCAGAACGATTTGCATACAACAACAAATATCGTGGCAACCGAGCTTGGTCAGAAATGCACCACGCCTTTTAGCCCAGCCCAAGGCGACGCATCGGCGACTGCGGAATGTCGGACGTCCGACCTGACGCTTGCCGAATTCCGAACGCTGCGCCCGAAAATGGATGCTGCAGACAGCGCTGCGACCTCTGCCGAAGACTATCTTGGTGGTACGGCAGACTGGCGCACCGATCTTTACGCCAACAACGCGACCCTTATGACTCACGCGGAAAGCACTGCTCTGTTCCGCGATCTTGGCGCTAAGTTCACACCGGAACTGAAATCCCCATCCGTAGAGATGCCGCACAACGGATTTTCACAACAGGATTACGCGCAAGCCCTAATCAACGAATATAAAGATGCAGGCATTCCTGCATCCGATGTTTGGGCCCAGTCTTTCAACCTTGAAGACGTGTTGTACTGGATTGAAAACGAACCGGAATTCGGCGCGCAAGCGGTATACTTGATGGATGAATACGATATCGAAGGATATTCACCGCAAGACCCGTCCACATGGCCAAACACGATGGCCGAATTGAAAGACATGGGCGTCAATTACATCGCTCCACCTCTGTGGATGCTCTTGTCGGTTGAGAACGGTGTAATGGTCCCGTCCGCGCTTGCAACTGCTGCGAAAGATGCGGAACTGAAAATTGTAACGTGGACGTTGGAACGTTCTGGTCCGTTGGGCAACGGTGGCGGCTGGTACCATCAAACTGTTACGGATCAAATCAGCCAAGATGGTGATTATTTCACGGTCTTGGATGTTCTAGCGCAAGACGTTGGAATCGCTGGCATGTTCTCTGATTGGCCCGCCACGACGACCTATTATGCGAACTGCATGGGTCTTTAACGCATCATTGTGATCGTTTGGTCTGGGGCCGCACCTTGTGTTGGCCCCTCACCCCGCCTATTTTGGGGATAACGCAGGAGACACCCCATGTTTGGCATTCCCGGCAAGCAAGCCGTATCCATCACTGACAAAGCCGCCGCACAGATCGCGAAACTGATGACCAAGGACGGGTCACAGGGTTTGCGTATTGGCGTCAAAAAAGGCGGCTGTGCAGGCATGGAATACACGATGGAATATGTGTCTGAAGTCGACCCATTGGACGAAGTTGTCGAACAAGACGGCGCACGTGTGATGATTGCACCAATGGCGCAGATGTTCCTGTTCGGCACTGAAATCGACTACGAGGTGTCGCTGCTTGAAGCAGGATTCAAGTTCCGCAACCCCAACGTCGTGGACGCCTGCGGCTGTGGCGAAAGCATCAAATTCAGCGACACTATCGACGCCGCATGAGCCTGAGCGACGGCGATATCGCATTCGCCGTTGATCTGTTTGCTGATCTTGGTGCGCTGACCACCCGCAAAATGTTCGGCGGCATGTGTTTGTATCACGACGGTACGGTCTTTGCGTTGCAATCCAGCGATGGACGGCTTTACCTGAAAACCAAAGACCCTATCGGCCTGTTCGACAGCCAAACCGACCAATTTCACAACATGCCCTACTACGCAGTGCCGGAAGATCTATTGGATGATCCTGACGCAGCATGCGCCGCCGCACGCACGGCGCTTATGGCTTTGGCTTAACCGCGCCCTTCAGGTGAACGTAGGTCTCGTTAAACCGCTTTTGTAAATGATCGACTGCGTTGATTGGCTCGCCGCCTTTTGGTGCCACATCTGCATCATGGTTCGGGTTAAAGAACAAAGGCACAGAAATCCGTTCCGCTTCGGTCCCGATGACACGGTGCGGGGTTGCGACGATCCGGCGCTCTGTCCACATCTCGAGCATTTCGCCAAAGTTGATCACAAACTCACCCAGAGGGGCAGACACAGGTATCCAACCGCCACCCCGTTTGCGCACCTCCAACCCAGGTGATCCATCGGTGGCCAGCAATGTCAGGCAGCCATAATCGGTATGCGTCGCGATCCCGAAGTCTTTGTCCGTCGCCCACTCAGGGCGTTCCGGATAGAAATTCCCGCGCAAAAGCGCCATCGGATGCGTGAACTTGTCACGAAAATAAGCCCCATCCTCGCCAACCGCATCGGCAATCGCACAAAGCAAATCCAGCGCAAAGGTCACCGTTTCACGGTAATAGGCGCGCAATGTGTCGGCAAAGCCATCCGGTTTGTCAGGCCAGACATTCGGCGCATAGGCGGGCAGTTTCAACGCACCTAACGGTTCGCGCTCTGCCACAGGCAAACCACAGTCAAACACCTGTTTGTAATCAGGATTTGCGTCAGGATCGACCTGCTCAGACCCCGGCGCGCCCCATCCACGGTTTGATCCTGTCTTGGCCATATCATAGGCCGCCTTGTCCGCGGCGGGCAGGTGGAAAAACGCGCGGTACGTCTCAATCACATCCCGTACGGTGTCTGCACTGATTGGCGTATTATAGACGGTCAAAAAACCAATGTCGGCAGCCCCGGACACGGCCTGATCGCGCGCCTCTGCATGGCCCGAATGGGTCGGGTCGATCAGCGCTGCGGCGTCAATGCGTGGGATCATCTTGGGGCCTCCTGTCGTTGCTGCCTGTCATGATAGACTTTGCATCAGGCTGCAAGGTTGATACCACAGCCGCAACATACACCAAGGAGAGATCAATGCGCCGCAAACTTGCCGCTGGAAACTGGAAAATGAACGGGACGCCAGCAGAACTGGCGGAATTGACGGCGCTGACACAAACCCACGACACGCCAACAGTGAACGTTCTGATCTGCCCGCCCAGCACATTGATCGCACAAGCAGCAAATACTGTCGCAGACCACAAGGTCGCCATCGGCGGCCAAGACTGCCATGCAAACACCAAAGGCGCGCACACAGGCGATATCAGCGCTGATATGCTGGCAGCAGCTGGCGCCACATATGTGATTACAGGCCATTCCGAACGGCGGACAGATCACGGCGAAACAGACGCACAAATTGCGGCGAAATCACAGGCAGCCTACGACGCAAAGCTGACCGCCGTTATCTGTATCGGTGAGACGTTAGGTGAACGCGAAGACGGCACGACCCTCACGGTCCTAGATACCCAACTCGCGGGGTCTATCCCTGACACAGCGACGGCCGCAAACACCGTGATCGCATACGAACCCGTTTGGGCCATCGGCACCGGCAAAGTTCCGACACTAGACCAAATCGCCGAAGTGCACGCCCATATCCGGACGCGGCTGACAGCGCGTTTCAGCGACGGTGACCAATTCAGTGTCCTTTACGGCGGGTCGGTCAAAGGCAGCAACGCAGCCGATATCTTCGCGGTTCCCGATGTCGACGGGGCACTTGTAGGCGGTGCAAGCCTCAAAGCAGCGGATTTCTCTCCCATCATCACAGCCCTCGAAAACGCCTGATACGACACAAAACGTCCAATTCTTTTGGTCAAAAATATCCCCGCCGGAGGCGGCACTGCATCAAAACCAAAAGGCGACGCTTCAGATGAAGCGTCGCCTTTATTCTTGTTCAAATCAGAAATGCGCGGAAGCGCACCTTTTACCTGATCACGATCTCCGGTCCCATAAAGGTTGTTGGCAGATAGGTCGAAATCGCAGGGATATAGGTGACCATAATCAGGAACACGAACAACACAGCCAAGAACGGCAGTGCCGCGCGTACCACGGCCATCATTGGCATACCGGCCACGCCAGATGTCACGAACAAGTTCAAACCAACCGGCGGGGTGATCATCCCGATTTCCATATTCACCACCATGATGATGCCCAGATGGATCGGATCAATGCCCAGCTCGATGGCAATTGGAAACACCAACGGTGCGACGATCACGATCAAACCTGATGGTTCCATAAACTGACCACCGATCAACAGGATCACGTTGACCACAATCAGGAACATCCACCAGCTGAGACCCGCGTCGAGCATCGCAGCTGCGATATGCTGCGGAATCTGCTCGTCCGTCAGCACGTGCTTTAGGATCAACGCATTCGCAATGATGAACATCAGCGTGATGGTCAGCTTGCCGCCCTCAAACAGGGTCTTGCGTGTATCGGCGTGGACCCACGCCGTGATCAAAGCCCAAGGTTTGCGGAACAGTGAAATCGGCTTTTCGCCTTCTGGCGTCGCCAGTGGTCCCATGTCGCGGTAGATGAAAGTCGCAACGATGAACGCATAAACAGCAGCAACAGCAGCAGCTTCGGTTGGCGTAAAGGCCCCGGGTTTCCAATGCAGGCCTTCACTGAAATCAACCCAAGGGTGGCCATAGATACCGCCCATGATAATCACGATCAAAAGCAATCCCCAAAGCGCGTCCTTCAGGCTTGCAAAAATCTCCGTCCAGCCCTTCCATTCACCCTTTGGCATGTTCTTGATGCGCGCAATCACGTAGATCGCCACCATCAACATTGTGCCTGCAAGGATACCCGGAATAACACCGGCCAAGAACATACGCCCGACGGACACATCTGTGGCCGACGCATAGACAACCATCACAATCGACGGTGGGATCAGGATTCCGAGAGTACCCGCGTTACAGATCACGCCTGCCGCGAATTCCTTAGTGTACCCCACCTGACGCATCGCTGCGATCACGATGGACCCGATAGCCACAACAGTCGCAGGCGAAGAGCCGGACAAGGCAGCAAACATCATACAGGCCAGAACACCCGCGATGGCCAAACCTCCCTGAAGGTGTCCGACACAGGCAATCGCGAAGCGGATGATCCGTTTCGCCACACCGCCTGTTGACATAAACGTCGAGGCCAGAATGAAGAACGGGATCGCAAGCAAAGTATAGTGCCCCGCCATCGCTTGATACAGCGACTGTGCGACGGATGCCAAAGACGTATCAGAGAACGCCAATAGGAAGATGATAGACGACAGGCCAAGCGATACAGCGATCGGAACACCAATCAGCAGCATGCCGATAATCATCGTGAAAAGTAGAATAACGTCCATGACTTAGGCGTCCCTGTTCAAGTGGGCCGCTTCTTCGACGGCTTCTTCGGCTTCATGGCTGACGATCAAGCTTTCGTCCTGATCACGCCAAATCCTGCGGGTGGCTTGGAGAATACGTAATAGCATCAATGCCACACCAATCGGCAACATCACGTAAGGGATGAATCGCGGTAGCTTTTCGTATTCCTCACCCATGTTGAAGGTGTTTTCGAGATAGGTCTTTGCAAACGGAATCGGCACCTGTTCGGTTTCATACCACGCCTGATCTCGGGTCTTTTCGTCGAACCCGGTCGGGATCACGCGGCCTTCGGTCTTGTACATGCCACCGAACGGCGCCCAATAATCCCATGCGCCCTTCATCATTAGGCCGCCATAGGCAATGCAGCATAGCGCTGAAATCATCACTAGGATTTTGCGGGTCGGCTTGGCCACGATGTTCAAAACCGCGTCCACACCCAAATGCGCCGTCTTTTTGAACCCGTAGGAAATCCCGAACAAAACGAGCCACGCAAACAGGATCAGAACGGTCTCTAGCCCCCATAACAGGCTGTCCCCGAACCCGTACCGCAACACAACATTGGCGAATGTGACAAGCGTCATCAAACCTAGCAGTGCGGCGATAAAGTTCTCTTCGAAGGTATCAATTATTTTTGCAAAGCCCTTTGGCTCTGGCTTGGATGCTGACATGGTTTTGTCCCCCCCTGTCGCATGTTTAAAAAAGGCGACCCGCATCAAGTGGCACGGGTCGCCCAAATGGCTGTATGGGATAGTGGGTGGGGCGTCGCGGCAAAGCCGCGCGCGTCACCCCATCACACCATACGAGGCATTACCTTACAGGCTTTCGTTGATCGCCTGTGCTGCATCGATGTTTTCTTGACCAACATCACCAACGAACTGCTCCCAAACAGGCTTCATCGCTGCAACCCAAGCGGCACGCTGTTCTGCGGACAGTTGACGCACCACACCACCGGCTTCAACGATCGCGTTTTTGCTTTCTTCGTTCACAGCAAACGCTTCGCCGTTACGCAGTTCTGTCACTTCGCGCAGGATTGTTGTCAGTTGATCGCGCTGCGCATCCTCAAGGCTGTCGAGGAAATCGACAGATGTCACAACAAGATAATCAATGATGCCGTGGTTGGTTTCAGTCACACCGTCTTGAACTTCAAAGAACTTCTGGCCGTAGATGTTGGACCATGTGTTTTCCTGACCGTCGACAACGCCCGTTTGCAGCGCACCGTAAACTTCGGAAAACGCCATTGGCTGTGGGGACGCACCCAGTGCTTCCATCTGTGCCACAAGCACATCGGAAGTCTGCACGCGGAACTTCAGGCCGTCGGCGTCTGTTGGCGCTTCAAGTGGCACGTTTGCAGAGAACTGCTTCATGCCGTTGTGCCAGAATTCAAGACCTTGCAAGCCGCGACGCTGCATTGAATCTTTCATGGCTTGGCCCGTTTCAGACACTTGGAATGCGTCAACAGCTTCGATGTTTGTGAACATGAACGGCAGATCGAAAATGCGGAATTGCTTTGTGAAGGCTTCGAACTTGGACAGGGACGGTGCCGCCATCTGCACGTCGCCTTGCAGCATCGCTTCCAGAACTTGGTCATCGTTGTACAAAGACGACGATGGGAACACTTCCATACACATGGAACCGTCCATCTCAGCGTTAATCCGTTCCATCAACAAGGATGCCGCGATCCCTTTTGGGTGACGGTCAGTATTGGTAACGTGGCTGAACTTGATCACAACTTCGCCGTCATCACAGCCCGCAGGACCGCCTTCAGCGTAAGCAGCAGAGGCCGCAACAGAAGCGGCAGCGATCAGGCTTGCGAGTTTCGTGAATTTCATTGGTTTTCCTCCCATGGAACCTTTTGGTCGTCGTCGCACGACAACCTTGCGCAGATCAGACAGTGTTTTGCCGCCCCCAACAACTTTTTCGTCAAGTGATCGAAAAATGTGCTTTTACAGGGCGATACGCACGCGGCGCACGCATGGGTATAACCGCTTGTCCCGAATCTCACACAGCCGTGAGCGTTAACTGTGTGGAAATCCGCACACTACATGCGGCGAAAATCTTCTGCCCGCAGTCCATGCTTGGACAATTTATCGTAAAACGTCTTGCGCGGCAGTTGCAGCAATTTCGCCGTTTCCGTCGCCTGTCCGTTGCACCGCCGCAAAGCATCCACTATCAACGACTTCTCGATCTGGGCGATCTGCGCATTCAGCCCGAGTGTCTCGCTTGGCTCAACTTCACTTAGACCCATCGCGAAACGCATCGCCGCATTCATCAACGCCCGCGCATTGCCCGACCAATCGTGCTCCATCAGCCGTCCGGTCACATCGGCGGTGATATTTGGCATTGGCAAGTTTGCCTGTTCACAAGCCTGCCCAACAAAGTGGCGAAACAAAATTGGGATGTCTTCGGACCGTTCCCGAATGGGCGGTATCCGCAAACGCATGAGATCCAGCCGATAGAACAGATCGCCGTGAAAACGTCCTGCGCCGACTTCTCCGTCCAGATCATGTGTACTGCCTGCAATGACCCGCGCTTTGATCCCACTATCCAGCTGCTCGGCGAGATAGAATTGGCTTGCCATCGGCAAACTGCCCACTTCGTCGATGAACAAGGTGCCAGCGTCCGCCGCTGTGATCGCTTGTTCCAATGCGTCTACTGACAGAGCCGCCCCTGCCCGTTTCACGAATGGATTGCGTGCCGCTGCAGACAAAAGGTGAATGACTTCCGCCACCTTTGATGTGCCGGCCCCCGGTTCGCCGGTGACGACGACCTCGGCCCGCGATTTTGCGACCGCCCGCACCCGGTTGCGCATGGCTTTGGCCTGCTCCGACGTACCGATCAGCATCCGAGATGCCGCATCCCCCTGCTGCACATCCCGCATCATTTCACGGCCCTTGATGACCTCGTCGCGTGCCGTCAGCGCTTTTTCGACAACCGCCATCAGATCGCGCGGCCCGCATGGCTTTTCTAAAAACGCATAGGCCCCCGCATCTAGCGCTTTGACTGCAGTCGGGACATCGCCCTGTCCCGTCAGCAAGATGACTGGCAGGTCTGCATCAACCTGCTGCACATATTCCAATAGATGGAACCCGTCGCGCCCCGGCATCATCATATCCGAGATGATCACGCCTTCGAATTGCGGCGTGATATGGTCCTTTGCTGCGATAAAGGCCGACGCCAAGATCGGATGCAGTCCGGCAATATCAAGCGTTTGCCCCAAGGCATCGCGCACTTCTTTATCATCATCAACGATCAGCACTTTGCGGGTCATGTCGTTTCTACCGGTTGTAGCATCACTGAAAACTCTGCCCCTCCGTCGGGGTGGTTGCGGCCTTGGATATCGCCTCCAAAACTTTGCACAAGCCCATAAGAAATCGAAAGTCCCAGCCCCATACCTTCAGCCGCCCCGATTGATTTGGTTGAATAGAACGGATCAAAAATGCGGTCTGGCTCGGCGATACCTGGTCCTGTGTCGCGGATACTGAGGATTGTTTTGTCTGCTTGCGTCACGGTCACATCCAATTGCCGATGCGATAGGCCATCCATCGCATCCGCGGCGTTGGTCATCAGATTGAGAACAACCTGTTGCAACCGAACTTCCCCGCCACGCACATGGACGGGCGAGTTGGGCGGTGTCCAGTTAACGACAACGTTTTCTGTGGCAAAACGGGCAGCCAACATGTCGAGCGTTTCGTGCACGACCGCGCCGAGATCAACATCGACCAATGGTTCGTTTTCGTTACGTGCAAAGGCGCGCAAATTGCGGATGATCCGCGCCATACGCCGCGCAAGGTCTGAAATACGCCCGAGATTTTGATCGGCAACGTCATGTCTGCCTTGCTGCATCAACGCAGTGCCGTTTTCTGCAAAGGACTGGATCGCCATCAACGGCTGGTTCAACTCGTGACTGATGCCTGCTGACATTTGCCCAAGCGCTGACAATTTTTCCGCCTGAACGAGTTCCGCTTGCGTACGTTGTAGATCCGCGTTGACCGCTTCCAATTCGGAGGTGCGATTGGCAACCCGTCGCTCTAGGTCTGCGTTTGCGAAGGCCAAGGTGCGGCGTCGTTCAGTCACCCAAAACAACACAGCACCAAAAGCCAGCATGATCGCGGCCGCTGCGATCGTTTGCAGGTAAGCCAGTTGGCGGGCGGGTGCGAGATCAGGCAATGCCTCGCCGACAAGATCAATCACGGGCATTGGTAAGGTCAGATGCAGCGCTTGTTCAGGTAAATACCGGCCGCCGTCTATTTCCCAGACCTCAAACGACCGGAATTGTTTTTCATTATGTCGTACGAATGGAGTGATCAGCCCTGTCGGATATTCAGCACTTTGGCCGACCATGCGGATGTCGGATTCCTTTGTCCGGTACACCAGTTCTGATCGGTTCGAAATAAAGACAACGCCCAGTTCATCCGTAAAGAAAACCGCCAATTCATCGCCGCGCCATGCGGTTTCCACAACGCCCACATCAACCGCGACAATCACCACACCTACAACTGGTCCGGCATCTGCAAAAACCGGTGCAGCAAAGTAAAAGACACGGCGGTCGTAGCGTGGATCGACAAAGTGGTAGACGCCAAGTGCGCCGTCCATCGCCCGTTCGAAATAAGGGCGCTTCGCGTGATCTACGCCAACGGTTTCGGAAGAGGACAGAATTTCCTCGCCCGCGGCCCCGACAATCAGGATATCAAGCGATCCGGTTTTGTCAGCCATCTCGCGTAAAAGTCCGCTGACCAGCGGGCTGCTGGTCCCCTGCAAGATTGCCATAATTTCGGGGCGGTCCGCAGTCAGGACAGCCAGACTGCGAAACCGCTGTAATTCTCCGGTTAGTCGCGATGCGGCAAGGGCCAAATCAGCCCGGCCCCGCTTTTCAAGCTGGTCAACCGCTGCCCCATAACCGAATGACCAAACGCCGCCGCACACGATTGCGGTCATCGTCACGAAGGCGAGCGTAAGTATGCTGCGGGATAAAATCGGACCAAACATACCAACCTGATAGGAAGGACACGCCGAAATAGGAAGGGTCAGTTATCAGACTTAATGATCTCTTGCAGCGTTGGGATCGCATTTTTGATGTCTTCCAGCACCAATTCAGCACCCACCAACTTTTGGATTTCAGGGTTCTGAATGACCAGATTACCGGCCAAAGCAAAAGGTGTTAACGGCTGCGAGATACGCAAAGCAACTGCCAGCTGGAGCAATGGCGCGACCACACGGTCCGAATTCGCGGCAAGGACGATGACGCTGTAGTGACGTTGATCAGAAAGCGCCATTATCTCGTCATGCGACTGCCCGATGCACACATCGACATGCCCGCCATCTCTGCGAAACATGTCTGCTGCGATCTCAATCCCTAGCGTATGTGTCTCGCCCGGTGGCAGCGCAAACAAGGCAGACGCCCGTGTTCGCCCTTCTAGGATGACAGGACCAATCGCATGTCTTAGCCCACGGATAATGCGGTACAGGCGCCCTGTCCCAAGACCGACCTCGGCAAACGACGCCTCATCAGCTTCCCACATTTGTCCCAAGCGGCGACTAGCACCCGCGATATACCCCAAATAAACAACCTCGAGCGGAACCCCGTCCGCCCTTGCGCTTAGGATAATCTGGTCAGATGCCCGTTCGTTTCTGGATAGAAGTGCCTCACAGAACCGCTCAATTTCGGCATGATCCGGCATTGCCGATACGGTTTCGGTGTCAGACAACCGAAACGCCAACCGCCGCACAACTTCGCGCGCCAAATCTTGGACCAATCCCGGTTCAAATCGTTCGTTTGCTAGTCGAAACGCAACGTCAGCGTCTTCGTAAGCATCTATGTCGATATTAGTGTTTTGCTTATTCAATGGCTTTTGCGCCATCCCGTTCCCCAGCTAGTTTGTCAACGTATGAGGGGACACAGGAAGGAGCAATTGCCTTCGCAGCATCCCGTTGGAAATGTTTATCAGAATGTTTCAACTCAAGGGTGCGGCAGAAGGTCGCACAAATCAAGAGTTCTGCATTGCACCGCCCGAAAAAACCGCGCACAGAGTGTACATGAAACGCTTCGATCAATCCCCGACTGACCCTCAATTCGTCCAAAATCCCTACCCGACTTACAAACAGGTCCGTAATACGGACGAAATCGTCTGGTGGGGCACATATAACATGGCCTGTGCCATGTCGTATGACACCGTGCGCTTGGCTTTGCGCGACAAACGGATGGGGCGTGAACAGCCCGCAGAATTGGTGCAACCTGTGCCTGATCACATGAAACCGTTTTATGCGATCGAAGCACATTCGATGCTGGAACTCGAACCGCCCGTACACACACGCCTGCGTGGACAGGTATTGCGGGCCTTTACGTCTCGGCGCATTGCGGCCCTTGGACCAGAGATTGAAGCGTTATCGCATCACCTGATTGATCAGTTTCCTGAAGGTCCGTTTGATTTGTTGGATGCTTTCGCCAAACCCCTGCCCGTGATCATCATCGCACGCCTTTTGGGCGTACCCGAAGAAGACGCAGATCAGCTTTTGGTCTGGTCCAACGCGATGGTTGCGATGTATCAGGCAGGCCGGACGCGTCAGATCGAAGACGATGCAAGCACAGCCGCCCTAGATTTCACCGCCTATCTGCAGGATGTGATCGCAGCCAAACGCAAAGCACCGGCTGATGACCTGATATCGACCCTGATTGCGGCTAGCGACACGGGCGAAAAACTGAACGAAGACGAACTGATCACGACGTGCATCCTGCTATTGAATGCCGGCCACGAGGCGACTGTGCATACCATCGGCAACGGGGCCAAGACGCTGCTGGAAACAGGTCACCGGGATATCACCGACGGCTGTGTCGAAGAAATCCTGCGCTTTGATCCGCCTCTGCATATGTTCACGCGACACGTTTACGAAGACGTTTCGCTTGGCGGACACGACTTCAAACGCGGCGATCAGATCGGCTGCATGCTCGCGGCCGCCAACCGCGACCCGCTGGCCTATCCCGATCCGGATGTGTTTGATCCGACGCGGCCCATCAAGCAAAACACCAGCTTTGGCGGCGGTATCCATTTCTGCGTGGGGGCACCACTTGCGCGACTGGAATTGAAAATCGCACTGGCGGCATTGTTTGACCGCTGTCCCAGCCTCGCTATCGCGGCACCGCCGCAGTATGGCAATGTCTACCATTTCCACGGACTGACAGCCCTGCAAGTCACGACCTAAACCAGCGCCGCCTACGGGATACAGCGCCTCTGAACCTGCTCAAATCAAAAATGCGCGGTAGCGCACTTTTAGGTCAAACTCCGTCACAACGGCAGTGCGACCGTCGATTTGATCTCTTCCATCGACAAAAGCGCTGTGACGTTGAAAACCCGCACTTCCGAAATTAGCGCTTGATAGAATTCGTCGTAGGCCCGGGCGTTTTGCACCCGCACCTTCAGAATGTAATCGATATCTCCCGCCAAACGGTGCGCTTCTTGCACTTCAGGACGGGCTTGTAGGGCCGCGAGAAATTTCTGCTGCCATTCGGCTTCGTGTTCCGACGTGCGGATCAAAACAAAGAAACATGCCTCGAACCCAAGCGCCTCTGCGTCCAACAAAACAGTCTGTTGGCCAATGATTCCTCCTTCGCGCATTTTTTTGATCCGGTTCCACACGGGCGTCTTTGAAGACCCCACTTCACGGGCAATATCATCAAGACTTTGTGAGGCATCGCGCTGCATCGCCTTGAGAATTTTCCGATCTACCTCGTCTAACCGCACGTTCATCCCGAAATCCTTCGTATTGCAGAAAATGTTGCCTCGATCCGCTCGCATGCGGAACGTATGTCCTTACTTACCCGTTCATATAGGCAACATCCAGAATAATGTTCTATATAGAAGCCAAGAAACACACGAGGTTCCATCATGGATCATTTTCCAGTCTTCATGGCCGTCGCCGGTCGCCGCATTGTCCTGTCGGGCGGTGGCGATGCTGCTATGGCGAAACTACGTTTGATTATGAAGACCACTGCGCATGTGTCTGTCTTTGCCGAAACAGCCTCTCCTGAAATTCAGGGCTGGGCAGTTGATGGTAAACTGACACTGATCAATCGCGCTGTGGAACCCGGCGACGCTATGTGCGCGGTGTTGTTTTATGCAGCGAACGAAGACGACGCAGAAGACGCCCGCGTCGCGGCCATCGCCCATGCCGACGGCGCGAAGGTGAACATCGTCGACAATCTTGCTGACAGCCAGTTCATCACGCCTGCCATTGTGGACCGTGATCCGGTTGTTGTGGCCATCGGCACCGAAGGCGCGGCTCCTGTCGTTGCCCGCAAGGTAAAGGCTGATATCGAGGCACAGCTTCCTGCGTCTCTTGGTGTGCTTGCCCGTATCGGAAAAACCTTCCGCTCTGCGGTAGAGGTCCTGCCAATGGGCGCCAAGCGCCGCACGTTCTGGTCTGACTTCTACTTCAACGCTGGTCCAAAGGCTGTTGAAGCTGATGGCCAATCGGCAGTTATCCCGACATTGGAATCCCTGCTTGATAAACACATCATGACCACCGAGAAAGCCGGTCACGTTGATCTGGTCGGCGCAGGCCCCGGTGATCCGGAATTGCTGACGCTGAAAGCACGGAACGCCTTGGACAAGGCAGACGTCGTGATCCACGACCGTCTTGTGACGCCTGAAATTCTGGAACTCGCCCGTCGCGAAGCTGTCATCATTGATGCGGGCAAAACCGGTTTTGGTCCTGCTATGGTGCAAGGCGATATTGACGCGCTGATCGTGGAACACGCCGTGAAGGGCCACCACGTTGTCCGCCTGAAGGCGGGTGACCCGACTGTATTTGGCCGTCTCGACGAAGAAGTCGACGCCTGTGATGCCGCTGGGATCAGCTGGCGTATTGTGCCGGGCATTACCGCAGCCTCTGCTGCTGTGGCGAACATCGGCCAGAGCCTGACAAAGCGTGATCGCAATTCATCTGTCCGCTTCATCACCGGCCACGACACCAAGGGCTACGCCGACCACGATTGGCGTGCGCTGGCCCAGAACGGCGAAGTTGCTGCGATCTATATGGGCAAGAAATCCGCCCGTTTCATCCAAGGTCGCCTGCTGATGCATGGTGCCGATCCAGCGACGCCTGTCACAATCATCGAAAACGTCAGCCGCACGGATCAACAGATCATCGCGACCACGTTGTCCGATCTGGAACCCACCCTGACACGCGCCAACCTGCGCGGTCCGGCAATCACTTTCTACGGGCTTGCCCCGCGTGCGGCGATGGACGCCGCAGACACTTTACCCCTTGAGGAGTTCGCATAATGGCCCGTCAATTTACCCCGAAGGTCATCACAACCAATCACCTGATGTCAGGCGATGCCGTGTGGTTCACCGCTGACAGCACGTGGACCGGCGATATTTCCGAGGCTGAGTTTCTTGAAGACGAAGCCCACGCTGATCTGCGTCTGATCGAAGCCCAAGCGCAAAAAGATCAAATCACTGGCGCTTACTTGGCTGATGCTAAGCAAGGCGAAAACGGGCCAGAGCCTGTGCATTTCCGCGAAGCGTTCCGCACACGCGGTCCATCCAACTATTTCCACGGCAAACAGGCAGAGGTGTAAACCCATGTATAAGTACAATGATTTCGACGAAGCCTTTGTCCGTGAACGTGTTGCTCAGTTTAAGGGCCAAGTAGAACGCCGGATTGATGGGTCTTTGACTGAGGACGAATTCAAACCATACCGCCTGATGAACGGGCTGTACCTGCAATTGCACGCTTACATGCTGCGCGTCGCCATTCCGTATGGAACGCTGAACGGCGGTCAAATGCGTCAGCTGGCGTATATCGCTGAGACCTTTGACAAGGGCTATGGCCACTTCACGACGCGCCAAAACATTCAGTACAACTGGCCAAAGCTGGCAGATGTACCGGTGATCCTTGAAAAGCTGGCCGATGTGGAAATGCACGCGATCCAAACGTCCGGCAATACGATCCGTAACGTGACGGCTGACCATTTTGCGGGTGCTGCTGGTGACGAAATTGCTGATCCGCGTCCGGTTGCTGAACTGTTGCGCCAGTGGTCAACAGATCACCCTGAATTCCAAGCGCTACCCCGCAAATTTAAGATTGCAGTATCTGGCGCCGAGAATGACCGTGCTGTTTTGCGTGCCCACGATGTGGCTGTGCAGGTTGTCCAACAAGATGGCCAGCGCGGCTACCGTATTTTCGTGGGTGGCGGTTTGGGCCGGACGCCGATGATCGGGAAAGTCCTGCGCGACTTCCTGCCAGAGGCTGATCTGCTGCCATATGTGGAAGCCGTTGTGTCTGTTTGGAACCTGCTGGGCCGTCGCGACAACAAATACAAAGCGCGGATCAAGATCACGGTGCATGAGCACGGGATCGAAGAAATCTCGCGCCTTGTCGAAGATCGCTTTGCCGATATCCGCCCGACTTTCAGCGGTGTGGATCAGGTGATGCTGCGCGAGATTGAAGCGCATTTTGCGGCCCCTACTTTCAAAGCTGCTGGCACCGATGCGTTTGACGCATACAAGGCTGCAAACCCTGCGTTCCGGTCTTGGGCTGACACCAACCTTGCGGCGCACAAAAACCCGGACTACGCGATTGTGTCAATTTCGTTGAAAGCGCACGGTGCAACACCGGGCGATGCATCAGCCGATCAGATGCGGTTAATGGCAGAGCTGGCGGAAAAGTATGGCCACGATGAATTGCGCATTTCGCACGAACAGAACGTGATCCTGCCTTTCGTGCACAAGTCGGACCTACCCGAAATCTACAACGCATTGCGCGAAGGCCAGTTGGCCACCGCCAACATCGGCCTGATCAGCGATATCATCGCCTGCCCCGGTATGGACTACTGTGCGTTGGCAACGGCCCGCTCGATCCCGATCGCGCAAGAAATCGCGACACGGTTTGACGAGCTGAAGCTTGAGCATGACGTCGGCCCGCTGAAATTGAAAATCTCGGGCTGCATCAACGCTTGTGGTCACCACCACGTGGGTCACATCGGCATCCTCGGTCTCGACCGCGCAGGTGTTGAGAACTACCAGATCACGTTGGGTGGCGACGGCACCGAAGACGCAGCAATTGGCGAACGCGCAGGCCCCGGCTTTAGCGCGGACGACATTGTGCCCGCGATTGAACGTCTCGTCTTGGGTTACATGGATATCCGCCGCGACGCCGACGAGACCTTCATCCAAGCCTACCGCCGCCTTGGCGCACAGCCATTCAAAGACATCCTGTACCCAGAAAAGGCCGCACAAAATGCCGCTTAAGGAAATCGCAGAACGTCAAAACCTGCTGCATGCGAAAAGCACGCCGCAGACGATCTTGAAACATGTTTTGGACGACGTCCGCATGGGTGACACGGCCTTGGTCAGTTCGTTCGGTGCGGAAAGCGTTGTTTTGTTACACATGGTGGCCGAAATTGATCCTGCGACGCCAGTGATCTTTATCGAGACCGAGATGCTGTTCAACGAAACGTTGGTTTACCAGAAAGAGGTCGCAGCCCATCTTGGTTTGACGAATGTGCAAGTGATCACACCGTCCCGCGCCGCATTGCTCGAACGTGACAGTGAAGGTCTGCTGCATCAGGCTGATGTGGATGCCTGCTGCACCTTGCGCAAGAAAGAACCGCTTGAACGTGCTCTGAAACCTTATGGGTCTTGGATCACGGGCCGCAAACGTTACCAAAGCGGCACGCGCGCTGCCCTGCCCGTTTTCGAAAAAGAAGCCGGATCTACACGGATCAAGGTAAACCCGCTTGCTAGCTGGGGCCGGACAGAGATCGCCGTTTATATGGACGATCACGATCTGCCGCGTCATCCGCTTGTCGCCAAAGGATACCCATCAATCGGGTGTCAGCCCTGCACCCACGCTGTTGGCGTGGACGACGATCCCCGTGCAGGGCGTTGGGAAGGCACCGAGAAAACGGAATGCGGCATTCATTTTTAGGACTTGGTCCCAAAGATGAATTGTTATGGACAGATGAAAGACGGGCCAAGCGCCCAGAGGAACGAATGATGTCAGAAGAAAAGACAGTAATTGTCGTGGACACCGGTTTTGTCTCAGATGATTGGGATTGCGGGTTCCGCGACTTGGACACCACGCCTGCAAACGACTGCCCGCAAGGGATCGATTTGCCGTCTGATACAGCCCCGACCGCGCTGAACGGCCTGACCAACGCCGCGATGATCCGCATCGACTTCCCTGCGCCGACAGACGGGCGCGGGTTTACGCTGGCTGCGCAACTGCGCCGCTTGGGTTTCAAGGGCCGCCTGCGCGCCCGCGGCCATGTTCTGGCTGATCAATATGCCATGGCCCGCCGATCGGGTTTTGACGAAGTGGAAATCCCTGCCGATCTCGCGGCACGCCAACCCGAGGACCAATGGTTGGCCCGTGCCGACTGGAAAGCCCACGATTACCAAGCCCGCATGCGCGGCTAACCCAGCCCTTTACTGATACAGATCAATGATGAATACGGAGGGCGGTCTTATCAAGGCCGCCAATTGAGTTATGACAGAGCAAACACCTGTGACCGAAACAACCGCCAAAGCCGTTCCCGCCCTGCCCGATGCGCAGACGGTAACATCCGTGAAACACTACACTGACCGCCTTTTCGCATTCCGCGTAACCCGACCTGCGTCTTTGCGCTTCCGGTCTGGTGAATTCGTGATGATCGGCTTGATGGGCGATCCTGATCCAAAAACCGGCAAACAGCGTCCGTTGTTACGGGCCTATTCCATCGCGTCCCCGTCATGGGATGAAGAACTGGAATTCTATTCGATCAAAGTGCCGGAAGGCCCGCTGACATCAAAGCTGCAGCACATCAAAGTTGGTGATCAGATCATTCTGAAACCAAAACCAGTGGGCACATTGGTTCACGATGCCCTGCTGCCCGGAAAACGTTTGTATTTCTTCGCGACAGGCACAGGGTTTGCGCCGTTTGCGTCCCTGCTGCGCGAGCCTGAGACGTATGAGAACTATGATGAAATCATCATGACCCACACCTGCCGTGATGTTGAGGAACTGACTTACGGTCGCGAATTGATCGAGAACCTCAAGCAAGACGAAATGATGATCGAACTGCTGGGCGAAAAGAACCTCGCGAAGATTAAGTATTACCCGACGACGACACGCGAAGAGAGCCCGAAGATGGGCCGGATCACGACGTTGATCGAAAACGGTGAATTGTTCACTGATCTTGGTATCCCGCCGCTTGATCCTGCTGTGGACCGCGCGATGGTGTGTGGGTCTTTGGCGTTTAACTTGGATATCAAGGCGTTGATGGAAAAAGCAGGCCTGAATGAAGGCGCGAATTCCGAGCCAGGTGAGTTTGTGATCGAAAAAGCCTTCGTCGGCTGATCCACCAACACGCGACAGAATAAAGAAAGGGCCGCGTCATTGCTGACGCGGCCCTTTTTGTCTGTGTCTTTCGCTGCTTATTGCGCAGCTGGGATGCCGAGGGCGTCCTTGATTTGTGACAAAACACCTTCCAGAAGCTCTGGGTTGTCTTTCACAGCGTTCAGACCGGTTGTCAGGGCTGTTTTCTGCAACGCACCCAGTTCGGAACCGTCCAGCATTTCCTGAACTTTGTCGAAATCGAAACCGTCGACAGTCAGCAGATCAGTCATGGATACTTCTGCGTCAGCTTCAACAGTCGCGTCAGCCGCTGGGGCTTCTTCGGCAGATGTGACTTCTGCATCTTCGGCAGTCACTTCTGGTGCCTCTTCGGTCACAACTTCTTCTGTTGCGGCTTCTTCAACAGCTTCAGCAGCACCTTCAACTTCGGCAGCAGCGTCGGCTGCGCCTTCAGTTACAGCTTCTTCTGTCGCGGTCGCGGCGTCTTCAACTGCAGCGGCAGCATCTTCAGTCGCAGCGTCTACTTCGGCAGCAACGTCAGCGGCAGCTTCTTCTGTCGCGGCAGCAGCTTCTTCGGCTGCGGCTTCTACTTCAGCGGCGGCTTCTTCTGCAGCAGCTTCTGCTTCGGCAGCAGCGGCTTCGGCTTCTGCTTCCAGCGCTGCAGCTTCAGCGGCGGCGGCTTCTTCTGCTTCCGCAGCAGCGGCAGCAGCTTCTTCAGCTACGGCTTCAGCTTCTGCTTCAAGGGCGGCTTCTGCTTCGGCGGCTGCAGCTTCAGCTTCTTCGGCGGCAGCGGCTGCTTCTTCGGCGGCGGCTTCTTCGGCAGCAGCAGCGGCGGCAGCAGCTTCTTCAGCTTCGGCTGCAACGCGTGCGGCTTCTTCTTCAGCCATTTTCGCAGCTTCTTCTTCAGCGGCCAGTGCGGCGGCTTCTGCTTCGGCAGCGGCGGCAGCGGCTTCTTCTTCGGCAGCTTTTGCAGCAGCGGCTGCAGCTTCTTCCGCCGCAACAGCAGCTTCTTGCGCTGCCACTTCAGCAGATGACGGGCTTAGACCCAATGCTTGCGACGGATTATTTCCGTTCACGCCCATCTGGTATCCAAAAAAGCCGAGCACTGCGGCCACGATGATAATGATTGTCGCTCTCATTGGGTGTTCCCTCTCCACAACAAAGTACTTGTCTCACGATTGAGACTCGGTCGTCGTATGTCAGATGTTACAGATAAGTAAAAGTCTACGCATACGGGGAATTTCGTCCACATCGCCCAATTTTTGCGGGTTGAAGCTGCACCTTATGCACATTAAGTTGCACCCAGTCATAAGATAAACGACCAAAGGATAAAGACCATAGGACGCAGACCCCATAACGCGCCACCACAGCGCGACACTGGCCCCCGTATCAATGAACGGATTCGGGCCTCAGAAATCCGCCTGATCGGGGCGGACGGCGAAAACGTTGGTGTTGTTACGCCAGATCGCGCAATGGGCATGGCCGCTGATGCTGGCCTTGATCTGGTAGAAATCTCGCCAAACGCGAACCCGCCAGTCTGCAAGATCATGGACTTTGGTAAGTTCAAATACGAGACTCAGAAAAAAGAAGCTGAGGCCCGTAAGAAGCAGAAGATCATCGAGATCAAAGAAGTTAAGTTCCGTCCGAACACGGATACGAACGACTACAACGTTAAGATGCGCAATGTCTTCAAGTTCCTCGAGAACGGCGACAAAGTGAAAGTCACCCTGCGGTATCGCGGACGTGAAATGGCGCACCAGGATCTGGGCCGTCAGTTGCTGGAACGTGTTGCTGAAGACACCAAAGAAGCAGGCCGCGTGGAAAACTTCCCGAAAATGGAAGGTCGCCAAATGGTTATGCTGATCGGACCGCTTCCGAAGTAAGCACTGCTTGGCACAGACGTTTTCGATGTTTGTGCCAAACATCTGCCACTTGGAACATCGTTTGCAAGCAAACGCTTGGGAAGGTCGCCAAATGGTTATGCTGATCGGACCACTGCCGAAGTAATCGCAGTTACGAGCGATCATTCTAGAAAAATCGAAAACCCCGCGCTGCAAGGTGCGGGGTTATTCTTTTGGTTTACCCCTTGGGTGATGCCGCGCGGGGCTTTCCTTGAGCAGCCCCCCAACGCCCATTCCAGCGATGTCATGATCCGATAGGCGCAACCCGCAGATCGTCCGTTCGACGACCCAATCCGCCCCGTTCAATGCCAGCGACCGTGCGCAGCCCGGCAGACCGATAACTGGTTTTTCGCCGATCTCGCCCACAAACAGCAGGTTTCCCGGATCAACCGGCATGCCAAACCGCGTGACTTGCCCGCCTGCGATCCGCACCGCTTGCGGCGCCACATCATAAGCATCGGAGGTCGCAGAGCCTGTGAGGATCATAATCATCGTGCCAGATGCGGCTGAAATGGCTTTCGCCAATGCGGCCTCGTGATGATCCACGACAACCCGCGGCGTCAGAGATGCGCCTAACCGATCAAGACGCGTCGCCATGGCTGTCCGTCCTTTCGGGTTTGGCGCGTCCGATCCGATCTGCGTTTCGATCAACGTGATGTCGGTATGTTGCGCAGTGAGCAATGCGAGCGGCATCGCAGCGTCCACAGCCCGCGCAATGTCCAGCTCCGCCACCGCATAGCTAATGATCTTGATCGTTGCCACCATGTCGCCTGCGACAACACGTTGGTTTTGCGGCTGGGTGGCGATGGTGATCATCGGGTTGATTGCATTGACTTTTTCAATTGTTTCGACGTCGCACCGAAAGATGCCGGGCATCGTTGCGATCACATTGACCCGCCCTGTTGTTGCGGTCGTTAAGCGTAAGCCGGGCGCTGGCACAAATGCTTCGGCTAATCGCTGAGCTGCCACATCTTCGTGCAAATCCCCGACTTCAAGCTGTGCGACGACGACGTTTTCCGCGCCTGCCGCCGCGAGCAACGCAATGTCGTCAGTTTCTAATACCTTGCCCTTCCGCAAGCGCCCGTTCGGCAGCTCCGCCGAGTGGGCCAAGATCGCGCCCGCTGCGTCCTGCAATGGAACTGGACCAAATTTCATGCGCGGCGCAACACGTCGGTGACTTGCGCCATAATACTGACGGCGATTTCCGCAGGCGATTTCCCCCCGATGTTCAAACCGACTGGTGCATGTATCCGCGCGATTGCAGCCGCATTAAATCCCGCGTCTTCCAGCCGTGTGACCCGTTTGGCATGTGTCCGCGTGGAGCCAAGACAGCCCAAATAAAACGCATCGGATTTCAGCGTCGCAATGATCGCTGGGTCATCAAGTTTAGGGTCATGGGTCAGGGTCACAACGGCCGTCCGCGCGTCGGGTTTCAGCGCTGCCAATGCTTCATCAGGCCAATCGTCAAGAATAACCTCACCCGGAAAACGGTCCTCGGACCCAAAGGCCCCGCGTGGATCAATAATGGTCGGCGCATAACCGCAGGCATGAGCCATAGGCACAAGGTGCTGCGCGATATGAACGGCACCAATGATGATCATCCGCAAAGGTGGGTTGTGGATACCGACGAAGGTGCGCCCATCGTCCTCAATGCCCGATTTGTCGGACCTGAACCGGTTCACGAATTCCGACGCGTTTGTCGTGCGCCGCATATCGTTTTCCAGATCAACCACATAGGCAATTGGCTGTTTCGCCTCTGCCGCTGCGGCCAGTTCTTCAATAATTGAAACGGGCATTGCCCCGCCGACAGGTTCCACAAGAATGCGGATACGCCCGCCGCAAGCAAGGCCAACGGCAAAGGCTTCATCGTCGCTGACGCCATACTCTAACAGGCGCGGCTTACCATCTTCCAACGCTTCTAACGCTTCGACAATTACCGCCCCTTCGACGCATCCGCCGGATACGGACCCTACCATTGCTCCGTCTCCGTCGATGACAAGCAGACTGCCAACAGGCCGCGGCGCTGATCCCCATGTCTCAACGACAGTTGCGATCGCCACTTTGCGCCCTGCCCGATGCCAGTCGAGGGCCAGTTTCGTGTACTGTGTTTCAGCCATGGTGATCTTTCTTGTTACGGGTATGGGCCAGTGACCAACCCAACTTTTTCTCATCTGGCCGTGGGGTCCGATTGATCAAGGACATAAACCTTTGTTTGTCGCCCCCATCGTGCGGCTGCATCAAAGCATGCGTCACCCCTTCCAACGATGCAATGTTGTGCCCAGCCCGAAATGTGTCCACGTGAGGTAGCATCTGGGTGATACCGCGTGCTTTGGGCGCAAAACCGTCATAGCGCAACAGCGGGTTGAGCCAGATGACCTGTTTGGCAGTCAGCGACAAACGCTCCATGACTTTTCCCAAGTCCGCATCGCCGTCACGATCCAACCCATCGGTGATCAACAGTACAACAGCACCCTGCCCCATGACGCGCCGCGACCAGTCGCGATTAAACCGGTCCAGACAGGCCGCGATACGCGTCCCGCCTTCCCAGTCCTGCGCTTGTGCGCCGGCCGCCGCAAGCGCTGCATCCACGTCGCGGGTCCGCATGTGGCGGGTAATGTTGGTTAACTGTGTGCCGAAAGTGAAGGCGTGGACATGCGCCCAGCCCTGCCCTTGTTTGTTTGCAACGGCATGGACAAAATGAAGTACAGCCCGCGAATATTGCGACATCGATCCCGAGATGTCGCAAAGCACCACGAGGTTGGGATAACGGATGCGCGGACGCTTTGTGCGGAACTGGTTGATCTCGCCGCCCGTGCGCATGGCGCCGCGCATCGTCCCGCGCCAGTCAGGCATCCGGCCCGGCAAGGCTTGCGTCCGGCGGCTAAGGACCGGTGGCACAGGCAGGCGCATGGTCGCGAGGATGCGTTTGGCGCGGGCCATTTCAGCGATGCTCATCTGTTCAAAGTCGAGCGTCTTCAGGTGTTCTTCGCCCGACGTTGTCTGGCTCGCGTCGATATCAACTTCGACCTCGTCTTCGTTGGTCGTGCCGTCGGGCAAGTCCGGATCTTGTTGGTCCAATAAAGCTTGAGCCGCGCGTCGTTCCGCCGCCATAGCCTGCCGTTCTTCCTGCACACCACGCAGGGCCGGTGTGAGAAACGCCATCATATGTTCCATGAACTGGGGGTCGCGCCAGTACAGTCGAAAGATTTGCGCAAAAACTGCGCGATCCTCGGGTTTGGAGACGAAACAGGCGTGCAGCGTCCAGTAGAAATCGACCTTGCTGGTAAAGCCCGCAGCAGACACCGCGAGGATTGCGTCGGTGATCCGGCCCGGCCCGATGTTCAGACCCGCACGGCGCAGTGCACGGCCAAAATGCGTGATGTTTTCTGCGAGTTTGGGATCGTCAGGCAAAGATATTGGGGGGAGTTTCATGGCGCAATCGCTGGGGGCTTCACGCCCCCAGACCCCCGTGGGATATTTGAAACCAAAAGAAGGGGATCATTCCGGTATGCTTGCGCGTGCGTCGTCGAGGATTTTCTTAGCCTCTGATCCTTGCAGCCGTTGGATGTCATCCTGGTATTTTAGAACGGCGCCAAGTGTGTCTGCGATGACTTCGGGAGACAGTGTCAGAACGTCAAGCGCCAGCAGGCATTTGGCCCAATCGATGGTTTCGGCGACACCCGGCTTCTTGAACAGGTCTTCAGCGCGCAGGCGTTGGACAAATGCCACGACTTCTTCGGACAATTGCTTGGTAGCTTCCGGAGCACGCGATTGCAGGATTTCCATTTCACGATCAAAATCGGGATACCCGACCCAGTGATATAGACACCGCCGTTTCAGCGCGTCGTGGACTTCGCGCGTGCGGTTAGAGGTCAGAACCACGATGGGCGGTTCTGGTGCTTTGATCGTGCCGCGTTCGGGGATTGTGACTTGGAAATCGGACAGCGCTTCGAGCAGGAAAGCCTCAAAGGGTGCGTCGGTCCGGTCAATTTCGTCGATCAGCAACACGGGTGCGCCGCCGTCTTGTGGCATCATTGCTTCCAACAAAGGACGCGCAATCAGGTAGTCGTCAGAAAACAGGTCTTCTTTGCTCTCGCCTGCCCGTATCGCGATCATTTGGGCGGCAAAATTCCATTCGTAGACCGCTGAAGATGCATCGAGCCCTTCGTAGCACTGCAGCCGGATCAAACGTTTCCCCAAACTGGCCGCGATAGCTTTGGCGATTTCCGTTTTGCCTGTGCCAGCTTCGCCCTCCAGAAACAGGGGCCGCCCTAGTCGCTGTGCCAGAAACGCCACCGTCGCCAATGGTCGATCACAGACATATCCGGTTTGGCCGAGTTCGGCTTGGACTACGTCGATGGTTTCAAAGGTCATGGTAGTCTCCCCGCTGGTGTATAGAACTGCACCCTGTGCGGCTGTCGTCAAGTGACCCCTTAGTCGTAGTCAGCAACTATGCCTCTACCGCGTGATCGATGATCCGTGACGTCAGGATGTGATCTTCCCATTCGCCCGCAATCTTCAGGTATCGTTTGGCGTATCCTTCTTTCTCGAAGCCCAACCTTGCCAGAAGACGCCCACTGCGTTCATTGCGCGGCATGTAATTCGCCATGATCCGGTTGAGGCCAGCATGCGCAAAGACAAACGGAATGATTTCGGCGAGAGCTTCGCGCAGGATGCCTTGCCCTTGGTGGGACAGATCGATCGAATAACCCAAGTGGCACGCTTGAAAAGCACCCTTCGTGATGTTGGTGAAGTTGCAAACAGCAGCGATGTCATCCGCCCCATGACAGCGCACTGCAAAATGATAGGATTGCCCGGACGCGTTTTGGGCGGCCTGATCTGCCGCCCGTTTCTGCCAAGCGTCGTGGCTGTGATACCCCGTAGGCCTGTACGGTTCCCATGGCGACAGATGTGCATGGTTACGCGTATAATACTGGTGCAGCGCCCTCGCATCTGTTGGCGTCACGAGCGCAATTCTGGTGCGAGGGGTCGCAAGTGGTGTCATTCTGGGCGTCCTGAATAGTGGAATGTCTCGGCTGACTTTAACTGAACTCGGCCGCATGATCACAGCCCATTGTCATGTACAGCTTGCAAGCGTAGGTTTTGCGCAAATTGCTTGAGGAGGCTTCCATGAAAGATGCAGCAACAGATCACAAGTCAGGCTTTGGCCCCGACCTGAATGCATTTGATTGGGAAGACGCCCTACGTCTTGAGGACCAGTTAACCGAAGACGAACGCATGCTGCGCGACGCTGCGCGGACGTTTGCGCAAGATGTATTACAGCCGAAAGTGACCGCGGCCTACCGCGACGAAACAACTGACCCTGCTATTTTCAAGCAAATGGGCGATGTGGGTCTTTTGGGGGCCACGATCCCTGAGGAATATGGCGGATTGGGTGCGAATTACGTTACTTATGGTCTCATCGCGCGTGAAATTGAAAGGGTGGATAGCGGCTATCGGTCCATGATGTCCGTGCAATCATCCTTGGTTATGTACCCTATCCAGGCCTACGGCTCCGAAGAACAACGTCAGAAATATCTACCCGGCTTGGCTGCTGGTACGTTGATCGGTTGTTTCGGCCTGACCGAACCTGATGCCGGATCAGACCCTGCAGGGATGAAAACGACGGCGAAGAAGACAGACGATGGCTACGTGTTGAACGGGTCCAAAATGTGGATTTCCAACGCGCCGATCGCAGATGTGTTTGTCGTTTGGGCCAAGTCAGAGGCCCACGGCGGCAAGATCCGCGGCTTCGTTCTGGAAAAAGGTATGGAGGGTCTTTCAGCTCCGAAAATCGGCGGCAAACTGTCCTTGCGCGCGTCGATCACCGGCGAGATCGTGATGAAAGACGTGGTCGTATCCGAAGATGCGCTGTTACCCGGTGTGCAAGGGTTGAAAGGGCCGTTTGGCTGTCTCAATCGGGCGCGTTACGGCATTTCATGGGGCGTGATGGGTGCGGCAGAGTTCTGCTGGCATGCCGCGCGCCAATACGGACTTGATCGCAAGCAATTCAACAAACCGCTTGCCCAGACACAGCTGTTCCAGAAGAAGCTCGCGGATATGCAGACCGAAATTTCATTGGGATTACAGGGTGCGCTGCAGGTCGGTCGCTTGATGGATGCAGGCAAAGCCGCACCAGAGATGATCAGCCTGATGAAGCGCAACAACTGCGGTAAGGCCTTGGACATCGCGCGAATGTCGCGTGACATGCATGGCGGCAACGGCATTTCCGATGAGTTCCAGATTATGCGTCATATGGTCAATTTAGAGACCGTGAACACCTACGAAGGAACCCATGATGTGCACGCGTTGATCCTCGGGCGCGCACAAACGGGACTTCAAGCTTTCTTTTGATCCCGAAACACCGCAAAACTGGCCCATGACCCGCCCAATTTCGCCACATTAACGCGCAATAACGGATCACCCGCTGCTGGAGACAACCATGAACAAAGATAACCGAATTGACATCGATTCCGGCCTGTCAGGCTTGGAAGGAGATGCGTGGTTTGTCCAACTTGAAGAAGTTGCAGAGGACCTTGGGTATTTCGAACGGCTTGAAAAGCATGCGGCGGCTTTCATTGATGCAGGTCCCAAGCTGCTTGTCACCTTCGAAAACGCCGATACGATTCAGGACACCAGCAAAGAAAACGAACCTTTCGGATTCACCTTTGTCCGCGAAGAAGGTTGGTCACATCTTGGAATCTATGCCCAATCCGAAAGCTGGTATCGCGAAAAACGCATCTACGGTTATTTTGATCGCCTGATCGACGACGGGTTCTTTGAGGACTTTGACGAAGTGCTGTTTTATGGCGCGGATTCAGGTGGGTATGCAGCGACAGCTTATAGCGTTGCAGCGCCCGGTTGCCGCGTTCTTGCGCTGCGGCCACAGGCGACGCTTGACCCGCGCATTGCGGGGTTTGATCAACGCTACCGCGATCAACGGATCAAGGATTTCTCGAGCCGCTATGGCTACGGGCCGGATATGATCGACGCCGCAGAGCAAGCGTATATCGCGTTTGATCCTCATCAGCTGATGGATGCTGTGCATGCTGCGCTCTACACAAAACCGAGCATGACGCCTTTGCGGTGTCATGGTTTGGGCGGGCGGTTGTCCCGTTCGCTCGAGGGCATCGAAATTCTTGATGATCTCGTGGTTGGCGCAATGGATGGCACACTGACGCCGCAAAGCTTTGGTAAATTGCTACGCGCGCGCCGGTCTTACGCCCCTTACCTGCGCAATCTATTCAACCAGACCATGAAACGGGATCGTTTGGATTTGGCCGTCAACGTTTGCGCGCATGCGATCAGAACGGGCCACACCCGCTTCTTCGATGAACAACTCGAGATCCTAAAGGAACAAGGGTATCACCCTTACCGCCCAGTTAAGATCAAAGCGGCGGAATAACCCCGAAAAGGCAAAGGCGGCAACAAAAGTGCCGCCTTCCCGTCAGTGCTTTCAAATAAGCCAAATTAGAACGTGGCAGGTTCAATCGCGACGGGGATGTTAACGCCCGTTTCGGCCACTGAAGAACTACTCGACAGGATGTATGCCGTGTCGAGCGCTGGCAGATATGCGTAAAGCAGCGACACGCCGTATTCATCCGTAGGCCAGCGATATTCGACGACCGCGTGGATCGTTTCGTAATCGCAGCCGGAAATCCGTGTTACGGGCGCATCCAAAAAGAACACGTCGTAAAGTTCAGACCGTTGATCCCCATCAGGAAAAATGTTTGTGGTGCTGCCTGACCAGAAAGTCCCCACTTCCGGTGCAGGCAGCGCCGCAGATGCTTCGTCAAACACGATTTCAAGGCGCGAGGAGCTTTCCGGTCGGGCCGCAACAAGCGTGACCTCTTCGGTGAAGTAGAGCCCGTGTTGTCCGGTGAACTTAATTGTCAGATCTTCTGACGCATAGGTTTCCGTGACTTCAACAAGCCCTGCTCGTGTCCTGCGCATTGCAACGGATGATTGGTTTTCGAAAGTAACAATGATCCCACGACGCATGTCTTCTTCGTTGAGACAGGCAGCGTTAACACTATTTACCCCGGCGACCACCATCAACGCGGCCCCCACCGCGTATCTGACTGTATTCAACATCTTTGCCCTTTCAATTGAGCCACCATCACCGTCACACAATCGCCACATCCTTGCCAACCCAGCGCGAGCCGCAGAACAGTTCTTTGCCAATATGGAAACAATCAATTGAATTGATTTCCATCTCATGAATAGTTCGTTCACCACCCCGATCCTAGGCAGAGAACAGGCCAAATCATAGCAATTTCGTATAGAATAAAGGATTACGCGCACGTCATGTCGTGAAAGGTGCGGCGTCACGGTACGACGGAACATCGCAAAGCGGGGCCTGCGAATGGCTACATACCAGCCTCAAAGCGGCGCGCGTGGGTAATCTCTGATCCAGCAACAGATGCCTTAGTTTTGGCACAATTGACCACATAGAGGCAGCCAACTGCTGCCAATCGCGATCACTTTTCGATCTTTTTGCCCTGTGCCGCATCAAAGATTCGCGTGCCGAAATAGCCAAGGCTAAACCCAACTGTCAGTCCGATCGCATTGCCGCTGTCAAAAATGGACGCCACAGACGCCGCGATAATCAAGCAAATCAGGACGGTGATTGCCCGATGTTCGACCGCATCGATTGGTACGACTTTGCGTAGTTTTGCGACAACTGGCTTACCGACAACCGGCTCTAGCTGAGGTACCAAGAAACCAGCGGCAGCAGCGATCAAAAATCCAAGCATTATTCGTCCCCTTTATTGTCCCAGAGTAAGCGTAAGCTGTGCGGGCCGTTCCTTTCAACCAACATTGTGATCTTTGCCCTTTCGGTGTAACCGGACTGCATGAAAGATAAAGCGATTACCGAACTCACAATCCGGCGTCCGGATGACTGGCATCTTCACCTGCGTGACGGCGCAATGTTGCAAGCGGTGCTGCCTGAAACGGCCCGCCATTTTGGTCGTGCGATCATTATGCCGAACCTTGTGCCGCCAGTCGTGACAGCGGATCAGGCCCGCGCCTACCGCGCGCGCATTATGGCCACCCTGCCCGCCGGCATGACGTTTGATCCACTGATGACGCTTTATCTGACAGAGGATACAGACCCCGAAGACGTTGCAGCCGCTTATGCAGACGGCACCGCCCGCGCGGTTAAACTGTATCCGGCTGGTGCGACGACCAATTCGGCGTCCGGTGTGTCGGATTTCGACAAAGTCCGGCCAGTTTTGGCCAAGATGGCCGAAATCGGGATGCCGCTGTGTGTGCATGGCGAAGTCACGAGCCACAACATCGATATCTTTGACCGCGAAGCGGTGTTTATCGACAAGGTGCTCAAGCCGATCCGCAAGAAAAACCCAGATCTTAAGGTCGTGATGGAACACGTCACAACGCAAGATGCCGTTGATTATGTGCGCGACAATAACAAGAACCTTGCTGCAACGATCACTACACACCATCTGATCATTAACCGGAATCACATTCTGGCAGGCGGGATCAAGCCGCATTTCTATTGCCTACCTGTAGCCAAACGTGAAACGCATCGCGTCGCATTGGTGCAGGCCGCTGTTTCCGGCGACAAACGCTTCTTCTTAGGCACCGATAGCGCACCGCATACGGACCCGAACAAGCTGCAAGAATGCGGCTGCGCAGGGATTTTCACCGCGCCGAACACTATGTCCTGCTTAGCAGAAGTGTTTGAAGCAGCAGGTGCGTTGGGGAAGCTTGAGGCATTCACGTCTTTGAACGGTCCATCTTTCTACGGCCTGCCTGCGAACGAGGCGACGATCACGCTGACCAAGGGCGAACCTGTCAGCTATCCCACACATATCGCCACAGACGACGGTCCCGTGACTGTGTTTAACCCAGGCTTCCCACTGCATTGGAATGTTTCCGTCTAACCCCACCTTTTCTAAAAAACCGATGCCTCCGGCGGAGGTATTTTGATCAAAAAAAGATGAGACCCACATGATCCCGACCTCCTACCCGCCCAAAGAAGAAATCGCGCGTTTGACGGCCGGGATGTTGATTGAAATTGGAGCCATTGATTTCAACGCGAAAGAACCGTTTACCCACGCCTCGGGCAAACAGGCGCCGACCTATGTGGATTGCCGTAAACTGATCTCTTTTCCGCGCATTCGTGCGACGTTGATGGATTTTCTGACCATTACAGTGATGCGTGAGGCTGGTTTCGAACAGTTCGACAACATTGCAGGTGGCGAAACTGCGGGCATCCCGTTTTCCGCACTTGTAGCCGAACGTATGGCGCTGCCGATGACATATGTCCGCAAAAAACCAAAAGGTTACGGGCGCAACGCCCGCATCGAAGGTGTAATGACCGAAGGCCAGCGCGTGTTGTTGGTCGAAGACCTGACCACCGACGGCGGATCAAAGCTGTCGTTTGTCGACGCAATCCGTGACACCGGTGCGACCTGCTCAGCAACAGCGGTGATCTTCTATTACGGCATCTTTGACGGTGTTGAAAAAACGCTGGGCGATCACGGAGTGCAACTGATCCATCTGTGCACATGGTGGGATATTCTCGCCGAAGCCAAACGGCGCAATGCCTTTGACGCCGCGACCCTGTCCGAAGTGAACGCATACCTGCATGATCCGGACGTTTGGTCGGCATCTCGGGGCTAGGCCACAAGAAAACTTATCCCCAAGCCTGTGGGTGAAAAGTGTGTTGTGCCGATTCCTTTGCTTGTAGATTCCCCCAGTGTTGTGAGTTGCTGACACGCGACCACAAGCTGTGGTACACTGTTTCAGGATGGCAAGTTACGCACAGCGTTGTCCCGTAGTTATCCCCCATCATTTCCAGATGGCGCTGAACAATCAGCCACGGTAGATAAAGCGCGGGACCACATAGGGGTGAAAAATGAACGAGATTGCGACATTCAACGCAACCGGAGAGGACGTGGAAACGGCCAATCAGATGCCACATTCGATTGAAGCGGAGCAACAGCTTCTGGGTGCAATTCTGACCAACAACGATGTGTTTGACCGTGTGGCATCCATCCTTGGGCCTGATCATTTCTACGATCCTGTGCATGCCCGCATCTTTGAAGTCGCCGCATCGCGGATCGCGAAGAACGCGCTCGCGTCCCCTGTGACGTTGAAGACCTTTCTTGAAGACGATGCAGGCCTACAAGAACTCGGCGGTCCGGCTTATCTGGCTCGTCTGGCTGGTGCAGCGATTTCTGCTTTCGCCGCCGCTGACTACGCGCAAATGATTTACGATCTGTCGGTCCGACGCGAATTGATCACCGTCGGCCAAGCGATCGCTGAAAAGGCTGCTAAAGTGGACGTGAAAAGCGAACCGCGCGAACAGATTGTTGAGGCGGAACAGGAACTTTATCGGCTGGCCGAGCAAGGCACGTCTGAAAGCGGCTTCCAAAGTTTCTTGAAAGCCGTGACCGAGGCTGTGAACATCGCGAACACCGCCTACCAGCGCGATGGCGATTTGTCCGGTGTCTCTACCGGTTTGATCGACATGGATAAAAAGCTGGGCGGTTTGCACAAATCCGACCTTTTGATCCTCGCCGGTCGTCCGTCGATGGGGAAAACATCGCTGGCCACAAACATCGCCTATAACGTCGCGAAGGCCTATAAAAAGGGCATTCTGCATGACGGGTCCGAAGGGGCTGTCAACGGGGGTGTCGTGGGATTCTATTCGCTCGAGATGTCGGCAGACCAGCTCGCCGCGCGTATTCTATCCGAGGCGGCAGAGGTGCCATCAGAACAAATCCGCCGTGGTGACATGACGGAAGCTGAATTTCGGCGGTTTGTTGAGGCAGCGAAGCAGTTGGAATCCTGCCCACTGTTTATCGACGACACGCCTGCTCTGCCGATTTCCCAGTTGGCCGCCCGTGCCCGTCGTTTGAAACGGACGCACGGACTTGATTTGTTGATCATCGACTATCTTCAGCTTGTGCGCGGCACCGGTCGATCCGAAAACCGTGTGAACGAAATTTCCGAGATCACGATGGGGATGAAAGCGATTGCGAAGGAACTGCAGATTCCGGTGATCGCACTGTCCCAGCTTTCGCGTCAGGTGGAAAACCGTGAAGATAAACGCCCGCAGCTGTCGGATTTGCGTGAATCGGGTTCGATTGAGCAAGACGCCGACGTCGTGATGTTCGTTTACCGTGAAGAATACTACGTCGAACGCGAAAAGCCGGGCGATCACGAAATGGAAAAGATGGCCCATTGGCAGGAACGCATGGAAAACCTGCACGGAAAGGCAGAGGTCGTGATCGGCAAACAGCGGCACGGTCCGATTGGCACGGTTGAGCTGTCATTTGAAGGACAGTTCACGCGCTTTGGTAACCTTGTTCAGCCTTGGCAGAATCCGAACCAGTCCGAAGAGTTCTGATGTAACGCCGTTTGAGGTTGCACGTTTACGATCTCGAACGGCAAGCGCTCCTAATACGACGCCAAAGACTTGTACTTTTCGAACCTAAGCTGGATTTTGCACTGCGGCGGCTTCCGCCGTGGTCACGCGCTGGTACAGATGCCAACTCGCGTGTCCCAATATCGGCATTGCCACAAACAGTCCCAAGAAGAACGGCAGCATCGCGATCAAAGTAATCACCGCGACGCTGATGCCCCAAATCAAATAGACCTGCGGTTTGCCGACAACTGCACCGATTGAAGTGATGATCGCTGTTACGAAATCGACGTCACGATCAAGCAGCATCGGCATGCCGAGCACTGACATCGCAAAAACGATCATGGCAAAAACACTGCCTACGGCGGTCCCGAAGCCAAGCATCATCAGTCCGTTCGGACTAAGGAATACATCCAAAGTGGATAGCACGTTCGTCATTGGTGACAGGCCAAGGAAAAGCGCGAAGATCATGTGCCCAAGAAAAAACCAGAACAGAAAAACCACCACGATGATCGCTGCCAACCAAGGCAGCTGCCCGCCGCGTTGCGACCAAACGGACCGCGTTATCGCAGCAAATGAAACGTCGTCATCTTCTTGAAGACGTTTGCTGGTCTCGTAAAAGCCAAGTGCCGCCAAACTACCCACTAACGGGTACCCCATAACGGCCAGAATTAACCAATATGTCGTCCCTGTGAGAACCGTAATTCCCGCCATCAGCAAACCTGCCAACACAAAGAAACTTGCGAAAAACAGACCAAGACCAGGTGCGGTGCTAAAGTCTTTCAGACCTGATCGCAGGCTTTCGGTCAGATCATTGAACGTCGGTGCGCGCAATGTCGGCGCGCAATGGGGGCGTGGTTGTGTCATGATCTGACTATGCCAAATCGGCGGAAAAAGTAAACGCAACTGCCTCGTGATTTGTTTTTTGACTATCCGCCCCCTATCTTTTGACGAAACCAGAGGGGGACCATTATGGTCAAAGACACTGATCCCGCGAACCTGAGCCGCTCGCAGGCCCACGCGTTACGACATGCCCGCGAATTGGAAGGCCATTTGACGTGGCTTGACGGGATCACAGGGACGGCGCTCGGCGTGCTGGCTGTCGCATCTGGAATTTACACGTACCTCGGTGTTTCATCTCTTCTGGATGATAATGGCGCGCTCAGTTTTATCGCGGCGATGGCCTATTCCGTCGCCGTGTCGGTCGCGATTTTTGTTTTCTGGTCCTACCTCATGCGCCTGTTGCCAGCCGTCCGCACGATGGGCGCGCGGATCGGGCTATTTCTGTCGATGTGTTTGGGATCGCTTGCGATTATCGCCATGTCATCATGGTTGAATGCCGCAGCATTGGCCGGGGCTGCTGCCGTAGAACAGCATCTTGCGACGACAGTTCAGGATTATCAGGCCGCGTTGGAACGCGCCAATACCATCGCCGTATCGGGCCAAGGCCTGCAACGTGATGTCGCGCGGGTCCGCCAAGGATTTGACGACCTGAGCGAACAGGAAGCCACCGGTAATTTATCAGGTATCGCGGGCCAAGGCGCTGTGTTCAGGTTGTTGCAGCAAAAGTCAGATGAACTTGCAGGGTTGGAGACACAAATCGCGTCACAACAACCCTTCGTCGATGCGGCATTCGCTGAAGGCAACGCCATCCTGTCACGAATGCGTGCGTTAACTGTTGAGGCGGGACCTGTTGAACCCCGTTCTGTCTTGTTTTCCGAAGAAGCCGTGCGCCTTGCGAACATCATCACACAGCTGCGCCAGCTATCCGTTGCCCCGCTTGTTGTACGTGCGGCGCAAGATTTGTCGGCCTCCGTCGTGACCCCGCAATTACGGTCTACGTCCGACGCCACACGCCAAGACCAAGCCGCGACGATCGATTCCGTATTAACCGTGTTGGGTCAACGTGCAGAGACTTTGCGCCTTGCCGCCGAGGCTGTGAATGGCATGACGCCGCCGTCCGATACCGTTTACACGCCGATTTCCACCGCCGATGCGGTAATCAAATACGCCGCGAACTTCATCCCGAGCTGGGCAGGCGCCATCGCGATTGACCTGTTACCCGCCGTTCTCGTGCTAATCATGACCGTGACCCAAGCCGCAATTCGTGTGGGTCGTGACGGATCAACGACGGAAGATATGATGACGCTCGCTGACCTGCGCGCCGCGATGATCGCGCTGAAAGAGGTTGAAGGCCACACCAGCGTCAAAGCCCCTGAACCGATCGCAGAACCACATCCGATCCCTGCCCCGCAGCCCGTCCCAATGACAAAGCCCGCAGAATGACCAAATTGGCGAAACGCGGCCCCGGTACGCTGCTGAAACTGGTCTTGTTCATTCAGCTTGGCTTTGCGGTGATGCTGTTTGGCTCCGATTTAGTACGGGTGCTGCCGCAGGCGATGTCGCCGTCGGACGCGCCGCAACTGACCGAACCCCTGCGCCCCGGTGATCAAACGCGTAGGTTCAATCCTGCGCAGGTCCCTGCCCGCGAAGCATCCCCCAATTCGCGCCCGTTGCCCAATACCGGCGACATGCCATCGCGGCTGTTGTTCGAAAGCGTACAGTGGGAAGGCCGCGACGTGGTGACGATGACCGGAGAAATCCAGCCGGGCGATGCCACACGGTTTGATGACTTTATCGACCGTGAAGGCGCACCAGAAGTGGTCTTCCTAAACAGTCCCGGCGGATCGGTCACCGATGCGTTGGTCATCGGCCAGACGATCCGTGACATGGAATCCGAGACCGCCATGTCCGACGCCGATGTCTGTCTGTCCGCCTGCCCTTATATTCTGGCAGCTGGCACCACCCGCAATATTCCCGAAGGTGCGTGGGTGGGCGTTCACCAACATTTCTTTGGCGAAAACATCGCTCTGCCCGCTTTTCTAGCCGTTGAAGACATTCAGCGCGGTCAGGGCGACGTCATGACGTACCTCGATCAAATGGGAATCGATCCGCTTGTGATGCAGCACGCCCTAGTGACACCGCCCGACGAAATCTATTTGCTGACCCAAGCCGAACTTCGCACCTATCATTTTCTACCTGAAATCGCCGATGATAACGCGAACTGACAGCTTTTTCTTGACCTCCGCCCCCGGAGTGACAAAAGGGGTCGCATGAGCACTGGACACTTATCAATCGACCTTTCCGCTGTGGCCGCCAACTGGCGTGCCCTTGACGCAAAAACAACCGTGGAAACGGGGGCTGTCGTTAAGGCAGACGGCTATGGATTAGGTGCGGCACGCGTTGCAAAGGCTTTGGCCAATGTGGGTGCGCGTCGTTTTTTTGTGGCGATTGCTGAAGAAGGTGCTGCTGTCCGTCAGGCATTGGGACCGGACGTTGAAATCAGCGTATTCTCCGGCCACATGGACGGCGACACCGCTTTGATCCGTGATCTGAACCTGACGCCGATGTTGAATTCTGTGGATCAGGTGTCGCGTCATCTGGAACATCTGCCCGGCCACGGGTTTGGTCTTCAGCTTGATACCGGTATGAACCGTCTCGGAATGGAATGGGACGAATGGGCCGCTGTTGCCGAAGTTGTGCTGGCACAGCGCCCGTCCATGGTGATGAGCCATCTGGCCTGCGCCGACGATCCCGATCACCCGATGAACCCGTATCAATTGGATATCTTCCATAAAATGACCGACGGGATCACCACGCCGCGGTCCCTTTCTGCGACGGGTGGGATGCTTTTGGGTGCGGATTACCATTTCGACATTTGCCGTCCGGGGATCGGCCTTTACGGCGGCGCGCCGTTTAAGGATGCCCGCGCGGTCGCGCGACTTGATCTGCCCGTTATTCAGGTCCGCGCCTTGGACGCAGGCGAAGTCGCAGGCTACGGCAACTCATGGCAGGCCGCGCGTCCGTCGCGCATCGCGACTGTATCCGCTGGCTACGCAGACGGATTGATCCGCGCGATGTCAGACCGCGCCACGCTGTGGTACGACGACCATCCCTGCCCGCTGATCGGCCGCGTGTCTATGGATTTACTGACTGTAGACGTCACCGATCTTGGCTTTGATCCAGAGGCGCTGACGATCCTCGGGCCAAAACAATCGGTGGATCAATTGGCCGACCGTGCAGGCACGATTGGTTATGAAATCCTCACATCGCTTGGTAACCGCTACAGCCGCCAATCCGTCACCGGATGATGTTTCTGGCCGCGATAGGTGCGGCAGTGCTGGGCGCACTTGCGGCCCTTGGTCGGTTTACGATGTTTACCGGCCAAACGATTAGCCACCTTGTACGGCCGCCGTTTTATGGGGGCGCCTTTGGTCAGGCACTCATCCAGATCGGTTTCTTTTCTCTGCCTGTTGTCGGTCTGACCGCGTTTTTTACCGGCGGTGCATTGGCATTGCAAATCTATTCTGGCGGTGCGCGTTTCTCGGCAGAGGCTGTCGTTCCCCAGATTGTGGCCATCGGCATGGTCCGGGAACTGGGTCCTGTGTTGGTTGGCCTCATGATTGCAGCACGCGTCACGTCGTCCATTGCCGCTGAAGTCGCCACGATGAAAGTGACCGAACAAATCGACGCGTTGGTCACACTATCCACCCACCCGATGAAATACCTCACACTGCCTCGCGTGTTAGCTGCAACGTTGATGATGCCGGTTCTGGTGGCGGTTGGTGATACCATCGGGATTTTTGGCGGATATCTGGTCGCCACACAACGGTTGGGTTTTAATGCGGCCAGCTACATTCAAAACACATTCGATTTTCTCGAAGCTTTGGACATCGCGTCTTCATTGGTCAAAGGAGCGGTCTTCGGTTTCATCGCAGCGCTTGTTGGATGCTACTACGGTATGCATTCCGAACGTGGTGCAATGGGCGTGGGGCGCGCAACAAAAGGCGCGGTGGTTGCCGCGTCAGTTTTGATACTTGCTGCCAACTTCTTCCTCACAGAAGCGTTTTTCAGCACATGATTACCCTTTCCGGCGTTCATAAGACCTTTGAAGGCAATCACGTACTGCGCGGCGTGGACCTGTCGGTCGGGCGCGGCGAAAGTATGGTCATCATCGGCGGGTCTGGGTCTGGTAAGTCTGTGCTTATCAAATGCATTCTTGGGCTCCTGACGCCGGATGCGGGTCAGATCACGATTGACGGTGCTGCGATGACGCCGAAAACCCAAGCTGGCTTTCTGGATCGTTTCGGCATGTTGTTCCAAGGTGGCGCGTTGTTCGACAGCCTGCCCGTTTGGCAAAACGTGGCGTTCCGCCTGCTGCGCGGTCCACGTAAGGCGCAGGCCCGTGATATTGCGATTGCAAAACTTGCGCAGGTCGGGCTGACCGCAGATAGCGCTGACCGCTACCCCTCTGAACTGTCGGGCGGCATGCAAAAACGTGTGGGGCTGGCCCGTGCGATTGCGGCTGATCCGGAAGTAATTTTCTTCGACGAACCGACCACTGGGCTCGACCCGATTATGGCAGGCGTGATCAATGATCTGATCCGCAATGTTGTGACGGACCTTGGTGTCACTGCCGTGACGATCACCCACGACATGACGTCGGTTGATACGATCGCGGATCACGTCGCGATGCTGCACGACGGGGTCATCCGCTGGATTGGACCGAAAACGGCGATGGGTGATGCTGATGATCCCCACCTGAAACAGTTCATTGCTGGGTCGACCGAAGGGCTGATCAAGGCGCGCTGGTAACTGCGATTCGTTCGAAATTAGCGACTGCTCCGGTCAATCTGTCAAAAAGAAGGCAATTGTGACACTTTGCGCAACAACCCTGACGTGAATGTCATTGTTTCGTATTTCGCAACGGCGCGATCTTACCGCTTGTTAACCATTTCCCCTTAGAATGCGGGCGATCCGCACTAACATGCCATCAAAGACAAAACACGACACGCGCGAACCAAGAGCGCAAATCATTCGCAATTCGGAAACAATACCGGATCATTTTGCGCCCTGAATGCACCTGAAAGAGTAACAGTCGCTTCTTGTCCCCAATTCCCCTTTGGCAGTTGGCGAGTCTTCGCCTATCTTAAGAACATCCTAAGCATTTGGGGGAATGCACCTTGTTTTTGTTTCTGCGCAATTTGGCGCGCATGTGCCACGCGCTTTCATTGTTTCTGGTTGCTGCTATTGCATTGGCGTTGGCCTTTTACACCGTCATGTGTGCGTTTGGGCAGTCGACTTGGCTGACGATGCCTTTGACATTTGGCGAAACCACAATCCCCGAAGCAGGCATGTACCTACAAATCATTCTGACCGTGCTTGTCGGGTCAATGGCTTTTTATCTACCGACCAACACGCGGATCATGGCGCTTGAAAACAGCCACCGCAAATTCCAGATTTCGATGCACGATGTGGCCAAAGCATATCACGAAGTGCATACGGCCGACCGGTCTGGCGTTTTTACACTGTCATCCGAATTTGATGCCATCCGCGAACGGTTGGCCTACCTGCGTGACCATCCGGATATGGAACAGCTGGAACCGTCTGTGATGGAAGTTGCCGCACAAATGAGCCAGCAATCACGCCATCTGGCAGATGTTTATTCCGATGAGAAAGTTGCGCGTGCCAAGGCGTTCTTGGTTCAGCGGCAGGAAGAAGCAGAAAAGCAGCAAGAGCGTATCGTTGAAGCGCTGCACGCCTGCACTGAAATTCGCAAATGGGCACAACAGGTGGAACTTGAAGAAAGCATCGTCGCGTCGCAACTGGCCCAGCTTGATGAAAAACTGCAAAAGGCCCTGCCCGCTTTGGGGTATTCGCTAGAACATGACGATGGTGATGAATTCATGGAAGACCTCACCATGCCGGATCTGAAAAAGGACGTTGACAGCAACGTGCTGATTTTAGCACAAAAGCCAGCCGCGGAATAACCCGCCCTTGCGCAAAGGCGGACCGCATCACCATCTATGATCAAGCGACATAAATGGTGAAGGCGTACATGCAGACGGCCCTGAAGATCACAAACCTAAGCCTGTTGGTTTTGTTTCCCATCGCGTGGTTTGCGCCGTTGATGCGCGCAGGCCTGCTACCGTTGTTCGGACTATCCGAAATTTCCGTCATTTCCGGTTTACAGAGCCTTTGGAAATCAGATGTATTTCTGGCGTTGGTCGTCACGGTCTTCGCGCTTTTCGCGCCGTACCTGAAGACAATAGGCCTCGCGTTAGTTCATTTTGATCTGCTCAAGGCGAAAACGCTGCCAGTGCTGAGCTATATGGGCAAATTGGCGATGGCCGATATCTTCCTGATTGCATTGTACATTGTGCTTGCGAAAGGCGTTGGCATCGGCAAAGTGGAAACCGCATGGGGCCTTTATTTGTTCACGACCTGCATCGTCGTGTCTTTGCTGATCTCGATGTTCACCACAAAATCTGCCCCCACCGACTGACCCCGGTTTTCCGGAAAGTTCGCGTTTGCGCATTTGCATTGCGGCCCATGTCAAAATGGGACAAAACGGAAACATGGCTAAATCGTTAAATTACACCTGCAATGAATGTGGCGCCTCCAGCACGAAATGGTCAGGCCAATGCGACGCGTGTCAGGCTTGGAATTCGATTGTCGAGGAAAAGCCGCTTGCGGCCGGACCCGGCAAAAAATCACTGGGCGCGCGACGCGGAAAACCGATCCCGCTAACCGATCTTGCCACAGTCGGTGAAGCCCCGCCCCGCACGATGTCTGGAGTTGGCGAATTGGACCGTGTGCTTGGCGGCGGCTTGGTGAAGGCGTCCGCCCTATTGGTTGGCGGCGATCCCGGGATCGGGAAATCGACGTTGCTATTGCAGGCTGCCGCCCGCTTTGCCCGAAACGGGCTAAAGGTCGTTTACATCTCAGGCGAAGAATCTGCGGCCCAAGTCCAGATGCGCGCCCGTCGTTTGGGGCTGCATGAAAGTCCCGTGGCGCTCGCCTCCGAGACAAACCTGCGCGACATTCTCACCACCCTTGAGGCCGAAAAGCCCGATTTCGCGATTATCGATTCGATCCAGACCATGTGGGCCGACCACGTAGACAGTGCCCCCGGATCCGTGTCGCAGGTCCGCACCTGTGCCCATGAATTGACGACATTTGCAAAGAACCATGACGTTGCCATTGTGATGGTCGGCCACGTCACCAAAGAAGGTGCAATTGCCGGCCCGCGTGTCGTTGAGCATATGGTCGATACGGTGCTGTATTTCGAAGGCGAACGCGGCCATCAGTTCCGGATTTTGCGATCCGTGAAAAACCGCTTTGGCCCTGCTGATGAAATTGGCGTGTTTGAAATGACCGGCAAAGGGCTGGCGGAGGTGAAGAATCCCTCTGCTCTTTTCCTGTCAGAACGCACCCCTGCACCCGGATCAGTCGTGTTTGGCGGTATCGAAGGCACCCGTCCGATGCTTTGCGAGATCCAAGCGCTTGTGGCCCCTTCGCCACACAGCCAACCCCGCCGATCCGTCGTCGGATGGGACAGCGGGCGGCTTGCGATGATCCTCGCGGTGCTCGAATCACGCTGTGGTGTCCCCTTCACCGGATTGGACGTTTATCTTAATGTAGCAGGGGGTTTGCGCATTTCAGAGCCAGCCGCGGACCTTGCCGTGGCGGCCGCGCTCGTTTCGGCGCGAGAAGACGCAGCATTGCCAAAAGAATCGGTGGTTTTTGGCGAAATCAGTCTGTCCGGTGCGTTGCGTCCTGTCGTTCAGACGGAAAATAGATTGAAAGAAGCGGCAAAACTTGGTTTTACCTCCGCAATCACGCCGCAACAGACCAAACAGGTCGCGGCGTCCGGTCTGACTTTGCGGCAACCGCAAGATTTGGCTGGTTTTGTTGAAGAGGTATTCGGCGCAAGATCCTAGGCGTCGGGCAAGAGGAACGACATGGACTTTACAATCATCGACGGCGTCGTCGCGATCATCATCGTGCTTTCCGCCCTACTGGCCTACAGCCGTGGCTTTGTCCGCGAAGCAATGGCCATCGCGGGATGGATTGGGGCCACAATCTTGGCCTTTATCTTTGCCGATCAGGTGCAACCGCTGATCCGTCAGATTCCGGTTGTTGGCGACTTTATCGGCGATAGCTGTGAATTGTCGATCATCGCTTCTTTCGCAGCCGTATTCGCTGTGGCCCTCGTCGTCGTGTCGATCTTCACGCCGCTGTTCTCTAGCATCATCCAACGGTCCGCCCTTGGTGGTCTGGATCAAGGGCTTGGTTTTGTCTTTGGCGTGGCGCGCGGCATCTTGCTCGTTGCGGTCGCGTTCTTCGTTTACCAAACAGTTCTTTCCACACAGAAAATCGAAATGATCGAAAACAGCCGTTCTGCTGTGATCTTCTCGCAGTTCACCGGCACGATCGGCGAACGTGATCCCGAAGCAGCACTTGGCTGGATCACCACCCAATACGAGCAGTTGGTCGGCGATTGCGGCGCAACAGAGCCCGCCGAGACACTGACAACCGAGTAAGACAATCAAAGGTGCGCTGCGGCGCACCTTTTCATTTGTGGGATGCCCGATCTATGGGCGTGACTCTGTCGTCCCAAATGATTAAGACGCCCCTAAACGCAGCCACTGGATATGGAAAGCTCACCTTGTCCCATCAGATGCCCCCTGCCCACCCTTTTGACGATGATAAGCTCAAGGAGGAATGCGGCGTCTTTGGCGTCGTCGGTGTTAGCAACGCCGCCAACTTTGTAGCCCTTGGTCTTCACGCCCTACAGCACCGCGGCCAAGAAGCGGGCGGCATCGTCACCCACCATCCAGAGACAGGGTTCCACCAAGCCCGCCGTATGGGTCTGGTCCGCGATAACTTCACCTCTGCCGAGATGATCGAACGCCTGCCAGGTCCGATTGGGATTGGCCACGTGCGCTATTCGACTGCCGGCAACAAAGGGCAGCGCACCGAAATCCGTGATGTGCAGCCGTTCTTCGGTGAATTTTCCATGGGTGGGGCTGCGATTGCCCACAACGGGAACATCACCAATGCGATGTCTTTGCGCAAAGAGTTGACGGAACGCGGATCAATTTTCCAATCGTCATCTGATTCCGAATGCATCATCCACCTGATGGCCCGCTCCATGGGCAAAACCATTCCTGACCGGATGGAAGAAGCCCTGCGGAAAGTCGAAGGCGCGTTTTCCGTCGTCGCGATGACCCGCACAAAGCTGATCGGCTGCCGCGATCCGTTAGGCGTGCGTCCGTTGGTTCTGGGTAAGGTCGGCGATGGCTGGGTTTTGTCTTCCGAGACTTGTGCGCTTGATATCATCGGCGCGGAATTCATTCGTGAAATCGAAGCTGGCGAAATGGTGGTGATTTCGGACAAAGGCGTCGAAAGCCATTTCCCTTTCCGCCGTGCAAAGTCTCGCTTCTGTATTTTTGAGCATGTATATTTCAGCCGTCCGGACAGCCAGCTTGGCGGTCGGTCCGTTTATGAGACGCGCGAAAACATCGGTCGCGAACTGGCCAAGGAAAACCCCGTTGAAGCTGATCTGGTTTGCCCGGTTCCGGATTCTGGGACCCCTGCTGCGATTGGCTATTCGTTGGAATCCGGTATCCCGTTTGCCATGGGGATTATCCGCAACAACTACATGGGCAGGACATTTATCGAGCCGACTGAACAGATCCGCAACATGGGTGTTCTGTTGAAACTCAATGTCAATAAGGCGCTGATCAAAGGCAAACGCGTGATCTTGGTTGATGACAGTGTTGTACGCGGCACAACCAGCCGCAAGATCAAGGAAATGGTGCTGGATGCAGGCGCGGCCGAAGTCCACTTCCGCATCGCATCCCCGCCAACAGCTTGGCCGTGCTTCTACGGGGTCGATACGCCGGAACGCGAAAAGCTGCTGGCCGCGACTATGTCCGAAGAAGAAATGCGGGTGCATCTGGGCGTTGATAGTTTGAAATTCATCTCGCTGGATGGGCTGTACCGCGCAGTTGGCGAAAAAGATGGCCGCAATGCAGCGTCGCCTGCCTATTGCGACGCATGTTTTTCCGGCGAATACCCGATCGCCCCTTCTGACATGATCGAACAAGGCTTTAAAGCGAAGCAGGCCGCCGAATAGGCCAGCGAAACGTTTCCTAAACTTTTCCATGCGATCCACAAAGCATCCAGAATTCAGGAGGTGTGATGGGACGCATGGAAAGCAACGATAGTCACCAAGTCAGCTATCGCTGGTCCATCATTATGGACGGCGGCCAAACCATCGCTTTTGAAGGTGGTAACACAGCTGGTGCTGCAAAATTCGTAGATGAAGTGCAGCGGTTTCATCTCACCGGCGAGAAACCGAAGGAAGTGCGAAACTACCGGTTTCCCACGCACAACCATTCAACCGCGTTAGCCGCGGATATCCTTGTCGATATATCCAAAGTTCAACTTGTTTTGCGGGAAACACTGCCGCTAACCTTGTCGGCCCCTTGACCGTTTGAGGTTGACGCGTCACATGGTGCGTTATGACAAAGATTGCATTGATCACTGGGGCCTCTCGTGGGCTTGGCGCAGCGCTTGCCGAAGAATTGGCTGCTACCCATCATGTTGTGGCCGTTGGTAAGACAACTGGTGCGCTGGAAGAATTGGATGACCGTATCCAAGCAGCGGGGGGTGTATCGACACTGGCCCCAATGGACATCACGGTCGAGGCCGCGATGCAGCAGTTGTGCCGTTCGATCTATGACCGCTGGGGTAAACTGGACCTTTGGGTACACACAGCCGTTCATGCCGCCCCTCTTGCGCCTGCTGGCCATATCGGCCCCAAAGATTTCGATAAATCGGTTTTGACCAACATCACCGCAACGGCCCGCCTGATCGGGTACATCAGCCCATTGCTTGGGACTGAAGGACGTGCGCTGTTCTTTGACGATCCCAAAGCTGGCAATGCGTTCTTTGGCGCTTATGGTGCAACGAAGGGCGCACAGGTCGCGTTGGCGCGCAGTTGGCAGGCTGAAAGTGCCAAAACCGGCCCGGTCGTCAAAATTCTATCGCCCGCAGCCATGCCAACCGCAACGCGGGCACGGTTTCATCCAGGCGAAGACAGATCCACGCTGGCCAGCCCGGCAAGCGAAGCAAAACGTCTCTTGGGTGATATCCTGTCATGACAAACCCGACGCTGACCGACATTGTTGGCAGCGTCACAACGCATTCTGCACCAGACAACATGGCCACAGCGATCATCGCGATCGATGGCTGCGGTGGCGCGGGCAAAACAACTTTAGCCGATCGCTTGGCAACGCGCCTTGATGCGCAAGTGATCCATACCGATGATTTTGCAAGTTGGGACAACCCGCTGAATTGGCACGACAGGTTAATCGAGCAAGTGCTGCAGCCGCTTCATGCTAATACCGCCGCCCGATACCAACGCTTCGATTGGTCAACGAACCGTCTGGCGGAATGGCAAAGCGTCCCGGTACAACCTTTCGTCATCCTTGAAGGTGTGAGCAGCGCACGGATCGCTTTCCGGCAATTCCTATCATGCGCTATCTTCGTCGACACTCCGCCCGACATATGCCTGCAACGCGGCCTAGCGCGCGACGGTGCAGATGCGGCCCCACTTTGGCGAGATTGGCAAGCTGCCGAAGCCGCATACCTCGTCTCGGACACCCCACAAGATTTCGCCGATCTTAAAATCGACGGCACCCAATCCATCCCCAAATAACACGCGCCGTCTGAGTCTCAGCCGCAACATTGCAAAAATGACGCTATCCCCTTCTTGTCCACTGCGAAAACCTCGCTTACGAACAAAACAACAAAGGGGCGCAGATGCGTATTTTAATCACAAATGACGATGGCATTAACGCCCCGGGACTGAGAGCCTTGGAAGCCATTGCAACAGAAGTTGCTGGTCCCAACGGCGAGGTCTGGGTCGTTGCCCCTGCGCTGGAACAGTCCGGCGTCGGCCATTGCATCAATTACACCCGCCCGACCATGATCACAGAAATCGCGCCGCGCCGCTTCGCGGTCGAAGGTGCGCCTGCGGACTGCGTGCTGGTTGGCCTGTATGAAATTATGAAATCGGCAAAACCGGACTTGATCTTGTCTGGCGTCAATCGCGGCAATAACGCGGGTGAAAACACGCTCTACTCCGGCACCATCGGCGCCTGCATGGAAGCGGCTTTGCAAGGCTACAACGCAATTGCGCTGTCGCAATATTATGGTCCTGACAATGCCCATCTCGACGATCCATTCGAAGCCGCAGCACAACACGGCGCCCCCCTAATCAAGAAACTGATCGCTCAGGGCGTCTGGGACAATGCTGATTACCGCCTGTTATATAACCTGAATTTCCCACCAGTGCCCGCCGCTGATGTAAAGGGCCACAAAGTCGTCGCCCAAGGCTATCGCCCCAACACCCGTTTTTCAGTCGAACCCCAAACGTCACCGTCCGGCCGCCGCTATGCGTGGATCAAAGGTGGTAGCCAGCGCGAAATGACGGCTGAGGGCACTGATGTGCGCGCCAATCTCGAAGGCTACATTTCGATCACGCCGATGCGGGTTGATCTGACAGCCTACGACGTTCTGGATCAGCTAAAGGGTCAGTTGGATTGATGATCGACCCTGACATCAAAATGCAGTTTCTTTTCGCGTTGCGATCCAAAGGCGTAACCGACGCACGCGTGTTGACCGTCATGGAACAGGTCGACCGCGCTGCCTTTTTGACGGGCTTGTTCAAAGAACGGGCATACGAAGATATGCCGCTGCCCATTGCCTGCGGCCAAACGATTAGCCAGCCGTCCATCGTCGGCTTGATGACCCAAGCGCTAAACGTGCAACCTCGCCACAAAGTTTTGGAAATCGGAACAGGGTCCGGCTATCAGGCCGCAATCCTCGCGAAATTGGCCCGTCGTGTTTACACAATTGACCGTTTCAAACGGCTTGTGACCGAAGCAATGTCCCAATTCGATGCCCAAAACATCAGCAATATCACCGCGATCGTCGCAGATGGCAGCCACGGGTTACCCGAACAGGCCCCCTTTGATCGCATATTGCTGACCGCAGCTGCAGAAGACCCACCCAGCACCCTCTTGGCGCAATTGCGGATTGGGGGTATCATGGTGTTGCCGGTCGGCCAGTCCGATACCGTGCAAAGCCTGATCCGTGTCAAAAAGACCGAAGACGGCTTGGACTATGAAGAATTACGTACCGTTCGTTTTGTGCCGCTTCTTGAAGGGCTCGGCCAAGACTGACGCAAAAGGCGAGACAGGGCAGAACCCCGGCAAACGGGGCGCCCGCATGAGGAGCAGAGATATGACCGCCATCAGGCGCAATGGGGTGCGACGCATCCTGATGACCACCGCAGCCCTTGCCGCATTGGCCGGCTGCGCGGAAAACCCATTTGAAGGGTTCGACTTTGACCTACGGGACTTGGGTGACGGGTTCGACACTTCTGAAGCGGTCGCGAATATTGCGCCACGCCCTGCCCCGGATGATCGCGGCGTTATTTCTTACCCCAACTACCAAGTCGTTTTGGCCAAACAAGATGACACGATCCGTACGATTGCGGGCCGCTTGGGCCTAAATGCGGCAACTTTGGCAACATTCAACGGCATTGATGCCGATGCCACGCTTCGCCGCGACGAAGTTATTGCACTACCTTCCCGTGTCACCGAACCGTCACCTGCAACAGGTGCAGCAACGACCGGCCCGATCCAACCGCTTGATGTTGCAGCGGTTGCGACGACCGCACTTGACCGTGCCGATGCAGCTGCGCCAGCAACACAAGCCACACCGCAAGCTGCCCCGGCCCGCCAATCCGGAGCAGAACCTGTCCGCTACCAAGTCGGTCGCGGGGACACCGCATTTACCATTGCACGGCAGTTCAACATTCCCGTCGCAAGCATCGCCGAATGGAATTCGCTTGGGCCTGACTTGGCCATCCGCGAAGGTCAGTTCTTGTTGATTCCGCAAAGCAGCACGCCAAGTCGTCCACAATCCGTGGCAGATGCGCCAGTCACTACACCGGGCACGGGTAGCCAAACGCCCGTACCACCAAGCGCCTCCGCACCGCTGCCAGATGAAGCCCCATCCGTTGCAGCACCCGCGCCGGAAGCACCGAACCTTGGCACACCGACGGCAACGCCGACACCAGCTCCTGCGGCGGCACCTGCCCCCGCACCAGCGGCAAGCAGCAATGCACAACTTGTCCGTCCGGTCGCAGGCACGATCATCCGCGCCTATGCCGCAGGCCGTAACGAAGGAATCGACATCGGGGTGCCAGCAGGCACAAGCGTGAAAGCAGCCGATGCAGGGTCAGTTGCCGCTGTGACCACTGACACGTCCGGGGTTGCGATTGTTGTGATCAAACACGCGGGCAATCTGCTGACCGTCTACACCAATCTCGCAGATCTGACCGTTGAAAAAGGCGACAGTGTTTCACGCGGTCAAGCCATCGCCAAAGTCGCAGCAGGCGATCCAAGCTTCCTGCACTTCGAAGTGCGGCGCGGCTTGCAATCTGTTGATCCGGCGGACTTTTTCTGAGTTTTCGCAAACATCTCACCGAGGCGCCCGTTGATCGGACGGGATGCCTCCGGCGGGGATATTTAGGACCAAAAGAATTAGGGCGTTGCGTTGTTAACCTAGCGTGACGCCCTTTCTACCTGCGAGATCAACGAAATACTGCCAAGCCACGCGGCCCGACCGTGATCCGCGTGTCGCTTGCCATTCGATAGCCTCTGCGCGCAGTGTATCGTCGTCAATAGTCACACCATGTGCGTCGCAGTATCCACGGATCATGGATAGATATTGATCTTGATCACAAGGATGAAACCCGAGCCACAGACCAAAACGGTCGGAAAGAGACACTTTCTCTTCCACGGCTTCCCCCGGCGTGATCGCAGTTGAGCGTTCGTTTTCAATCATATCGCGCGGCATTAAGTGACGTCTGTTGGACGTCGCATAGAGCACAACATTGTCCGGCCTGCCCGCGATGCCACCATCAAGGACCGCCTTCAACGATTTGTAGTGCGCGTCGTCATGGCTGAACGATAGATCATCGCAGAACATCAAGAAGCGTTGCGGCTGATCGCGCAGCATATCAAGACAGCGACCGATGCTTTCCATGTCCTCGCGCTGGACCTCAACGATCCGGAGGTCGGGGTAATCTTTGATCACCGCTCCATGGATTGCTTTGACAAGGCTGGATTTTCCCATGCCCCGTGCGCCCCAAAGCAACGCGTTGTTAGCCGGCATGCCCTTCGCGAACTGGATCGTGTTGGCCAGGAGCGTGTCCCGTGACCAGTCCACACCAATCAAAAGATCCAAATCAACACGGTTGACCTTGTCCACGGGCACCAATTGGTCTGGGTCGGTTTGCCAGACATAGGCGCTCGCGGCACTCAGATCAGGTGCAGGCAGCGGCGCGGGGGCGAGCCGTTCAAGCGCCTCCGCGATCCGCAACATCACGTCGTCGTTCATGGCTTTGGCTCGTCCGCAGCGTCAGCCAGATCGGCTTCTTCTTCGTCATCGTCGATGTCGTCGAACAGGCTTTCATCTTCGCCGATAATGCCTTCAGCACGCGCCGCTTTGTCTTTGCGTCGCTCTACGCCTGCCACCAAATGGATCGAGATTTCGTACAGCCCGAAGACCACCACAAACAGGATCAGTTGGGTGGTGACGTCCGGTGGCGTGACCAAAGCTGCGACAACAAGAATACCAACAATCGCGTATTTGCGGACGTTCCGCAGGCCACGCGATGACGCAAGGCCAGCCGTACCCATCAGCGTCAAAAGAACCGGAAGCTGGAAACAAATCCCAAAGGCCACGATCATTTTCAGCGTGATATCAAGGGTTTCGTTAACTTTGCCGTTGAAGACAATGTCAACGCCACTGTCGCTTGGCGGTGCTGCGAAGGCTGGCATTGCGCTTGTCCCGCCAGAGCCAGGCAGCAACAACGCGCCGTCCGCAGGAGGCGCAACTGCATCCGCCATGATCGCAGAAACGAACGATGGGAGGTCAGCAAACCCAAGGAAAAACGCCATGGCAAGCGGTACAACCACATAATGGGCAAAGGCCGCGCCGATCACAAAAAGTACGGGACTTGAGATGATAAATGGCAAGAACGCGTTCTTTTCGTTCTTGTAAAGACCGGGCGCCACAAAACGCCACAGCTGATACGCGATCACAGGGAACGATAGCGTTAGACCGCCCACGACCGAAATGCGGATCAATGTGAAAAAGTATTCCTGCGGCGCGGTGTATTGCATCACAGGGTTCTCATTACCCAAGGACCGCATCGTTTTCTCAATCGGGCCAAGCAAAAAGTCGAGTAACATGCTGCCAAACGAAAAGCACAGGACCATGGCGACCAAAAACGCGCCAACCGAATAGATAAGACGCTGCCGCAGCTCTGTCAGGTGTTCGATTAACGGCGCGGCGCTGCCGTCCATCTCGTTTTGGGTGCTCATGCTTCGCCCTCTTTTGGCGCGGTCGGTGCTTTGGTTTGGCCGACCTCAGGTGCGGCCGTTTCAGCGTCAGCTGCTTTCGCAGCCTCACGTTCTTTGCGGGCCTCTGCGGCCTGCGCCATGCCTGCGTCCATCTTTTCTTTGGCCGCCGCCCGTTCAGGCGACAAGGCTGCGGTCGCGGCAGTGATGCCTGACGCTTCTTTCAGTTTATCGACACCAAATGCCTTGGGGTTTGCAGCGGCTTTCAACCCCTTAGAGATATCGTTCACACCCGCGTCGTTGGCCGCATCATTCATCGCCTTCGAGAACTCGCGCGCCATGCCTTTGGCCTTGCCTGTGAACTCTCCCATTGTGCGGAACAGTTGCGGCAGGTCCTTGGGACCGATCACGATGAGGGCAACAATGCCCACCACCATCATTTCACTCCAGCCGAGGCCAAACATGTGCGATTACCTTATAGGGATCAGATATGGGCGACTTAGACTTTGTCTTGCTCTTCAGCAGGCGTCACGTCTTTGGCGTTGGCCATTTCGTCAGTGACTTCTTTGTCCGCGTCGTTCACGCCCTTTTTGAACGCAGTGATGCCTTTGCCCACTTCGCCCATCAGGCTGGATACTTTGCCACGGCCAAACAGGACCAAGACAACAACGGCGATCAGAAGGATGCCGGGGATACCGATGTTATTAAGCATGATGTTCTCCTTAGAGCCGGCCGTTCGGCCCGCGTAAATCTGTCATTGATTGACAGATAGGGGGCAAAGTGCCGCGATGGAAGTGGGAAAACACAAGATAAAACCCCTTTTTAGCAAGGGCATGATGTTATTTGTGACAAATACTTGTCAGTTGTCAGTTTTTTGTCAAAATGAGCCGATTAATAAGGAATCAAAGATGCGACGCGCCGACCGCCTGATGGCACTTGTTCAAATCCTCAGAGATGGGGCGCTACACCGCGCCGGCGATCTGGCTGCCGCCGTCGATGTCAGTCTGCGGACGATATATCGCGACATGGAAACGCTCGCCGCATCTGGGGTGCCAATCGAAGGTGAACGTGGCGTGGGTTATCATGTGACGGCTGCGATCACCCTGCCCCCGCTGAACCTGACCATGACGGAATTAGAGGCGTTGCATATGGGATTGATGGCTGTCGGCGGCGGCAATGATACAGAGCTTGCGACGGCAGCGAACACATTGACCCAAAAACTGGACGCGGTGATGCCAGAGGACCGGTCACGCAGCCCTGCCCCCTTTAGTTTTGCGATCTACCCTTTTGCGGATGCCGCGAAGGGGTTCCAGCATTTGCCGCAAATCAGGCAGGCCATTCGGGCCCGCCAAAAACTGCTTCTGTCTATAGGAGGTCACCACAGGACCGTCAGGCCGCTCCAACTGGATTATTGGGGGCGGCTTTGGACTTGCGTTGTCTGGTGCGAAACGACTAAGGGCTTCGATGATCTCCGCGTGGATCAAATCACGGACATGCGTATTCTACCGAGCCTTTTCGTAGATGAACCTGAAAAGTCCTACACAGCATATTTAGCCCAACGGAAATAACCGCGGGGACAAAATTCGGCAAAACCCGAACCGGTTAACCAATCAGTGCTTTGCGCAACATGTTCAGCGCCACGAGGATCAAGAACACGCCAAAGACCTTCTTGAGCGGCTTAGGGTCCATCTTATGGGCCAATGCAGCCCCCCAAGGCGCAGTGATCAACGTCATCGCAATCACGAGCGCGAAAGCCACAAGATTAACCGCCCCGATCGTCAACGGCGGGGTTGGGACCGCCGACATATTAGCGAGCAAGAACCCGATCACGGACGGCACGGCGATGATCACACCAAATCCTGCCGCCGTGGCCACGGCGCGGTGAATAGCGACGCCATACAGTGACATCACGGGGACGCCGAACGACCCGCCACCGATCCCCATAAGCACTGACAAAAATCCCAGCAGCGGCGAAAGCACTGCACGTGCTGGCCCCACAGGCATCTCCGGACCTAGGCGCCATGATGCGCGTCCAAAGGCCATATAGGCCCCGACAATAATCGCGAGCACACCGAAGATGGCTTGCAAGGCACCAGACCGCAGTGATGTCGCGATGCTAACTCCGATGACCGCGCCGATCACGATACCGGGCAGCCAACCCTTTAGAATTTGAAGGTCTACGGCACCCTTTTTGTGATGCGCCAACCCGGACCGGACCGACGTCACGATGATCGTCGCCAGCGATGTGCCCAAACACAATTGCATCAGCTGCGGGCTGTCGTAACCAAGGGCGCTGAATGCATAGAAAAACGCAGGGACCAGCACGATGCCGCCCCCGACCCCCAACAGGCCCGCCAAGATACCGGCAAAGGCACCAATGATCAAAATCAAACCGACCATCGGCAACAAAAGTGAGAGTTCAGGCATTATGCGGCTTCTTTCGTAATAAAGGACAAAGCATCAAGCAGGACCTGCGCATCAGCCCCGTCGCGGTGCGCGTTCTCGGACAGATAGCGCCGCCACATGCGTGCGCCAGGGCGGGCTTGGAACATGCCAAGCATATGACGTGTGACTTGGTTCAGGCGACCGCCTTGCGCGATATGATCCGTGATATACGGCACCATTTCGTGCACGACGTCTTCAGCGGACTTCGCGGCGTCGGCACCGTAGATAAGACGATCCGCGTTTAACAGCACGTCAGACGGCGTGTGATACGCGGATCGCCCGATCATCACGCCGTCCAGCCCCGCGTCCAGAAAGCCAAGTGCTGCGTCCAAATCGGTAATCCCACCATTGATGGACAGATGAAGATGCGGGAACAACCCTTTCATTTCATGTACCAATTCGTAATCAAGTGGCGGCACATCGCGGTTCTCTTTCGGGGACAAACCTTGCAGCCATGCTTTGCGCGCGTGAATCGTAAATCGATCGACGCCAGCGGCACTGACCCGCGCCAAAAAGTCGGGCAAAACCTTGGCCGGATCTTGATCGTCCACACCGATCCGACATTTGACGGTCACAGGCAAATCGGACGCGTCCTGCATTGCTTTCACACAGGTCGCAACGACGTCAGGACTTTCCATCAGTATCGCGCCAAAAGAACCGGATTGCACCCTGTCGGACGGGCAACCGCAGTTCAAATTGACCTCGTCATAGCCGTATTCGGCGGCAATGGCGGTCGCCTGCGCCAATTGCGCAGGATCAGACCCGCCAAGCTGCAGCGCCACAGGATGTTCGGCGGCATGAAAGCCAAGCAGCCGATCACGATCACCATGAACAATCGCAGGTGCCGTCACCATTTCGGTATAAAGCAGCGTCTGCTTTGACATCAACCGGTGCAAATAACGGCAATGCCTGTCCGTCCAGTCCATCATCGGGGCGACGGACAAACGTGCGGCGCTTCTGACTTTGTCTACACTCATGTGACATATCCCAATCGCAGCCCCTCCGGGCCGAGTTCGGGTTCGGGTTAGCCCATACCGCTTTGAAAGAAAAGCCATGCAGCGTTGGCCTTGCGGTGCTTGCTTAAGATGGATCGAAAAACGCTGCGTTCTGTTCTGCGACATCCCGCAACAACGCTAGAACTGCCCTTGTATGATCTCGTGCAATTTCTCTGGCCGGCGCTTTGTCTTGCGCAACCATCGCATCAAATAGTCCGGTATGCTCTGCATGGAGGGTGCTTAGCCGTTCAGGATCATTCAAAGAAATCACCCGCAAACGATCTAGCTGTGCCTTCTCGTCATGCAAAACCTGCGCCGCACGCGGGAAACCCGTGCCGTCTGCAATCAACCCGTGAAAAGCATCGTCGAGATTGTGAAACCCAAGATGGTCGCCATCCACAATCGCCGCCGCCTGCCCCGCAAGGTTTTCAGCGATCGCCGCCCGCACATCAGTAGGCATACCTAATTCAACGATGCGGGTGACATTGGCGATCTCGAGCGCCTCTCTTAGAAATTGTGCCTCTTGCAGTTTTGCTGCGTTTAGCTTGGTGACAAAGCTACCGCGACTTGGCCGCGTTTCAACCAAATGCAAGGCGCGCAGTTGTGCAAGCGCTTCGCGGACAGGCGTTCTGCTGACACCCAACTGAGTTCCGATTTCAGGTTCTGACAAGGCCTGACCTGGCACCAGCCGCATCGACAGGATCGCATCTTTGAGAATCGCGAATACCTGCGGACCCGCCGCCAAAGCGGGATCAACACACGCGGGTGTCAGCGCCGTCAAGGCAGGCGGAGCGGAAGGATCATCATCAGACATGCTATGTGGTATACCGGTATACCGGCGCTTTACAATGGTCGCCCGCTTCCGTTACGTTTCGTAACAGGCGAAGGAATGGAGCAAGACGCAATGATGAACGCAGTGCTGATCGGTTTGGGGATGGTTGCCGAAACGCACGTACGCGCCATTGCGGCTGCTCCGGATGTGACCTTGCGCGGTATCTACGGACGCAACACTGAAAAAGCGGTTGCTTTTGCACAGGAAATGACACCGGTGCTGGAAGGCCCGCCCAAGGTCTACGACACAGTGGCTGACATCGCTTCGGACCCAGACGTCGATTTCGTCATTGTTTGCACACCGCCTAATGCCCGCCTTGATCTGGTGACCGCATGCGCAAAAGCCGGTAAGCCGATCTTGATGGAAAAACCAGTGGCCGTTGATACCGAAACAGCCTCAACCATCGTGAAAATCTGCGAAGATGTATCCGTACCGCTTGGTATCGTTTTTCAACACAGAGTACGGGAAAGCACGGCTGATCTGGCAAAACGCCTGCGTGGCGGTGCGATGGGCGACATCGCCATCGTGGAAATATCGGTGCCGTGGTGGCGGGATCAGTCCTATTACGATGAACCCGGACGCGGCACATATGCGCGTGACGGTGGTGGCGTTTTGATGTCCCAAGCGATCCACACCTTGGACCTCGCGCTTTCTTTGATTGGCCCGATTGAGACCGTCCAAGCCACCATCAGAACTACCGCACTGCATGACTTGGAATCCGAAGATTATGTGACCGCGGGCCTTGATCTGGCGTCTGGCGCTGTCGGATCGCTCGTTGCCAGCACGGCCAGTTTTCCAGGGCAGCCCGAGTCTATCACCCTGCACTGTGCACATGCGTCCGCGACGCTGACAGGCGGACAAGTGACCGTGCAATGGCGTGACGGTACGACCGAAGTCACCGGCGAAAAGGCCGACACGGGCGGTGGCGCGGACCCGATGGCCTTCACCTTCGCGTGGCATCAGGCGATTATCTCTGATTTTGCACAGGCCGTGCGTGACGGCAAAGCCCCGATTGCCAGCGGTCGCGCCAGCCTTCAGGTCCACTATTTGATCGATGCGATCGTCCAGTCGTCACATGAAAAGCGGTCGGTTCGCGTTCAGAAAGCTCCGTGAATGACGAAACCATTAAAATTCGCCGCGATTGGAATCGATCATCGTCATATTTTTGGCATGTCAGAAAGCATGATCGAGGTCGGTGCAGAATTCGTCGGATGGTGGACCGCAGGGTCCCCGCCCCCGCTAGACGGTTTTATCAAACGATTTCCGGACGTGCCGCGGGTAACGGATGTAGAGACGCAGTTAGCTGATCCGTCAATTGATTTGGTCCTGATTTCTTGCGTGCCTGCTGATCGGGCCGCATTTGCTGTGCGTGCCATGCGGGCGGGCAAAGACGTTATGACCGACAAACCGGGATGCACAACGTTGGACCAACTCGACGCGATCAAGACAGCCCAAAAAGCGACCGGTCGGATTTGGTCGGTGAATTTTTCTGAACGTTTCGAAGTCGCCTCCATGACCCGCGCCGCTGACCTGGTCGCCGCTGGGGCCATTGGGAAAGTTACCCAGACAACCGGACTGGGGCCACATCGGTTGAATGCAGCAACGCGACCTGACTGGTTTTGGGAACGAGACCGTTACGGAGGCATTCTATGCGATATCGGGTCGCACCAGATCGATCAGTTTCTGTTTTTGACGGGCCAAACCGACGCTGAAATAAAGCGCGCCTATACCGCGAATTATGCGAACCCTAACCATCCCGAACTTGAAGACTATGGCGAAATCGTCCTTCAAGCAGGTGACGCGCATGGGTTCATCAGGGTCGACTGGTATACACCCGATGCTTTGCCGACATGGGGCGACGGGCGGCTGACCATTCTTGGCACCGAAGGGTATATTGAGCTGCGCAAATACGTGGACGTCGCCCGCGATGAAACGGGCGATCACCTGTATTTGGTCAACGGCGACCGCTGTGAAAAGATTGATTGCAGCGATGCGGGGCGTCCCTATTTCGCGCGCCTGTCCGATGATATCCGGAACCGTACAGATACGGCGGTTCCGCAAGCGCATACCTTCAAAGCGATGGAACTTGCGATCAAAGCGCAGATGCTGGCCGAGGAGGCTAAATGATCACGGTCGCAATTCTTGGCGCGGGGATCGGTCGCGAGCATCTTGATGGCTATCACGCCTTGCCGGACCTATTCGAGGTCAAGACACTTTGCGATCTTGATCGCGCGCGCGCATCAGAAGTGGTGGGCGAAGAACCGATAACCATCACCGATAACCTCAGCTCGGTGCTCGCTGATCCCCGTATCGATCTGGTGGATGTCTGTTTGCCGCCACACCTGCATTACCCGGTCACAATGCAGGTCTTGAAGGCTGGTAAACATGCGATTTGCGAAAAGCCGTTGGTGTCATCCCTTGCGGATGCAGATAGTTTAATATCCACCTCCAATACATTGAATAAGAACGTTTATCCGGTATTTCAGTACCGCTACGGACGCGCGATGTCGCAGGTCCAAGCGTTGCGTGATGCCGGCCTTCTGGGCACGCCTTATGCCGCATCCATTGAGACCCATTGGTGCCGCCGCGCCGATTATTATGCAATCGATTGGCGTGGGACATGGGCAGGCGAAAACGGCGGCGCAGTTCTAGGCCATGCAATCCATAACCACGATCTGATCACAGCACTGATGGGGCCAATTCAAAGCCTTTCAGCATTTACGACAACGCGCGTAAACTCAATAGAAACAGAAGATTGCGCGTCGATCTCAATGCAAATGATGAATGGCGCTTTAGTCACATCGTCAATTACCCTTGGGGCGGCGGATGATACTACACGGCTTAAGTTGACCTTCTCGGGCGTCACTATCACCAGTGGCACGGCCCCTTATGCGCCGGCGACGGACACATGGACCTTCACCGCACGCGATCCCGCACTTCAAACAGCCGTTGATGACGTCATCAATAGCGTGGGTGATGTGCCGCAAGGATTTACAGGTTTTCTTTCTGCCATCGCAGCTGACCTCAACCAACAGCCAGCCGAAGCGGTGACCCTAGCCGACGGTCGCCAATCGATTGAACTGGTTGCTGCGATTTACCACGCCGCGCGGACCGGAACTGTTGTCACCCTCCCTTTGACCGAAGACCACCCGCTTTATGCGGGTTGGCACCCCTCGAAAGATTCGTAAGACATGAAACAAACTTGGCGCTGGTTCGGACCACACGACACGATCACAACTGCGGATATGCGGCAATGCGGTGTGCAGGGGGTCGTTTCGGCCCTGCATCACATCGCCCCCGGCAAAGTATGGCTGCAGGATGAAATCAAAACACGACAAGCCCAGATCAGCACGTTCCCCAACGGGACCGCATCGGGCCTAGCTTGGGATGTCGTGGAAAGCCTGCCTGTTTCCGAAACCATCAAGACAAAGGGGCCTGACTACACCAGCCATATCGCCAACTACATCGAAAGCCTGCGCAACATCGCGGCCTGCGGCATATCGGTCGTGTGTTACAATTTCATGCCGATCCTTGACTGGACACGGACCGATCTGCGTCGCCGGATGGATCATGGTGGCAATGCTATGTCGTTCAACCTGATCGATTTTGTCGCCTTCGATCTTCATATCCTGAAACGCGCGACAGCGGCGGACGACTATAGCGCGGAAATCCTTTCGCAGGCGGCCCAACGGTATTCCGAAATTGGCGCCGATGGGGCGTTACAGCTGCAAAACAACATCATTGCTGGTCTGCCCGGTGCCAACGACACATGGACCTTACAACAAGTTCGCGACAACCTTGCGACCTATGCACAAATTGACGCGGCTAAGCTTTACAGCAACATGATCGACTTTCTTGCAGAAGTGGCCCCCGTCGCCCAAGATCTTGGTATTCGTCTGTGCTGTCATCCTGACGATCCGCCCTTCCCCCTGCTAGGCCTACCACGGATCATGTCGACGCAAGCGGACTACGCCAAACTGATCCAAGACGTTGATGTTGCCGCCAACGGGATCACGTTCTGTTCAGGATCGTTGGGTGTTGATCCGAATTTTGACGGTCCGGCCTTTATCCGCGCGCTTGGACATCGCATCCATTTTGTCCATCTACGCAATACGACACGCGAAAAGCCCAATGACGGCAAGCGTACAAGTTTCCACGAAGCCGCCCACCTCGAAGGCGACACAGATATGGTCGCGGTGATCCAAGCGCTTGTGGCGGAGGAAGCGCAACGTCGTGAGACTAGTCGAGACGATCACGAAATCCCGATGCGTCCCGATCATGGCCAAGACATTCTGGACGACCTGACAAAGGACAGCATGCCGGGTTACCCGTTGATCGGTCGGATGCGAGGGCTGGCAGAACTACGCGGGATTATGGCCGCAACGCTGCACGCCCAAAGATAGGAATTCGTTAACTTTTTCGGGATACGGTTTGTTGGCAAGGAGAGCAGCTATGGACCTATCCCGCAATCGATCACCACTAGATGCGCACACGACCGAACCGCACAATCCGAACTGGCGTTGCGTGAATAACCACACAGTTGCAGTGCAACGATCAGACGATTTGCACCCTCAATCTGCTTTACTGTGGAGGTTTATGTTATGCTTCAGCATCGTTTTCTGGGTGGGCGTAGGGCTGCTGGCATTCGGCTAACGAAAGGCTGCGAACTCGCAGCGACGGCGATAAGCTGAATGTTTGTCTTCTGTTCCTCAACATGTGATCCAACCACACGGGCAGGAATTTCTTGTAGGTTCTTGATCACAAACGCTTCCGTTTTCCCGCGTAGTATTCTAGTATTTCAAACTGAAAATACGTTGAATCGACCAAAGCAAGGAAGCGCCAAATGACTGATTTTCCGGTAATCGAAGCAGGCGAGAATGTGACGCGTCAAGTGCTCGCGGATCATCCTGATTTGATGGTTGTCGCTTTTGGCTTTGGTGCAAAAGGCGCCGAGGGCGCGTTGCACAATCACCCACATGTTCAATCAACATTTGTTGAAAGCGGTCGGTTTCGGTTTTCCGTAGATGGTGTCGAGACGGAAGTTGGTCCGGGCGACAGCTTTGTGATCCCGTCGAATGCTGTGCATGGCTGTGTCTGTCTTGAACCGGGCCGTCTGGTCGATTGTTTCACGCCGCGACGCGATGATTTTCTTTAAGTTCTGCGGCTACTTACGTAACCCCACACAATCCAACTGCCAGAACGCATCGCGCATGATGACGGTGCCGCGATACTTGGCGTTATCTTCGATCAGATAGACCTGAAACGCTTTTTCAGGAATGCGTAGCGACGGTCGTCGAAAGCCCAAATCACCGGCCTCGACAAATCCAGAGCCGCGGTAATATTTGGGGTTTCCTTCCAAAAAGACCATACCTGCCCCTGCGCCCCGCGCTGCTTGAATACCAGCGGCGACCAGTGCTTTTCCAATTCCATGGCCTTGGTGTTCAGGCAGAATGCCCAGCGGCGATAACGTGTAGACATCGACCATTTGCCCATCCGCGTCCAACCATGTGTGCGACAACACGACATGCCCGACAATACGGCCTTCGTTTTCTGCGACGATCGAAAGCGTTGGCAGCGCCCCTTTCAGCGAACGCAAGGCCGATACAAGATCGACAATCGGTTCATCGGACCCAAATGCTTCGGTATGCAAAAATGCAACCGCCCCAAAGTCCGATTGGACTTCAGGGCGGATGATCACATTTTCTGGCGTCGCCATTAGCTGAACAACATGCCACCGTTGATGTCGATGTTCGTGCCCGTCATGAACGCGCTGTCATCACATGCGAGGAACAGAACCAAGTTCGCGATATCGTCTGGCAGACCCTGACGGCGCACTGGCGCAGATGCTTCCAGACCGCGACGTGCTGCGTCTGGTGTGTGCACGTTGTGGAAATCTGTGTCGATCATGCCTGGGCAAATTGCGTTGACGCGTGTTTTTGGACCCAGTTCTTTGGCCAGACCACGTGTCATTGTCATCACCGCACCTTTGGAAGATGCGTAAGCCACCGAACCCGGACCACCGCCATCACGACCAGCTTGGCTGGCAAGGTTCACAATGGCGCTGTTCTCGGACATGTGCGGCAAGCACGCCTTGATCATCAAGAAAATGCTTTTCAGGTTGAGGTCCATGACCGCATCCCAATGGGCAACTTCCATATCAAGGATCGTTTTACGCGCAATCAGACCGCCTGTGTTGTTCACCAGAACGTCGACGCCGCCGAATTCGGCAACGGTCTTTTCGACCAGCGCGTTCACGCCCGCCTCGGATGACAGATCGCCTTGCAGCGCAAACGCTTTACCGCCCGCGGCAGTGATTTCGGCCACAGCCTCATCCGCGCCTTTGCTGGATGAAAAGTAGTTGATCGCAACATTCGCGCCTGCTTTTGCGAGCATCTTCACGCAAGCCAGACCGATATCGCGGCCACCGCCTGTGACGATAACTGTTTTCCCTTGAAGTTTCATGCGTAATTTTCCTTCTTATTACGTCGCGCCGGCTTATCTGCCGACATCGAAAGTTTTTGGAACGACCACTTTGAAACTGCGGTCGTCGGCATCTGTGAAATAAAGATCGCAGTCGTAGCCTTGGTCATCCAAGAAGCTGAACACCCGTTTGGGGTCATTCAGCGAATATGGAACAAGCAGGGTCGCGATGCGGTGACGAATGGCTTTCGGGAACTTGGCGTGCAGACATGTGCTGACGGGCAAGCCTTCGATTTCGGACGGGTCGACATTCGGGAAACCCGTTTCTTGGGTGATTTCAGGCGTGCCCGCTTCGGACCACAAGAACTGACCGTAGAACCCCGCCTTTTCGCCAGTGTAGCGGAACGTGGTATCGCCCAGATGCATTGGCGCATTCGCATGCAGTAGCCAGTCGATTTCGACCGGTTCTGACGCATCAATGCTATCCACCATCACGAAATAGCTGTCGTTGACGAAATAGACGTCGCGCTTCACCGCAGTCACTTCGGGTGAAAGCGACTGATAGGCCTCTGTTGCATCACCTTGAATGAAGATGTGATCGTCGTTTGTCTCGCAGGTCGTAATCTGGCCCTTCGACCGCATCGCCTGGACTTTGTCCTTGCCGGCGTACTGGCCCTTACCGTTGATCAGGATCGCGTTCTTGGAATGCGTTTGACGCCGCCAGTTCTGGTGCATCGTCGAATTGAATGCGACGTAATAGCCAGACTGGATCGCAAGGTCTTCGCCGTAGCCTGCAAGACAGAACGCGTTCTGGTCGCCATGGCTGTGGCTAATGGAGCCGTAGGGCGATGACTTCATCACGAACTGGATATGCTCATCGGGATTTTGCATCCGGCGCTGAATAGCTACCCAACCGATACCTTCGAAATGGCGCAACTGGTCGTCATCCGCAGGCGGCACCGCTTCGATGATCGGGAAGTCGGTTTGATAGGCAAGCTCATCAAAATTAAAGTCCCACCAACCCCAGTTGTAGAACATCTTTTCCGTGCCAGGGTTCGTGCGCTTAATTTCGTCGTAGTACCACTGATACGCGCCGTTACCCGTTACACCTGCATATTGACGCAGGTTGAAACCGATCTTGACCGCAGGCAAATCGCCCATGGTGCTGTCGTCGCCAAATGTCGCGCGCCGAGTGTCTGGGGATTTCGTATAGAGCGGAAAATCACCCGTCTTTTGGAAAAACGGACGGTCATAAAGGTTGATACCGGTGTAACCCTTCAGCAGGTTCGCCGCGTCAATCAGATAGGCCATACCGGTCATCCAATAGTGCGGCCCTTCCGCCCAACCACCATCGGTGTCGCCCCAAGGCGAATAAACGGTGAACAGGAATTCGACGGAATAGTTCAACCATTCTTCGGCTTCGTCGCAATGATCCAACAGCGCAATAGAGGCCGGGATCAGCACCGCAGACACCGCGCGTACGGCGTGGCTATCGAACGGGAACAATTGGATGTTAGCGTGCTTGATGAGGTGATCGGCAGTCTCGCGGGTCCGTGCCAGCAAAGCTTTCCGCACTGTTTCACGCTCATCTTCGTCCAACTCATTGTAGAGCCAGTCATAGCCCCACGCGAGCGCCACATTCACACGGAACGCCCATTCATCGGTGTAGCTGCGCGATGTCGTCCCTGCTGGATTCCATGCTGCGGCTGACAGCAACCATTCTTTCGCGCGGGCCAACATGGCAGCGTCTTCGGTGACCTGCCCACCAACGGCCAGATGCCGGATGGCGTAAAGCAATTCCTGACAGTCGATATAGGTCTGACGCCAAACAGGTGCCACGCGCTGGTGGTTCGGATAACCCGCAGGTTCAGGCATGATGTCGCGGTCCATCCACGGCAGGACAGATTCCTGATAGAAATGCGACCACGTACAATGGTCCGGATCTGTCGCTACATCCTTGCGGAATTGCGCCAAGCGATCGCCTGTGAGCCACATTCGGGGATGCGAGCGCGGTGCATCCTTGTACCGCGTCGCACGGGAGGCGAGTGGGGTCTCAGGCAATCCCTCGGCGACGGAAAAGGCGCGGTCCGAACTCCATGTCGATTTGGCCTCCCCCGTTTCTGGGTCACAAACTGCGTAGGACCAGACGTAATCGCCCGCAGGCAAAACCACGTCAGGCGTAAAGAAATTCAACGCAATATGCGGAAATGTAAGGGTATGTTTCGCGGGGTACTTTGTATCTTTCGAGACGCGCAGCACATAAGTAGCTTCGTCTTCGATCTCTGGCAGCCATGAGAAACGCGGCGGGTTCTCGGCGACAGCGACACCACCTTGTGGGCCGTATTGAATGGTCAGACGACCCGTTTTAGGTTCGTCCAGTTTTGCAGCAGAGGCAGACATTTTTGTACTCTCAAAGTCAGAGGCGAATAAGATGGTGCGGCCCTCATGGGGCCACACCGATTAGCTTTGAAAAGGCTTAGCCGTACTGGCGGGCGTAAGCAGAGTTCATGACGTCCAGAACTTCTTGAAGACCCATGTCTTCCAATGTCTGCTGGTACGCATCCCAGTCTTCCATGACGTCGCCGTTGCCAAGGATCCAACCTTGCTGACGCTCGAGCATGTAGTCACGGATGGACGGCCAACGACGGTCATAAACGCGCTGCTCTTCAGCGTTGAATGCAACACCAAGGAACTGGTCTACGAGGTAGTCACCTTCGTCGTACAGCGCGATACCTTCGAGCGCGAACTCGTTCGACCACTGCTTTTCGTAGTTGTAGTCTTGGAAGTAACCACGCGCCTGAAGCTGGGACCCGACTTGGTAAAGCTGGTTGTTCACCGGCTCGCCGTTTGTCAGGAATTCTTCAGTGAAGGTCGGTTCACCGTCAACCATGGTGTACTGTTCGCCTTCGACCCCAAAGTTAGCCAAACGACGGCCTTCTTCGGTGAACCAGAAATCAAAGTACTTGATGGTTTCAACAGGATGATCGTTCGTGCCACCGATTGCCCAGCCATCTGGCTTGATCGGGATACGACGGTGCTCTTCCATACGCACGCCAGACACGGATGCAGGTGGTGCGATTGCTTTGAATTCAAAGCCTGGCACTTTTTCTTGCAGTGAAGAGTTGTAGCCAGATGTTGATGCGAACCAATCGTGTGTCATGCCACCAAGGTTCTCAGACAACAGATACTCACGCGAAGAAGACCCGCGTGTGAAGATTTCCGCGTCGATCAGGCCATCAGCGTACCAGCCAGCCAAACCAGCAATACCATCACGGTAGCCTTCGCCTGCATATGGGTGCTCGATCATGCCGTTGTTGACGTAGAAATCGTGGTATGTGTCAGAACCGGATGAACGGCCATCCCACAGTGTCACAAGGCGGATCAGCTCTGGCCACTGACGTGCAAAGTAAGGCACTTCGTCTGCCAGACCGTTGCCATTTGGATCGTCGTTCTTGAACGCACGCAGAACAGCTTCGACTTCTTCGACTGTTTCTGGTGCTTCTAGGCCAAGTGCGTCCAACCAATCTGTCCGCATGAAGTATGCACGACCGTATTTGCCGTCCGGCAGATATGGAATGTAGTACATGTTGCCATCAGCGGCAGAGATCGCGGATGCGATTTCAGGACGCTCTGCGAAGAACGCCTTCAGGTTTGGCGCATGTTCGTCGATCAAATCGTTCAGCGGCAGGAATGCGCCTTCTGGACCGTACTGGTTGACGAAGTCTTTCAGACGGCTGGATCCTACAATGTCAGGGATCGCACCGGATGCGAGCATCAGGTTCAGCGCCTCGGTTTTACCGTTGTTTTCAGACGTCCGTGTGTTCGCACCCACAGTGTCGTCAACAAGGCTAATCCCTGTCAGTTCGCTTGCTACTTTTTCGACAGGCCAGTCGCTGTCGTAACGTGGGTAACGTGCGTGGTTCATCTGGATGGTCAGTGCAAGCGGTTCCTCCACAATCCGCAAGTGACCGTCAGCAAATGCCGCCCCGCTCAGTGTTGTTCCGGCAAGCAATGCCGCCGTAAGTGTCAGTCTTTGCATAGTTTCCTCCCTTATGCGTTCTTCGTCTTATTCTTTGACACCACCCAGCAGGATACCTTTTTCAAAGTACTTCTGGATGAATGGATAGATAATCAGGACCGGTATGATGGAGCAGACGATGATCGCTGCTGATACCGTTTCGACCGAATAGCTGGCGTCAACCAAAGTGGCGGTGAATTCCTGATCGTCGGATAGCGTCACGATGGTGTGGCGCAGGAATACCTGTAGCGGGATTTTCTGATCGTCCTGCAAAAGAACCATGGCCCAGAAAAAGCCGTTCCAGCGGGATACGATGCAGAACAAGGCGACAGTCGCAATCGCAGGTTTTGCCAGCGGCATGTAAACCTTACGCAGCACCTGAAAGTCGTTCGCCCCGTCCATTCGAGCGGCTTCTTCAAACGAACTCGGCACGCCTTCAAAGAAGTTTCGCAGCAAGATCAGGTTAAAGCCGTTCACAGCAAAACCGATGATGATCCCGAAATAGCTGTCCAGCAGGCCCAAATCACGCATGTTCAAGAAGAACGGGATCAGACCAGCGTTAAACCACATCGTAAATGCGACGAGCAGGTTCCAGAACCGCCGACCATAAAGCTGGGGCCGTGACAGGGCGTAGGCGCCCGGGATCAAGAACATCAGCGACATGATCGTCCCACCGATGGTGTAGATGAACGTGTTCTTGTAGCTGATCCAAAACATCGGCTCTGCGAGGATGTACTTGTATGCCTCGATTGTCGCCTCAACCGGTGTCAGGACAACGTTGCCTGCTCGTGCCTCAAATCCGGAACTGAACGACAAAGATGCAATGTAGATAAACGGATACAGCGTCGAGATGGTGAAGATCGCCAGCAACACCATGTTCACGATCACAAAGATCCGGTCATTGCGGGAATATAGGTTCATATTAGCCATGTGCCCGGCCCCCTACCAAAGTGATGTGCGCGAATAGCGCTTAGAGATGGTGTTGGCAGTCATCACCAATGCGAAGGCGATCACGGCATTGAACAGACCCGCAGCGGCGGCAAAGTCATACTGACCGCCCTGTAGGCCCTGACGGTAGATGTATGTGTTCACAACATCCGCAGTTTCGTAGGTCGCAGGCTGATAGAGCAGGATGATCATCTCGAAGCTAACCTCGAGCATGTTCCCGATCCGGATAATCAACATGATGATGATCGTCGGCATGATGGATGGAATGGTGATCTTCCACATCATCTGCCAGCGGCTTGCACCATCCACCACAGCACTTTCGTACAGCGTAGGCGACACACCCGAGATCGCAGCGATAAAGACGATCGATTGGAAACCAGCCTCTTGCCAGATCGTCGTCCCGATAAAGATCGGTCGGAACCATTCGGGTTTGGTCAGGAAGTAAATCGGGTCGATATCAAACCAACTAAGTATCGTATTCACGATACCTGCCGATGGCGAAAACGCCGTAATCACGATACCCGCGATAATCACAGATGAGATGAAGTGCGGCAGGTAAACGATTGTTTGTGAGGTCTTTTTGAAGGTCTGATTAAGAACTTCGTTAAACATCAACGCCAAGAAGATCGGCACAGGAAAGCCGATTAGAAGGCTCATCATCGAAATGTAGATGGTGTTCTTCAAAGCGCGCAAGAACTGCTCACTACTGAACAACGTCTCGAAATGCTCGAAACCGATCCATGGGCTTGCTGCGACACCGCGGAAAATCGAATAGTCTTTAAATGCGATCTGAAGACCGTACATCGGCTTGTACAAGAACAGCAAAAGCCAGATCACGGTCGGCGCAAGCATCAGATAAATCTGCCATTCACGCTTGAGGTGATCAATCACACGCTCGCTGACCGGTCGGCGGGTCAGGACCGCAGGTTGGACGGGGGTATGTGTGTCGGCGTCACTCATGCGACACGCAACTGACCGGACAAGGCCACCCCTGTTTCAGCGTCGAATACCTTGATCAACTCTGGATCCGCCGTGAACGCGTTGACAGATTCCAGCTCCGCCATCTTCCCTAAGGTTTCGGTGCGGATCACGAACGGCTCGCCGCCGACAGTTGTGTGCAGCAAGGCTTCCGAGCCAAGCGTTTCAACCAGTTCCAGATCACAGGAAATGCTGCCTTCAGACGGACCGGCCTGCGGCGTCGCATATTCAGGACGAATGCCCACGATGACCTTACGACCCACCGCATTTTGCAATCCAGGTAAAGGTGGCAACGTAAACTGCTGGCCGCCAAATTCCGCGATCGGTGCTGTATCCCCGCCAGAAATCGTCGCCTTCAACTGGTTCATTGGCGGTGCGCCAAGGAAACCGGCCACAAAGGCGTTCGCAGGGTTTAGGAACAGCTCCATCGGTGTCCCGACTTGTTCAATCCGGCCATCATTCATGACCACAATACGGTCAGCCAAGGTCATCGCCTCGACCTGATCGTGGGTCACGTAAATACTGGTGACACCCAAACGCTTGTGAAGGCGTTTAATCTCTGCGCGCATCTGCGTACGCAACTTGGCGTCGAGGTTGGACAAAGGTTCATCAAACAAAAAGACCTTCGGATTACGTACAATCGCACGACCCATCGCAACCCGCTGGCGTTGACCACCTGACAAGTCAGCCGGACGCCGTTCGAGATAGTCTTTCAGCCCCAAAATACCCGCGACTTCATCAATCGAAGACGCAATGGATTCCTTGCTTTCCTTACGGATGCGCAGGCCAAACGCGATATTCTCAGCGACATTCAGATGTGGATACAAAGCATAGTTCTGGAAAACCATCGCCACATCGCGGTCCTTTGGGGCGATCCGGTTCACGAGCTTGCCGTCAATCGTCAACTCACCACCGGAAATTTCCTCGAGACCTGCGATCATGCGCAACGTCGTTGATTTGCCGCAGCCCGATGGCCCCACCAAAACGACGAATTCTTTTTCCTGAACCTCAAGATCAATGCCGTGTACGACCTGTAAGGCCCCATAGGCTTTGACAATGCTCTCTAACTTTACGCCAGACATGGACCCCCCCTAGCGCCGCAGCGCGATCCTATAAAATTCCTCCCGGAGCGATATAGATTCGCCCTCGGTGTATCTGGTATACTAGTTCCAGAACTAGAATACTAGTATTGATTTATGGACGAGAATGCGTCTAGATAAAAGTATCTGGGAGGATAACCATGATTGATCGGACGATGACGACGCCATTAGAAACTGACCCCTGCCAGCCTTACGGTGCAGGCGTTCGAAAGGGTCCACCGTCTGACGTAGGTAAGGTGCCCCGACACACAGGCGACCGATAAAGACCGCGCCACGCTGATAACAATTCTGTCGAACTGGTCATTTCCGTCACGGCAGATTATGTACCCGCAACTTCGGAGACCTTGCACATGACAAACATAGCCCCCAACAGGGACCGCCGTACAAGCGTCGACGTCGTTTTCGATCATTTGTACGATGAAATTTCGTCGCTAAACCTTTTGCCTGGCGACAAAATATCGGAAGCAGAGATTGCCGCACGGTTCGGTGTTTCGCGACAGCCTGTACGCGACGCCTTTAGTCGGCTCGAGAATCTTGACCTGCTTCTGATCCGCCCGCAGCGCGCAACAGAGGTGAAACGCTTTTCATCCCGCGAAATCACAAAATCCAGATTTGTCCGTGCAGCCATTGAATCCGAAGTCCTGCGCCGTGCAGCCGCTGAATGCGATGCGATGGGGGCCGCGCGTCTGGACGCCAATCTGCTGATGCAGAAGGTAGCAACCGATGCGCGCGACTATGAACAATTCGGCAAATTGGACTACGAATTCCACCAAACACTGTGTGAGATCGCCAAAGTCGACTTCGCGTTTGAGATCATCAAACAGGAAAAAGCCAGTGTTGACCGACTGTGTATGCTGAGCCTGTCAAAGGAAGATCGCATGGCCCTGCTGTTGGAAGATCACCAAACGATCAGGGATTGCATCAGTACCCACGACGCTGAAGGCGCGGTGGCCGCAGGCATGCTGCATCTGTCCCGTCTCGATGCAACAATCGAAGCGATTTCCGAGGCGAACGCCGACTATTTCGACAATTGATCACGCATCCAAAACTTGTGCGGTTTTCCAGTTGCCTCTGAATATCCGCAAGTGAAACATCGGGAATTTGACGATTTCGTCCAGCAGGACCAAGGCAAATACCCACCCGACCGACAGATCAAGGTAGACAACAAACAATAACGTCAGTGGCACTTTGAAAAGCCATTGACCGATGTTGAAGATGTTCATCACCCGCACCGTGTCACCCGCCGCACGCAATGTTTGGCCGCAGATCGCGTTTGATCCTTTCGGGAATGGCAAGATCAGCAAGACTGGCAGAAACATCATCAGCGCACGCGTCGTTTCCGCCTGAAGGTCGCTGTATATCCAGTCTACGTTCAGGATCACGATGAGATACAACAGCGATACAAAGCCAGCCGAAACAAACGCGCCCCGCCATGCTCTGCGCAAAAACACATCAAGCCGTTCGGGCGCCAGTTTGCGCCCCAAAAGTTGCGCCATGATGATGCCCGTCGCCTGCGCCCACGCCATGCCAAAAGTCCCGGCGGTGTGCACCCACGGCAAAATCAGCGTCATTGCCGCAAATTCGATGACTGTCATTTTCGCGTAGATCAGCGCACAAACCTGCGTAGCGACAGACATGCTGACGAACGTTCCAGCGATGGGCAACGCGAAGACCCAGTGCCTGCGCAACGCAATCCAGAAACTGTCACGCGACCAGCCCTTTGCCGCAAAGACATCCCAGTCGTCCGTAACCCCGCGGATAACCATGTAAGCGACGCGTGTAAATGAGGATGCAGCACTGCCGACAGCCGCCCCAGCGACACCCATTTCGGGAAATCCGTAAAGGCCATGTATCAGAACATAGCTCAGCCCAATATTCATCGGAACGGCGATCAGATAGCTATAAAACGGGACTTTGGTTTTACCGCAGCCGTTGAAATGACCAGCAAGGCATTGGCCCACGGCTTCGAAAAGCACGACGAACAGGAAGATGCGCAAATAGCGCACGGCCTCCACGGCAATGTCGGGCGTGTGTGCGAAACGGGCGATAAGGTCATCCCCGAACAAGATCACCAAAGACAGGCCAATCAAGCTCATCCCGATGTTGATGAACAAACCGCAGTAGAAACTTGTTTTCAGCGAAACGGGTCCAGCGGCCCCGAATGCTTGCGCAATCCTGATCTGCGTCGCGTTCGAAAACGCAAAGATCACACCCATCAAAAGGCCTGCAATCGCGCTCGCAAGCCCCATCGCAGCCAGCGCTTCTTCCCCCAGCGGCGACACGAGAAACGCGTCGATCACGACAATACCGTGCAGCATCAACGCCTTCAGCCCTAGCGGCCATGCCATTGCAAACGCGTCGCGGTAAGTCGGAATGTGATCTGCAGACGATGAGGCGGACAAACGCATTGGCTTTCGCATAGAAAGAAACCGCGATGGCGCGGCGAAGTGAATTACTAGTATGCCAGATGTAGCAAGCCCACGCGCCAGTCACCAGTGCGACAGATCAACTTTATGATTTTTCCGGCTGGGTCAGCCAGGATAATTGCGCCTTTTGATTGGTCTGCGCGATTTGGGCAAAGGTTTGGCCTAATTGCGCCTCTGCCTTCAGGACAACCTCGGCGGCGGCACGTGCGTCTTCACCTGCATCGTGATGCTGAAACGATAGACCCAAGGCTGTTTTCAAATGCCCCAAACCATGCCCGCCATTTCCTTTAAATTCCGGCCATGCGTTGCGCGCAATCTTGACGCTATCGCTCCAGCTGAGGTCAGGTGGCGGCAGCCGGTAGACACGGCAAGCCGCTGCAATGGCGGATTTGTCAAAATTGCTATGCTGAACGAGATGATAGGGATACAGAAATGGATGCAAATCCACCCAGACTTCAGGAAAAGTCGGCGCGTCTTTTACCGTATCAGGCCCAATCCCGTGTAAGTCGATGTTAAAGCTTTCGAAACGCTGCTCTGGGTTCACGTAAGTTGTCCACGTCGCAATACTGCCCTGCCCGTCCACACAGGCGATCCCGATTTGGCAAATGCTCGCGCTATCGCGACAGGCGGTTTCAACATCGAGGGCAACAAACCGAAAAGGACCATCAGGCAAGGGCGCAATCAGATTTCCCATTGATGTTGCCTCTCCTAATTGGACTTTCACAATACCATCACGTCGATGCGCAATTGAAGGGGCAGCCACATCAAAGCAGCCAGAAAAGCCGCCTAATCGTTCACAATTTCACAGTTTTCATATCGCACACTTTATGAACAATCTCGCGCAATTTTTATGCACGCCGATCGGCGGTGCCCAAGACGAAGGCACTTGACCACCCTTAGCTTGCCCCTGTGCCAAAACAGGTCGATGAACATCAAGCGACAGGAGAACCCGCCCCGATGAACCAATGCGTGCCGATGCCAAAGCCGCCTGCGCTACAACGTGCGCGGGGCACGCTTGCCATTCGGGTGGCAAAGGATGCGAACAGCCCGACACGTTTGGCTGATCTGCGCGAGCAAGGGTCTTTTCGCGTCATTTTCCCGCGCGTGCCTCATGATAGCGTCGAGGCCGTCATCTTGAACACAGCGGGCGGCATTGCGGGCGGCGATCACTACACCATTGATGCCACCGCCGGGAACGGCACCACTCTTGCGCTGACGACCCAAGCCGCTGAACGTATTTACAAAGCCGCAGACCAGACCGTTGGCCAATTGCACACAACGCTCGCTGTCGGAAAAGGGGCGCGTCTGCACTGGTTGCCGCAAGAAACGATCCTGTTTGACGGATCACGATTAAAGCGCCGCCTTGACGTGACGCTTGCGCCTGACGCGACATTCTTGATGGTCGAACCTCTGGTCTTCGGCCGCGAAGCCTCTGGTGAAACGGTCACAAGTGGATTGTTCAACGACCGCGTACGGATCACACGCGATGATATGCCGATCTACTTGGATGGCGTGTCCCTGTCTGGCGATATGTCCGCGACGTTGGCACAATCTGCCGTGGCAAATGGTGCCCACGCAATGGCGAACATCGTGTTTTGCCACCCCGCTGCTGAAACTCACCTTGATCCGATCCGCGAAACGCTATCCGACACGGCTGGCGCCAGCATGCTGAATGACGCAACTTTGGTTGTTCGCATACTAGCTGCTGACAGCTTTGCCTTACGCCAACGGCTTTTACCGATCATGACCCGATTAACCGACGACGCCGTCCCCAAGAACTGGAGGCTTTAGCCGATGAAACTGACCCCTCGTGAAAAAGACAAACTGCTGATCGCGATGGCCGCGGAAGTGGCCCGCAAGCGCCTTTCGCGTGGCGTAAAACTGAACTACCCCGAAGCGATTGCGCTGATCACAGATGCGGTGGTTGAAGGTGCACGCGATGGTCGGTCGGTAGCCGATATGATGCAGGCCGGCGCGCACGTAATCACCCGCGATCAATGCATGGAAGGTATTCCTGAAATGATCCACGACGTGCAGGTCGAAGCCACCTTCCCCGATGGGACCAAATTGGTCACCGTCCACAACCCGATCCGCTAGGAGAACAGCCATGATCCCCGGAGAAATGTTTCCTGCAGAAGGCACGCTGACCCTGAACGCAGGCGCGGACGAAGCGACGATGATGGTCGCCAATACAGGCGACCGGCCTATTCAGGTGGGCAGCCACTACCATTTCGCCGAGGCCAATGGGGCCTTAGACTTTGATCGCGACACCGCACGCGGCATGCGTCTGAACATTGCTGCCGGCACCGCAGTCCGGTTTGAACCGGGCCAGCGCCGCGAAGTCGATCTGGTCGCTATTTCAGGTGCGCGGCGGGTTTTTGGGTTCAACGGTAAAGTTATGGGTGCACTTTGATCCTCGAACTTAGCCACTGGGGCAGAGAATTTTTGCGAAGGGATAAAGCGCTAATAGCAGCCTATCATCGTTACCAAAGAAGCTCAAACCCCGTAGATGTAGACGAAGCAATATATGAACTAGAGCACCATCTTCTTTGGGTAGCGTTCTTCGCACGTCGTTTATTTGAGGAAGGCCGTCAGGCGGCGGAGCGAGATACAACCTTTACCCCCGTCCGCCCCCCAATCGAGGAAATTGTCCAACTATCCAATAGTGTGCTAAATTTAGACGGCAGCATCGGCGCCAATTTCAAACACAATCAAACATTTTCGATATCAGTGTTCGATCTCTGCAGTCAGTTCATTCACAATGCAATGATGAATTGGGAATGGGCAACGAAGAAGAATGAGCCTGGCCTTTTCCTAAGTTCGGATACCCATGCAAAGAATAAGATTTACTTCGTCCGTATTTCCGTACTCTCCAAAATCGCATTCGACATTGCCAATCTATCTCAAAATGACGAGGAGTCTTAAATATGCCATCACATATTTCACGCGCCGACTACGCCGCTATGTTTGGCCCGACAACGGGCGACCGTCTACGCCTTGCGGATACGGATCTAATTATCGAAGTCGAACGCGATTTGACTGCGGAACGCGCGGGCGCCGCGACCTCTGGTGGGACCGGTAGCAATGCCGCCCTTTACGGCGAAGAGGTCAAATTCGGCGGCGGTAAAGTCATCCGCGACGGCATGGGTCAGTCCCAGGTCACGCGCGCCGATGGGGCCGTTGATACGGTGATCACCAATGCGCTGATCGTGGACCACTCCGGTATCTACAAGGCGGACGTTGGTCTGCGTGATGGTCGCATCTACAAGATCGGCAAAGCAGGTAACCCCGACACCCAGCCGGGCGTCGATATTATCGTGGGTCCAGGAACCGAGGCGATTGCAGGCGAAGGCCGCATCTTGACCGCTGGTGGTTTTGATAGCCACATCCATTACATCTGCCCGCAACAGATCGAAGACGCGCTGCATTCCGGTCTGACAACAATGCTTGGCGGCGGCACTGGTCCCGCGCATGGCACATTGGCGACCACCTGCACCCCTGGCCCATGGCATATCGGACGGATGATGCAGGCGGCAGATGCGTTTCCGATGAACCTCGCCTTCGCGGGTAAGGGCAACGCGAGCCAACCTGCCGCGCTTGAGGAAATGGTGAATGCAGGCGCATGTGCTCTGAAACTGCACGAAGATTGGGGCACCACCCCTGCCGCCATCGACTGTTGCCTGACCGTGGCCGACGACATGGACGTACAGGTGATGATCCACACCGATACGCTCAATGAATCAGGCTTTGTGGAAGACACTGTTGCGGCTTTGAAAGGCCGTACGATCCACGCGTTCCACACAGAGGGCGCAGGCGGCGGTCACGCCCCCGACATCATCAAAATCTGTGGCGACGCCAATGTCCTGCCAGCATCAACCAACCCGACACGGCCCTACACCGTAAACACGTTGGAAGAACATCTGGACATGCTGATGGTGTGCCACCACCTTGATAAATCGATCCCGGAAGACGTGGCCTTCGCCGAAAGCCGTATTCGCAAAGAAACCATTGCCGCCGAAGACATCCTGCACGATATGGGGGCGTTTTCGATCATCGCATCGGATTCCCAAGCCATGGGCCGCGTTGGAGAAGTCATCATTCGCACATGGCAAACCGCTGATAAGATGAAGAAACAACGCGGCGCGTTGCCAGAAGAGGAAGGCGATAACGACAATTACCGCGTCCGCCGCTACATCGCGAAATACACGATCAACCCAGCCATTGCCCACGGCCTGTCCCGCGAAATCGGCAGTATCGCTGAAGGAAAACGCGCCGATCTGGTGATGTGGGACCCTGCGTTCTTTGGGGTCAAGCCAGAGATGGTTTTGATGGGTGGTTCCATCGTGTCTGCACAGATGGGCGATCCGAACGCGTCGATCCCAACGCCGCAGCCGGTCTATTCACGGCACATGTTCGGGGCTTATGGGCGGTCGGTCGAAAATTCGGCTGTTGTTTTCGTGTCCGAGGCGGCGCAAGCAAACGACATCGGCAACAAGCTCGGCCTTTCTAAGCAGACGGTCGCGGTGCAAAACACGCGCGGCATCGGAAAAAAGGACCTGATCCTGAACGACGCCCTGCCCGTGGTAGAAGTAAACCCAGAAACCTACGAAGTTCGCGCCGACGGCGAACTGCTGACCTGCGAACCTGCGGCAAAACTACCCATGGCACAAAGGTATTTCTTGTTCTGATGGCTGATTATACCTGCAACGACGTCAGCGCGACTGGCGATTGGACCGATAGCATTGATCAATGCGTGTTGACCTACGACGACCGTTTTCTGCGGCGCAAAGTCATCAAGACACAGACCGGCGCATCTGTCCTGATTGATCTGGCCCAAACGACATCGCTAAACCACGGCGATGGCTTGCGTGTTCAAGACGGGAAATACATCGCGATCGAGGCCGCCGCAGAACCGCTGCTTGCGATCACGGGCGAAAATCTGGTGCAGCTCGCGTGGCACGTCGGCAATCGCCACACCCCCTGCCAAATTGAACCAAACCGCCTGCTGATTCAGCGCGACAAAGTGATCGGGCACATGCTTGAACATCTCGGGGCGGTTGTGACTCAAGTCGTCGAACCCTTCACCCCCGAAGGCGGCGCCTACGGACATGGCCGCACACATAGCCACGAACACGGGCATACGGCGCATGACCACTGACGTCCTGACGTTGTCGCAACTGCTGTCGCCATCCTTTCCAGTTGGGGCGTTTGCCTATTCAAACGGGCTTGAAACGGCCATTGAAACAGGCACGATTACATCAACTTCTGATTTGAATAATTGGCTGACGGCACTGTTAACCTTTGGCGGCGCGCGAGCCGATGCTGTGTTACTTTTCACGGCTTATCACGCAGACGCGTCACACGTGAGTACGGTCGACGCGAGCGCCCGCGCTTTTGCAGCATCAAAAGAACGGTTGATGGAAACCGACCTGCAAGGGGCCGCGTTTTGCGACACAGTGCGTGACGTGTTTGACGTGCCGCTGTCTGGGCTGACATATCCGGTTGCCGTCGGGCGGACAGCCAAGGCGTTGAAGCTTGATTTGGAACTGACCACCGCGATGTTTCTGCAAGCATTTGTGGGCAATTTGACCGCTGCCGCAATGCGACTTGTTCCGTTAGGCCAGACGGACGGGCAACGTGTGCAAACACAACTGAAACCGCTTTGCCTATCTGTCGCCCAAGACGTACAAACCGCAACGTTAGACGATTTGCACGCCACTACGTTCATGTCCGATATTACCGCAATGCTACACGAAACCCAATATTCACGTGTTTTTCGTACATAGAAGGAATTCACACATGTCTCGAAACGGACCTTTACGGATCGGCATCGGCGGCCCGGTTGGCGCTGGCAAAACGACCCTTACGGCAACACTTGCCAAGCTGCTTCACCCGCAGTTGTCGATCGGTGTCATCACGAACGATATCTATACGCAGGAAGACGCGGAAGCCCTGATGCGAATGCAAATCCTGCCCCAAGATCGTGTGATTGGTGTTGAAACGGGTGGCTGCCCGCATACCGCGATCCGCGAAGATGCGTCGATCAATCTGGCGGCAGTCGCGGAAATGCGCAAACGTCATGACGACGTTGAAATCGTCCTCATTGAAAGCGGTGGGGACAACCTATCCGCGACTTTCAGCCCAGAATTGGCTGACGTGACGGTCTACGTTATTGATGTCGCCGCTGGTGAAGAAATTCCGCGCAAAGGCGGACCCGCGATCACCAAATCCGACATTTTAGTCATCAACAAAACCGATTTGGCGCCGCACGTCGGTGCATCGCTCGATGTGATGGAACGGGACGCCACACGCATGCGTGCGGGCAAGCCGTTCGTCTTTACATCGCTCCGCAAGAATGAAGGTGGGACCGCCGTCGCAGACCTTCTGGCCCAGATTGGCGGGTTTTCGTATTAAACGAGAACCTGCTGATACAGCTCTTCGCGGGTCAGCGCATCTTTGCGTTTGTTGAAGATCACTTCACCACGTTGCAGCACAAGAAATTCCGCTCCGAGATCGTGTGCAAAATCGAAGAATTGCTCGACCAGAATGATCGCCATATCGCCTTCTTCGCACAGGATCTTAATGACGTTACCGATCTGCTGGATGATGTTCGGCTGGATCCCTTCGGTCGGTTCGTCCAACAACAAAACGCGTGGTTTCGAGATCAAAGCACGCGCAATCGCAAGTTGTTGCTGCTGACCACCGGACAGATCGCCGCCGCGCCTGTCGATCATATCTTTCAGCACTGGAAATAATTCAAAGATACGGTCCGGCACTTGGTGTTCACTGCTTGGCAAGCACGCAAATCCGGTCTGCAAATTCTCGCCAACGGTCATCATCGGAAAGACCTCGCGCCCCTGTGGGACATAGGCGATACCGGCGCGTGCCGCGTCATAAGCGCTAGGATGATCCAACGTTTGACCGTCCAAGGTGATCGTCCCGTCCGCGTAGGGATGCCGCCCAGCAATAGCACGTAAAAGGCTCGTTTTACCGACGCCATTGGTGCCCATCACAGTGGTCACTTCGCCAACTTTTGCGGTCAGATCAATGCCATTCAGAATTTGGCTTTGTCCGTATTTCAGGGTCAGGCCTTTGATTTCTAACATTCTTAGCGTCCCAAATAGACGTCGATCACGTCTTGGTTTTGTGTCACGTGGTCCAACGACCCTTCAGCAAGCACCGATCCCTGGTGCAGCACCGTGACCTTGCAGTTCAGGCGGCGCACGAATTCCATATCGTGCTCGACGACAACGACTGCCCGCGTTTTCGCAGCCCGCACCAACAGATCCGTTGTATGTTCACGTTCGGCTGGTGTCATGCCCGCGGCGGGTTCGTCAACGAGCAGCAGGCGTGGGTCTTGCGCAAGCAGCATCCCGATTTCGAGCCATTGCTTTTGCCCATGACTTAAGTCGCCTGACGTTCGGTCCAGCGCGTCGGACAATCCGATCTCGTCACTGATTTCCAGCACACGTTCAGCGCGTGAATCTTCACCGCGCTTGAACAGAACTTCAAACGGTCCACGCGGATTTTTCAGAGCCATCGTAATGTTCTGCCGCACTGTTTGGTCTTCGAAAACTGTTGGCTTTTGGAACTTACGCCCAATACCTTCACCCGCGATTTCGCTTTCATTCATCCCGACCAACGACACAGACTTTTCGCCCCACAGGACGTGTCCTTCGTCGGGCTTGGTCTTTCCCGTCACGATGTCCATGAACGTCGTTTTACCCGCGCCATTTGGCCCAATCACCGCACGCAGTTCTGGTTCCGCAATCTGGATCGACAAGTTGTTGATCGCCTTGAACCCGTCAAAACTGACGCTGACACCGGATACCTCAAGAAGCGTATTCATTGCGCTTCTCCTTTCTTTGACGGCAGCAGATCAAACAATCCGCCGATGCCTTTGGGGAAGAACAATGTGACAGCGACGAAAGTCACACCCAGCAGGACAAGCCACCAGTCGGTCCACTTAATCTCGTAAAAACCAAGGTTAATGTCCGGCGCGCTGCCCCCCGTGAACCACGATGACATCAGCGACACGACAGCCGCCCCGATGACCGCACCATACAGACGGCCCCTGCCCCCGATCGCGACCCAAACCGCCAAATAGATCGACGCAATCGGCGCAATTTCGGCGGGGTTAATGATGCCAGCCTGCGGGTAGTACAGCGCCCCCGCAATGCCCGCGACCATCGCCGTGACAGTAAAGACGAACAGTTTGTAGCTTTCGACGTGATAGCCCAAGAACCGCACGCGGGATTCATTGTCGCGGATCGCGTGGATGACCGATCCGATCTTGCCTGATGTGATCCACGCAAAGAAAACATATCCCAAAGCCAGCGCCAGCGCAGATGCCCAAAAGAACCACAGCGATAGCGTCGCCTGTGATACCTCGGTCAAGCCCGGAATGTTCTGCAGGCCGGATAGCCCGTTATTGCCGCGCAGACCCGTGTCATTCTGGAAGAAATACAGCGACAGTGCCAATGTCATCGCCTGCGTCAGGATCGACAGATAAACGCCCGTCACGCGACTGCGGAAGGCGAGCCAGCCAAAGACCAGCGCCAGCAAACCGGGCACAAGCACAACCGCCAGCAATTGCAGCGTCAACGAATGCGAGAATGCCCAGATCGCTGGGAATTCGGAACTACCTACGACGCCAAAGATTTGCGTGCCGACGGCTTCGGTGATTTCGTCCGGCGTTGGTGGGATCACGCCTGTCTCCAACGACGTCACGACGATGTCACGCGTCCGTTCGTACATGAGCCACATGCCGATTGCGTAACCACCAATGCCGAAAAACGCGAAATGCCCGAGGCTTAGGATGCCGCAGTAGCCCCAAACCACATCCATCGCGATGGCGACAAGACACAGGCACAGCGTTTTACCCAGCGTTTTCAGGAACGATGTTGAGACGATAGACGCCCCAAAAGCTTCGGACATGACGGTCACGCCAAGTGTGAAAAGTGCAAGCGCCAGAAGGAACCAAAGGACAGATGGGTTGCGTGCGATAAATGACTTTTCCATGATCAATCTCCTGCCGCCCGACCTTTGAGGGCGACGATACCCTTCGGCCTAAATTGAATGAACAGGATCACAAACAGGATCATGTAGGTTTGCGCGGCCAGCGTGTTGGACGGGTTGAACCATTCAATGCCTTTTTGACCAAAGCCGATCATCGCGGCACCGGCCAGCGTGCCCCAGACGTTACCGACACCGCCTACAACGACGGTCATGAAGCTTTGCACGATATAGTCTGATCCCATCTCAGACGTCACCTTGGCATAAAGCCCGATGGCGACACCTGCGATACCCGCGACGCCTGATCCCAAGCCAAAGGTCAGCATGTTGATCTTGGCGGGATTGATCCCCATCGACGCTGCCATGCCCGGATTTTGCGTCACGGCACGAACCTCAAGGCCCAATCGCGTGCGTTTCAGGATATACAGGATCAGCCCGAGGAAGATCAGCGCGAGTACGAAGATCGCGATACGGATGTAACTGATCTGGATCACGTCATTAACGACCCATGCACCAGCAAGCCAGTCGGGCGACGTCAGCGGACGCGCTTGTGTACCGAAGATGTTTTTAGCAAGCTGTTGCAGCGCCACAGAGATACCGAAAGTCGCCAGCAGTGTTTCCAACGGGCGGTCATAAAGCCAGCGGATCACCAGCCGTTCCATCGCCACGCCTGCTGCGAAGGTCACGGCAAATGCCACCGGAAGCGCCACAATGATCGACACCGTGTAATTCGGGATAATCAACTGCACGACGTAACCTGTATAGGCTCCCATCATGATGAATTCACCGTGGGCCATGTTGATGACCCCCATGACGCCAAAGGTGATTGCAAGGCCAATGGCGGCCAGAAAGAAGATCGAGGCCAACGACAGCGCGTCCAACGTCAGGTCGGCCACTTGAGCAGTGCCAACGCGGGTTTCTACAGACGCTAACGCTGCCTGCGCAGCATCGGTAATCGCAGCGTCATCTTCGTCGTAGGCTTCGTAAAACACATGTGAATTCAGCGCGACATCGCGGGTCAAATCTGTGATCAATGTCGGGGCAAGGCCCGCCGTCGATAAAGCGGCATAAGCTCTTTCACGCAACACGGGGTCCGACAATTGCGCTAGTGGGACACCGCCCACGCGGCCGTCGGTGATGTTCGCTTCCAGCGTTTGACGAATTTCTGTGGGCGTTTGCTTGGCTGGTGCCAACCCTGCTTCGACCAAAATGGCATACGACTCTTCGGGTGCATCAAACGGATCTATGATCCTCGCAATATTGACGTCGGGTGCCTCAGCAGCAACCCCCGTCTTGCTGCTTAAAATTTGGTTCAGGACTGCGCGCGCTTCGACTGTTGTGTCCTTCGACAGGCTTTCAATCGCGGCGATGCGCACATCAGTATCTTCAGCGAAACGGGCCTGCATGAAGTTGGCGACTTGGACTTTGCGTGCTTTTAAAACCGCGTCCGTTTCACCTTCTATCGACGCAAGTAACGGGGCCAATTGGCTGGCATCAGGTCTGCGGGCGATGGAAGCGACGGCTGCAGTCCGGCGGTCGAGATCAGGATCGCTGAGTTGGAACTGGACAAGCGCTGTCCCGATCAAGCGACGCACGCCACCGTTTGGTTTGATCTGGCTGTAATCATCGGCGGGCGCGGTGCCGGTTTCATCGGTACCGACGGACGCCCAAGTCAGAACATCATCGTCTTCAGTACCGAAGTAGAACAGACCATCAGGGCCCTGCCAAACTTCCTTTTCAGCCCATTTTTCAAGGAACACTGTGACCTGCGGCAATCCGCTAACAGCCAAATCATCTAATACGACACTCACCGAATTACGGGACGGTTTGGCGACTTCTTCGGCGTGGGTTTGGAGGATGGATTGAAGGTCTTGCGCGGTAGCGACGCTAGCAAAAGAGACGAACATCAAGACTGCGGTCAGAAAACTGCGCATGATCAACTTTCGAAAATTCAGGGGGGGGTATTGCGAAAAATGCAGGCGGGATGTCCCCGCCTGCATTGGTCAACTTAGTAGTTGGATGTCAGCTGAACACAGGTCTCTGTTTCTGTGTTGTACATGCCGCATTCCAGATCTTTCCAATCGGATTTCAGAACAGCGGATGCTGGCAAGAAATCTGTCCATGCGTCACCTGGGACTTCAGCAGTCTGGCTGACGATGTCGAACTGGCCGTCTGCTTGGATTTCACCAATCAGAACTGGCTTGGCGAGGTGGTGGTTTGGCAACATCACTGCTGTACCGCCAGTCAGGTTCGGGAATTCTTGACCGTACATGGCTGTGCGAACCGCATCAACGTCAGTTGTTTCAGCTGCTTCAACCGCGTTCACCCACATGTTGAAACCGATGTAGTGGGCTTCCATTGGATCGTTTGTCACACGCTCTTCACCAGCAAATGCTTTCCATGCCGCGATGAATTCTTCGTTTGCGTCGCCTTCTGCGGACTGGAAGTAGTTCCAAGCAGCGAGGTGACCAACAAGGTTAGATGTGTCCAAGCCGGACAGCTCTTCTTCACCCACAGAGAATGCAACGACTGGGATATCGTCTGCAGAGATACCAGCAGCGGCCAGTTCTTTGTAGAAGCCGATGTTCGCGTCGCCGTTGATGGTTGAGATCACGCCAACCTGCTTACCGTCTTCGCCAAGCGCAACAACATCAGCAACGATCGTGGCCCAGTCAGACTGACCAAATGGAGTGTAGTTTACGAAGATGTCCTCGGCAGCGATGCCTTTGTCCATCAGGTAAGATTCAAGGATGTTGTTCGTTGTACGCGGGTACACATAGTCAGTGCCCAAAAGTGCGAATTTCTCAACACCAAGCTCTTCGAGGAAATAGTCAGTCGCTGGGATGGCCTGCTGGTTTGGCGCTGCACCTGTGTAGAATACGTTTTTGGAAGACTCTTCGCCTTCGTACTGAACTGGGTAGAACAGCAGGCCGTTCAGTTCTTCGATGACAGGAAGAACAGATTTACGGGAAACAGATGTCCAGTTGCCGAAGATCACGTCAACTTCGTTTACTGTCAGCAACTCACGTGCTTTTTCAGCAAACAGTGGCCAATCGGATGCAGGATCAACAACAACCGCTTCCAGTTCACAGCCCAACAGACCGCCTGCAGCGTTTTGCTGGTCGATCAGCATCAACATCGCGTCTTTCAATGTTGTCTCGGAAATCGCCATGGAGCCGGACAAAGAGTGCAGAACGCCAACCTTGATGGGATCTGCACATTCAGCAGCAGCTGCACCAGCAAGGCCCAGCACGGAAATGGATGTGAGCAGAGTATTTCGAATAGTCAAAGGATAAACCCCCAAGTTGTTTCGCTACGCTCGAGCCTTCCATCGCTAGGCAATGGTGGATCAGAGTGATAGTCAGGGACCGCAGCTCTTTTGTTGCAGCCATGCGAAGGTCGTTATCTGCCAGGATGCACCTTCGCGTGGCACTGAATGCCCTTTCGGACATCGAGACCTTCACCATTGGTTCAGCGAAAATGAAGATGATCCTGCGTGAACGGGTGACAATACGCGGTAGTTTGCTGAAAATTTCACCAACGTTAAACTTATCGGCTAAAAAATGTGCACAAATCCATCATGCAGATAAAGCGCCTGCGCCTAAAATTACCGCAGTTTCGAATGCGATCGCACTGCTTCGCAGCATTTAATGTTTCCGCATCGCAGGCGATTTCACTGCTCCACCTCCCTCATTGCGACCTTCGGATCATGGGACGGTAAAGGAACCTTGGCTTCAGGCATCAAATCCACAAAATGGCTGCCTCTTAAGCTAGTCAGCTATCCCTTCGCGCGGGAAACTATCTATTCGCCGTGTTTAAAATCGCCGCGCATCTGCGATGTTAAGGACATGAGCCAATAAGTAGTTTCGGAGAATTCGCCCCAAAGCGATCACATCAATAAGGACCTAGAATCGACGCAGACACATAGGTTTCTAGGGACCTGTTTGATAGTATCTCCAACGTTACCCCGCCAGAAGCAGCGGGGACCGGAAGAAATGAACAACAACTCACACGCAGACGTCATAACCAAGGGACGGGGGATCGACGTTTGATAGGAACAAGAGTGGGGACGACACCCTCTTGATCCACGAGGAAGGGCACGATTGACGCAGGTACCGGCGTGGATCGTGCCCTTACCTATTTTGAGCACATTGTTTTCTTAAGCGTCGATGCTGTCGGCCCGCGCGACCACTTGCGCGGCCCTGTCAGGGCTAGATCCGAAACTAGCGTCGTCGTTGCATGGCAAACACCGCTCTATAGCGACTGGCCTATGCGCCACGATTTGCGCCAACGCTGAAACAGCAATCAACAGCGCTTCGCGTAGTGACGGCACAAGCCCGATCGGCCCCTGAACGCGGTGCGCGTCGGTGGCGGTCACACCCATCGCAATAAGGCGTTCGATACGCGCCTCATGTGTTCGTCTACTGCCAAGGCTACCAATGAAGCACGCCGATGACGTTAACGCGGCCTGCAATAGCGCAGGTTCCCAGTCGTGGTCGTGGAACAGCGTTAGAAAGGCCGCGTATGGGTCCAGCCAGACAGTCCGCACCTCAGCCTGTGTCGATTTCAAATGAACCCCGCCTGCGCCAGTGATTGTCGCCAAGGCATCCAGATCCTCTTCGTCAGGAGACATAAGCCGGACCTGAAAACCGGAAGCCACACCAAGTTCAGCCATCACGCGGAAAACTGCGCCGCGTCCGGCCAGCACCAATCGAAACTGCGGTGCATACCGGAACGACAGCGTCGGTGCCCCATCGACCGGCAAGGTAAACCGCAAAACTGTCGGGCGACGGTTTTCAAGATCGCAATGCGCAGCACTAAGCGCGGCAATGTCTGGCGTCGGATCAATCAAGACATCCAAAGCACCACCGCACGGCAGGGACAAGTCCGCGAACTGCGACCCATTCCCATACCGGACAAGTTTCTTTTCGGACGTACGCAGCGCCTCTATCGCCTGAAACTGGATATCCTTGTCGATACAGCCGTTCGACAAATAACCAACCATTGCGCCCGTCTCGTCGACAAGTGCTAATGATCCTTCGTCGCGTGCCGCCCCACCTTCGATCCCCACCGATGTGATTAGGGCAAACGCCCTGCCCTGTGCCGTTAAGCGTGCGGCATGGGCGATCACATCGCTGGGGTGTTCGATATATGAAATGGCGTTAGGCAACGGGTTCTTGATCCATCACATCAGCAAAAGATTTAAAGAACTTTGCGGCCAGTTTCTTGGCAGTGCTTTGGATCAGGCGGCTCCCCAATTGGGCAAGCTTACCGCCGATTTCAGCCTTTGCTTCGTAGCGTAGAATTGTGGTGTCACCATCCGCCGTCAGCGTCACATCCGCGCCGCCCTTTGCGTGGCCAGCAGCACCGCCGTTACCTTTGCCCGTCAATGAAAACGCGTCAGGCGCGCCAGTTGTGTCTAGCACAACATCGCCGCTGAACTTTGCCTTCACGGGGCCGATCTTCAGCACAACTTTGGCTTCGAGTTCATTGTCGGAATGCTTGATCAGCTCTTCGCAGCCTGGAATGCATTGCTGCAAAATTTCCGGGTCATTCAGCGCGGCATATACGCGGTCTTTGGGGGCATTGATGACGATCTCATCGGCGAGTTCCATGTCTTTATCCTATTCTAGCAACAAGGGAATTTGATTTGAGCAAGCTGTTCGACCTGCTCTGGTGTCGGAGCCGCGCGTGCACGGAGACGGATCAGTTTTTTCCATAGTCTCTTCATTTCAGAACCTCCGGTTTGCGGCTAAACAGCATCAGCTTTGACGGACCTGCGCCGTACGCTGACCAACTCTGCCAAGATTGACAGCGCGATTTCTTCAGGGGTCACGGCCCCGATATCCAGACCGGCGGGGGCTTTGACCGCGTCAATCGTTGACCGGTCGAACCCTGCGGCCTCAAGCTTGTCCGCCAATGTCGCAAATTTGCGTTTGCTGCCGACAAAAGCCACGTGCTGCGCATCCGCCCGCAAGGCTTCGGTCAGCGCATTCATGTCACCTTGGCCCTGCGTGGCAATGACCACGACCTTCTGCCGCGCTGTGCCCGACCTATCCGCGATCTCGGCCGCTGGTGTCCAATGAAATTGCGGCGCGATCCGGATCAACGCCTCGGCCACAGGCGATCCGCCCAGCACTACTAATTGCGGCATCGGCAGGCACGGCTCGATAAAGATGTCGACAGTGCCGCGTGACGGGCAGCCGTTTCGCGCAAACTTGGTCCCGTCGACTTCGTCACCTGCCGCCACACCACGTTCTTCAAGCAGGTCTTCGGGGGCTACAGACACAAGCTGCGGTTTGCCCGAATGAAGGGCATCCACTGCCGCGCGTTTCACCGCGCCGCGCGTACAGCCGCCGCCCAACCAACCGTGTAAGATTGTCCCATCGGCACCCAACAACGCCTTCGCGCCCGGCTTTGCAGCGGTCGCGCCAGCCGTCCGCACGATCGTCGCAAACGCAAAAGGTTCGTCATTCGCCCGCAGTTTTTGGGCGACATCGGCAAGGTCCGCAGATTGGATTTCGGCAGGTGTCATAATCTCGCCAACTCCTGTTCCAGTGCTGCAAGATCGGACAAGGTATTTGCAGGGGCGAACAGGTCCAGATGGGGCAGCGCGGCTGCCATCCCTTCGGCCACCGGCGCGTAATCACGCCATGCCTTCAACGGATTGAGCCAGATCACCCTGCATCCACGCTTTTTGATTTTCGCCAAAGCGGCATCCATAATTTCAGGCGCAGAGGTGTCATAGCCATCAGACAAAATCAGCACGACCGACCGACCGTCAACGAACCGTTTCGCATAAGTATCCGCGAAAAGGCCTAGCGACGGTCCGATCTTTGAACCCCCGCCAAAACCATCGGCCATCAACGACATCCGTCCAATCGCGCGCATCGCGTCTTTGTCGCGCAACGCTTCGGTTATCCGCACAAGACGGGTGTGAAACAGGTACGCGTCAGCAGCCGTATCCGCCCGCATCAACCCAGAAAGAAACGCAAGAAAGACCTGCGCATAGACCGTCATTGATCCTGATACATCGCAAAGCGCCACGATCTTGCGAGTCCGGTCGGGGCGTTTCTTGCGCAGCAAACGCACAGGTTCGCCGCCCGTAGCAAGACTGTGTCGGATCGTTTTACGGAAATGTAGCCGGTCGCCTTTACGGGCCGCGATCCTGCGCCGCGACCGTCTATCACGAAGTGCGGCACCCAACCGCCGCGCCACCGCTTCCGCCTCTGCAATATCCTCTGGCCGTACAAGTTCACGTAGGTCCTTGCGGGACATGTTCCGCAGTTCCGTCGCGATCAGCTTTCCCGTCCCGTCGCTGTGCGCATCGCCCTGCCCGTCATCCGGCGCAGTGGCGGTCCCGCTGGCACTTGCATCTTCGCCCTGCCCGTCGCGCGATGAATGCACATCGTCACAGGCCGTCGCAGTTGGTGTTTTGATCACCTTTTGCTTCACCCGTCCCGCGTCCATCCAGTAGGCGTCAAACAATGCGTCAAAGCGTGTCGCTTCATCCTTGCAACCCGTGCAAACAGCCCGCAGCGCGCGACGCGTCTCTTCCGGAGCCGCTGCATTCACATGCGTGAGCGCCGCCAGCGACAAATCTGCCTCGGCCACCCCCAACCGCAGCCCGTTTTCACGCAAATGCGCGATAAATCCCGACACACGGGCCGCGGGCCCCGGATCACGTCCTGCAAAGCGCGTCACACGGGTCATGCGGCGCGTCCCGCAATACGCCCTGCAACTTCTTTCGTGATCTGGGCTTGGTCGTTTTGCGTCTTCAACAAGGTCGTCAGCGTCGATTGCAACACCACCGGATTATCCGTCAAATCCGCAATGCCAAGCCCCATCAAGGCCGCAGCAAAGTCGAGCATCTCAGCCACGCCTGGCGTCTTGTCCAATTCTTCTTCACGCAGTTTTTGCACAAACCCAATCACTTGGCGTGCGAGGTGGTCTTCAACATCGGGGCACCGCGCCTTCAAGATCGCGAGCTCCGTTTCACGGTCAGGGTAGTCCACATACGTATACAAACAGCGACGACGCAACGCGTCCGACAGATCGCGCGTACCGTTGGAAGTTAAGATCACCATCGGCTTGGAAGTTGCTGTTATCGTTCCCAATTCAGGGATCGAGACCTGATAATCAGACAGAATTTCTAGCAAATAGGCTTCAAACTCTTCATCAGCCCGGTCGATTTCATCAATGAGCAATACAGGTGGCACATCCTGCGTGATCGCTGCCAACAACGGTCGTTCCAACAGAAAGTCCCGTGAAAAGATGCGATCCTCAACGGCTTTACCTGTCTCGCCATCCTCTGCTGCAGCACGGATTGTCAGCAACTGCCGTTGGTAGTTCCATTCATAAATCGCCTGCGCCGCGTCCAGCCCTTCGTAGCATTGCAACCGCAAAAGCTGCGTGTCTTTGACAGCTGCCAAAGTCCGCGCGACTTCGGTTTTGCCGACGCCAGCGGCACCTTCCAACAACAACGGCCTGCTCAGCGACAACGCCAATTGCAACGCAACGGCGAGGTCATCAGAGGCAACATAGCCCTGTCGCCCAAGGGCGTTTTGTAAATCTGTCCAAGTCATATGCGCGTGCGCAGGGTCGACGCGATGCCGACCCCGCACCCTTTCCTAGTCGTGCAAGCCAAGCTTGTTGGCAGTCTGCCAAATCCGCCAGTGATCATGCGGCATGTTGGTGTGCGTGTTGCCAAACGGGCGGAACGCATCCTGCACAGCATTCGAGAAACACGGCACACCGCCAACGTGAGGGCTTTCGCCGACACCTTTCGCGCCAATCGGGTGATGCGGGCTTGGGGTCACGGTATAGTCGGTTTCATAGTTCGGCACTTCCCAAGCCGTTGGCAGGAAGAAGTCCATCAACGTACCGGTCTTACAGTTGCCCATGTCGTCGTAGGCAATTTCTTGGCCCAAAGCGACGGCAAGTGCTTCGGTCAAACCGCCATGCACCTGCCCTTCGATGATCATCGGGTTGATCCGTGTGCCGCAGTCATCCAGCGCATAGAAACGACGGATTTCAGGAACACCGGTGTCCACATCGATGTCCATGACGCAGATGTAGGCCCCAAACGGATAGGTCATGTTCGGCGGATCGTAATAGCTGACCGCTTCAAGACCAGGTTCAAGACCCGGAATAGCCTGGTTGTAAGAGGCATAAGCGATTTCTTTCATCGTCTTAAACTTCTCAGGGGCACCTTTGACCACAAAGCGATCCACGTCGAATTCAACGTCATTGTCATGCACCTCGAGCAGATAGGCCGCGATCATCTGCGCTTTCGCACGGATTTTACGCCCCACCATAGCGGCAGCTGCACCGGCGACTGGCGTGGACCGTGACCCGTAAGTGCCCAGCCCATAAGGCGCTGTGTCGGTGTCGCCTTCTTCGATCGTGATGCTGTCCGCTGAGAGGCCAATTTCGGTTGCAAGGATTTGCGCGAATGTGGTCGCGTGGCCCTGCCCCTGTGAAATTGTCCCAAGTCGTGCAATCGCGGACCCTGTCGGGTGGATGCGGATTTCACAACTGTCGAACATGCCCATCCCAAGGATGTCACAGTTCTTGACCGGACCTGCGCCGACGATTTCAGTGAAGAACGACAAACCAATGCCCATCAACTTGCGCGTTTTACCCGCTTTGAAATCTTCTACACGTTGCGCCTGTTCAGCCCTTAAACCGTCGTAATCAACAGTTTTCAACGCCTTGTCCCACGCGGTGTGGTAATCGCCTGAATCGTATTCCCAACCAAGGGCTGCCTGATACGGGAATTGTTCCTTCTTAATGAAGTTGATCCGCCGCAGTTCAGCCGCGTCCATGTCCAACTTGATCGCCAGAACCTCGATCATCCGCTCGATGAAATACACAGCTTCGGTCACGCGGAAAGAGCAGCGGTAGCTTACCCCACCCGGTGCCTTGTTTGTGTAGACGCCGTCGACTTCGAGATAAGCAGTCGGAATGTCATAAGACCCCGTGCAAATATTCATGAAACCTGCAGGGAACTTCGTCGGATCAGCGCAAGCGTCAAAGCCGCCGTGATCAGCCGTCACATGGCAATGCAGCCCTGTGATCTTGCCTTCTTTAGTGGCCGAAATCTTGCCGGTCATGTGATAATCACGCGCAAACGCGGTGGTCATCAGGTTGTCCATGCGGTCTTCGATCCACTTAACAGGTTTGCCCGTCACGATGGAGGCAACGACCGAACACACATAACCCGGATAAGCGCCAACTTTGTTGCCAAAGCCCCCGCCGATGTCGGGCGAAATCACGCGGATGTTGTGTTCTTCGATCCCTGAAATCAGCGATACAATCGTCCGGATTGCGTGCGGCGCTTGGAATGTGCCCCACAGCGTCAGCTTGCCGTTCACTTTGTCCATCGATGCCACACAGCCGCAGGTTTCCAACGGACATGGGTGTGTGCGGTGGTAATACATGGATTCTTCGGCGACGATGTCGGCTTCGGAAATCACTTGTTCTGTCGGTTCTTTGTCGCCCGCATCCCATGTGAAGATATGGTTGTGGTGCTTGCGAGGGCCATGTGCACCGTCAGGAATGGACCCATCTTCGGCTACCAAATCTTCGCGTAGAACGACGTCAGATTTCAGCGCCTCGAACGGGTTCACAAGAACCGGTAGTTCTTCGTAGTCCACTTCGACGAGTTCAATCCCGTCAGCGGCGGCATAGCGATCTTCGGCCACAACAAATGCGACTTCTTGACCTTGGTACAGCACCTTGCCGTCTGCCAAAACCATCTGCTTGTCACCAGCAAGCGTCGGCATCCAATGCAGAGCAAGCGGCTCAAGATCAGCAGCTGTCAAAACAGCCAGAACACCTGGGACTTTCAGCGCTTCTTCTGCGTTGATCCCCTTGATGCGCGCGTGGGCATAAGGTGACCGGACAAAGTCGCCAAACAGCATTCCGTCCAATTTCACGTCATCAACGTAGTTGCCTTTGCCTTGTGTAAATCGGGCATCTTCAACGCGTTTGCGCGAACAGCCCATGCCTTTCAGATTAGCGACCCGTTCGTCGCGTGTGACTTCGTCTTTCATTCTGCGGCCTCCTTGGCTGCATTCATCTCAGCGGCGGCGGCTTGGATGGATTTCACGATGTTTTGGTAGCCTGTGCAGCGGCAAAGATTGCCAGCCATGCCAAAGCGGATTTCTTCTTCCGTAGGATTAGGAATGCCCTCTAACAGCTTGGTTGCACGGGTAATCATGCCCGGAGTGCAGTAACCGCACTGTAGCCCGTGGTGTTCTTTGAATGCGGTCTGCAATGGATGCAGGTCATCCGGTCCACCAATGCCTTCGATGGTCGTGACCTCTGCGCCGTCGGCTTGTGCGACGAACATTGTACAGGATTTCACCGACTTGCCGTCGATCGTCACGGTGCAAGCCCCGCAGTGGGACGTTTCACAGCCGATATGTGGCCCCGTGATGTTTAGCCGCTCGCGCAGTGTGTAGATCAGCAGTTCGCGCGGTTCGGCGAGGAATTCCTCTGCCTTCCCATTCACGTTCAGTTTGATGTGCATTTTGTCTGACATGTTCTGCCCCCTTACGCCCGCGACCAAGCGCGTTCGATGGCACGGCGCAAAATGACGCCCGCCACGTGTTTCTTGAATGCGATTGGACCGCGGTTGTCTTCGGTCGGATCAATGTCGTCCAACATCGCGGCCATTGCGGCCTTGATCGCCGCAACGTCCACCGTCGTGCCAACCAGTGCCGCGCCTGCCGCCTCAGAGAAGATCGGCGTATCGCTTAGGTTCGTCATCGCAACACTTGCAGCGGTACAAGTGTCGCCGACTTTGACGATCTGCACGGCGGCTGCGGCTGTTGCATAATCACCGATTTTGCGCTTTTGCTTTTCATAAGCATAGCCACCCTTTGGCATTGGGATGGTCACTGCTGTCAGAACTTCTTCGTCATCGCGTGCGGTCATGTAAGCCGCTTCGTAAAATTCGCGTGCAGGTACGTCGCGGTCACCGTCCGCGCCGATTAAGGTAAAGCTGGCATCAAGGCACTGCATCAGTCCGGGCATATCGTTGCCTGGATCGCCGTTCGCCACGTTGCCGCCAACGGTGCCCATGTTGCGCACCTGAGGATCAGCGATCTGCAACGCCGCTTCCTGTAGGATCGGTGCTGCCGCCTTGAGGCCATCGTGATTGATGATATCGGTCTGTGTGATCATCGCGCCGATGCGGATGCTGTCGCCGGTGATGGTGATTTCCGACAACCCACCCACGTCCTGCAGGTCGATCAGATGAGGCACGTCAGCCATGCGCAACTTCATCATCGGGATCAGGCTGTGTCCGCCTGCCATGACGCGCGCGTCGTCGCCGTGTTCCTCAAGAATTGCCAATACTCCGGCCATATCCTTGGGTCGATAATATTCAAATGCCGCTGGAATCATCGGATCTCCTCCCTAAAAGCAAATGTTCTTCTTGCAGTGAGGTGAGCATGCGGCCGTATACGCTGGCTTGTGAAAACCCATGAAAAACAGGTTTATTGCACGAAATGCGCCGATTTCCGCACGAATGGCGCAGGCCTACGCCAGCAGCGCGTCTTGCGTGGCTTTCAATTTGGAACGGCTCACCGGCGCTGGCGGGATCGTGTCCGTATCAAACAGACAGCGCCCCTTATCTTTGGACCGTTCAAAGCGGGCGACCTTGGACGGGTTCACCAAATAGCTGCGATGCGTCTGGATAAAGCCCGCAGGCAACAGGCGCTTCGTGGCCTCAGTAATCGGCCAAACGCAAAACAGGCGATCCTGTTCGGTGTAGATCTGCGTGTAATGCCCGTCTGCGCGGACAAAGACGACATCACTAGGCGCGACAAAGATTTTGCCCCCGTCGCGTTCACATGGGATTTGCAGACCCACCGGTGTCTGAATGTCCGCATCATCTACCGGATTGATCCCTTCCGCGACAGGACTGGCCACAAGGTAAGTTGTACTGACCCACAAGAAGCCGCCAAAAATGACAAAACTGGACACGATAACGCCAAGGGCCAAAACTTCGTTGCTCATGCTTGGGCCAAATTCAGCAACTTGCGGGACGGCTACAAATTCTGTGCCCGCCATTGCCAGAAAATGCACTGATCCAACTGCGACAGCAAAACATAGCGTTCCAAGAAAGATATTGCGGTTCGTCCGATGCCCGTAAGCCACCCGAAACGCCAAAATACACAAAACAATCGCGACAATCGACGTTTCTGCAATACCAAGCGGCGTGTAGATCGCGCGACACAATTCTAACCCCGCCATCCCGATGTAATGCATGACCAGAATGCCCACGCCGACAATCGCGCCTGCTGTCCCAATCACCAAAGGCGTGCGGTCGGTAAAATGCAGCAAGATCAACGCGGCACCCACGATCAGGATTGCGGTCAATGCCGAAATCAGCGTGATCGCTGCGTCATAATAGAACAACACGGGCAACTGCAGGCCCAGCATCGCGACAAAATGCATCGACCAAATACCGCCGCCTAACGCAATCGCGGCCAAGGCCACAGACACTTTCTTTTGGGTCAGGGATTTCTGCGACAGATTGCGCGTCAAAGACAAACCCGTGAACGCCGCAGCAGTTGCAACGAGGCACGACATGATGACTAAAAAGAGGTCATGACTGAAGCTGAGCGTTTCCATTGCGGACAAAATGACCAAAGAAATGGCACTTGGCAATTATCGATTTTTTGATCGACCTGCTAAAGCCTATCTTTCTATCCTTAATTCAACACATGAAGGTGCTATCGCAACACACGGGCATTACTATGAAAATTGTAGATGCTGCAAATCCACTCGCATGTCGTGAATCGTAGAATTCCAATACGCTGCAGATGCTTGCGGTCTGAGCAGAACCTTGAGGTAAATCAAAGCTGCATCATCGCATCAACACTATGATCGTAGGAGAAAGCAGCGCCAAACGGACTGTTTTCAAAGAACAATACAGGGCGAATGACATGACCATGATGAAAGCAGTTACCACAACGATTGCAGCGCTATCGCTTAGCGCTTGTGTTGCGGATCAGAACAGCATTTCGGCGGATAGCGCCCGTGGAAAGCAGTTATTCGATGATCAATGCGCGATCTGTCACGGGGCGAACGGTGAAGGCGCAGGACCGGCATCGCTTGGCCTAGGTGCGCCGCCACCAAGTTTGCAATTCCTTGCGGCATCGAACGACGGCGTTTTTCCTCGGAACTATGTGCTGAGCGTCATCCAAGGTCTTGATCGTCACACGGATCCCACCGCCGCGATGCCGATCTTTGGTGACGCCGATATGGGCCGGCCCATCACGGTCAACACCGACGGCGCAACCGAAACCCTGCCGTCAGACATGTTGGCGCTTCTCGCTTACCTGAAATCGGTGCAGAGGTAAGTCGCTTTAAGCATAAACGTAAAAGGAACAGGCCGACCTGCAAAATCTCCGGCCTATTCCACGTTGATACTAGACAGGCGTATGTTTTGTCCCGCTCAGGACAGGACCACACAGACCCGCGCTTGCCAATCGCCCCGCTTCCGCTGAGTAGTCTTGATAGGCCTTCTGGACGAACGCGATCTGAATATCGCGCGCGTCTTCGATAGTTTTGCAGCGCAACAACGCATTTTGCGTTTTCAGATCTTCGGCTAAACGGTCCGAGATGAATGAAACGAAATCTGCATGCATTTGCATGGCTTGCGAAAACGCGCCAGTCCCCATCCAGTCCATTGCCCCAAACATACCGCCGGTCGCAACGCCGCTGAAATCCTTCGAATTTTTGTGCGTTTGTTCCGTCATCGCAATCTCCCCCATGTTGATTTGATACAAGCACTATGACGCAACCGTCGTCGGCCCGCGTTGACTTGCATCAACGTCGCTTCGTCAGATCATGTCATAGTGACATCAAGTGCCGTCCGCCTGTGACGGCTGCGCACATGACGGAAAGGAACCACGATGACGCTAGAACATGGACATTCGCATTCCGAAATTACCGCTCGCTTGAATGCCCGCAATGGCGGCGGCGGACTTAGGGATGCAATCTTTGGTGGCATTGACGGTACTGTAACGACTTTCGCAATTGTCGCGGGCGTGCAAGGTGCGGGACTACCAGGCGGGATCGTTGTTGCACTTGGTATGGCGAACGTCGTCGCGGATGGTTTTTCCATGGCGGCAGGCAATTACGCGGGCACCAAGGCTGTCGCTGATGATCGCGAAAGGCTGCGCAAAGTTGAAGAACGCCACATCATGCTGAACCCACAAGGCGAACGCGACGAATTGGACCAAATTCTCGGGCGTAAAGGGTTACATGGCGAGGTTAAGGCGCAAGCCGTCGACATGATAAGCCGCGACAAGGATCAATGGATCGCCATGATGTTAACGGACGAATACGGCCTGCCCCCCACGGACCCTGCCCCGTTAAGGGCCGCAGTCATCATTTTTGGCGCGTTTGTTTTGGCCGGGTTGCTGCCGCTTCTTCCATATCTGGTTGGCCTCACTGATCCCTTTGTGTGGTCCATTATTGCCTCTGCCTTCACCTTCTTTGGTATCGGCGCAATCAAATCACAATGGGCACTGGCACCGTGGTGGCGGTCAGGGCTTGAAACATTCCTCATCGGCGGTACGGCGGCTGCGTTGGCGTTTGCGGTTGGACGCTTTTTCCATCCCTGAACCTAGACGGCTGCCAGCGATTCCCGCATCACAATGGAAACGTTCAGCTGACGTCGGACAGTGTTCGCATTGCCATCGATCAGCTTGACCAGTTCGCGTGCAGCTGTCCCGCCCATTTCACGATGCGGGACGTGCACGGTCGTCAAAGTCGGGGACAAATGCTGCGCCAGTTCTATGTCGTCGAATCCGGTAATAGAAACGTCGTCAGGTACGGCATACCCCAACTGCCGCGCCCGCAACATCGCCCCTGCAGCAAGAACATCGTTTCCACACATCACAACGCTCGGCGGCGTTTCAGACTTCATCAGGGCTTCAAAAGCGTCGGCACCGTTGTCAGTGCCGTACGGCGTTTGAACAATCGGCAAATCATCCAGATTAAATCCGTTGGCCACCCAACTATCCCGAATACCGGTCAATCGCTCTGCGGCGCGATCGTTGCCATCGGCGATCCCCGAAATCACGGCAATACGCTTATGACCCATCGAAATCACACGGTCCGCTAACATCCGCATCGATGCCCGATTATCAAATCCGACCGACGAACGTGACAAATCTGGTCTGTAAGCCCAAGCAAGCATTGTCGGAATACCACGCCGATCCAAGTAGTCGTAAACTGCCTTTTCGCGTTCATATCCAATCAGCAACAGGCCTTCTGCACCACGTGCAACGAGCGCACGGATTTGTTCAGCCTCGAGTTCCGGTCGGTACGCGCTGCTCGACACAAGCAGGTTGTAACCATGATCATGCAGTGTTTCCTGAAAAGCCTGAAGCCCCCGCGCAAAGATGGCGTTTTCCATCGTCGGGATGATGGCACCAATCGTATGGGTGCGTCGTGCTGCCATCGCGCGGGCATTGAAATTGGGCGTGTAGCCCAAAGCTTCGACGGCTTTCATGACCTTATCACGGGTCGGCTTCGAAACCTTATCCCCAGCGTTCAAACACCGCGACACCGTCGCAGTCGAAACGCCAGCAACACGTGCAACATCATCAAGCGTTGGAATGGAATGGGATGTGGACATGGCGGTTCGTTCCCTGATTTCAGCAGGTCTATAACATGGTTTGCAAAAACCTAAACATGGATACAATGAAAATGTAAGCGCTTGCATGAATCAGATGAAAGCGCTTACATCGCAGCATGGATAGCATATCGCAAACATCGTCACGCACCGTCCCCCATCCTTTCGGGGGCGTCACTATCGTCTGCTCCCTTTGCTTCGTCATTCTTCACGCCCTTGCGGCGTTCACACTATTCTTCCCAAAATTCACAAATAGGATCGCTAACTTATGACCCGTGAATACCTCAAAAAAGCGTCGCTAACGTCTGCCTCCGGCGCTTCAGATGTGCATGACACTGTCGTTGGCATCCTGTCCGATATCGAAAACGGCGGTGATGCGAAGGCGCTGGAATACGCCGCAAAGTTTGATCGCTACGACGGCGACGTCATATTGAGCCAAGAAGCCATCGATGCTGCATGTGCGTTGGTTCCTGAGAAACTGAAAGCAGACATTCGATTTGCGCATGATAACGTCAAACGCTTTGCCGAACTTCAAAAAGGCACGGTCGCAGACGTCGAAATGGAAATTTCACCGGGTTACGTCGCCGGTCAAAAGGCAATCCCGGTTGATGCTGCAGGCTGCTACGTTCCCGGCGGACGATACAGCCACATCGCCTCTGCAATCATGACAGTCACCACGGCAAAAGTCGCCGGTTGCAAGCATATCACCGCATGCTCTCCTCCCCGTCCTGATGTCGGCGTGGCCCCTGCGATTGTGTACGCGGCGCACATCTGCGGCGCTGACAAAATCCTAGCAATGGGTGGCGTGCAGGGCGTAGCGGCCATGACCTACGGACTTTTTGATCTGCCGAAAGCCAATATTATCGTAGGCCCAGGCAATCAGTTTGTTGCTGAAGCCAAACGCATTCTTTTCGGGCGCGTGGGGATCGATATGATCGCGGGCCCAACTGACAGTCTGATCTTGGCCGACAAAGATGCGGACGCCCATATTGTAGCCACGGATTTGGTGTCGCAGGCGGAACACGGCTACAACAGTCCGGTTTGGCTCGTCACTGACGACCGCGCTCTTGCGGAAAAAGTCATGTCGATTGTGCCGGATCTGATCGCAGACCTGCCCGAATTGAACCGTGAAAATGCATTCGCCGCTTGGCGCGACTATGCAGAAGTTATCGTCTGCAAAGACCGCATCGATATGGCCGCGTGCAGCGATGAATACGCCCCCGAACACCTGACGGTCCAAGCATCTGACCTCGACTGGTGGCTTGAAAATCTGACCTGCTACGGATCGCTATTCTTGGGTGAAGAAACCACCGTCTCCTATGGTGATAAGGCATCAGGCACAAACCACGTTTTGCCGACGTCCGGTGCGGCTGGATATACGGGCGGGCTTTCGGTGCATAAGTACATGAAAATCGTCACATGGCAGCGCGCCACGCAAGAGGCATCCAAAGATGTCGCCATCGCCACAGCACGGATTTCGCGGCTTGAAGGTATGGAAGGCCACGCCCGCGCCGCTGACGTACGACTGGCAAAGTATTTCCCAACCGAAAACTTCGATTTGAACGCCGATGATTGATCCCAATTCGCTCTTTGATCTCAGCGGAAAAGTGGCATGTGTGACAGGGGCCAGTTCCGGTCTAGGTCGCCGCGCCGCACTTGTCTTGGCAGAGGCTGGCGCACGTGTCGTGGGCGTCGCCCGCCGTGGCGAAGCACTCGACGATCTTTGCCATGAAATTGGCCCACCGGCAGCAGCGGTCATTGCGGATGTCGCGGATCGGGATGGTATCGCGGATGTGGCCGCTGCGATTGCAGCGCCCTTTGGGTCGCCCGACATTGTTGTTCATGCTGCGGGGCTGAACACCCGTGAAGCAGCTGATGATGTCACACCGGACGGCTGGGACAAAACTATTGCGATTAATCTGAACGCGCCATTCTTCCTCAGTCAGGCACTGGTGCCTGCGATGAAAGAAAACCGCTGGGGGCGGATCGTCAACTTCGCGTCCCTACAGACAACACGGGCCTTCCCCGGCGGGATTGCATATGGCGCAACTAAAGGGGCCATCGGGCAACTTACGCGCGCCATGGCGGAAAGCTGGTCACCTTTTAACATCACAGCCAACGCGATTGGGCCGGGGTTCTTTCCAACCGAATTGACGGCAGCGGTGTTCGACGACGCGGACCGCGCCGCGCGCAACGCGGCCCAGACCTGCATCGGGCGCAACGGCGGTGTCGAAGACATCGATGGGCCGATCCTGTTTTTATGTTCGGACGCATCTTCCTACGTGACGGGGCAAGTCTTGATGGTTGATGGAGGGTTTACCGCAAAATGAAAGCTTTGGTTTATGACGGGGTTGAGACCCTTAATTTCCGCGACGTCCCTGATGTTATCGCCGGAACCGATGAACAACTGATCCGTGTTGAGGCGGTCGGCATCTGCGGGTCCGACATGCACGCTTATCTTGGCCATGACGCGCGTCGCCCTGCCCCGCTGATCCTTGGCCACGAAGCTGCAGGTACGATTGTGGGTGGTGATCACGACGGCATGCGTGTGACGGTCAATCCGTTAGTGTCCTGTCTGGTTTGCCCCGCCTGCAAATCGGGTCGCGAAAACCTGTGTCCGAAGCGCGAAATTATTTCGATGCCGCCGCGCGAAGGCGCGTTTGCACAATTCATAGCCATGCCCATGCGGAATCTGGTCGAAGTGCCCGACAACATCGCCTTGTCCAAAGCCGCGCTTGCTGAACCTTTGGCCGTCAGCTGGCACGCCGCACGTTTAGGGATCGAAGCCTTGCATCCATCGATGGATCGGAGTGCTATCGTCATTGGCGGCGGCGCTATCGGGCTTGCCGCGGCACTTGCTTTGCAAGCAATGGACATGCCGGACGTCATCATCATCGAACCCAATGATGCGCGTCGCGCCTATCTTAACGATCATTGCGGCCAAACTACCGTAGCAGAGGCATCCGGTCCCGCCCCATTAGTCGTCGATGCCGTTGGGTACGGTAGCACGCGGGCGACCGCATCCAATCTCGTCGAATCGGGGGGCGTTATCGCTCATGTCGGATTGGGCGATGATGCACCGGGCTTCGACGTCAGGCGGGCCACACTTCAGGAAATCACGTTTATCGGGACGTATACCTACACTGCGCAAGACTTCAGAGACACAGCCGCCGCGATCTACGACGGGCGTCTTGGCCCACTGGACTGGACGGACAACCGACCTTTGTCCAACGGCGCGCAAGCATTTCGAGATCTACGTGCGGGCCGCGTTGCAGCACCTAAGATCGTTCTCAGCCCATGGGACTGATCTGACCTGCTCTGACTTAGACATCTCTTTTCTACTCAAACCCGAAAGGTTCCTACCTCATGAACATCGACAAGAAGATCTGCGACGATCTTGTTGCGAACGACGTGTCATTTGTCACGACCGTGCCATGCAAACAGTTGGCTGGTGTGATTGATGAAGTCGAAAAGCGCGACGATATCTTCCACATCCCATCCAACAAAGAAGACGAAGGCATGGGCCTGTGTGCCGGTGCGCATATGGCGGGCAAACGTCCTGCGATCATTATGCAGAACACCGCCATTGGTGTGACGATCAACACGCTGGCCACGCTGATCCAATACTACCGGATGCCGTTGCCGATGATCATCTCATACCGTGGTGAATTGCGCGAACCCGTCGCGTGTCAGGTGGAAATGGCGGTACACACAAAGGCGCTACTGGCGCAGATGAACATCCCGACTTACCACTTTCATTGGCAAAAGGACGTCGAAGAATTCGACAACATCCTGAAGTATACCTTCATGTGCAACAAACCTGTGGCGATCCTGACCGACGCCAACTTCTGGGGAGGCTACGGGGACCAATGATCCGTTCTGAAATCTTAAAAGAAATCGCGCCCATCATCCGTGATCACCTCGTGGTCTGTAACATCGGCCTGCCAAGCCAAGAACTGCATATGATCGACGACCAGCCGACCAACTTCTACATGTTGGGCACCATGGGTCTGTCGTCTTCAATCGGCTTTGGTCTGGCCTTGTCGCAACCGAAACCTGTTATCTCTATTGATGGCGACGGGTCGGTTCTGACGAACCTTGGCACATTGCCCACAATCGCGAACAATGCCACGGGCAACTACACCTTGCTGATCATCGATAACGGGTCTTACGGATCAACGGGTGATCAACCGACCTATGCGGGCCAAAAGACGAACTTGACTGATGTTGCGCGGGCATGTGGCTGCGACAACGTCGTCGAAGTGCAGGACAAAGACCTTGGTCCAGTGCTGCAAGACGCCATCGACAGCGACGAGATGACCATCATCGTCTGCAAATGTGACAGCGGCAATATCAAGCTGCCCGTGATCACCATGGACCCCGTCGTCATCAAAGACCGCTTTATGAAGGCCGTGGCGTCCTAATGCTCAACGCTGCCGCGCATATCCATTCTGCAAACGATGCGCGGCGGCTGGCCAAACGCAGGCTGCCTTGGATGGTGTTCGACTATATTGACGGGGCCGCCGGGGCCGAAGTGGGGGCAAAGCGTAACCGTGCCGCCTTGGATGCGATCACACTAGAACCCCGCATTTTGCGGGACGTCAGTCATCGCAATCTCGACACATCCATTTTCGGGACGTCCGCGCAACGTCCATTTGGCATCGCACCAATGGGCATGTGTAATCTCAGCGGACCGGGTGCGGATATGATGCTCGCACGGCTCGCTGCGCACTATCAAGTGCCCCATGGGGTATCGACGGTCGCATCAACACCACTGGAAAAGATCATCGAAACGGCTGAAGGGCACGCATGGTTCCAGCTATATTTTAGCGGTGACGGGCAAGGCACATTCAAGCTTGTCGAACGGGCACGCGCTGCAGGCTACGAAACATTGGTTCTGACTGTCGACGTGCCCGAAGTCGGGCGTCGTCCACGCGAATTGCGCCACGGTTTCAAGATGCCGTTCACAATCGGCCCACGCCAATTCATCGATTTTGCACTGCACCCTCGTTGGTCATTAAGCCAACTGGCCGCGGGGAAACCGCAAATGGCGAATTTTGAAATGGACGGCTGCGCTTTCGACCGGACCGAAAGCCGTGCGAGGGCCAACTGGGACACCCTTTCGCGATTGCGCGGCATGTGGTCTGGAAACCTAGTCGTCAAAGGCGTCGTGAATGTCGAAGATGCCGTTGCCTTGAAGAATGCGGGCGTAGACGGCATTCAGGTGTCCAGCCACGGATCACGTCAGCTAGAAAGCGCCCCTGCCCCGATAGATCGGCTGCCGCTTATCCGCACGGAGGTCGGCAATGAATTCCCGTTGTTTTACGATAGTGGCTTACGCTCTGGTGAAGACGTTCTGAAAGCCATGAATGCCGGTGCGGACTTCACGTTCTTTGGACGTACTCTCCAATTCGCAATCGCTGCAGCCGGCGAAGCGGGGCTGAACAAAATCTGGGACGTTTTGAGTGAAGAACTGTCATCGGCAATGGCACAAACCGGCGTGACAAACCTTTCGGGCAAATCGTAGGTCTCATTCAGTGCGCTGAACGCCCCCCTAGCGGGGCGTAATCTGTAACACCTTCCGCGACAAGCCGGACAGAACTTCTGGCCCATCAGGTCCAAGGTGCACGATGTCCTCTAGCCTGACCCCGAAAGCATCCGTCAAATAAATACCCGGTTCAATCGAAAAGACGTTTCCAGCGGTCAGGGCCTGATCATTACTTGCCGTCATATAGGGCGGTTCATGCACATCAACGCCTAATCCGTGCCCCGTCCGATGTGAAAATGCAGCACCATAGCCTGCAGTTTCAATCACGCCCCGCGCGGCACCATCAATTGCACTGCACGCAGCACCGGGTTTGGCCGCAGACAACGCCGCCTGCACCGCGTCCTCCACGATACCCGCGACCTGTGTGAACTCAGCCTCAGGCGTATCCCCGTACCACCCACATCGCGTCATATCAGACGGATAACCGTTCAATCGGCAACCCGCATCGATCAGCACAGCCATCTCGGGTTGCAACACATCCGCACCCGTGTGGTGATGCGGGAAGGCACTGTTTGGACCAAAAGCCACGATACAGAACGCAGGCTCTGCGCCGTGGGTGCGGTAGTGATCGACGATGATCGTTTTAACGTCATTCTCGGACATGCCAGTGCGCAGCGACGCAAAGGCCAGTTCAAATGCGCTGTCGTTTAGACGGGCGCAGTCGCGCAGCAGCTTGTGTTCATCCGCATCCTTTTCCGCCCGCAACAGACCGACGGTGTCTTGGGTAAACCGACGGGTTGGGGCGTCAAGCTGATCGAGTAGCAAGAACGCGAAATCCGCCCGCATCATTTCATCAAGAACAACGCTGAGACCGGAACGTTTAACGTCGAGTTCAGTCAATAACGCGGTCAGCGCATCCAGCGGGCCATCCGTATCGCTCCATTCGTAAAACGGTACACTGTCGCATTGGGTGCGCGCCGCGTCGGCGTTCAGTTTTGGCATCAGAACACCAGCGTTATCAGCCGTCACCAACGCCATCACAGGCCGTTCATCGCCATGCGGGTTCAGCCCTAACAACCACTGCATGTGACTGCTGGGACCGATAGCGACTAAATCGGTGTGCGTGTCAGCCATACGCTGGCGCAACCGGGCCAATCTGTTTTCTGTGATCTCAGTCATACGACCCTCCAGTTGCGATAAACGCCCTAGCCATCTTGGCCGGGCAGCCAGTTTTTCGTCGGCCCCTGCAGCACGACCAATGTGCCCGTCCACATCATGCGGGCTGGCGTGTCGCCCAGCGTTTTCCATGCGTGCGGGGTCATGCCATTGTAATGCAGACTGTCACCCTCGCGCAGGGTAAAGGCCTCTCCGTCCAGTGTTTTCTCGATAGAGCCGCTAAGGATATAAATGAACTCCTCGCCCTCGTGCTGGAACGTCTCAGACACAAAACCGGGTGGGCAGTTCATGATATAGGCCGACAGTTCGTGGCCGGGAAATTCGGAGCTTAACGCCTCATACGTCACGCCCGAATCCGAAATTGAAAATTTCGGCCGCTTATCCGCATAAGACACCGCATCCCCCGGTTTCGGGCGTGCCACAAAGTAATCAAGCCCCAAATCCAAAGCATGTGAAATCTGCGCGAGCGTGCCCAGCGACGGCGTCGCATTGCCGCGTTCAACCTGCGACAAATACCCCACAGATATGCCTGCCTTGTCGCACAATTCCTTCAGCGTCAGCTTGCGTTGCTGCCGGCATTTCCGGATCATTTGCCCCAGCTTGGCCGGTTCGATACTCCCCCCCCCGATCATCGCCTACCCCGACAACTGCGCTAGCCGTGGCATCAGCTCTAGCAACTTCTTGGTGTAGTCTTGCTGCGGGTTGGCGAACAGCGTCTCGGTGTCTTGCACTTCGACCAATTGGCCTTGTTTCATCACACCAACGCGGTCGCACATTTGGCGGACAACCGGCAGATCGTGACTGATAAACAGCATGGTCAGACCAAGGTGTTCCTGCAAATCCTTCAGGATATTCAGAATTTGCGCCTGAATAGACACGTCCAACGCGCTGGTCGGTTCATCACAAATCAGGAAACGTGGCTGCGTGGCCAAGGCCCGCGCGATGGAAATCCGTTGGCGTTGCCCGCCCGAAAATTCGTGCGGATATTTCGCCGCCGCCGCACGGGTCAGCCCAACACGATCCAACAATTCATGCACCCGCCCGCTGATCTGGTCAGGCGGCAGGATTTTGTGATGCACCAGTGGTTCAGCGACGATACTTTCGACCTTCATCCGAGGATTAAGACTGGAAAACGGGTCTTGGAAGATCATCTGGATTTGGCGGCGATACCCTGCAATTTCGGCAGGCGTCATGGCAGTCACATCATCTCCGTCAAACTTGATACGGCCACCGTCCACATCAAGCAGCGTGCCGATCATCCGCGCAACGGTGGATTTACCAGACCCGCTTTCGCCGACAAGCCCGAAGACCTCTCCGTCTTTGATATCGAACGATACCTCGTCCACTGCGGTAAAGTAGGTCCGCCGCGACGGCAGAATTGCTGATTTTTCGAGGAACTTCTTCGTGATCCCCTCGACCTCAAGCAGCTTGCCGGATTTAGACGGTTCTGATTTGGTCCAGTTCCGCGCGAGGTCTTCGATCTTGAACGTCGTCTCACGTCCGCCATAACTGACCTGGGGGAAACGGTGTAGTTTGACCTGCGGACGCGGCACGGCGGAAATCAGCGATTTGGTATATTCATGCTTTGGCGCGCTGAGAACTTGATCGGTAGACCCGTTTTCCACGACTTGCCCGTTGTACATCACCGTGACTTGTTCGGTGGTATCCGCGATCACGCCCATGTCGTGGGTCACAAGGATCACGCCAACTTGGGTCTCGCGGGCAAGTTCCTTGATCAAATCAAGCACTTGGGCTTGGATCGACACATCCAGCGCGGTTGTGGGTTCATCGGCCACGATGACCGACGGTTCTGAACACAGCGCCAATGCGATCACCACACGTTGCCGCATACCGCCGGAAAACTGGTGCGGGTACTGGTCAAAACGGGTCTTGGGATCGGGGATCGACACGCGATCAAGCAAGGCCAAGGCACGTTCGCGGGCTTCTTTGGCGGATACCTTCAGATGCAACTGGATCGTCTCAACCAGTTGTTCACCAATGGTAAACAGCGGGTTCAGCGACGTCAGCGGATCCTGAAAGATCATCCCGATCTCGCGACCTCGAATGGCGCGTTGTTCTTCGACGCTCAGGTTGTCGATACGACGCCCCTTAAGCCAAATCTCACCCGATGCGATCCGCGCAGGATCATCCAGCAGGCCAATCACAGCATTACCCGTCATCGATTTGCCCGCCCCGCTTTCGCCAACCACGCCACGGATTTCACCGGGCCGGATGTCGTAGGTCACGTTGCGCACAGGCTTAAACAGGCCGTGCCGGGTCGGGATTTCGACGGTCAGGTCACGGATGGAAAGGACAGGTTCGGTCATTTTAACCTCGGGTTCAAAGCGTCACGCAGCCAGTCGCCCAGCATGTTCACGCTAAGGGCCAGCGCAAGCAAAGTGCAGGCCGGGAAGAACAAGATCCACCATTCGCCTGAGAACAAGAAACCTTGGCCGACGCGGATCAGCGTGCCCAAAGACGGCTGTGTGGCAGGTGCGCCGACGCCAAGGAAGCTCAGCGTGGCTTCTGCGATGATTGCAAGCGCCAGTGAAATCGTGGCGATCACCAACACTGGCGACAAAATGTTCGGCAGGATGTGGCGTAACATGATGATAAAAGGCTTTCGACCGATCAGCCGCGCAGCAGATACGTAGTCTTTGCCTTTCTCCACCAGCGTGGCGCCGCGCACGACGCGGGCAAACTGCACCCAATCGGACAGGCCAATCGCAAGGATCAGCACCCAAATCGCCATCTGGTCGCGGTTTTCAACGGGTGTAATCCCCTTAGCGATCCCGAAGATCAGCATCGCCACCAAGATCGACGGGAACGTCAACTGCACGTCGGCTGCCCGCATGATGAAACTGTCAGCCCAACCACCGAAATAGCCCGCAAGCAGCCCCAAGAAGATGCCAAGCACGACGGCAAACAACACCGCAGCGAAGCCGACGAAAAGCGAAATCCGCATCCCATACAGGATGGTCGAAAATACATCGCGGCCCTGATCGTCGGTGCCTAACAAGAACGTCTCGCCGGTGAAGGCATTTGGCTCCATCGGTGGCGTAAACCCGTTCATCAGGTTCAATGACGATGGATCAAACGGGTTCGTCGGCGCGATCAGAGGCGCAAACACCGCCGAAAGGATCAGCAAAGTGGCAACAACCGCAGATACCATCGCAACGGGGGACCGTTTGAAAGCGTAGAACAAGTCACTATCGAGCGCACGGCGCAGACGTGATGGAACGACCTCAGTTGTGGAATTAGAGTGATCAGTCATTTCGCGGCCACCCTAAGACGAGGATCAATGAAGGCATATAAGATATCCACCAGAAGGTTGATGACGACAAACATCACCGAAATCATCATCAGATACGCGGCCATCACCGGAATATCGACAAACTGAATTGCGTTGATGAACAACAGGCCCAAACCGGGCCACTGAAACACGGTTTCAGTAATGATCGCAAAAGCGATAATCGCGCCAAGCTGAAGACCGATCACCGTAATCACCGGCACCATCGTATTCTTCAAGGCATGGCGAAAATTGATGACCCGTTCGCTCAGGCCTCGAGCGCGGGCAAACCGGATGTAGTCTTGACGCAGGACCTCGAGCATTTCGGATCGGACAAGCCGCATGATCAGTGTCATCTGGTACAGGCCCAGCGTGATCGACGGCAGGATTAGGGCTTTCAGACCGGATTCCGTCAAGAAACCAGTGGTCCACCAGCCAATCTGCACAACTTCGCCGCGGCCAAAGCTCGGTAACCATCCGAGTTCAACAGAGAACAGATAGATCAGCAAAATCCCGATCAGAAACGTCGGCAAGGACACCCCGATCAATGAGGCGGACATGATAAAGTTCGCAACAAACCCGTCGCGGCGGATCGCGGTGAACACACCCAGCGCAATTCCTACGACGATGGCGAAAATGGCGGAAAGCGCGGCCAACTCCAGCGTTGCGGGGGCGCGTTCCATAATAATTTCAGATACTTCTCGGCCTTGCCGGTAGCTGACGCCGAAATTGCCCTGCACGGCTTCGCCCAAGAATTTCACGTATTGCACAGGGATCGGTCGATCCAGACCAAGCTGCGCGCGCAGACGTTCGATGTCTTCCATCGTGCGTTCTTGACCCAGCATGTTGTCAATGGGATCGCCCACAAAGGTGAACATTGAAAACGCAATCGCCCCGGTGATGATCAACACCAAAAGGGACTGGAATATGCGTTTAAGGATAAACGGCAGCATCGCGAAGGCCTTGCTTTGCCAGCGCAGCCCGACGGGCCGCTGGACAAGTTTTGAAAGGATTGGAAACTGGACGGGGGCAGCCTGCCCCACCTGTCCAGTCGAAAAGGCGCGCCCACATCAAGCGGGCGCGCCGTCATGCGAAGTTACTGCATGGTGAAGTATTTGACGCGTGGCTGATCCTCTGGATCGACCTCGATGCCAACGTTTTCAGCCATGCCCCAGTTCAGCACCTGGTGGTGGATCGGGATGTACAGCTGTTCGTCTTGGATCACACGCCAGATGCTGGCGATGTCCGCGTTACGCGCGTCAAGATCGGTGTTGGATGCAAGCGACTTGATGGTTTCGTCCAGCTCATCGTTGTTGTAGCCAGTGCCGTTCCATGTCCCGATGTCGTCTTCACGACCGTGCACGAGGAAGTTGAAGATGTATTCAGAATCGTAAGTTGGAACACCCCAACCCAGCATGTAGAAATCCGTCGCACCATCGGTGATTTTCGGGAAGTGCTGCGCCTTCGGAATGGCATCAAGGTTCACGGTGACACCGATCTGACCCAACATGCCAACAGCCGCCTGACAAATAGCTTCATCGTTGATGTAACGGTCATTCGGGCAATCCAAACGGATAGAGAACCCATCTTCGTAGCCAGCTTCAGCCATCAGCGCCTTGGCGCCTTCAACGTCAGTGACGCTTTCGCCGTCCATTTCAGCAGTCCAGCCGTTTACGAATGGCGGGGCAATCATGCCTGCCGGTTCGGACTGACCACGCATAACGACCTGTTGGATCGCATCGCGGTTGATCGCCATGGACATCGCCTTACGAACGCGAACGTCCGCCAATGGGTTAGCACCATCAACGTCATCAGCTTCGATATCGTCAGCGCCTTGGTTCATACCAAAGAAGATCACGCGGTTCTGTGGGGCTTGCTTCACAACAAGACCTTCAGCATCGCCTACGCGCGCCAAATCCTGAACCGGCATATCCTGCAAGAAGTCGATTTCACCAGACAACAACGCAGCCACACGAGTCGCAGCGTTCTGAATTGGTGTGTAGACAATTTCGCTGACTTCCAGCGGGAATTCGTCGCGACCCCAGTAGGCTTCGTTGCGGGCCATAACGGTTTTCACGTCTGGCTCACGGCTGACAAGCGTGTACGCGCCAGTGCCGTTGACGTTTGTCGTAGCAAACGTGATCTCGCCGCCTTCGAAGTCTTGAACGTTGACGGTGTCGTTTGCCTCTGTCCAATCCTTGTCCATCATGAACAAGTTGGTCAGGTTGGATGGCAGAATCGGGTTCGGACCATCTGTTTCGATCTCAACCACATAGTCGCTGACAGCGCGAACAGCGGTGATCGAACCAATCAGTTCTTTCATGTCAGAGTTTGGCTGCTTTGCACGCTCAAAGCTGAAGACCACGTCTTCTGCTGTGAAATCAGCGCCATCATGGAATTTCACACCTTCGCGCAGGTTGAACACCCACACATTCGGGTTGTCAGCACTTGGTGCCCAGTCAGTCGCCAGTGTCGGAACAAAGTTCCCGGCAGTGTCGCGGATGATCAGCGGCTCATACATCTGGTGACGCATGGTGTGGCTGGGGCCTTCGTTTTGGGAATGCGGATCAAGCGTCAGCGCGTCGCCCGCACGGGCCCAGCGAAGTGTTTCAGCATTGACCACAGCGGCGGACGACATCAGCGCCGCAACCGTCAAAAGGGCAGTTGTTTTTTTCATAGTAACCTCTCCGTTCGTGTTAGTTTTATGCAGGCAGTTTTGTTGGTTTGGGAACCGGCTGCAAATCCGGTCGTATGACGCGTCTTGTTCGGAATCGCGCGTCTTTATGGGGTAAATCTTTGATTTATATTATTATTTCAGCCCCTAAGTATCGATACCCAATTGGGCGTGGGCTGACGGTAGAAATAAAACTTAGGATTTACAATAATTATTTTTGTGGCGTTAGGAACGACCGATCCGCAGATCGCTATCAGCCTATGCAAAGCCTGCCAGAGCTTCGCCAGTGTGGCAAGCATGATCAGTTGTAAAAGACCCTTTAAACTCGCCTCGCCTTTAGCTTGGCACGACAACGTCATGACCAGAAACTTGTTTCATTGCCAGACCGGTTTCGAATAGATCGCTCAACATCGGGCCAGTCATGGTCAGGATGCGCGGGCCAGTGACGACCAATCGTCCGTCTTTCAAGGCGACGATCCGGTCCGCATAGCGTGCAGCGACCCCGAGATCGTGTAGCACAATGACGACGCTACGCTGCGATTGGCCGGGTCTGGCGAGCGCGTGCAACCGATCCATGATGTCGCGTACATGACGCGGATCAAGCGCGGATAATGGTTCATCCAACAGCAACCACGGCGTTTCTTGCGCCCATGCCATTGCAATAAAAGCCCGTTGGCGTTGACCGCCAGACAGGGAATCCAATCGACGGTCTGCCAAGGCACCCAGTTCAAATGCCGCGATAGCTTCGGCAATCTTGCGGTGATCTTCTTCTTTGGGGCGTCCTTGGTGATGGGGCCAACGTCCGAAGCTCACTAGTTCACGCACACTAAGCCTTGCGGTGACCTGTTCGTTCTGCGCAAGCAACGCCACGCGACTGGCCCGTTCGGCTGGCCGGGCGTTGATCATGTCGCACCCTTCTACCTTAACCTGCCCCTGCGTCGTCTTAATCAGTCCGGCAATCGCGGTCAGCAAGGTCGATTTCCCCGCACCATTGGGACCGATGAGGGCGGTAATCCCACCCTGCCCGAACTTCAGCGACACATCCTTCAAGATGTCGGTTCCGTTCATTGTGACCGTTAAATTATCAACGTGGATCATGGTTTAGACCTGCGCAAAACGAGGAAAAGGAAAAGAACGCCGCCCACAAATTCAACCACAACTGTCAATGTGGATTGCAACCCGAGCAGGCGTTCAAAGACGAATTGTCCGCTGACGAGGATGGTCGCCCCAATCACTGCGGCGGCGGGCAAAAGCTGCGTGTGACGCCATGACGGAAGGACCGCATGGGCCAGACTGGACGCAAGCAAGCCCAAGAATGTAATCGGCCCGACAAGCGCGGTTGAAGTGGCCACCAACAACGCCACAAGGCCTAATGCCATGAACGCGACGCGGTCATAATCAACGCCCAGCGGCAGCGCCACGTTTCGCCCAAGCGCGACCACATCTAGATAGCGTGCGATCTTTAGCGCGCCGAAAAGGCTTGCTCCAAGAATCACAGCAGCAACCGCCAATTGGGTCTCGTCAACTGCCCCAAAAGTAGCGAAGGTGGCCTGCTGAACGATAGAGAATTCGGATGGATCTAACATGCGTTGCGCCAATCCCGCCAACCCACGCAGCAACACACCAAGGATAACGCCCGTTAACACGAGGCGCAGTATGTCCTCTGCGCCATTGCGCAAGAGTACGCTGAACAGCGCAACGGCCGCGATCACAAGGATAGCCGTTTCCATGCCGAACTGCGCCAAAGATGGCAGTGCAGCGAAGCCGACACTGCCCAGTGTCAGGACCAATGCTGTTTGGATGAATACAAACAGCGCATCAAAGCCAACAATCCCGGGGGTTAGCATGCGATTGGACGCGATGGTTTGAAACAATACCGTGGCTGTGCCAATCGCTGCACCAACCACGCAGAGTGCAGCAATTTTGGTAAATCGCAGCGACAAAATGAACCCCATCGGCGAACGCAAATTCCAGAATAGAAACAGACCGCAAGCCACAACCAGCAGGCCGATCAAGAAGAACAGACGCCGCTCAACCATGGGACTGCCTCGGGGCTGCGTGCAACAGCCACAGGAAAATACCCGCGCCGATCACAGCGAAAACCGTTCCAGCGGGAATCTCATAGGGGAAGCGGATCACGCGACCAATGATGTCACAACCCAGCACCATGCAACCGCCCAACCATGCCACGAGCGGCAAGTTCCGGCGCAGATTATCGCCCCGCCAGCGCGACACGATATTGGGCACAACCAGTCCGACAAACGGGATAGACCCGACACTGACCACGACGACGGCCACGATGATCGACACAAGGATCAGCCCCGCCAATAAGGTTTGACGGTAATCCAACCCAAGGCTGCGCGCCGCGTCTTCACCAAGGCCGAGCATGGTAATGCGATCCGCCGCGAACCAGACCAGCGCGGCTATCGCTGCGACAATCCAAAGCAGTTCATACCTGCCCTGCAGCACGCCCGAAAACTCGCCGCTTTGCCAAACACCGATGTACTGCACAAGGTCTGTCGTCCAGGCCAACCACAACACCGCAGCACCGATGATGCCGCCGTAGATCAGTCCGACCAATGGCAACAACACGGGATCACGGCGTGGCACATGGCGGGCCAGCCAAAGAAATCCTAGCGTTCCGATTAAACCAGTTGCGGCTGCGACCGACATTTTCATCAACAGCGCGGCACCGGGTGCGGTAAGCGTCACGACCAGAAGCCCAAGCATTGCGGATTCCGGTGTGCCAACCAAACTGGGCTCTACCAACCTGTTCTGCACCGACATCTGTACCACCACACCCGCCAGCGCCAATCCGGCCCCCGCCAGAAGTGCGGCGAACGTGCGTGGCAAACGACTGACCAGCATCACCATTTGCCGATCAAGATCGCCCGCAAAGATATCAGCAACCCCAATCAAACAGCTCGCCCCCACGAGAAGGGCGAGCGTTAGGGCCGCATAGAGCCTGTATTGCACGGGTCTGCCTTAGCTTGGCTCAGCGGAAAACGCGGCGACAACTTCGTCAATCGTGCCCGTCATGGACTGGTATCCTCCACCAACGAGGTACAAACGCGCAGAATCAAGATACACAATCTGATCATTCTGACCTGCCGTCGTACCCGCAACCAACGGGTTATCCAGCGTAACAGCTGCCGCTTCCCCCTCTTGGCCAATGGCCGCGCCACGGTCGACAACGAAAATCCAATCAGGGTTTACTTCCGCAATGAACTCAAAAGAGATCGCTTCGCCATGGGTTTCGGCGTTCAGCTCGGGAAACGCTTCCGGCAATCCCAATGCAGTATGCAGCCAGCCAAATCTGGAATCGTCGCCATAAGCCGACACCTTCCCGCCGTTGGTCAGGACGATCAATGCATTGCCTTGCCCATCTGTCACGCTGCGCGCGTTTTCTATTGCGGCATCAAGATCGGCCAGCAGCGCGGTCGCCGTGTCTTGCTGCGCAAACATCGTGCCGTAGGCCGTGACACGCGCCTGCGCATCCGACAGCAGATTGTCGCCAGAGATGGTCATGTCGATAGTTGGCGCAATAGCGGACAATGGTTCAACCTGCGACTGCGACCGACCACCAGCGATGATAAAGTCCGGTGCCATGACAGCCAAGGCTTCGAAATCAGGTTCAAACAACGTGCCCACCTTCGGTGTGCCGTCGAACGCGTCCGCAAGATAGGCCGGCGGCGCGATGACCGGAACGGCAGCAACAGGAACGCCGAGTGCAGTCAGCGTGTCTAGTGCAGCAAGGTCGAATGTCACGACGGTTTCGGGCGCCACCGGAACTGTAACCGCCCCAACTGCGGTTTCAATCTCGGTGGTTTGGGCCAGAGCCAGCACAGGCATAGCGGCGAAACCCGCCGCGACGATCATCGTTTTCATGGTGAACCTTTCAGGTAAGAGAACGTCGGGCGGCGGCTAGACATTATTGAGTGAATCAGTCAGGTATTATTTCTGACACAAATACTCAGGATAAAATCACATGCAAGTTGAAATCATAGACCGCGGACAATTCCAGACCGAACACGCAAGCCGATACCTTCAACAGTTGTGCAAACACCTCGCCCACAAAATCGAAGTTCAATTCGATGAAACGTCCGGCACCGCACAGTTCCCGTTTGGTTCAGCAACGCTGACAGCGACCCCCGAGCAGCTTGATGTCGTTTTGACAGCAGCTAACGAAGAAGGTCTTGAACGATCCCGCAGGGCAATCGACAGCCATCTGGAAACATTCGCTTTTCGCGAAGGGTATACCAAAATGAACTGGATCTCATTGTTGGACTAGCAGGGTTCGCCGCCCACGCGGAACCGCGCTACTCTTTCACAACAGCCCTATGCCTTGCGCCCCTGAAACAACAACGACAACACACCAAGCAAAGCGGACACCATTATCAGCAGCAACGACACCGCGTTCAGCACCGGCGTTGATCCCTGTTTCAGCTTATCGAACATCGCGATGGTCAGCGGTGAATCGGATCCCACCAGCATCAATGTCGTGTTGAAGTTCTCGAAACTCATCAACACCGACACAACGGCTGAGGCCACAATCGCAGGCAATAGAAACGGCAGCGTGATCTGCCGGATTGCGCCCCATTTGCTGGCGCCAAGGTTCAACGCAGCTTCTTCCAAACTGGGGTCGAATTTCTGCAGACGAGCCGAAATTACGAGCGTCGCAAAGGTCGTGATGAAGGAAAATTGACCAAGGATCACGAGGATCAGACCAGGACGCAGCCCGTCGAACCACAGCCCTGTCGCGTCTTCCAACGCATTCGCGATGGAACTGGAAAAGACAAGGATCGAAATGCCAAGGATCACACCCGGAATGATCAGCGGTAGAAGCATCAGCACATAAAGAAACGCTTTGCCGCGGAAATCATGGCGCACAAACAAGAATGCGTTGCAGGTGCCCACGAACACCGCAAGCCCAGATACCCACATCGCCACAAAAGCCGACGTGCCGATCGAACGCACAATCGCCCGTTCATGGAACACGCCGATAAACGGCGCCTCGGTCCCGAAGAACCATGCGAGGGTGAAACCCTCCCATGGCAACGACGGAAACACGCTGTTGTTAAAGGCGAAGACGCAGACAACCGTCAGCGGCAGCGCGAGATAGATAAAGAACGCGGTGACATAGGCACGGTAGCACCATTTCGCGAAAGCAGGTTGGGGGACTGTCGGGATCATGCGCGCCCCATCGTATCAGTCAGCGATTGGCGCGACAGTTTCAGCCCAGCGAACACAACCAGCGATGACAGGCCCAGCAACAAGAACCCGAACGCGGATCCCAATTCCCAGTTAAACCGCGTGATAAATTGCGTGTAGATCATGCCGGTGAACCACAGGCTGTCCTTTCCGCCCAACAGGATCGGCGTCAGATAATTGCCAAGCGAGAGCATGAACACCACGATACAGCCCGATACAATCCCCGGCATCGCGTGCGGGATCACGATCTCGCGCATGATCGACGTACTTGTCCCGCCCAGATCATAACCCGCCTCGATCAGGCTATCGTCAAGACTGTCGAGCGTGGTGACAAGCGGCACAACCATGAACAGGATCGATGTATAGACCAGCCCCACCATGATCGCCGCATCATTATACAACATCTCGACCGGTCCATCGACGATGCCCAGCGATTGCAACAGGTTCGAAAAGACTCCGGTTTCGCGCAGCAGGATCATCCAGCCAAATGTACGGACAAGCTCGGACACCCAAAAAGGGATCATACACATCAGAAAGAGCGTGGTCTTGGTGCGGCCACGGGTTAGCTTTGCGATGTAATAAGAAATCGGAAAACCAAGGATCAGCGTCAGTGCCGTCGCAAGGATCGACATGATCGCCGTCCGCGCAAAGGTGCGCCAATAAAGCGGTTCGTTAAAGAACGCAGCATAATTGGCAAAACCGGTTTCATATTCGCGTGGTCCGACTTTTTCGCTGATCGAGACGATGAACAGCCCCACATGCGGCAGGATAATCAGCACGACCAACCACAGCAGGATCGGCGCAAGCAGCAGGTAAAACCCAAGGCGGGATGTGTCAGACGTCATCGCCTACGTCCCCGTCACGGCGTAGCAGCGGGCCTGGCGCGGATTCCATTTGGTGAACACGCTATCGCCGCGTTGCAGGCGGGCGAAATCTCCGGTTTGGGGGAGTGCGACCTTGAGCATACCGCCTGCCCCGTCCTTGACGGTGACACTGGAATTCGCACCGTTGAACAACACCGATTCCACCGTACCCTGCGAAACGTTCACCCCGTCACTTTGTGTCGTCAATTCAATCACTTCAGGGCGTAGAAACACCTGTACACCCTGCCCCACGGTCAATCCGTTTGCGGGCGCATCGATCTTCATGTCCGTCCCGCCTTGCGACACGACGTGCAATTGCGATCCATCCGCTCCCGTGACCTTTGCGTCGATCTTGTTGGCCTCACCAACAAAGCCCGCGACGAACGCCGTATCGGGCGCGTGATAGACGTCGTGCGGCGAGCCGATCTGTTCGAATTTCCCGTTGTTCATCACGGCGATATTGTCGCTCATCACCAACGCTTCGGATTGGTCGTGAGTGATGTAGACGAAGGTGGTGTTGAACGCGGCTTGCAACGATTTCAACTCAACCTTCATATGTTCACGTAGCTTAAGATCAAGCGCGCCAAGCGGTTCATCTAGCAGCAGAACATCGGGTTCCAGCACCATGCAGCGCGCAATCGCGACCCGTTGTTTCTGACCACCTGAAATCTGATCGATCCGCCGCTCAGCCACGCCGGGCAGACCGACACGGGCGAGCACCTCTTCAACGCGGGTTTTGATTTCGGATTTACCGAAACCGCGTTGGCGCAGACCAAAGCCCACGTTGTCGCCAATATTCATCGTTGGAAAGAGCGCCAGATGCTGAAACACCATCGACACGGGCCGTTTGTTAGGTGGCACTCCGATCATCGATTTGCCTTTGATCCGCAAATCACCACTAGTAGGCGATTGAAAACCCGCGATCATCCGCAGCAAGGTCGTCTTGCCACACCCAGACGGGCCAAGGATGGAAAAGAATGATCCTTGCGGCACGTCAAAACTGACGTGATCCACAGCGCGGAAAGCGTCAAAGTCTTTGGTCAGGTCGCGGCAGACAAGATCGGGATGGGGATCGGACAATGGGCACCCTCGCAGTGTAAAAAGAGGGCGCAGCGATGCGCCCTCTGTGTTTCATTTCAAACGCTTAGTTCGCGGCGTTAATCCGGTCGAGCGTCGCACCTTCCAGTGTTTCCAGACCCGCAGGTACAGGTGGATACCATTTGATGTTGTCGATTGCGGCCTGATCAAAGCTGCCTTGATAGCGTGCCTTCAGATCAGCGCTGACGTTTGCGTCACCATCAACGGCGGCGGTGAAGTTACCGGCCGTATTCGTGATCATTGCAGCGATTTCGGGCTGCATCACAAAGTTGATCCAGTCGTAAGCCGCGTCATCCGCACGACCCCGCGCAGGCAGAACAAACGTGTCGATCCAGCCCAATGCACCGGCTTCTGGGGCCACGAATGTGATATCGGGATTGTCCGCGTTCAGCTGCCAGCCGCCTGTGTCCCACGCCATCGACGCAACCACTTCCCCAGAGCGCAGCAGGTTCTTGATCTCGTCGCCGCCATCCCAGTAGGTTTTGACGTTGGCCTTACATTCGGTCAGTTTTGCTTCGACCTGATCAAGAATACCCTGATAGGCATCGGTGTCGCCGTAGGCGGCAAACGGATCGAGCCCCATCGAATAAGCAAAGCCGATCAATGTCGGACGCTTCAGGCGGTAGGATACTTTACCAGCAACCGACGCATCACACAGGTCTGCATAATCGGTCACATCGCCTGCCATCGCGGTATTCACGACAAGGCCGCTGGTGCCCCAAACATGTGGCAGGCCGTAGACTTCACCGTCGAATGTCGTGTTTGACGCAGTCGCCGATAGCATCGACGGGATGAACTGATCCGCCGTAACTTTGGACATATCAATCGGCTTGTAGATGCCGAATTCTTCTTGTGCGCTGGTGATCCGGTCTTGGCTTGGTTGCGCCAGATCGAAACCGCCGCCGTTTGTGGCCCGCAGTTTCGCAATCATTTCTTCATTGTTGGATGTTGTAACCTCAACCGTGTGACCGGTTTCGGCCTCGAACATGGCAATCACTTCTTCGGGGGCGTAGCCGCCCCATGTGAGCAACCGCAGCGTATCGGCCTGTGCGCCTTGTGCGGCCAGCGCCGTGACGACAGCGATGGTGGAAACGAATGAAATTTTCATGGTTCTTCTCCCTGTTAATATGGTGTCGCGTTGTCTTTATGCTTGATTTGTAACGGTTTTTTGTCGTGACGTCTGAAATCTACAAACAGGCCTGCAAAAGGGCGCGTGTGTTCTCCTCGGTCATCTCGACGGGGTTGCCCCCGGTGCTCGGGTCGCTAAGTGCGCCTGCAACAATCCGATCGATATCGGGATCGGTCACGCCAAGCGCGGTCAGCGTCTTTGGAGTCCCGAGCGATGCGTTCAGTTCGTCCACATAGGCGCAGAACCCGTCAAACCCGCCTGCAATCCCGAGATAATCGGCGGCTTGCGTCATCACGCCCGTGATTGCGGGACGGTTGAATTGCAGGACCGCAGGCATGCAAACCGCATTCGTCGTGCCATGGTGCGTGTGATACATCGCGCCAATCGGATGCGACAACGCATGGATGGCACCCAGCCCTTTTTGAAACGCTGTGGCTCCCATCGCGGCGGCGGACATCATATGCGCCCGCGCTTCGATATCTGTGCCGTGGGCATAAGCGCGTGGCAGGTAGTCTTTGACCAGACGCATACCCTCTAACGCCATACCCTGCGACATCGGGTGGTAATGCGGCGAACAGAACGCCTCTACGCAATGGGCAAAGGCATCAAGGCCTGTGCCCGCCGTGATAAACTGCGGCATCCCCACCGTGAGTTCAGGATCGCAGATCACGACGCTTGGCAAGAACTTGGGGTGGAAGATGATCTTTTTCTCTTGGGTTTCCGAATTGGTAATGACCGACGCGCGGCCCACCTCGGACCCTGTCCCTGCGGTGGTTGGCACCGCCACGATGGGCGCAATCGCGTCCGCATCCGCGCGGGTCCACCAATCGCCGATATCCTCGAAATCCCACAAAGGCCGCGTTTGCCCTGCAAGAAACGCCACGAGTTTCCCCAGATCAAGCCCCGACCCACCACCAAAGGCCACAACCCCGTCGTGCCCGCCGTCGTTATAGGCTTTCACACCTGCGGCCGCGTTTTTCTCGTTCGGGTTCGGGTCCACATCCGCGAAGATCGCACGACCCAGCCCAGCCTCCGCCAGCAGATCAAGCGTGCGCGTCGTGATCTCCATATCGGCAAGCCCGCGATCCGTGATCAGCAGCGGTTTGGTGATACCCGCCGCACGGCAGGCGTCAGCGATTTCCGAAATGCGCCCAGCGCCGAAACGAATGGCGGTCGGGTAGGACCAGTTAGCAATCAACGTCATGTCTCAGGCTTTCTTTAGATGATAGGATTTTGGCCGTGTCAGATTGTGGTAGCCAATGATCGACAGGCCACCGCCGCGCCCTGTGTCTTTGCACCCGGTCCAGCATAGGCCCGGATCAAGGTAATCAGCACGGTTCATAAAAACCGTACCCGTCTCGATCTGATCTGCAATGGTTTCAGCGCGGATGGCATCGTTTGTCCAGATAGACGCTGTCAGGCCAAAGTTGCTGTCGTTCATCAGGCGGATCGCCTCTGCGTCGTCTTTGACGGGCATGATGCCGACCACGGGACCAAAGCTTTCGTCGCGCATCACGCGCATATCATGGGTCACATTCGTCAGGATTTGCGGGGTCAGATAGGCACCGCCATCGTCTTCCGCGAATTTCTCGATGTGGGCTGTCGCACCGTCGGCTACCGCCTCAGCAGTTTGCGCGCGCACCTCGTCGGCAAAGCGTTTGTGCGCCATCGGCCCAAGCGTCGTTTCAGGGTCCAATGGATTGCCCAGCTTATAGCCATTCACAATCGCCACAGCCTTTTCCACGAAGCTGTCAAAGTGTTGTTCGGCCACATAAATCCGTTCGATCCCGCAGCAGCATTGGCCTGCATTGAACATTGCCCCATCGATCAACGTGTCGACCGCCGCATCAATATCCGCGTCGTCACAGACATAACCGGGGTCTTTACCGCCCAGCTCTAGCCCGATGCCCGTGAACGAGCCCGCCGCCGCCTGTTCCATCGCTTGTCCGCCACCGACAGAGCCTGTGAAATTGACAAAGCCGAATGATTTGGCAGCGATTAGATCGGACGTGGTTTGGTGGTCGAGAAAGACGTTTTGAAACACGTCTTCCGGAATGCCCGCTGCATGAAACGCCTGCGCCATACGTTCACCAACCAGCGGCGTTTGACTTGCGTGTTTCAGCATCACCGCATTGCCTGCGATCAGCGCAGGGGCGACGGTGTTGATCGCCGTCATGTAGGGGTAATTCCACGGGGCCACGACAAGCACGACACCGTGCGGGACACGTTTGATCACGCGGCGAAAAGCGGCGCTGTCTTCGATTTCGATATCAGCGAGCGCCTCTTGCGCGATCTCGGCCATGTAGCTGGCACGCTCATTAAACCCGCCAAATTCGCCGCCGTAGCGCACAGGCCGGCCCATCTGATGCGCGAGTTCCGGCACGATTTCGTCGTTCATCGCACCCACATTTGCTACACCGGCTTGCACCAGTGCTATCCGTTCGGCCAATGGGCGTGCGGCCCAGTCCGATTGCGCGGATTTAGCGCGTGCGACTGCGGCGGGAGCCTCATCAGTCGAAAGGGTCGGCCGTTCCGCATAAACGGAGCCATCAATCGGGGAAATACAACGGATCATCTTAAGCCCTTTCAAAGCCGCGTGCGATTTCCCAATCGGTCACAACGCGGTCAAATTCTTCTTGTTCCCATTCCGCGCAGCGCGTGTAGTGGTCGACCACATCGTCGCCCATCGCAGCGCGTAGCATTGCCGACCCGCGCAAGGTTTCCGTCGCGGCCCGCAGTGTTTGCGGAATGTCCTGTGCCTTGGCGTCTTCATAGACGTCGCCACGCGTGGGTGCGGAAAGCTCAATCTTGTCCTCGATGCCCTTGATACCAGCGGCCAGCATTGCGGCCTGTGCCAGATAGGGGTTCAAATCCGATCCACCGATCCGGCATTCTGCCCTGATCCCTTTGGTGCCGTCACCACACAGGCGGAACCCTGCGGTGCGGTTATCCACTGACCAAACCGTTTTTGTGGGGGCAAAAGTGCCTTTGGCAAAGCGTTTGTAGCTGTTGATATAGGGGGCCAGAAAGAACGTGTAATCAGGGGCATAGGCGATCAGACCGGCCATATAATGCTGCATCACTTGCGACATACCAAGATCGGCGTCCGCATCGTAGAAAACCGGTTCCCCATCTTTCCACAGCGATTGATGAACGTGCGACGATGATCCAACCTTGGTGTGATCCCATTTCGGCAGGAATGTCGCCGCATGGCCCTGTTGCCATGCGATTTCCTTGATCGCGTTCTTCGCAATGGTGTGGTGGTCAGCGCAATCCAGCGCGTCTGCGTAGCGGATGTTCAACTCTTCCTGACCGGTCTCCGCCTCGCCTTTGGAATTCTCAATTGGCAGGCCCGCCGCATACAGATGGTTACGGATCGGGCGCATCACGCTTTCTTCTTTGGTGGTCTGAAGGATGTGGTAATCTTCGTTATAGCCACTGATCGGTGTCAGATCGCGAAAGCCGCCCTTGCGGATGTCGTCGAACGATTTCTCGAACAGGAAAAATTCCAACTCGGTCGCCATCATCGCGTCAAAGCCCAGCTCTTTCAGGCGGGCGATTTGAGTCTTGAGGATCTGGCGCGGTGCATGGGGCACCGGTGCGTGTGTATGGTGATCAAGGATATCGCAAAGCACCATCGCGGTGCCTTCCAGCCATGGCACGCTGCGCAACGTGGTCAGGTCCGGGGCCATAACGTAATCGCCGTACCCTTTTTCCCAACTGCTTGCGGCATAGCCATCGGGTGTGGCCATCTCAAGGTCGGTTGCCAGCAAATAGTTGCAGCAATGGGTTTCCTTGAACGATGTCTCAACGAAATTAACCGCATGGAACCGTTTACCAAGCAGCCTGCCCTGCATGTCGGGAAAACAGACAAGGACAGTATCAATTGCACCGTCCTTGACCGCCACCTTCAGCGCCTCAAACGTAAGATTTCCAGCCATGATGTATGTCCTTGTCGAAGTGGGAACCACCCCGCAAATCATGCGGGGTGGTCAGTTTACGATGCGGTGGCTTACTCGAAATTGTAAGGGGCACCGGCCTGATTGATGACGCTGTTATATTCTTTGAAGATGTTGACGATCTTCTGGTGAACTTCACCTTCTTCCGCCACTTCTTCCCAGAATTCTTTCGCTGCGTTCTCGACTTCCGCCCATTCGCCTGCAGGGACGGAGCGCAGTTGCAGCTTATCGCCATTGGCGCGCAGTGCGGCCTCGCCACCCCAATACCATTGGTTGCGGTAGGTGTGTCCGGCCTCGGTCGCGGCCATGACGATGGACTTAAGGTGGTCAGGCAGATCCGCCCAGCGTTCTTCGTTCACGAACCACGACCCAATCCATGCGCCTGAAATATTGTTCGTCAGGAAATAGTCGGTCACGTCGGCCCAGCCGACGGTGTAATCCTCGGTGATGCCCGACCACGCCATACCGTCCAGCTCGCCCGTTTGCACGGCAACCTCTGCGTCCTCGTATGGGATGTTCACTGGGACCACACCGAATTTCGACAGGAACCGACCCGCCGTCGGGAAGGTATACAGTTTCAACCCTTCAAGATCGGCAACGCTGGTGATTTCTTTGGTGGTGTTAAAGTTACAAGGGTCTTGCCCTGCCGCTGACAGCCATTTGACGCCGACCTTGGCGTATTCCTCTTCCCAGATTTCCTTAAGACCGTATTGGTTAAACAATACCGGCACATCGAGAATATGTTTCGTCGCAAACGGGAAATAGCCACCAAACTGCTGCAGCGGTGTGGGTGAGGCCATGCTGTCATCGTCAGAATGCACACCATCAATCGTGCCGCGCTGCAACGCTTGGAACAACTCGCCCGTGGGCACAATCTGATCGGCGTAGAACAGCTCGACTTCCAGCTCGCCGTTTGCCGCAGTGTTGATGTAATCAATCACAGGCTTGGTCACATGTTCACCAAGCGCGGACCCCGCATAGGTCTGGAACCGCCATTTGATCGCTTCTTGTGCGCGGGCAATCGATGGTGCCGCCAACGTTGCGGCACCGGCGAGGCCCGCATTGCGAATAAAATTACGTCTTGTCGTCATAATAGTCTCCTTGTTGGGTTAGGCTCCATTGGCGGAGTTCTTGATCTTAATTTCCGTAAACATAATTGGGCAGCCACAGGGCCAGTTGCGGGAACACCATCACGAGGATCAGTGCACCAACCATCACCATCACGAACGGCCCGATGGACCGGTAGATGTCCTGAATGCTGATCTCTGGCGGGGCCATCGCCCGCATCAGGAACAGGTTGTAGCCAAACGGCGGCGTCATATAGGCTATCTGGCAGGTGATCGTGTACAAAATGCCGTACCAGATCAGATCAAAGCCCAATTCGCCTACCAGCGGCACGTAAAGCGGGGCGACGATGACCAGCATCGCCGTGTCATCAAGGAACGTGCCCATCACGATGAAGGACAACTGCATCAAGATCAGGATCACCCAAGGGTTCAGGCCAAGCCGTTCTGTGAACAGGCTCTCGATTGCTTTAACAGCGCCCAGCCCGTCAAACACCGCGCCGAACGCCAATGCCGCAAGGATGATCCACATGAACATGCAGGTGATGCCCAACGTATTGCGCACCGACTTCTCGAACACCTCGCGGGTCATGCGCCCCTTGAGCACCGCCGCCAAGAACGCGGCAATCGCACCAATCGCAGAGCTTTCCACCAAAGATGTCCACCCGTTCACAAACGGCACCATCATCACCGCAAAAATGACCAACGGCAGCAATCCGGCCAACAGCAGACGGTATTTCTCAGCCTGCGGAATGTCGCGCTCTGCGGCAGGTAAGGCAGGCCCGAGTTCAGGGTTCTTCCAACAACGTACCACGATATAGATGATGAAAAGTGCCGCCATCATCAGGCCCGGCACCACACCCGCCAGCCACAATTGCCCCACCGGTTGGCGCGCAATCATTGCGTACAACACCAGAACCACAGACGGCGGCACGAGAATACCCAATGACGATCCGGCCTGAATAACACCCGTCACCATGCGTTTGTCGTAGCCACGTTTCAGCAGTTCAGGCAGCGCAATCGTCGCCCCAATCGCCATGCCAGCCACGCTAAGCCCGTTCATCGCGGAAATCAGCACCATCAGGCCAATCGTGCCAATCGCAAGCCCGCCACGTAGGCCGCCCATCCAGACATGGAACATCTTATAAAGATCATCGGCGATCTTGGATTCGCTCAACACGTAACCCATGAAGATGAACATCGGCAGCGTCAGCAGCGGATACCACTTCATCAGTTTCATCGCGGCAGCAAACCCGATGTCGTAGCCGCCCTTGTCGCCCCACAGCAGCAAAGCCGCGACCACAGCGACAAACCCAATAGCGCCAAACACCCGCTGACCGGTAAGCAACATCAGCATCATCGTCGAAAACATAAGGGTCGCGATCATCTCGTAAGGCATCAGATGTCGGCCCCTTTAAGACGCAGGATATCTTTGAAAAATTCGGAAATGCATTGCAGCAGCATCAGCACAAAGCCCACGATCATCACCACTTTGATCGGCCACATGTAGGGGCGCCAGGCAGAGGACGACCGTTCCAGCGTGCCGATCTCTTCGGTGCCGATCACGACGCCTGCAAGGAACGAAAACGGCGTGTCTTTCCAGTAGCCAAGCGAATAGGCCGTGGAACTCACCGCGCCATAGATCAGCACACATAGGTAAAAGATCAAAAACAGGACTGTGATCGCATCGAACCACGCTTTGCGCTTCATCGACCAATCGCCATACAGCAGGTCCATCCGCACGTTCGAGCCAAGCTGCAAGGAATACGGCCCACCAAGGATATAATACCCCACCATCACAAACTGGGCCAACTCAAGCGTCCAAAGCGTTGGCAGAAAGAATGTTTTGCTGATCGACGACCACAGCAGAATCCCCATGAGCACAAAAATCCCGTACATCGCGACACGGCCGATCCGGTAGTTCACAGCGTCGACGCCGCGAATGTATCCGCGCATCAACCCTTGCATGCGGCGGCCTCCACAGCGTCGATGGCTTTGCTGAGCCAGCGTGTCAGCGTCGCAGCCATCGCGGATTGTGATTGTGCATCTGCAATCAGATCGTTGCGCACCTCGATCATGACATTCAGATGGCCGTGCTTGATGGCGTGTTCTTTCAGCGTGTGCGTGACCCCGTCTTCGGGACCGTAAGGCGCGTTCCGGCGCACATCAAACGTGTCGGCAGCATCCAAAATCGCATCTGCCAAGCGGCTGTCACTGTCATGCAGCACCCCGATTTCGACGTCCCGCGCCTGTCCGTTGTAGACGGGGGTGAAGCTGTGAATAGTCACGATAACCGGACCCGTCCGCTGTGCAATCTCATGCGCAAGCGTGTCTTTGAACGGCGTGTAAAACTGCGCCACACGGGCGTCTTTTTCCGACTGCGTCAGGCCAACATTGCCGGGCACATCAAACGCTTCGCTTCGGATTGGCATCGCGTCTGCGGCCTCCGGCGGGCGATTACAATCGTAGACAAGGCGCGACACCTTCGAGGCAACAAGCACCGCATCAAGGTTTTGCGCCATCGCCTTTGCCACAGCCATAGCACCGGGATCCCACGCGACGTGGCTTCGCTTTGCGGCAGGGGCAATCCCGAGGTCGTTGAACGCTTCGGGAATAAACGGGCTGGCATGTTCGCAGACTAGAACCACGGCAGAGCTTCCCGTGTCGCGTACGACCTCAACACAACCTGAATCGTCTGTCCGTAAATTCATCGCAACCCCCAGTGATAAAGTGCTTGCCATACCCCCGCGATGTCAACACAATTGTGAAATATTTATCACACATCAGTTTGCGCTGTTATTTTTGTGAACAAAATGGGGGCAACGATGACCGAGGCTGCACAAACAATATCCGATCGCATCCACGAAATGCTTGATCAGCTCACGCGCGCAGAGCGGCAATTGGCCCTGTCCGTCCTCGAAAATTATCCGGCATCTAGTCTCGGGCCGCTTACCGCATTGGCCAAGAACGCCGACGTGTCTGTGCCTACAGTCGCACGTATGGTGCAAAAACTCGGATACAAAGGCTATCCAGAATTCCAGTCGGGCTTACGCGACGAATTAAAGGCACGCGTACAAACCCCCATCGCCAAACACGACACGTGGGCAGAGGCGGCACCATCCGAGCATATCCTGAACAGGTTCACCGACGCTGTGATCGACAATATCCGTCTGACACTTGGTCAAATTGATCCCGATGCATTCGATCACGCCTGTGAACTGCTCGCAGACAAGGACCGACATCTTTATATCGTTGGGGGCCGCATTACCCACACTTTGGCTGAATATCTGTTTTTGCATATGCAGGTCATCAGGGCGAACCTGACGCATGTGCAATCCACCTCAAACACATGGCCGCACTATTTGCTGAACGCAAAGAAGGGCGATGTATTTGTGATCTTTGACGTACGCAGATACGAAAACAACACGTTGAAACTGGCCGAAATGGCGCATGAACGTGGCGCATTGATCATCTTGATGACCGACCAGTGGCTATCGCCCGTGCACCCGCTTGCCACGGTCTGTCTGAGCAACCGGATTATCGTGCCGTCCGCATGGGACAGCGCGACGACCACGATGCTGTTGATTGAGACGATGATTTCGTCTGTGCAAACCTTAAACTGGACCGAAACAAAGGCCCGCATCGAAGGGCTTGAGGATATGTTCGACCAGACAAAACTGTTCCGGAAATTCACCTAGCTCCGCGTCGAAGACCGCGACAATCGCACAACTGTCGCGGCCAACAATTCAAACGCTGAACCTATTCAGCCGCGTCCAGATAGTCGTCCATTGGCGAGCAAGTACAGGCAAGGTTGCGATCCCCCCAGACGTTGTCGACACGGTTGACCGGCGGCCAGTATTTGTCGATCCGGAACGCACCAGGCGGGAAACACCCCGCTTCGCGTGAATAAGGCCTGTCCCAGTCTGTGATCAGGTCTTCCATCGTGTGCGGCGCGTTCTTCAAAGGATTATTCTCCGGATCAGCATTGCCGTCCTCGATATCCTTGATCTCTGCGCGGATGGCGAGCATCGCATCGCAAAAACGGTCGAGTTCGGCCTTTGTCTCGGATTCGGTGGGTTCGATCATCAAGGTGCCCGCAACAGGCCAGCTCATTGTGGGGGCGTGGAAACCACAATCGATCAACCGCTTGGCGATGTCGTCCACTGTCACATGTGCGCTGTCCGCAAAAGGACGTGTGTCGATGATACATTCATGTGCGACGCGACCTGAAGGGCCCTTATATAGCACCTCGAATGCCCCCTCGAGCCGTTTGGCAATGTAGTTGGCGTTGAGGATCGCCACGCGCGTCGCTTGCGTCAGCCCGTCGCCGCCCATCATCAAACAATAGGCCCACGAAATCGGCAACAGCGACGGCGACCCGAAAGCCGCAGCAGATACTGCACCCTCGCCCGTTGTCGGATCGCCAGGCAGATGCGGGATCAGATGGGATTTAACTCCGATGGGCCCCATGCCCGGACCACCGCCGCCATGCGGAATGCAGAACGTTTTGTGCAGGTTCAGGTGGCTGACGTCCCCGCCCAGATCACCGGGGCGGGACAGACCCACCATCGCGTTCATGTTGGCCCCGTCAATGTAGACCTGACCGCCGTGGTCATGCACAATTTGGCATACCTCGATCACAGTTTCCTCGAACACGCCGTGGGTTGACGGATAGGTGATCATACAGCCCGCAAGGTTATCAGCATGTTGTTCGGCCTTCGCGCGGAAATCATCGACATCAATATCACCGTTGTCGGCGGATTTGATCGGCACAACTTTCCAACCAACCATTTGGGCGGACGCAGGGTTAGTGCCATGCGCGGACATCGGGATCAGGCAAATGTTACGGTGCCCCTGCCCGTTTGCTTGGTGATAACGGGCCATCGACAATAGTCCCGCATATTCGCCCTGTGCACCCGAATTGGGCTGCATCGAAATCGCGTCATAGCCTGTCACGTCACACAGCTTCGCCGACAGATCGTCGATCATTTCCATATAACCGGCCGCCTGATCGCGTGGGACATAAGGGTGCAGCAACGAAAATTCATCCCAAGACACCGGCATCATTTCAGCGGCGGAATTAAGCTTCATCGTGCAAGACCCCAACGGGATCATCGCACGGTCAAGTGCCAGATCACGATCCGCCAGCCGCCGCATATAGCGCATCATCTCGGTCTCGGCGCGGTTCATGTGGAACACCGGATGCGTCAGGTAATCAGACGTACGGATCAGCTTTTCAGGGACGTGGTAATGCGGCGTGTAATCCTTGTCCGCGCGGTCAATCCCGAAGGCGCGCCAGACGGCCTCAATCGTCGCGGGACGCGTGCGTTCATCCAACGTGATCCCCACCTGCGTTGTGCCAACAGCACGCAGGTTAATCCCTTCATCAACTGCCGATTTCATAACAGCCGCTTGCAGTGGTCCAACCTCAACGGTGATCGTGTCAAAGAACGTGGCTGGGCGCACATCAAATCCCGCTCCCTTGATCCCCTCTGCCAGTCGCGCCGTTTTGCGGTGAATACGCTGCGCAATCGCCTTAAGCCCCTCTGGCCCGTGGAACACCGCATAGAAGCCCGCCATCACGGCAAGCAACGCTTGGGCGGTACAGACATTCGACGTCGCCTTTTCGCGCCGGATATGTTGTTCGCGCGTTTGCAACGACAGCCGGTATGCGCGGTTGCCGTGACTGTCGATGGACACACCCACAAGCCGCCCGGGCATAGAGCGCGCGTAGTTCTGCTTGGTAGCCATATAGGCAGCGTGCGGGCCGCCATAGCCCACAGGCACACCAAAACGTTGCGTGCTACCTACGGCAATATCCGCCCCCATCGCACCCGGTTCCTTCAGCAACGTTAGCGACAACGGGTCAGCCGCGATGATACCAATCGCTTTTGAAGCATGCAGTTTGGCGATTTCAGGCGTGAAATCACGAATGTGTCCGTAGGTGCCCGGATATTGGAAAATCGCGCCAAAGACGGCGTCAGCGTCCATATCGTCAGGCTTTCCGATAGTGATCTCGATACCCAGCGGCGCCGCACGGGTTTTCATTACCGAAATGTTCTGCGGATGGCAGTTTTCGTCGATAAAAAAGCCCTCCACCTTTGTTTTCGCGATACGCTGCGCCATTGTCATCGCTTCAGCGCAGGCCGTGGCTTCGTCCAGCAAGGATGCGTTCGCAATTTCCAGACCGGTCAAATCGGACACCATTGTCTGGAAATTCAAAAGAGCCTCAAGACGTCCCTGCGAAATCTCAGGCTGGTAAGGCGTGTAAGCCGTGTACCATGCCGGATTTTCAAAGATGTTGCGCTGAATAGCGGGTGGCGTCACCGTGCCGTGATACCCCTGCCCGATCAGTGACGTCAGCACCTTATTCTTGGACGCCGTGATCTTCATGTGATGCAGCAATTCGCGCTCTGACATCGGTTTCCCGAATTCAAGCGGCGCATCCTGACGGATCTTGGCTGGCAACGTGTCGTCGATCAGCGCTTCCAGATCCTTCGCCCCGAGGACATCCAGCATGTCGGCCATTTCCGAAGGCGTTGGCCCAATGTGGCGGCGGTTGGCAAAATCATATGGCAAGTAGTCGGTCGGGGTGAAGGTCATGTCAGGCTCCGTAGGTTAGGCGATCAAGGCGTTGTACGCAGCTTCATCCATGTATTCGTCCATCTGGGACGCATCAGACGGTTTGATTTTGAAAAACCAGCCCGCGCCGATTGCATCCTCGTTCGCAAGGGCGGGATTGTCCGCAAGCGCACTGTTCACTTCGACGATTTCACCATCAATCGGAGCCATAATATCGGACGCGGCTTTGACGCTTTCGATCACGACAATTTCTTCGTCTTTGGTCACGGTTGTCCCGACATCAGGCAGTTCAACAAAGACAATATCACCCAGTTGGGTCGTGGCGTGTTCGGTGATGCCAACGACAACAATATCGCCTTCAGGGCGCAGCCATTCGTGTTCTTCAGTGAATTTCATGTATCTTCTCCGGTTCGTTTAGCGTTTGAAATTTGCAGGTGTGAAAGGAAGTGCGGCGACCGTCAGTGGCAATCTTTTGCCGCGCAGTTCGCCATAGACGGTTGTTCCTAGGTCAGCCTGTGCGACCGGCAGGTAGCCCATCGCCACAGGTCCACTGACAGTCGGACCAAAACCACCGGATGTGATCGCCCCAATCGGCGTCTCGTCCTCAATATGTGCAAACAGCGGCACGCCCTCGCGCATCGGTGCGCGTCCTTCGGGCAGCAACCCCACCCGTTTGCGGTCCGCCCCGTCAGCCAGCTGGGCCAAGATGACGTCAGCGCCTGGAAACCCACCAGCGCGATCACCGCCACTGCGACGCACCTTTTGGATGGCCCAGTTCAGTGCCGCTTCAGTCGGGGTCGTGTCCGTATTTATATCGTGCCCGTAAAGGCAAAGCCCGCCTTCCAATCGTAGACTATCTCGCGCACCAAGCCCAATCGGAGCCACGTCGTCATGCGCTAGTAGCGTTTGCGCCAATGTCGCGGCCTGTGCGGCGGGAACTGAAATCTCGTACCCGTCTTCACCGGTATAACCCGACCGCGACACCCAACAATCCCCACCTGCCAGCGACGCCGTGATCACATCCATGAAACGCATATCCGCGACCTTTGGATCAAGGGCTGCCAACACTGTTTCAGCGGCAGGCCCCTGCAATGCAATTAACGCACGATCCGTAACTTCGGTGACGCTGACATCGTCTAGCTTGGACTTGAGGTAAGCAATATCATCCCGTTTGCAGCCTGCATTCACGACCATGAAGATTTGATCACCCCGATTGGCAAGCATCAGGTCATCCATAATCCCGCCCGTGTCATTCGTTAGAAATCCGTAACGTTGACGATCCGGGGCTAACCCAAGAACATCGACAGGTATCAACGTCTCTAAGGCCGTCGCGGCGGCAGCATAATCCGCCCCCTTAATGATCACCTGCCCCATATGACTGACGTCAAACAATCCAGCTTTGGTGCGGGTGTGCAGATGTTCTTGCATGACGCCCATCGGGTATTGAACAGGCATCGCATAGCCCGCAAACGGCACCATCTTGGCGCCAAGCGTTTCGTGAAACTGATGTAGCGGGGTTTGCAATAGATCAGACATCGTAAGCCTCTTATCAATAACGGCCATCTCGATATGCTGATATCGCACGGCACCACTCTGGCACGAAAGCACTGCTTTCGCCTGTGATGCCCCCTCTGTCCGTGTGCCTGAGATTGCTATCCCTTCGGCGGGCACATTGCGTGCCACTCTCCAGAGTATTCGTCTCAACGTCGGTCCGTTTGCCTGAGAGTTTCCGGGGCGGTTGCTCCTTCGGCACCAACTTTGCTGGTTCTCCCGACGTCAAGTGCGGGCACTTTCACGTTTTCCGTGACAACAGGCAAGAGGTTATTTTGGTGATTTTGAGCCGAGGTGGTAAGTCTCGTTTTCACGAACGACAGACTGACACACCAAACACGAAATCGAATTGGGAAATGAACGGCCAACCCGCAGCACCAAACTTTTATTGCATAAGATTGCCCCCGTGGCTATCGCATGCCAAGCCAGATGAAAGCTTTCAGGAAATGCTATTCCGTTTTCACTATTTTCATAGACATTGGCGCTGAAGACATCACTTTCCCGACTCGGGATACCCCCAATGGCACCCCCAAACTGGGGGTATCGCATCAAACGCCGCTGGACGGCATCGGACAAACGATATCGACAAAACCTTTGTATGTAAGGCCTAACCGGATGTCATTGGATAAAACTGGATGATGAAATGGTGCCCCCACACGGACTCGAACCGCGGACCTACTGATTACAAATCAGTTGCTCTACCAGCTGAGCTATAGGGGCACTGCGGCTGCTTTTAGAAAAGGATTCTCACCTCCGCAACCCCTCTTTTTGCGCTTTCGCAAGAAAAATGACTGCAAGCAATCCGACGCAGGTAATCATCAGTGCTGCGGGTGCGGCTTCACTGATATTTTCGAGCGATGCCTTCGCATGGACGCGGGTCGCCAAAGTGTCGTAACTAAAGGGTCTTAAAAGCAAAGTAGCCGGTAATTCCTTCACCGCGTCCACGAAAACCAACAGCAAAGCTGACCCGACAGAGGCCCGCATCAAGGGCAAATAAATACGTTTCAAAACGCCGCCTGATGACTGTCCAAGCGACCGTGCAGCCATCGGAAGGCTTGGTGACACCCGACCGAACGCTGCGTCAGCTGTCCCCTGCGCGATCGCGAAGAATCGCACAACGTAAGCAATGACCAAAACGCCGGCTGTTCCCGTCACCAACAGCCCCGGATCTCGCCCCGTCAACGCCAGCACCGCGTCCGCGAAACGGTTATCCAGTGCCGCCAGTGGCACCAAGATGCCCAACCCCAGCACAGCCCCCGGTGCCGCGTAGCCAATCGCCGTCACTGGCATCAGCAACCGTGGCAGTTTTCGCCGCGACAGACGGACCCCGTACACCATGAACAGACCGCCCAAGACTGTCAGGATCGCGGCCAAGCCTGCGACGGTGACAGTATGCAGCAACGCCTTGCGCAATCCCGGCGCTACCCATTGTCCCGCATCCAACGCATGAGACGTCAAAACGGACACAGGCAACACGAAACCGATCAAGATCGGCAACAGACACACCGAAAACGCGAACGCCCCCTGCCCGCCTGAAAGCTGTGTTAACGACACTGGCCTCTGACCACGGGCCGAGGCGAAGAATTTGCTACGGCGGCGGCTTAGCTTTTCAAGCGTCACAAGAAAAACGATCATCCCCAGCACACAGGTCGCCAGTTGCGCCGCTCCGCCAAGGTTCCCGCCCTGCAGCCAAACCGTAAAAATCCCAGTCGTCAGGGTTTGCACGGCAAAATAATCCACAGTGCCGAAATCATTGACGGTCTCCATCATGACAACAGCTACGCCAGCGGCAATCGCCGGGCGCGCAAGCGGCAGGCCTACGCGGAAAAACCGCCCCAAAGGACCAACGCCCAGGGCGCGGGCAACTTCAAACCCTGCCCCCGATTGTTCGCGGAATGCGGCGCGCGCCAGCAAGTAGACATAAGGATAGAGCGATGCTGACAAAACAATGACCGCGGACGATCGCGTGCGGATCGCAGGAAAGGCGTAGTCCGCCGCGTTTTCCCACCCCATCAAGTCACGCAACGCAGATTGGACGGGCCCCGCGTACTCCAAGAAATCGACCAAGGCGTAGGCACCAACATAGGCCGGAACGGCCAAGGGCATCAGCAACGCCCATTGCAACCACGACCGACCCGGAAAGCGGTACATCGCCACGACCCACGCGGTGATTGTACCGACCACGGCAGTCAACGCACCAACGCTAAGCATCAAGATGACTGTATTGCGCAGATATCGCGGGAATGTCGTCGATATCAGATGCGGCCAGATGTTATCGGTCGGCGTCAAAGCAAACCAGACAACGGCTGCAATCGGCAAAACAACCAAGACGGCGATGATAAGGGCACCCATCGACCAGCGATCGATCCCACGACGATTTGCCTTCAGCGGCAATAACTGACGGATTTGCTCAGACATAAAAAGCCGATAGCTGAAAGCAGTTTAACTGTCCAGAAATTGGACTATGATAAACGGACGCAATACCAAAGGCCCGGATCACATGGAAATCGTATATCACATCGGTGCAAACTGCACGGACGAGGATCGTCTGCTTAAATCGTTGCTACGCAACGTCGATGTCCTGTCCCAAGATGGGGTCAAGGTGCCGGGTCCAAGCAAATACAGACGGCTTATCCGCGAAACAATCCAAGGGTTGGATGGGGCGACGCCCGCGCCAGAAACGCGGTCCATCATGCTCGATGCGATCCTTGATGATGAACCGACAGAGCGGCTAGTTCTGTCAAATTCGAACTTTATCTGCATCCCCAATCGGGTGTTCGATAAGGGCGTGTTCTATGCTTTGGTGGAACCGAAGGTGCGCGGATTGCTTCAGCTGTTTCCGGGGGATGATATTGAACTGTGCATCGCCCTGCGCAATCCGGCGACATTCATTCCGGAAAACTTTTCGAAATCGAAGTTTGACGACCTCGGGACCTTCATGCGGGGGATGCAGCCGATCGACGTCCGGTGGTCAGATGTGATCAAACGCATCCAATACGTCGCGCCGCGTTGTAGGCTATCGGTTTGGTGCAACGAAGATACGCCGCTGATCTGGGGCCGCTTGATGCGCGAAATTGCAGGCGTTCCAGATAGCGTACCATTGATCGGAACTTACGATCTGCTGGCGACGATTATGGAAAAAGAAGGCATGCAGCGGATGAAGGGGTATCTGAAAAACAATCCGCCCCCCACGCCGCAGCATGAGCTCAAGATCATTCTCGCGTTTTTGGACAAATATGCGCTGGATGACGCGCTAGACGAAGATATCGACCTGCCGGAATTTACCCACGCATTGGTTGACCAATTGTCTGACCAATATGATGCGGACGTCGATTTCATTCGGTCCATGCAGGGCGTGAACTTCATCACGCCCTAACAAATGACGGATTACATGCCCAATGCGGCCATGTACATTTCCATGACGGCTTCTTCTTCGGCCAGATCGTTTGCGTCCCGTTTGCGGATCGCGATTAGCTTGCGGATCACCTTGGTGTCGTACCCACGGCCCTTTGCTTCGGCCATGATTTCTTTTTGGCCGTCAGCGATGTCTTTCTTTTCGGCCTCAAGGCGTTCGTAACGTTCAATGAACTGGCGCAACTCTTGGCCGGCAACGGTGCTGGCGGTATCGGAAATAACGTCGCTCATGATGGTCTCCTCTGGGCGTCACAAATAAGGCGTATCGCCCTTCCCTAGCGACCCGCGCCCGGCATCGCAACCCTTGCAAGCGCAGGCCGCGAGCGTTAGGGCTGCCCCGGTCAAACAAAGGGGAATACGATGGAATGGTTGGTATGGATCGGCGCTGCGATCTCGATGATTGGGCTGGTCGGAATCGTCTATAGCATCGTCGCCGTAAACGCGGCCCGCAAAGCGGGCTTGGACGATGACGCGCTGCGGCTCAAACTCACCAGCATCCTGCCGATCAATATAGGGTCCCTGCTGTTTTCGATCTTAGGCCTAATGATGGTCGTCATGGGCGTGTTGCTGGGGTAACGCACGATTGGACCCTCTTGCGACTAGACCTTCGCAGTCAGGCCTTCTAAAAGACGCGCATGGATATTCGTCAGATCACACCGACCTACGCTGTCAGCCCGCAAATCGCGCCTGACGATTGTGCAGCCATCGCGGACGCCGGATTTAAGGCAATCATTTGCAACCGGCCCGACATGGAAATCACACCAGATTGTCAGGCAGCAGCCATTGAGTCCGCGGCAAAGGCCGCAGGTCTCGGGTTCACAGTTCTACCGCTGACCCATCAAACCATGAACGCAGAAAATGTGGCTGCACATCGCGCTGCGATTGATGCGGCCGGCGGGCCTGTTCTGGCTTATTGCGCGTCCGGCACACGGTCGTCCATTGCTTGGTCACTGGGCCAAGCGGGTGATATGGCCAGCGACGACATTATCGAAGCCACTGGTAAAGCAGGCTACGATCTACGCGGATTGCACCCGCAGCTGGAAATGATCGCGGCGCAAAAGTCCTGATTTAGTCGTCAGTCGGGGTTTCTAACCCTTCGTCTTCCCAACTCAAATTCGCGGGCGCGACAGGGTCTGCTTCCAGATCCTCGTCATCCCAAGATAACGGTGCAGCGGCGACCGCTATGCTGTCTGCTTCCGGCATATCCATCGGGGCAGCCATCGGCATATCTAGCCCCCCATCATCGTCATTCGTTGTGCTATCAATATCCATCTTGTTGGCCGCGCCATCGATATCAAATGCGGCACCCGTCTCTGGGAGGCCCGCCAAGCTTGGCATTTCGCTTTTGCCTAACTGGTCCATATCGGACAGCGCGACCTGTGGCGGGACTTCGATCCGAACGGCCCGCATCCCCGCAGATTGACCTAATCTGGCCGTCGCTACCTTGCGGCCATCGCGCGCCAGGATCTTAACCGATGACACGGTGCATCCCGTTAGCGGCAGGACCTGACCGACAACCAAATTTTCGGCCTGATGAAGTGGCAATTTGAAACGATGCAGTTCCGCATCCAATCGGGCGGGTGACCCGTCGACAACCTTTCGGAAACGTTCATCCCAATCGCCCGTGACCTCAGGTGTCAGGACCTTTCCCACGGTTTCTGCGCGGCAGGGCAAAGCCAACGCAAGTTCCGCCGTGCGGTCACCAACACCTAGATCGAGCGACAAACGGATCAGCCGGTATTTCCCGTCATCAAGGATCAACCCCGCCGCCCGCGTCGAATTGATCTTGTCGCCCGCATCGAAACCCAATCCCCACCCGTCAAGCGGTGTGCGTTCAGCCGTATCCTGCAGATGAAGAAGAAACGCCTCGATCAGCGGCTGCGCCATCTGCGCATCGGTTCCGGTCGGCGGTCGATCTTCGGGGACATCCGGCAAAACCATCCCCACTGTCTGCACCTCCAGAAGGGCGGTTCGCATATTCAGATCGAGGGCGGCCAGACCGGTCACCGCGCCGCCCGCGGTCATGCCGATCAACATAAGTTCCGGTTCTAACGCTGCAAGCAGTTGATCTAGCGACAAGACTTCTTCGCGCAGGGAACTGACACTGACCACAAAGTCGTGTGTTTTGTCCGCCGCCCGCGTAATCGCCAACCGGATCGCGCGCGACGACGTAATAGGCACATCTTCTGGTGCCGGGGGTGGCGGCGACGCCATACGGCGCAGAACATCATGTGCAACCTGTCTTGTCATAAACCCCAAACCAGACTCGTCGAATCGTCCGCCCGCAGAATGCGAGCCAACGTCATATCATTAAAAATACACCGAAAATTCTTACTGAGACGCTAACAGATCAGCGCCTTTTGCACTTGCATCATGCTTGGGCAACGTCACGCGGAAAGCAGCCCCCTTCTGCCCCGGCAAATAACTGATTTCACCGCCAAGCCGACCAAGGATTTCGCGACAAATCGCAAGACCTAGCCCCGCGCCGCCCGCTTTGCCTTCGTCTTCTATCCTTGCGAATTTTTCAAAAATCATCGTTTGATTTTCGGTGCTGATCCCATCACCATTATCAATAAAATCAATGACATCCCGTCCATCAACGACCCGCACCTTGATACTAAGAATTGGACTTTCAACGGTGCAATACTTCTGCGCATTTGCGATCACATTCACAAACACCTGCACCAGCCGATCCAGATCAGTGGTCAGGGTCACTTCTTCGCGGCTGCGGTTCCGCAAAATCTGCAAACCGCGTTCTTGTACGCCAGACGCCCCGATGGCCCGATCCAGCAAATCAGACAACTGCCCGGTATGAATGTGCAGCGTCACCTGCCCGTTTTCCAACACCGACAAGTCCAGCAGATCATCCAGCAAACGCGTGAGCCGTAAGGCTTCATCGTGGATAATGCCCGCATATTTCCCGTGGTCTTCAGGCGACATATCCATATCGCGTAAGATTTCCGAGAACGATCTGATGGACGTCATCGGCGTGCGTAACTCGTGCGAAATCTGACTAAGGAACGCATCCTTTTGGATCGAAATCGCCGTCAGTTTTGTGTTTGCATCGCGCAAAGCACGCGCCGTTCGTTCTTGTTCGGCCGACTTCGCCTCAAGCTCGTTTGAATACTCAAGGATTTGCGCGGCTTCATCGGCCACAGCAATCAAGTCTTCGACCGAAATCGCAGCCCCTTCCGTTAATTGACCGACCATCGCATGGGCCGTTGCCGCGCCGACAGACCCAGCCAGTTCGCGTTCAAGGCGCACGACAAAATCTGGCGTGACGTCAGGCAAATACCCTTCTTTCCCCTGCTCTTCCGCCGATTTTTGGAACAATCGTTGCGCTTCTGCCCCTCCCAAAATGCGTTGCGCCATGATCAACAGATCATCGGCACGCGCACCGCTATTTGTCCAAGACGTTGTCCCCGCCGACATCTCGAACACGTTGACAAATTGCGCACCCTGCAAGCGTTCCAACGGCGTTGGGAAACTGAAGACGGACCCGATAAAGAAGGCCAATGCGTTCAGAACGAGCGACCACATCAAGCCGTGAACAAGGTCATCCATGCCTTCAAGACCAAACAACGCATGGGGGCGCAGCCACCACATCCCCATTGGCCCGTTCGCAAGAACAGTCTCGGAAATAAAGGCGTCCGCGCCAAAACTGGGAATATACAAGGTCCACAGCCAAACGACGAAACCAGTCACGAGGCCGAGTACAGCCCCAACGCGCGTCGCACCGCGCCAAAAGATGGCCCCTAGCAGCGCTGGCAACACCTGAACCGCACCACTGAACGACACCAAACCAATCGCTGCCAGCGCCGCCCCGCCTGCAGAGACGCGGAAGTAAAGATAACCTAGCGCCAAGATACTCGCGATGGATAACCTGCGCGCCAAAACGTTGACGTTGCGAATATCGCCAGAGACGAGCGCGCCTTGCGGTCGACTGCTGAGCCATAATGGAACGATAATATGGTTCGACACCATCGTGGCCAAAGCAATAGTAGAGACGATCACCATCGACGTGGCCGACGAAAAACCGCCCAAGAACGCCAGCATCGCCAGCCCGTTTTCTCCCTGCGATAGCGGCAATGTCAGCACGAACAGATCGGGGTTCGCCCCTTCCGGCATCAATCGCAGGCCTACGACTGCGATGGGCAGGACAAACAGCGACATCAGCATCAGGTAAATCGGGAAAGCCCAACTGGCCATGTGCAGGTTCCGCTCGTCCGGATGTTCGACAACCAACACCTGGAACATGCGCGGCAAACAAATGAACGCGGCCGCAGACAGGAAAATAATCGCGACCCAACGACCTCCTTGCGGTTCAAACTGGGCAATTTTTGATGCGTCAATCTGGTCCAGCACCGCAGCGGGCCCACCCGCGAGCCCCCAGATCACAAAGACCCCGACGGCGACCAAGGCCACTAGTTTCACGACAGCCTCAACGGCAATCGCAATCACGATCCCGCTGTGCCGTTCGTTCGCATCCAGACTGCGCGTCCCAAATAGGACCGTGAAAATGGCCAGCCCAACAGCAACCCACAGCGCTGTCGTATTCAAATCGGCCTGTTCCCAAATCCCACCACTTACCGGCACAAATGCGGAAAACGATTGGGTCACGGACTTAAGTTGCAGCGCAATGTAAGGCGTTGCGGCCACCACGGCCATGACGGTTACAATCGCGCCCAACCAACCGGATTTCCCGAACCGGCTCGAAATCAAATCCGCGATCGACGTGATCCGCTGCGTGCGCCCAATCCGGACGAGACGACGCAAAATCCACCACCATCCGATCATGACCAGCGTGGGGCCAAGGTAGATTGTGACGTATTCCAACCCCGATCGGGCCGCATAGCCAACCGCCCCGTAAAAGGTCCAAGCCGTGCAATAAATCGACAACGATAGCGTGTATACGAACGGACCGCGAAGCCATGATGCTAAGGTCGTGCGCGCCCGCCGTTCCGCCCAAAATGCAACCAAAAACAAGAACGCGACGTAGGCAAGCGACACAAAGACAAGCAGGTTAAACGACATACGTCACCGCCCCTTCATGTGAGTGCGTCGTCACTTTTGTCCGGTGATCCTTCCGGCGATAGGCTGCGTGTAATCACCGCCGCGACAATAATCAGGATCACCCACACTGCAAAAATATAGAGCCCAACAGAAGACGTGGCAGGGATCAATCCAGACATAATCGGCAAAATCCACGCCAGAAACCCGACAAACGGCAGCATCCGGATCACATCCCGCAATCGCCGCTGCCGATAAGACGCACGTGCCAGATAAAGCGGCATCTTGGCGGCCGATATGGTCGGTGTAACGGGTCTTAGGGGTTTCGGATCGTCCTGCATCTAGGCCGTTTCATCCATCAACTTGCGGACATAATCCTTCACGTCCTGATTAGAAAATGGCTTTGTCATGAAGTGGTTAGCACCCAGTCTTAATGCAAGTTCGCGATCTTTGACTTGCCCACGTGCCGTCAACATCATGACCGGTAGATTTTCAAAATCAGGCTCCGCGCGAATATCACGCAAGATATCAAAACCGCTGCGACCAGGCAACATGACATCAAGAATAATCAGATCAGGCGGCGTCGCGCGGACCTTATCCATCGCGGTTTCGCCGTCTTCATGTGTATGAACAGTCCACCCGTCACGCGACAGAATAAAGCTGATCGCTTCGATGATATTTGGTTCGTCCTCGATCAGCAGGACCCGTCTACCCATGATGTTGCTCCCCCCGAATGACGCCATGGTAATTTTCTTGCGCAGAGTATTGCGGCAATGCGCGGCCCTGTCAAAGCCCGAAACGCCAAAAACACTGACCAGCTGATCGCGCTACGCCGCGACGAACAACCTCAAGATGTTTCGCACACGAAACAACTTATGTAAAATCGGGATTTCCAAAACCTTAACAAAACGAAGCGCTTATCGCGCACAATTAAGATTTCACCTCAATTGCGGAAGGTTCACGGCGCGCCGCACATCCCGAACGTGGGCAAACCCTGCAAGACACGCCGGCCTTGATCGGTTCCTGCAAACCAGGGGCCGGATCAGAGACAACCAACATTGTCGTCTCAAGCACGGGCGCCGCGCTGAAATCAGCATGCGTTTTAGGCACAGCAATCGCGTAACACATAAACCGCGCCCCAGCCTGCCCCGGCAAAACGACCTCTGATTTGATGGGGCGCATGGGCTGCGTCAGTGCGGCGTACAGTGGCCATAACGGACACCCTGCCGTGAACCGAGACGGCGCAAATCCGGGAACTGTTTTCAGATAAGTCAACGCGCCGGTTTGATCTGCGATAGCCAACCCCATCGGCGGAAGGCCTACATCAGCAGGCAACCCGCCAAGCCTGCGCAACACGGCGGGCAAGTCTGCGTCAAACTGTGCGGCAAGGGTCGACGGATCACCATGTGCGGCGACTGCGGCAGGCACGAAGGTGGCGCGCGGCATAAGACGCACGTCTTTGCTGAAGCGTACCAAATATTGCAGTAAAACCTCGCGGCCTTCCCGTGACAATGCGGGCGCATCATAGTCGCGCAGCAAAGTTTCAGGCGCTGCGTTTGGATGCGCCTCTACCCAATCTAACAATTTGTTTTCGCGCAATAAAAAGGCTTCAACTTCTTCGAACCCCGTCAGGTGTTCGCGCGACGATGCAGCTTCTGTCGGGGGTTCAAGGTAGGCGACCAAGGCTTCGCTTTCGACCGCCAACCGCCGGCTATCGTCGTGGATGTTAACGTGAAACCTGCGCTGCCAATCGGCATCAATATTATCGTCGTTGGCCAAGATACCCGCAGTCGCGCGGATCGACGTCACAGCCGTAATCACGTTGTGCAACGCGCCCGCCAATGCAGGGTCATGGGTCATACGGTCACGCAGAACGCGCACTTCGGCCTCTAACGTATCAACCCGTGCCTCTTGCGCAGCAATCAACCCCGCCCACCCCGGAAAGCGGGTCGCAAGATCTTCTGCACGGTCCGTTTCAATTGGTTGCGACGTCCGCGCAGCGGCAGCCCGCATACCATTCAAAACAGCGGGTTCTGCCCCCTCGGACAAACTGGCCGGATCAGCGTTCAAGGCGCGTGCGAGCGACTGTAGCAATTTCCCGCCGATTCTGCGTTTGTTGTGCTCGATCAAATTCAGATAGCTAGCGGAAATGCCCGCGGCGTCGGCCACATCAGCCTGACGCATTCCTTGATCCAAGCGGCGTTCGCGAATGCGAGACCCTGTCATTGCGTGGGCTGCCAACCGATTTCTCCAATACATATCAGACGCTTTCTGCGCCCGTTCGATAATCAATTTACAAGATTTACAGAATTGGAGTCCAGTACTTTACAAAAAAATGACCCTTGCACAAAGCACTGTTGGTAACGCGGGGTCACGCCGCCAAGATGGCATCAGCATGTAAAATGCGAGCTGTGTTCGGTAGGAGGCTGGATATAGCGAAATCAAAATGGGAGGATTTTAATGTCCAATTCTAACTTCTCACGTCGTGGCGTGTTAAAGACAGGCGCCATCGCTAGTGCCGGTCTTGCTGTTCCGACGTATCTCCGTGCTGATGGCCACACTGGCTACACAAACGCACCGGGTGACGGCGGTTCCGTGAAAATCGGTTTCAACGTTCCACAAACAGGCCCTTACGCTGAAGAAGGTCTTGACGAACTGCGCGCGCAGGAACTGGCTGTTGAGCACCTCAACGGTATCGGCGACGGCGGCATGCTGAACACATTCTCTGAGAAGAACCTCGACGGTACAGGTATCCTGGGCCGCAAAGTCGAGTTCGTCACAGGTGATACGCAAACGAAATCTGACGTGGCACGTGCATCTGCACAGTCCATGATCCAGAAAGACGAATGCATCATGATCAACGGCGGCTCATCTTCTGGTGTTGCCATCGCGGTTCAAGGTCTGTGCCAAGAAGCTGGCGTGATCTTCATGGCTGGTCTGACGCACTCTAACGACACAACTGGTAAAGATAAGAAAGCCAACGGCTTCCGTCACTTCTTTAACGGTTACATGTCTGGTGCGGCTCTGGGTCCGGTTCTGGAAGCAGAATACGGTAACGAGCGTAACGCTTACCACCTGACAGCTGACTACACATGGGGCTGGACACAGCAGGAATCCATCCAAGGTGCGACAGAAGCGCTGGGTTGGAACACAACCCAGAACGTTCTGACACCAGTTGGTGCGGGTGACTTCTCATCCTACATCGCGCCTGTTCTGAACTCCGGTGCTGATACGCTGATCCTGAACCACTACGGTGGGGACATGGTGAACTCTTTGACACAGGCTGTTCAGTTCGGTCTCAAAGACAAGCAGGTCAACGGTAAAGACTTCACGATCATCGTGCCGCTCTACTCTGAACTGATGGCCGCTGGTGCGGGTTCCAACATCCAAGGCGTGTTCGGTTCTATGAACTGGAACTGGCAGCTGCAGGATGAAGGCACAAAAGCTTTCGTTAAATCCTTTGGCGAAAAGTACGGCTTCCCACCATCCGGTGCGGCGCACACATGCTACGTTCAGACGTTGCTGTATGCGGATGCTGTTACACGTGCTGGCACGTTCAACCCTTGTGGCGTTGCAGAAGCTCTCGAAGACTTCGACTTCGACGGCATGGGCAACGGTCCAACATCTTACCGTGGCGCCGACCACCAGTGCTTCAAAGACGTGCTGGTCATGAAAGGCACGGACAACCCAACCAACCAGTTCGATACACTGGAAATCGTGGAAGTTACGCCACGTGCACAGGTTGAGTACGCACCAGATCACCCAATGTTCGCCGGTGGCGACCTGGGTGCATGTAACCCTGGCGCATAAGCTAACCAAATCCGAGATCGGCACACCGTGCCGGTCTCACCCACCCCGGGGGAGCGGGGCGTAAACGGCCATCATCACGATGCGCCGTATCAGTAGAGAACTGGTAAAAAGAGGCGGGGTCGATGGACGATATTATCCTTCAAATTCTCAACGGTTTGGACAAAGGCTCTGCTTATGCATTGATTGCCTTGGGTCTGACGTTGATCTTCGGGACACTAGGTGTGGTGAACTTCGCCCACGGTGCCCTTTTCCTGATCGGTGCATTCTGCTCGGTCACAGTGTCACGTCTACTCTCGATTAGCTTTGAGAAGATTGACGAGACCCAAACAGATTTCTTGGGCAATCCGCTGAAGGTCGAAACACCTTATGTGGTGGAATGGTTCGGACCTGAAATGGGCATGAGCCTGATCGACTGGGCTGTGCCTATCGCAATTATCTTCGCAATCCCTGTGATGATCCTTGTCGGTTTCGCCATGGAACGCGGCTTGATCAAGCACTTCTATCACCGCCCACACGCGGACCAAATCCTCGTGACTTTTGGTTTGGCCATTGTGATCGGTGAGATCGTCAAGGCAAACTTCGGCGCAAACCCAATCCCAACCCCAGCGCCTTCTGCATTTGCAGGTGCGATGGACTTTGGTGTGCTCATGGGATTTGAACCAAACGCGATCATCTATCCGATCTGGCGCTTGGTCTACTTCCTCTTCTCTATGGTCATCATTGCTGCTGTGTTTGCTTTCTTGCAGTTCACGACATTCGGCATGGTCGTGCGTGCAGGTATGGCAGACCGCGAAACAGTTGGCCTGCTTGGCATCGACATCGACAAACGCTTTACCTTTATGTTTGGTCTTGCGGCTGCGGTCGCCGGTCTGGCCGGTGTGATGTACACACCAATCCTGTCGCCGAACTATAACATCGGTATGGACTTCTTGGTCCTGTCCTTCGTCGTGGTTGTTGTTGGCGGTATGGGGTCATTGCCGGGCGCTGTTCTGGCGGGCTTCTTGCTGGGTATTTTGCAGTCCTTTGCTTCGATGAACGAAGTCAAAGCGATCCTGCCGGGTATCGACCAAATCATCATCTATCTTGTTGCAATCATCATCTTGCTGACCCGCCCACGTGGCCTGATGGGACGCAAGGGCGTGATGGAGGAATAATCATGCTTGGTATGAACGGAAAAGACACCGCTCTCTTCATCGTGGTCTGCCTGATGGTTTTGGCAGCCCCGATCCTACTCAACCCTTTCCCAACGGACAGTGCCTTTGCGCAGTTCAACGCGGGCTACCCTGCCCTGTTGCAGCGGTTCGTGATCTTCGGGATTTTGGTCATCGGGTTTAACATCCTGTTCGGCCTGACAGGTTACCTGTCCTTCGGTCACGCCGCTTTTCTGGGTGTGGGTTCGTTCGCAGCCGTTTGGATGTTCAAACTGCTGTCCTACAATATCGTCCCTGCAATCATCCTGTCGGTAATCGTCGCTGGCCTGTTCGCGGTCGTCATCGGCTACGTGTCCTTGCGTCGGTCCGGTATCTACTTTTCGATCCTGACACTGGCCTTTGCACAGATGATGTATTCCATCGCCTACTCCGACTTGGTCGGTAAGGTTCTGGGGACGCCAATCACCAACGGTGAGACTGGCCTGCAGGTCTACAACGACGATCCACAGATCCTGCAAGGGGCGGATGCACCAATCACACCGCACCTGTTCGGACTTGAGATGAACGGGTCTGTCACATGGGATGTGGGCGGCTGGAGCTTTGTTTTCCAGAACGGTTACTACCTTGCTGGCCTCTTCATGATCGCGTCCTTCTACCTTGCGATCCGCATCTTCCGGTCGCCGTTTGGCCTGATGCTGCGGTCCATCAAGTCCAACCAGCAGCGCCTGAACTACACTGGCATTTCAACGCGTCCTTACATGCTGACGGCCTTTGTCATCTCTGGGATGTATGCGGGTCTGGCTGGTGGTCTGCTGGCTGCGATGGATCCACTGACAGGTGCGGAACGGATGTTCTGGACTGCGTCTGGTGAGATCGTGATCATGTCCATCCTTGGTGGTGTTGGCACGCTGATCGGCCCAATCTTGGGCGCTGGTGTGATCAAATACATGGAAAACATCGTATCCACGATCAACGACACTGTGGTGCACGGCTGGTTCGCTTTTATGCCGGAAGGTCTTGAGAACTTCTTCGTGGCGGTCATCCACCCGTTCATCGGTAAGGGCTGGCACCTGACACTGGGCCTTGTGTTCATGGCAGTTGTGATCTTCCTGCCAGGTGGTCTGGTCGAACTTGGTCAACGCATTGGCGCAAAGTTCAGCCGCAAGAAAACAACTGACGCCTCTGATGGCGCCACGACACCAGCTGAATAAGGAGCAATATGATGGGTATCCTTGAAGTAAAAGGCGTCAACAAACGCTTCGGCGGTTTGCAAGCGCTTGGTGACGTGAACCTCAGCGTCGCTGAGAACACAGTCCACGCGATTATCGGCCCAAACGGGGCCGGTAAATCCACTCTGCTGAACGTGCTTGTTGGAAAACTGATCCCTGATAGCGGGTCGGTGATGTTCGACGGTCAATCTGTGCTGGGGCGTCAGCCCTACGAGATCAACCAGATGGGCATTAGCCGCGTGTTCCAAACACCTGAAATCTTTGCCGATCTCACCGTGTTTGAAAACGTGATGATCCCGTGCTTTGCCAAACGTGACGGGGCCTTCCGGCTTCACGCGATCGGCAGCACACGCCACGAGACTGACATCCACGAGACCGCGGAAGCGATCTTGGAAGACGTCAACATGCTGGAAAAGCGTCACATGGTGGCATCCAGCCTGTCACGTGGTGACAAACGTCGCTTGGAAATGGCGATGTGTCTGGTGCAGGAACCGCGCCTGTTGCTGTTGGACGAACCGACTGCGGGTATGGCCCGTGCCGATACGAACAACACGATTGATCTGCTCAAAGAGATCAAAGAAAAGCGCGACATCACCATGGCGATCATCGAGCACGACATGCACGTTGTGTTCAGCCTTGCAGAACGGATCACTGTTCTGGCGCAAGGTACGCCGCTGGTGGAAGAAACACCTGAAAACATCAAAGGCCACCCGAAAGTGCGTGAAGCGTACCTCGGCGAAGCACAGGTGTAAGGAACAATCCAATGAACCAACCATTCAACAAAAACGCCAACAACGCGGCAACCCATCCTGCATTCCTCAGCGTGTGGGAGATCGAAGCGTACTACGGCGAAAGCTACATCGTTCAGAACGTCAGCTTTAATATCCACGAAGGCGAAATTCTAGCCCTGCTCGGTCGGAACGGTGCGGGTAAAACATCAACACTGCGCACCATTGCGCGTCTTGATGACCCCGCATTGAAGCACGGTGAAATCTGGCTGGACCACCAACCGCTTCACGACATGAAAGCCCATCAAGCCTCTGCCGCAGGCATCGCGCTTGTGCCAGAAGACCGGCGCATCATTGCGGGCCTGACGGTTGAAGAAAACCTGCAGCTCGCCCAAATCGCCCCGCCAATCGGTTGGTCGCTTGAGCGAATCTATGAACTCTTCCCGCGCCTTGGCGAACGTAAGAAACAAGAAGGTGTGACACTGTCCGGTGGCGAACAACAGATGCTTGCCATCGCTCGCGCCCTTGCACGCGATATTAAGGTTCTTCTGTTGGACGAACCTTACGAAGGTCTGGCCCCGGTCATCGTGCAAGAAATCGCAAAGACACTGAACATTATCCGCGATCAAGGCATTACAACCGTGATTGTTGAGCAAAACGCGGTTGCTGCGTTGAAGCTGGCGGATCGGGCGGTGATTCTTGATACGGGCACCGTGGTCTATGACGGCTCTGCTCAGGAAGTTCTGGAAGACGAAGCACTGCGTGCGCAGTACTTGGCGATCTGATTTTATTGCGGACAATTTTATCCGATTGTCCGCAATTCATACTTTGCTAAGGAAATTGACGGAAACTAGACCAATATGGTGTCAATCATTGAGGTCAGAAATGGAAGTTTCCTTAGCGCCACGCGCCGCACCGCAATTTCAGAACGACGTAGTAACACATCAAGCCGCGCCTGCTGTCGACGAAGAAACCAGTAGAACAACAGCGAAAACACCTGACGAAACCCTCACCGTCAGTGATCCACGGTCAAAAATCGATAAGGCCCCGCTTCTAGGTCTGTCAGAAATCGAAAAACCTGCCCTGACCGAAGAACAGACTTTGAAGCCTTATGGCGTGATAATGCTACCAATTCGTGAAGATGACGAAGCCACGACACGGAAGCTTTGACCTGTCAATTCCGACGCTCCGTCACTTTCCCTGATGCTCTGGCTTTCCACTGCGTCACCGTTCCCCTATAAGCGTCCCGATTGATACCGCGCAAAAGCGGATCTGAGGAACTTTGGGCAACGGGCCGAGGACGACATGAGCAAAAAAACCTCTCACGACAGCGACGTCAGCTTTATCCAAGCATTGGCAGAATTGCTGCGCGAAAATGATTTGACCGAATTGCGTGTCAAACGCGATTACGCCGAAAACGACAGCCTTGATGTACGTGTCGGCCGCTATGCGCAGCCAGCACCACAACAGGTCGTGGCCGCAGCCCCAGCACCCGTTGCTGCTGCACCGGCGGCAGCCCCTGCCGCAGCACCAGCTGCCGCACCCGCAGGCGGCAGCGAAGATCCAGCAAGCCATCCGGGCGCTGTAACATCGCCAATGGTCGGCACAATCTACATGGCACCAGAACCCGGTGCTGCACCTTTCGCGGCCGTGGGCAAAACAATCGCTGAAGGTGAAACATTGTTGATCATCGAAGCGATGAAAACAATGAACCACATCCCTGCCCCCAAATCCGGCACGATCAAACGGATCCTGGTCGAAGACGGCGCACCTGTCGAATTCGGCGCACCACTTGTGATTATCGAATAAGGGGCAGCCAATGTTCGACAAAATCCTCATTGCCAACCGCGGCGAAATCGCCTTGCGGGTGGTGCGTGCGTGCCGTGAAATGGGCGTGAAATCTGTCGCGGTCCATTCGACAGCCGATTCCGACGCGATGCATGTCCGCATGGCCGACGAAGCGATCTGCATCGGGCCGCCATCAAGCGCGCAATCCTACCTTTCGTTTCCGGCCCTGATCTCGGCGTGCGAGATCACAGGCGCACAGGCGATCCACCCGGGCTACGGCTTCTTGTCGGAAAACGCTGCATTTGTGCAGGCTGTCCAAGACCATGACATCACGTTCATTGGCCCGACAGCCGAACACATCCGCGTCATGGGCGACAAAATCTCTGCGATTGAAACCATGAAAGAACTGGGCGTGCCATGCGTTCCTGGCTCTGGCGGTGGTGTTGATACGCTGGAAGCTGCACAACGCATTGGCGCTGAAATCGGCTATCCGGTCATCATCAAGGCCACTGCAGGTGGCGGTGGTCGCGGCATGAAAGTCGCCGAAACCGCGAAAGACATGGAACAGGCGTTCTATTCTGCGCGGGCCGAAGGCAAAGCCGCATTTGGCAACGACGAAGTCTACATCGAGAAATACCTGACAACACCGCGCCACATCGAAATCCAAGTGTTCGGTGACGGTAAAGGCAACGCGGTCCACCTCGGCGAACGCGATTGTTCCCTACAGCGGCGCCACCAAAAGGTCTTCGAAGAAGCCCCCGGCCCCTGCATCACGCCAGAACTGCGAGAACGCATCGGTAAGGTCTGCGCGGACGCGGTTGCGAAAATTAACTACATCGGTGCCGGGACAATCGAATTCCTGTTCGAGAACGATGAATTCTACTTCATCGAAATGAATACGCGTTTGCAGGTGGAACACCCTGTTACCGAAGCGATTTTTGGCGTCGATCTTGTGCGCGAACAGCTGCGCGTGGCTTCTGGCCTGCCCATGTCGTTCACGCAGGACGACCTGAAAATCAACGGTCATTCGATCGAGGTCCGGATCAACGCAGAAAAGCTACCGAACTTTTCGCCCTGCCCCGGTACGATCACACAATACCACGCACCGGGTGGTTTGGGCGTTCGGATGGATTCGGCGCTTTACGACGGCTACCGCATCCCGCCCTACTACGACAGTTTGATCGGCAAATTGATCGTACACGGCCGCGACCGCCCAGAAGCGTTGGCGCGTTTGGCCCGTGCCTTGGGCGAATTGATCGTGGACGGGGTCGATACGACGATTCCACTGTTCCACGCGCTTTTGGCGGAAGAAGCGGTGCAAACCGGCGATTACACCATCCATTGGCTCGAGGAATGGTTAGACGCCAACCTCGCTTAAACCATTGAGTAATCAAGACGAAATCGAATTGACGCCAGACCTGTTGCTGCAAGGCTACCGGGCTGGCGTTTTTCCGATGTCAGAAACACGCGACAGCGAAGACGTGTTCTGGGTCGATCCCCGCTTTCGCGGCATTCTACCCCTCGACGGTTTTCACATCTCTCGGTCTTTGCGCAAACGACTGCTGCGCGGCGACTACAGGGTGAGCTTTAACACCTGTTTTGCGGACGTTGTGCGCGGTTGTGCGAACCGCGATGAGACGTGGATAAACGCTACGATTTTTGATCTCTACAAGGCCCTGCACGACCAAGGCGACGCGGCCAGCTGCGAGGTTTGGCAGAACGATACGCTTGTGGGCGGTGTCTACGGCGTCACAATCGGCAGTGCCTTCTTCGGCGAAAGCATGTTCAGCACGGCCACCGACGCATCCAAGGTGGCACTGGCCTACCTGACAGACAAGTTGCGGACAGATGGGTTCACACTGTTTGACACGCAGTTCATCACCGACCATTTGGCCAGTTTAGGCGGTGTTGAAATTCCCAGATCGGCCTATCACGCCTTGTTGCGTGATGCCTTGCAACAGACCGCCGAATTTACACCAAGCCGGCAAATAGCCTCAGCTCAGGACCTGATACAGCGCAACACCCAGACGTCGTAACGCGGGTGCTCCATCGCGTTCAGCGCAGGCGCAGAGGCGATCAGCCAGCCTTGAAATGCCGGATCAGCGTTATCCCGATAAGCCACTGTAATGTTTGCAAAAGCATCACCCGACGGGTTAGCGCGCGGATAGCGGCATTCTTCGAGCGTGAGTTTAAGATGCCCGATATCACGGGTTTCGCCGTTCGTCATTTCAACGTCGGTCACGGTGCCGTTCAGCTTATCCAGCACCCGCAATTCACCGCCAACGGCGGTTGCTGCCTGCTGGGCAACAGCGCCAAAAGGCAGCATCGCAAGCGCAGTACTAAGAATCAAAGCCTTCATTGCGTATCCCCGTCCCCGGTCACAAATTTCAACAACAAGGAAATCAAACTGATCGCGCCCTGCGTATCTTCGATTTCTTCGCCCGGTACAAAGTTATCCAGCGACCCGCCCGGTACAATCTCTACGAAACTACCGCCTAAAACGCCTTCAGATGCGATGGCCACAGCGCTGTCATTCGGAATTGCGACGCCGTCTGCGAAGGACAGCACAACGTCAGCGCGGAATGTATCAGGGTTCAGCGTCAGCGCACCGATCTGGCCGATCTTCACGCCAGCAAGGCGGATATCGGTTCCCGTCGTGATCCCTTCGGCGGACCTGAAACTCGCCGTCAAATCATACCCTTGGGACGATTTGCCTAGGCCAGCGGCCTGAGCTGCGTAAAATCCAAACCCAAGGGCCACAGCCAAAACAACGGCCCCAACAAGCGTCTCTGTCCGGTTCTCACGCATGATCAAACCACCACGGGGCCCGTTTATTCGGGGCTCCACGCCTCGTAATCGCTACGGGATTTTGGTGTAGCCGCACGCAAAGATCCAGCTGGTGCATAGGCATTCACGGTACCCGTCAGGTTAACCTGATGCGGCTGTTCCCATGATTTGTGGACCAGCGGTTTGTCGGTGGGTGGTTCGTCCCATGTCCGGTGCAACCAGCCATGCCAATCGGGATCGATGCGGGACGCTTCAATGTCACCGTTGTAGATCACCCAACGACGGCTATCGTCTGCATTACGGTAAAAGATGTTCCCTTGACCGTCTTCGCCGACTTTTTCACCGTTCCGCCAAGTCCAGAACTGCGTGCCGAAGGATTGACCTTCCCACCATGTGAAAATGCGTTTGATTGTGTAGCCGATGCCCATTGCGCGTCTCCAATTCGTCCCCGCTGTCATGCCCCAATTGATGTCAAACGTCTAGTCCGACAGATGTGGTCAGGCGGGTGTAAGCCCAAAATCTTTGGCGAAAGTTTACGCGTCTGGCGCCAGCGCGGTCACTTCGATCTCAATTTTGTATTTCGGATCAATCAACACGCAGCTAATCATCGTCGCAGCCGGAGGATTCTCGCCAAAGGTGGCACGCAACAGCGGCCAGCATGGTTTAAAATCGTCAGCATTCGGCAGGATATAACGCACACGCACGACATCGGCCATCTCGGCCCCTGCATCCGCTAGCGCGGTTTTGATCACCTCAAGCGCGCCGTGGCACTGGGCGACGACGTCGTCGGGGACATCCGTGCCGGGATAAACGCACCCCGACACATGCACAAAGCCACCTGCGACAACAGCACGGCAATATCCGATCTTATCCTCGAAAATACCGCCTGATGTCATACGCTTCATCCGTTAGCTCGCTGTTGCGGGCTCTTTTTCCGATGATTTTGCATCGTCGTGGATCATCAATGGGGATGCGTCTGGACCAACCGCCTCTTCGTTCACGACAACTTCGGTCACTGTGTCCATGCCCGGCAGGTCAAACATCGTATCAAGCAAGATGTCTTCCATGATAGACCGCAAACCACGTGCACCTGTTTTGCGTTCGATTGCACGTTTCGCAATCGCCTGCAGGGCGTCATCGGTGAATGTCAGCTTTGTGTTCTCAAGTTCGAACAGACGCTGGTATTGCTTCACAAGCGCGTTTTTCGGCTTGGTCAGAATGATGATCAGCGCATCTTCGTCCAGATCGGTCAGCGTCGCGATCACAGGCAAACGACCAACGAATTCAGGGATCAAACCGAATTTCAACAGATCTTCTGGTTCGAGATCGGTAAACACCTCGCCCACACCACGTTCGTCGACGTCTTTCACTTCCGCCCCAAAGCCCATAGAAGAGCCTTTACCGCGCTGTGAAATAATCTTGTCGAGACCTGCAAACGCACCGCCACAGATGAACAGGATGTTCGTCGTGTCCACTTGCAAGAATTCCTGCTGTGGGTGCTTCCGGCCACCCTGCGGCGGAACAGAGGCTACAGTGCCTTCCATGATCTTCAGCAGCGCCTGCTGAACACCTTCGCCCGATACGTCACGGGTGATGGATGGGTTGTCAGATTTCCGTGTGATTTTATCAACTTCGTCGATGTAGACGATGCCGCGCTGCGCGCGTTCAACGTTGTATTCGGACGCCTGCAACAGCTTGAGAATGATGTTTTCGACATCTTCACCGACATAACCGGCTTCCGTCAGCGTTGTCGCATCGGCCATTGTGAAGGGCACGTCCAGAATACGGGCAAGGGTTTGCGCAAGCAGTGTCTTACCACAACCGGTCGGGCCGATCAGCATGATGTTAGATTTCGCTAACTCAATGTCGGATTTATCCGCGTGGTTCAGGCGCTTGTAGTGGTTGTGTACGGCCACAGACAGCACGCGTTTCGCATGCATCTGACCAATGACATAATCATCCAGAACGCCACAAATCTCGGTCGGTGTTGGCACACCTTCACCGGCTTTCAGACCAGCGGATTTGGTTTCTTCGCGAATGATGTCCATGCATAGTTCGACACATTCGTCGCAAATGAAAACGGTTGGACCCGCGATCAGTTTGCGCACTTCATGTTGGCTCTTGCCGCAAAAGCTACAATAGAGGGTGTTTTTGCTGTCGCTGTTGGACGAATTCGCCATTATCTTCCCCTTGGCCGGACGGCCATACTGCTGCCGTGAACTGCTTACCGACCCAAGTCTAGGGCAGCACGCACCGGTCCACAATGTCAAAATGTCTACCGCACGGTGGTGTTAACAGGGTGTTAACACCACCGTGCGGAAGTTGATTATGCGTCTGCGTCGTCGTCTTTCGCGCGGTTTGTCACGATTTCGTCGATCAGGCCCCAATCTTTCGCTTCTTCAGGCGACATAAAGTTGTCGCGCTCAAGTGCGGCTTCGACTTTTTTCAAAGTCTGGCCTGTGTGCGTCACGTAGATCTGGTTCAAACGATCTTTCAGCTTCTGGGTCTCTTGGGCGTGGATCATAATATCCGTTGCCTGACCTTGGTAACCACCAGATGGCTGGTGGACCATGACGCGGCTGTTCGGCAGTGAGAAACGCATGCCTTTTTCACCAGCTGTCAAAAGCAATGACCCCATGGATGCCGCCTGCCCGATAACCAGCGTGGACACCTTCGGTTTGATGTATTGCATCGTGTCGTAGATCGACAAACCGGATGTCACAACGCCGCCTGGGCTGTTGATATACATAGAGATTTCTTTTTTCGGGTTCTCGGCTTCAAGGTGCAACAGCTGCGCCACAACAAGCTGGGACATGCCGTCATGGACAGGCCCATTCAGGAAAATGATCCGCTCTTTCAGAAGGCGCGAAAAAATATCGTAGGCGCGTTCACCACGGGCTGTCTGTTCGACGACCATAGGCACGAGGTTCATGTATGTTTCGACTGGATCTTGCATCGGCTGTGCCTCACTCCGGGATGGCCTTTGACCATCATTACTTCAAATGTCCTGACAGAGTCTTAGTGTCGCCTGACAGGGGCTTCAAGGGCGGCTGTTTCATCTTGGCGATTTGGATTGACAAGTGCGTTAGCCGTGACTTACGGTAAGCTATGACTTACGAAATGACAATAGCCGCTTTGGCCGACCCGACCCGCCGCGCGATTCTTGCGTGTTTGCGCGATGGCCCCCTTGCCGTCGGGGCATTGGCCGAAGGTTTGCCTGTCAGTCGTCCAGCGGTCAGTCAGCACCTGAAGGTATTGTCAGACGCTGGCCTGCTAAAGGTCTCGCAACACGGAACCAAGCGCCTATATACCATCGACCCGCGTGGCGCGGATGACTTGCGCCGATATCTTGACAGCATGTGGGATGACGCGCTTGACGCATTCGCAAAAGCAGCGCGCGACAAAGCCGCGCAAAAGGATAAATCATGATCCCAATTCACAAAACGACGCATGTCCCGCTTTCGCCAGCCGAAGCGTTTGATCTATTCATGGCGAACCTCGATACGTGGTGGCCTAAAGACCGGCACGCGTCAGACCCAACCGCCAAATTGATCGTGGAACCCCGCAAAAATGGGCGCATCATCGAAATTTGCGCGGATGGTACACAAATCCATTGGGGCACAATCATCGGATGGGACGCCGACCGCTACATGGCCTTCACATGGCACCCTGACGGTGATGAAGACGCGGCGACGATCGTGGCAGTGTCCTTCAAACAAACGGCGGATGGCTGCCAGCTTGATCTGACGCACGGCGGCTTCGACGTTTTGGGTGATATCGCCGATGCCGTCAGCACGTCCTATCTGATCGGATGGGACTTAACGCTCGGGTCCTATTGTTTTGCGGCGTCAAAGCTGCGGGTCATTGCTTGATTTCACACTGCATCGCGATAGCTGTCGGTGATGATTGACCCGACATATACCGCTGCCCTCGCCCGCCTGAACGCATTCACGCCGCATGCGGGCTTCGACTACGCGACCAAACGCAACTACGACCGCCCCGACCATCCTCATGTGTCGCAACTGTCGCCCTACTTGCGCCATTGCATCATCACTGAAAACGAAGTGTTGCAGGCCACGCTTGCCCGACATTCCCCCAAAGCGGCTGATAAATTCATCGCAGAGGTATTCTGGCGGACCTACTGGAAAGGCTGGCTGGAAATGCGCCCTTCCGTTTGGACATCATACAAGACCGATCTGCAAGCCGCGCAAAACCGTATCCAAACCGAATCCGGACTGCGCGCCGATTGGGAAGCCGCCTGCAAGGGCGAAACCGGCATTGATTGCTTCGACCATTGGGCAAAAGAACTGGTCGAAACGGGTTACCTGCACAATCACGCCCGCATGTGGTTTGCGTCGATCTGGATTTTCACGCTGCGACTGCCGTGGACCTTAGGGGCGGATTTCTTTCTGCGGCACCTGCTCGACGGTGATCCGGCATCAAACACGTTATCTTGGCGTTGGGTCGGGGGGCTGCAAACCCTTGGGAAAACCTACCTCACACGGCCTGATAACATCGCAAAATATACGGACGGGCGGTTCCAGCCCAAAGGATTAGCAACCGAAGCGATCCCTTTGGATGGCACGCCACCACCGCCACCGACTGACATTCCAACCAGCGATTCAATCGACCCAACCGCGCGCACCGGTTTGTTGGTGACAGAAGAAGACCTATCGCTTCATTATGTATTCTCGGCCTGCAATCCGGTCGCCACGATCACCCTCAACGCCACCCAACACCGCAGCCCAAACCACGTCAGCCCAAAAGTCACAGATTTTGCAGGTGCGGCCATCACGGCCGCAACGACGCGCTTCAGCGATCAGAATGGTCCCGTATCAGACGACACAGACATCACCGCATGGGCGCAAGCCAATCAAATCACGCAGATCGTGGCAGCCTATGCACCCGTCGGACCCGCAGCCGATCAGTTGGCCGCGCTGAAACCTCAACTCGCAGTAGCCGATATCACGCTCTGCCAAGTCGTCAGACCCTACGATTCAGCGGCTTGGCCCTATGCCACCAAAGGCTTCTTCAAATTCAAAGACGCGATCCCCAAACTGCTTCCCCAACGTCACCCCTGATATGATATACTTGTAAACACCACATAACGCTTATCTAAAACCGAACGACACCAATCACTCTAAGGGGCCGACATGCCAACAACGCTGAAAATCAACGAAACGTCCTACGATATTGATTTGCCAGACAATGTGCCCCTTCTTTGGGTCCTGCGGGACGAAGTCGGTCTTCCGGGCACAAAATTCGGATGTGGTGTTGCAGCGTGTGGGGCCTGCACGGTCCATATCGACGGCGAAGCGGTGCGGTCTTGTCAGGTCGCACTCGCAGACGTGTGGGGTGATGTGACAACCATCGAAGGCCTTGGAACACCCGACAACATGGCGATCATCCAGCAGGCATGGGTCGACAACCAAGTCGCACAATGCGGCTACTGCCAGTCGGGTCAAATCATGCAAGCCGCTGATCTTTTGGCGAATAATCCCGAACCAACGGACCAAGACATCGACGATGTGATGCAGGGCAACCTATGCCGCTGCGGCACCTACCCGCGCATCCGCGCTGCCATCCATGACGCCGCCACAAAAATGAAGGAGGCTTGATCCATGGCCAGCATCGGTAAAATCGCCCGCCGTACATTTCTGATCGGGTCCGCCGCTTTGGTGGGTGGTGTCGCTTTCGGGGTCTATCAAGTCAAAAAAGAAGCGCCTAATCCGCTGCAAACCGCGAGCGGTGAAAGCACCCTGAACCCTTACATCCTGATCAACGCAGATGGCGTCACGATCATCACGCCGCGTGCCGAAATGGGCCAAGGCATCCAGACCACAATGGCGGCACTTGTTGCCGAAGAAATGGATCTGGATTGGAACGACATCAACGTGATGCACGGCCCGCCCGCAAAGGCCTACTACAACGGCGCGCTTCTGGGTCTCGCCCTGCCCTACCACCACTACACCGATTCCGAATTCATGACCGGTATGCGCGAAACCGTGGGCGAGGTCGGCAAGCTGTTGAACCTGCAGGTTACAGGCGGGTCCACATCTACACGTGACGCTTACACCAAAATGCGCGAAGCAGGTGCTACGGCACGCGAAACGCTCAAGCTTGCAGCCGCAGATCGGCTTGGCGTCGATGCTAGCACACTGAAGACGGAAAATGGACATGTGATCACCGCTGGCGGCGAAAAGATGTCCTATATTGATCTAGCAGCAGAAGCCGCCGCCATTGATCCGCCGAAGGTGGACCTGCGCGCAAAATCCGCATGGACCAAACTCGGCAAGGCCATGCCCCGCACCGACATGGTCGGAAAATCAACGGGTACCGCAACCTACGCCACTGATGTGGCGCTCGACGGTGCAAAGTTCGCGACCGTGCGGATCAACCCTGCCCGCGCCGGCATGGTGTCGTTTGACGCAACCGAGGCCGAAGCGATGGACGGAGTCGACCGCGTGATTGACCTAGGCGACGGCATCGCCGTTGTGGCGTCCAACACGTGGCTGGCGATGCAGGCGGCCGAAATGGTTGATATCACTTGGGAACCATCCACCTATCCAGAAACAACAGACGGCCTGATGGACGCGATCACCGCATCCCTTTCGTCCAAACCGAACAGCGTCACACGCGATGACGGCGATGTGGAAGCAGCGGTCGAAGGCACGGAAATCACGGCAAACTACCACGTGCCGTGGCTTGCACATGCGACGATGGAACCAATGACGTCCTCTGCGCTTTACACAGGTGACGCCATGACCATCTGGGCGGGAAATCAAGCGCCGGTGATCATCCAACAAAAGACTGCGGAAGCTGTCGGTCTGACCCCTGAACAAGTCACCGTGCAGACGACCTATATGGGCGGCGGTTTTGGCCGTCGTACTGAATTTGACGCAGCAGTGCATGCAGCACGTGTCGCGAAAGAATTCGAAGGCACGCCAATCAAACTGACATGGTCGCGTGAAGAAGACATGCGCCACGATTTCTACCGTCCAGCCGCAGCGGCGTCATTCCGGGGTGTGGTCAAAGACGGCGAACCGGTATTGCTACATGGTAAAGTCGCAGCGCCGTCAGTCACGCATCAATCATCACTCCGCATCGCAGGACAAATACCACCCGGCCCTGACCGTGGGCACATCGAAGGATCGGCAGACCAACCCTACGCCATCCCGAATTTCCGCCTGTCGGGCCACCTGACAGATCTTTCTGTGCCGATCGGGTTCTGGCGCTCTGTCGGGAATTCCTTCAACGGGTTCTTCTTTGATACGTTCATCGACGAAATGGCCGTGGCCGCAGGCGCAGACCCCGTGCAATTCCGTCTAAACATGGCAGCCAAGGAACATGCTGCCTCTGCGAAAGTCATTGAAACGGTTGCAGAAATGGCGGGTTGGACCGGACAGACCCCCGACGGCGTTGGACGCGGTATCGGGTTTACCTATTCGTTCGGCACACCTACTGCGGAAATCGTCGAAGTCGTCGACGAAGACGGCGCAATCCGGATCAATAAATGCTGGATAGCATGCGACGTTGGCACAGCGCTTGATCCCAGCATCATCGAAGCGCAGATGATCTCGGGTGCGATCTACGGCATGTCGGCGGCGGCACAGGGTGAAATCACCTTCACCGACGGTGCAGTGGATCAGTGGAACTTCCCTGACTATGACGCCTTGCGGATGCACAACACGCCTAAATTCGAGGTCTCGATTTTGGAAAGCGGACACAGCATCGGCGGGGTCGGCGAACCGGGAACACCACCATCAATGCCAGCCTTGGGGAACGCGCTGTTTGATCTGACTGGCACGCGTGCCACAGAATTGCCGCTAATTAAGACGTTCGACTTGACTCTATGACCAAGAATTCAAATTCGCGTAATGATTGCAACGAATTGCCCTTGATCGTGATTCAAGGGCAAAAACGTCTATTTTGCCTGTCCAAAAGGATAGTCTGACACAATTAAGTCTAAAACTTTCTCATTTGCGCCACGGTTCACACTCAGTGTCGCCTTCTCTCACCTTTAGTCCATCATCAAAGAAGTCGGAATCCGCGCGGTTGTTTTGCGGTTCCGGCATTCAGGCATGTGCCTGTGTTGAGGCTGGAGTGAGTTACGATGTTACAGAGTGTCTATAGTGGTTTAGGCGGTTCCTTTTGGGGGAAGACCGGATGTTCGGTTGGTCCACACAATAACGCCGGCAAGGCTGTCAATTTTGACGGCCCCAAAACGTATGCGCAGCAGGCTCCACAGAAATTCTCGAAAAAGCTTCGTGCTGTTCCCAGCCTTTCCAACGTCATTGATTTTGTCAGTGCGCACCGCAACTCACTTAAAGGAGCGTTCTAGAGCCTCAGTTCAAACCAACTTTCGTAAATCCTGAACTGATATCTAGAGAATAAATTATGGCAAACATTGTAATCCCTACCACGTCGACCACCCAAACCCTTACAGGGGACAACGGGCTTTCGACCGTCGCTACCTTCACAGCAAATTCGCTTGAAGCACCTTTCTGGAGCCGGACCGGCGTTGGCCTGCGTGGCAGCAACTATGCGCCATCAAACGACCCAGCACTCGAAGTCGACTTTTCGAACACTGTCGAAGACGTCCAGTTTACACTGTTTGACGTTGACCAAGCCACAGGCAGCTGGGACGATCAAATCCGCGTCGAAGCTTACGATCCGGACGGCAACCCGATTCCGATCACTTACACGACCACTGGCACGGGCCATGTTGTGGAAAGCAATGGTCTCGACGGCAACCTCCAGATTGAAGCCAGCAACAACGACGGCGACAACCAGTCTTCCATCATCGTGAACATTGCAGGCCCTGTTGGGTCTTTCAAAATTTTCTACGAAGACGGTACAACTGACACCAACGACGCAGGTGTGATCAACCTTGAATCGATGTCCTTCTCTGATGTGACGCCGCCAGACGGCACTGTCACCGGTACTGCGGGCGACGACATCATCGATGGGACCTACTTGGGTGACCCGAACGGCGACATCGTCGATAACAACGACGCCATCTTGGCGGGTGATGTGGCTGACGATGACCTGATCTACGGTTTCGGCGGCAACGATTCCATTTCTGCAGGCGCTGGCGACGACGAAGCATACGGTGGCACCGGCGACGATACGATTGACGGTGGCGCAGGAAACGACTTCTTGGTCGGCGACCAATCCACGCTTGCGGGCGGTCAGGACACCATTACCGGTGGTGCTGGCAACGACACAATCTACGGCGACAGCGCAGGCGACACAAACGCTTCGGCTGGCACGTCGACTTTCAGCTGGTCCACATTGGGTGTGGCCGACGGCGCTGACGTCAGCGGCGGCCTGACAGGGACCACAGCAAACGGTGACGTTGCTGTCACCATGAGCGTCGCAGAGGGGACGAACTTTACGTCCGCTGCGATGGAAACAACTGACACGCTGTATAACTATGACGGTCAGAGCGACACATCTTCCATCGCCATCACTGGCGGTAGCTCTGGTACGTCATCAGGCGCTGCAGTCGTCACACTTGATTTCGAAGGCAATGATCCGGGCTACCACGACGAAGTCAGCAACGTCACATTCGGTATCTTCGATCTGGACCGCTTCGCCGGACAGTTTACCGACGAAGTTACCATTCGCGCCTATGACGCGGACGGCAACCTTGTTCCGGTCACCCTTTCGACAGTCGGCAACGGCAACACAACGATCAACACAACGTCCAACCCAGACGGTACAGCGCAAGCGGTCGCAGACAACGCGGCAGGCAACACCGAAACCAACCTGGATGCGGGCTTTGTTCAAGTCAGCGTGGCAGGTCCGGTGTCCAAAATCGTCATCGAATACGCAAACACAGACCCTGCTTACGGCGCGCATGCGATCCGGATCGGCGATCTGGAAGTCACAAGCATTCCAGTCGAAGACGGTATCGGTGAAAACGACAGCCTCGACGGCGGCATCGGTGACGACGTCATCTTCGGTCAAGGCGGCGACGACATCATCGCTGGTGGCACTGGCAACGATGACCTGACAGGTGGTGTTGGCGACGATACCTTCATCGTTGAAAACAACTTTGGGTCCGACACAATCGACGGCAGCGAAGATGCAGGCAACGGCGACGTTGACGTGTTGGATGCCTCTACGGTGACCTCGGACGTGACGCTTGATCTGTCTGCCGTAAATACGGCTGACGCCGAAAACGGCACGCTGACATCTGGCGCGGATGTGACCACATTCGACAACATCGAAACTGTTATTCTTGGCAGCGGCGACGATACAATTGTTGGTTCTTCCGGCAATGACACCATCATCACAGGCGCTGGCGCAGACACCGTCACCATGGGTGCAGGCGACGACATCGTAAACCTCGGTGACGCGACCGCTGACATCACCGGCGGCGTTCCTGATGGCGACGACGATGTTGTGGTACTCGAAGACGGCTTCGGCGATGACATTGTCTCAAACTTTGACGCACCTACACCAGCAGGCGGCGGGCTGTTTACAGGTATCGACACGCTGGACGTGACAAACCTGTACGACCGCCCTGCAGGCGATCCGACACGTGAACCGGTGAACACCAACGATGTGGTTGTGACCGACGACGGGTCTGGCAATGCTGTACTGACTTTCCCGAATGGCGAAAGCCTGACGTTGATTGGCATCCCGGCTGCGGATGCAGACGATCCGTTCTACCTGAACGCCATCGGCATCCCACTGCCGGACGGCACAGTCTCAGGGTCAAACAACGGTGATCTGATCGATGGATCCTACCTTGGCGATCCAGACGGCGACATCGTCGACAACAACGATGCGATTCTGACAGGTGACGCAGCAAACGACGACTTGATCGAAGCGAACGGCGGCAATGACACTGTCTTTGCAGCAGACGGCGACGACGAAGTTTACGGCGGCACTGGCGACGATACCATTGATGGTGGCGTTGGCAACGATACGCTGTTTGGTGAAGATGGCTCAGACATCTTTACCATCGCGAATGCCGACGGCACGGATACGATCACTGGCGGCGAAGACGTTGGTGGCGCAGACGTCGACACTGTCGACTTCTCTGGTGTGTCCGGCTCGGACGGTGTGACAGTCACATATGATGGCGATGAATCTGCGGACTACGCTGTTGGCGCAACTGGTTCTGACGGGACGTTCGACGAAATCGAAGGCGTCATCGGGACCGACAACACAGACGTCATCGACGCAACGCTCGATACGGCTGGCTTTATCGCGGACACAGGCGCAGGCGATGACACGATCATCGGCGGCGCAGGTGACGACGACATCACAGCTGGCACTGGCGACGACCAAATCGTCATCACTGACGGGTTCGGCAATGACACCATCGATGGTGGCGCAGATGCTGGCAACGGTGATGTAGACGTCCTTGACGGGTCAAGCCTGACCGAAGACCTGACCGTTGACATGACCGCGCCGGAAGCAGGCACGATCTCGAACGGCACAGACACTACATCCTTTAGCGAGATCGAAGAAATCGTTCTTGGCTCTGGCGACGATAGCGTCATCGGCTCTGCTGGTGACGACGTTGTGGACCTTGGCCAAGGGACCGACACGATCAACGCAGGCGCAGGCGACGACCAGATCAATCTGGGCGAAGACAGCCCGGGCAATCCGGATCAGGACCCCGACGTTGTGGTTCTCGAAGACGGCTTCGGCAACGACATCGTCACAAACTTCGACGCCCCAACCGACAATCTGGACGGTACATTCACAGGCGTCGATACGCTCGACGTCACGAACCTGTTCGACGCGCCATCCGGCGACCCTGCCCGCAACCCGGTCAACACAAACGACGTTGTGGTCAGCGATGACGGGTCCGGCAATGCAGTCCTTACGTTCCCGAACGGTGAGACGATCACCCTCGACGGCATTTCCCCTGCCGACGCGGACAATCCGTTCTACCTGAACGCTATCGGTATTCCGATGCCAGAAGACGGTATCGTCACTGGCACGCAGGGCGACGACCTGATCGACGGCAGCTACAACGGCGACCTCGAAGGCGATTTCGTCGATAGCGGCGATGCGCTGGTCGCGGGCGAAGCACCAAACGACGACATTATCGTCGCCCAAGGCGGGGACGATAGCGTTCTTGCTGGTGCAGGTGCGGACGATATTTATGGCGGCGATGGATCGGACACAATCGATGCAGGCGCAGGCGACGATACCGTTTATGGCGATACACCCGACGGTGCGTGGCACTACGAATATTTCGATCTCGACCCGACAGGCAATCCAACGAGCCTCGCGGATGCAGGCTTTGTTGCGGGCTCACCTGATTATGACGGGACACCCACATCCGTTGGCTACACCGACAGCCTGAACCCTGCTGATATCGACAGCGCAGATGACTTCGCGATCAAATATTCATCCACGTTGATCATTGACACCGCGGGCGACTACACGTTCCGGACCGGGTCTGATGACGGATCGAAGATGTTCATTGATGGCGTTGAAGTTGTCAACAATGACGGCCTACACGCTCTTACATACGTCGACGGAACTCCGGTGACATTGACGGATGGTGAACACACAATCGATATCATCTACTTCGAAAACGATGGTGGAAATTCGCTAGAGGCGTTTATCTCAGGTCCCGATACAGGCGGCGTGCAAACGTCCCTGACCGGATATGACGGTCTGCGCGCGGCAACAGGTGATGATGTCATCATCGGCGGCACGGGCGACGATACGCTGTTCGGCGGCGCTGGCGACGATACGGTCATAGTGTCCGAGGCGGACAACACAGACACGATCACTGGTGGCGAAGACGCAGACGGTGCGGATATCGATACCGTGACCTTCGACAGCGTCGGCACAACAGACGGCGTCGATGTCAGCTTTACCGGCGATGAAGCGGCGGATTACCAAGTCGGCACAACTGGGTCTGACGGGTCGTTCACGGAAATCGAACGTGTTGTTGGGACTGACAACGACGACACGATCGACCTGACCAACGATACATCCGGCATCACAGTCGAAAGCGGCACAGGCGACGATACAATCACCAGCGGCGCTGGCGATGACGTCATCGATGCAAGCACTGGCGATGATACCGTTGCATTGAACGACAACTTCGGGAACGACGATATCGTTGGCGGCGAAGAAGTCGGCAATGGCGATACAGATGTTCTGGATGCGACTGGCGTCACAGTTGATACAACGCTTGATCTGACAGCGCCCGAAACCGGAACCCTGACAGACGGAACCGATACCGCGACGCTCGCGGAAATCGAACAGTTCTTCTTGGGCTCTGGCGACGACACGGCAACCGGTTCAACTGGCGACGACTTTGTCGATCTTGGTGCCGGTGACGATACAATCAACGCGGGTGCTGGTGACGATGCAATTGCCGGTGGCACTGGCAATGACGAAATCGTTCTGACCAATGGCTTCGGTGACGACACGATCACAGGCGGCGAAGACGCAGGTGACGGCGATGTGGATGTCCTGAATGCATCCGACATCACAGTCGATACGATCCTGAACCTGACATCCCCAGAAACGGGGACTTTGACGGACGGGGCCGACACCGCATCTTTGGCCGAGATTGAACAGTTCTTCTTGGGCTCCGGTGACGATTCCGCGACTGGCTCTGCTGGCGACGACATCATCGATCTGGGTGCAGGCGACGACAGCATCAACGCAGGCGCAGGTGACGACAACATCACGGCTGGCACTGGCACCGATACGATTGCGATCACAGACGGGTTCGGCAACGACACCATCGACGCAGGCGAAGACGTCGGTAACGGCGATGTGGACGTTCTGGATGGTTCAAGCCTGACCGACGACGTCACAGTCACATTGACTGGCGACGAAGTTGGCACCGTGACAGACGGCGTCGATACGCTTGATTTCACTGGCGTTGAAGAAATCGTCACAGGCGCTGGCGACGACACAGTCGTTGGCGGTACAGGCGACGATTCAGTCTCAACTGGCGCGGGCGCTGACGTGATCAGCACAGGCGAAGGTGCAGACACGATCAACGCTGGCGAAGGCGATGACATCATCACCTTCTCTGAAGGCGACAGCATCGCGGGCGGTGACGGCAACGACACATTCACGCTCGAAGACTTGGGTGAGCCGACAAATGGCGTCATCACGATCACAGGCGGCGACGGTGACGAAGCCCCAGTTGATCCCGTGGCGCAAACAGGCGGCGATATCCTCAAATTGGGTGATCTCGCTGACCTGACAACGCTGGTTCAAACGTCCGACGGCATCAACGCCAGCGGCAATGAAACGTTCTCGGGTTCCGTTGAACTGGACGATGGCACGACGCTGAACTTCTCTGGCATCGAACAGGTCATCTGCTTCACGCCAGGCACAAACATCGCGACGCCACACGGGTCCCGCCCGATCGAAACGCTGCGCGTTGGCGATCTGGTTGTGACACGCGACCACGGCATGCAGCCGATCCGCTGGATCCAGCAACGGACTGTGCCTGCGACGGACAAATTTGCACCAGTGCGTCTGCGTCCGGGGGTCGTGACGGGTCTGGAACGTGATCTACTTGTGTCACCACAGCACCGGATGTTGTTCCAAGGCTACCGTGCAGAACTGTTGTTCGGCGAAAGCGAAGTCTTGATGCCAGCGACGCACCTGATCGACGACAAGATGGTCACGCGTGAAGAAGGCGGGTTTGTCACATACATCCACATGATGTTTGACGAACACGAAGTCGTCTACGCGGAAGGTGCAGCATCTGAAAGCTTCCACCCCGGTGAAATTGGCCTGACAGGTGTGGCAGACAAAGCCCGCGAAGAATTGTTCGCGCTGTTCCCTGCCCTGCGCAGCGATCCAAAAGGGTACGGTCGGACAGCTCGCCGGACCCTTAAGCAACACGAATCTCAGATGCTACGGACCAAATAACGGTTCATCAGCGCTGAAAGAAAAGACCGCCCTTCTGCTCGGGGGCGGTCTTTTTGTGTTTTTCAGGGAAAACCTTAACGTGGTCACTAGCGCCGCCAATAATGCATTCATTAACGCACAAGTAGCAGTCAAAGCGCCTATGGTTTCAGCAAATTCATCAATGAAACATACGCACACCGCCTTCTTGCCACATTCCACCCTTAGACAAATTTTTACAGTTATTTGGTTAGAAAGTGAGTTGTTAAATGTTCGAGATCAGCACGAGGCTGACGCTTCCGATTGGCGCCCTGATTTTCGCGGCCTTGGTTCCTAGCCTTGCCATTGCGCAAACCTCTCCCTCTTCTGCCGACGCAGTATTGCCCTCAGCGGCAGACGCGACAGTGCAGGCATCATCCACACGCGCATCATTCGATGCCGACACGGACGAAACACCAACGGAAGCCGCAATCGCATGGGCTGCCGTTGCTGAACGCCGTGTGAAAGAAGACGTCTTTGCATTTATCGCGGCTTACCCGGGCACGCCTGAAGCCAAAGATGCCAAAGCCTTGATGATCGACCTGCTCTGGACCGAAATTGCACAAGCGGATGCCGTGCCTGCAGTCGTTGAAGAACCCGTCGCGCCAGATACCGATATTGTCGAAGTCGCAGCGCCCGTTACCAACGAAATCGAACTGGTTTCGGCTGATGGGCTCGTCTCTGTGATTGGTGAAATCGTGTCATTCGACGACGACCTGATCAGCATCAAGACGTCATACGGAACCGTCGGCATCCCGAACGATGACATCAGTTGCGTTGGTGCGGCCTGCCCTGCAGGGCTCTAAGCCACCCCATTCGTCCTTCCCAAACCTGACCCACGCGCATCTGCGCGACCCGACCCCAATCGGAACATTCCCCCTGTTCCATACAAAACCAACACGGAGCCCCCCAAATGAAACTTCATGCCCCACAAACCGCCTGCGCCCTTGCCCTTTGCCTGACAGCGGTCGGATCCACGGCCTTTGCTGATGACATCGCATGCGGCACGCCCTACGCAATCCAATCCGGCGATTCACTGTCTGCCATCGCAAACAATGCATATGGCCCAGGCGGTGATTTCCAGATCATCTACAGCGCCAACGCAGCTGCGATCGGTCCAAACCCGGGCGTCATCCGCGTGGGTACGACGCTGAACATCCCGTGCTTGGATGACGAAGTCGTTGCATCGACAGCAGACACTGCCGCGATCACACAGATCGAAACGACTGAAAGCCTGCCTGCGCCAACCAATGACATGATCCGCGTCGTGGCCGGTTCAAACTGGGCACCATTCGTCCACGAAGACCAAGCCCAAGGCGGCATGCTGACCGAAATCGTCAACGTGGCGCTGGACACAGCCGAAGGCAATCCAGAATACCGCATCGACTTTATCAACGACTGGGGCGCGCACCTCACGCCACTGATTTCTGATCACCGCTACGATTTCTCGCTGGCATGGTTCCAACCGAACTGTGACATCGTCGAACGCCTTGGCGACGGCAGCAAATTCCGCTGCAACAACCTGATGTGGTCCGAGACATTGTTCGAACAAATCCTCGGCTATTACACCGTTGTGGGCACGGCAGTGCCAGAAACGCACGCAGACCTGATGGGCAAAACAATCTGTCGTCCAGCTGGCTATTCCATGTTCATGCTGGAAGAGCACGAGCTGGTCGAACCAAACGTCACAATCGTCCGCGCCGATACACCACAAGCCTGCTTCACTGGCTTGGCAGACGGGACATACGACGTTGTGGCGCTCGCAACCGAAGCATCTGACGGCGTGATCGCATCAGAGGGTCTGTCAGAGGTCGTGACATACAACGAACCACTGAGCCAAGTTCTGACGCTGCACGCGGTGATCTCGAACACAAACCCGAACGCAGAGGCATACCTCAAGACGCTGGACGACAGCCTGATCGAGATGAAAACATCCGGTGCATGGTTTGAAATCGTACGTCGCCACCTCAGCGAAGCACGCGCCGCGAACCAGTCATAACCGCAGCCAGAGCTAGAAACAAAAAACCACCCTGTTTTGCGACAGGGTGGTTTGCTTTGTCAAATGACGGGTTGCGCCAAAAGGCGTTTATGACAACCACGTCTTATAATCGCTGACCAACAAATGCGTTGGTTCAACATCTTCTTCGATATCCGCAAAACGACCAATCGGTTCGCGGAAGATATTGTCGGTCTCATCATCGTTCACGGTGCTGACCTCGCCGATCAACACATCACCGCCCTCGCCCCAAAACGCGTGCCAGTCGCCGGGCATCAGGGTGACACTTTCGCCGGGTGCAAATTTGATCTTTTCGCCTGCTGAAAATTCGCGACGGATCCCGTCACACATCACAACACCACCGGCGTTTTCGTCAAAATTGCCGTCCGCGTCAGAACCGAACAATTCGATCACCATCGTAGCCCCGCCACGGTTGATAATGTCTTCGGCCTTGAGGACATGCGTGTGCATCGGTGACAGCTGATCCTGTTTCGAAATCAGCAGCTTTTCCGCATAGCACATGCCGCCACCGCGTTTCAGGTCTTCCTGACGGCCATTGCGCAAGGTGAACAGGAACAGGCCCATCTCATCGTAGCGTCCTGCGCCATAATCGGTGATATCCCACCCGCAACGCGCTGAAATCACATTGGCAGCGCGATCTGCGTTCGCTTTGAATTCAGATGGTGTCCAATAGGCCCATGGCGGCAAGGTAAACCCGTGGCTACGGATCATGTCATCGGCTTGCGCCATAATATCATTGATAGTCGAACGTTTCATAGCGGCCTCAAAATAGGAAAGCGTCGCTTACTATTTGGCTGGCGTAACACGTTACGGCAAGTCTCATTTTTGGTAAAAAGGCCTGTACCAGTTGGCGGTGTTGGGACCGCCAACCGGTACAGCCCCGTTCAAAGTTCCGCCGCTTGCGCGGCGGAAATTACTGAACAGGTTACTCACACCCAGAACAAAAAACTCACTACGAAACTACTTGGGACGGGAGTGATGCAGTCATTTGATCACCGCCCCCTCGCAGCAACTAGGGGGAAAAAAAATACATTTGCATCCACGAAAATCAACCCTAAGCTGATTTTAGCGACAATTCCGATTGCCCCGCAACCCAAGCGCGACATGCATCGCCAAAAGCCGCAAAAAGCGGCCTTGAAACCGGATCTGACGCCGCTTGCCATTCCGGATGCCATTGAACCGAATAGGTAAATCCGGGTGCATCTTTGACAAAGATCGCCTCAGGCGTGCCATCTGGCGCATAGCCATCAACCACAATACGTGGCCCGGGTTCCTTGATTCCCTGCCCGTGCAGCGAATTTGTCATCACCTTCTGTGCACCAATGATTCGTTCAAAGGGTCCGCCCGCGCTAAATGTGATCTCGTGGCGCATCGCGAACTTTTCTTCCAGCGTGCCATCCGGTGGCATCCGGTGGTTGTCACGGCCGGGCAGATCGCGAATTTCAGGATACAGCGATCCGCCAAACGCCACATTCACTTCTTGAAAGCCGCGGCAGATACCAATGATCGGTTGCCCCGCCGCCACGCATGCACGGATCAGCGGCAATACCAAACGGTCGCGATTGCGGTCAAACGTACCATGGGCTGGCGTTTCGACTTCGCCGTACTCCTCTGGATGCACATTCGGCCGCCCGCCCGTGAAAACGAAACCGGCGCAGGTTTCGCGAAGTTCCCGCAGATCGAACAAATTCGGGTTCGCCGGCACGATCAACGGGATCCCCCCCGACGCTTCGACGACGGCTTGCAAGTTTAGCTCGCCTGCTGCTTGAACATGATAATCGTCATTGATGGTATGGGCATTGGCGATAACGCCGATCACAGGCCGAGACATTGCGGTCTATCCAATCTTTACTTTGCAATCGTGATTATAGCCCAGCAACTGTGCTTGGGAACCCTCACTAGGCACACAGCAGCATTGACACCAATGCACAGGCCGTAATGATAGCGATATGCGCTATTCGCTGAATTCTTCGTCATTTCTGGCTGATCCGACATCGCAACTCACACACATGCGGGACGATGCGCCACTTGTACGCGCAAAGATACCTTTGTTAGGTGAAGTTTGGGTAACGACCAATGATCAAACCGCCCGCAACGTTCTAAAGAAGACCGACCTATTTGTCCGGAACCCTAAACCGATCACCGGACGCGGTCTTGATGCGTCGGTTTGGTGGTTACCGAAGTTTATGAAACCCTTGCTGCGCAACATGCTTGGCGCGGACGGGGCGGATCACAAACGGTTGCGCGGCTTGGTCGATCAGGCCTTTGCGCGTCACCAGATCGCCGATATGGAACCTGAACTGACGGACATAGCGGATGGCCTGCTTGCAGGTTTAGACACGCAGGGGCCCGTCGATATCCTGTCCAGTTACGCCCGTCCGCTTCCATTGATGGCGATTTGCATTTTGCTGGGTATTGATCCGGCAGACCGCGCCCGTATCGCGCATTGGATTGCGCCCATATCGGGGCCCGTCAACGGCATGACCCTGCTGCTCGCCCTGCCAAGCCTACGTCGCTTGATGCAGTACTTCCGCGACGCATTCGCAGCGCAACGCATATCGCCCCGCCCCGGACTAATATCCGAACTGGTTGCCGCAGAGGCCGCAGGCGACAGACTGGACGACGACGAATTGCTGGCGATGGTGTTCACACTGTTCGTGGCGGGTCACGAAACGACCGTCCACCTGATCACCATGACCATTCTCAGCATACTTACACGGCCAGACGCACGGGCAGCCGTCCGCGATACCCCCGACGCCCTGCCCCTGCTAATCGAAGAAGTCATGCGCCACGATTCACCAGTGATGCTGACGAAGCCGCATTTCGTCGCCCGCAACGTCGCTTTTGAAGGGGTCCAATTGCGCAAAGGCAACACCGTCATGCCGCTCCTGATCGCAGCCAACCGTGATCCTGACCGTTTTGATGACGCCGATACGTTTCAGCCACGTCGCCAACCCAATGCTCACATCGGTTTTGGGCACGGACCACATGTCTGTTTGGGGATGCAGTTGGCACGGGCGGAAGCGCGGATCGCAATCACACAGCTATTCACTCGCTTTCCGGAAACCGTCTTGGCTGTGCCGGATAGTTCCCCATCCTATACAACAAGGACGGGGATACATGGTTTAACGGACTTGCGCGTCCTATTGCGTTAGCCTTCGCCTTTCAGGCCAGCTGCCGCAATTCCGGCCATCGCCGCTTCAAGATCGTTGTCGCTTGTGTCGCCTGTAACACCCACAGCGCCGATCACAGCACCATCGTCACCGCGCACAATCACGCCGCCCGGCACAGGCACAACCGCGCCACCAAAGGCACCATTCACAGCGTTCATGAAATACGCCTGCTGTTCGGCGCGTGCCATCTGGGCAGAGCCCGTCATCCCCAGCATCACGCAGCCGTAGGCCTTGCCGTGGGCAATCGCAAAACGACCCGGTGCAGCGCCATCTTCACGCTCAAATGCTTTGACGTGACCGCCCGCATCCAACACGACAACAGACAGCGACTTCAGACCCATTTCACGGCCCTTCGCGATGGTTTGCGCAATGATCACGCGTGCGTTTTCAATCGAAATCTCAGCCATTTGCAGGCTCCTTTAGATGAGTGTGTTAGGCTTGCGCTTTAAATTCTTGGCGGCGGCGGTGCAGGACTGGTTCCGTATAGCCAGACGGCTGCACACGGCCTTGGAACACCAGATCACAGGCCGCTTGGAAGGCCACCGTGTCAAAGTTCGGGGCCATCGGAATGTAGCTCGGGTCGTTCGCGTTCTGACGATCAACGACTTCGGCCATTTTCTGCATACCCGCCATCACCTGTTCTTGGCTTACCACATCATGGTGCAGCCAGTTTGCCAGCGCCTGCGATGAAATCCGGCAGGTCGCGCGGTCTTCCATCAGGCCCACATCGTTGATGTCAGGCACCTTGGAACAACCAACACCGGCATCGACCCAGCGCACAACATAGCCAAGGATCCCTTGCGCGTTGTTCTCAATCTCGCGGGTGATTTCGTCCTCGGACCAGCTCGCACCGCGTGCCACAGGAATTGTCAGCAGATCATCAAGCGTGCCACGGGCACCGCCTGCTTTGATCTCGTTCTGGCGATCAAGCACACCGATTTTGTGGTAATGCGTGGCGTGCAGCGTCGCAGCCGTTGGTGACGGCACCCACGCACAGTTCGCACCTGACATCGGGTGGCCGACCTTGGCTTCCAGCATCTCGGCCATACGATCAGGCATCGCCCACATCCCCTTACCGATCTGCGCCTTTCCCTGCAGGCCACAGGCCAGACCGATATCAACGTTGCGGTCTTCATAGGCGTTGATCCAAGCAGACGATTTCATCTCGCCCTTCGGCACCATTGGCCCCGCTTCCATAGAAGTATGGATTTCATCGCCGGTCCGGTCCAAGAAACCAGTGTTGATGAACGCGACCCGCGATTTCGCAGCGCGGATACATTCCTTCAAGTTGGCGGACGTCCGGCGTTCTTCGTCCATGATCCCCAGTTTCACAGTGTTCGCAGGCAGCGACAGCGCATTTTCAACAGCTGTGAAAATCTCGTCAGCGAAAGCCACTTCTTCGGGGCCATGCATCTTCGGCTTCACGACATAAACAGAACCGGTAATCGTGTTCCCGCCCTGACGGCGCAGATCGTGAATCGCGATCATCGTCGTGATCATCGCATCCATCAGCCCTTCACCAGCTTCATTGCCGTCGCGGTCCAGAATAGCGGGGTTCGTCATCAGATGACCCACGTTGCGGATCAGCATCAATGCGCGACCCTTGTAGCGGATTTCCTGACCCTTCTTACCCGTGAAACCAATGTCGTCATTCAGGACACGTTCAAACGTCTCGCCGCCTTTTGTCACAGTCTCGGACAAGGTGCCCTGCATAAGACCCAGCCAGTTAGCATAAGCGACAACTTTGTCCTCACCATCCACAGCGGCAACTGAATCTTCGCAGTCCATAATCACCGACAACGCGCTTTCCAGCATGATGTCCGCAATACCCGCTTTGTCGGTTTTACCGATGTTGGATTCCGGATCAATGATCACACCAATCAACAGACCGTTGGCGCGCAGAAATACATCCGTCAGACCGTTGTCGTCAGCATTGCCGCCCACAAACTGGTTCGGGTCTTTCAGCGCAGGCACAAGGTTGCCGTTGTCCACAGACAGCCCGTCGATATCCGCCCAAGACCCTTCGGCCAGCGGTGCCACATCGTCCAGATGCTTACGACCCCATGCAATCGCTTTCGCGCCATGTTCAGCGTCATAGCCACCTTTCGGTGCGGTGCTGCCCAGCGCGTCAGTGCCGTAAAGCGCATCGTACAAGCTGCCCCACCGCGCATTCGCAGCGTTCAGCGCAAACCGCGCATTCATGATCGGCACAACCAACTGCGGACCAGGCACGGCTGCGATTTCAGGATCAACGTTCGTGGTTTCGATTTCAAAGTCCGGCCCTTCCGGCACCAGATAACCAATGTCCGTCAGAAACGCTTTGTACGCGACCGGATCATGGTCCTGACCGCGGTTCGCGACGTGCCAACCATCGATTTGTTCCTGAATTTCGGCCCGTTTTTCCAGTAAAGCGCGGTTCTTCGGGCCCATCTCATGAATCAGGCCCGACAATCCGGCCCAGAACGTATGCGGGGCAATGCCTGTATCTGGCAACGCTTTTTGTTCAATAAAATCAGCAAGGACAGGGTCAACTTGCAATTCATCACGTGTCACATAAACAGTCATAATCGGGCCTTTCAGTACAAATTGAGTATCCGCAGCACGGCTTTCATCACCATTAGAACAAAAGTTTCCTATAGGCAACAAATCTGGTAAAATCTTTTGACCAATCCTTCATTTGGCCCGCCGACACCGGTCAGAACAGTAGCGGACCTCGTCCCAAACCGTTGCCCATTTCTTGCGCCATGTGAACGGTTTCTCGCACACGATACATATTTTCTGGGGTAAATCAGATTTCTTGCGCATCTTTGCCAATGGTCTGCCTTTCGCTTGCAGTTCGGGGGCGGGTTCCCAATAGTTAGATCAACCCTGCGTATCATAAAGGCTGCCCCATGAAAGATTCCGCGCCGTCCGTCATCTATCTGGAAGACTATACACCGCCCGCCTATCTGATCGACGATGTTCACCTGACCTTCCATCTCCACCCAACCCAGACCCGCGTGATCAGCCGTATCGCGTTCCAACCTAATCCGGATGCGACCGACAAGACCTTCTATCTACACGGCACAGAGTTGAACTTGGTCTCCGCCAAAATAGACGGCACGCCTGTCGATCCCACGCTTACTGACGACGGCCTGACCTGCGACGCCCCCGACGCCCCGTTCATCTGGGAAGCAGAGGTCACGATATCGCCGGAAACCAACACCGCGCTTGAAGGGCTCTATATGTCCGGCGGCATGTACTGCACCCAATGCGAAGCCGAAGGGTTTCGCAAAATCACCTACTACCCCGACCGCCCCGACGTGATGGCCGTCTTCACCGTGCGGATCGAAGGCGACTATCCTGTCCTACTGTCCAACGGCAATCCGCAGGCGTCCGGCGACGGCTGGGCCGAATGGCACGATCCGTGGCCTAAACCTGCGTACCTTTTCGCACTGGTCGCAGGCAATCTGGTGGCGCATCCGGGGTCCTTTACAACAATGTCAGGCCGCAAAGTCGCATTGAACATCTACGTGCGCCCGGGGGCTGATGAAGACAAATGCGCTTTCGGGATGGGTGCACTGCAACGGTCGATGAAATGGGACGAAGATGTTTACGGCCGTGAATACGACTTGGACATTTTCAACATCGTGGCCGTCGATGACTTCAATATGGGGGCAATGGAAAACAAGGGATTGAACATTTTCAACTCCAGCTGCGTTCTCGCATCGCCCACCACATCCACAGATGCAGACTTTGAACGGATCGAAGCGATCATCGCCCACGAATACTTTCACAACTGGACAGGCAACCGGATCACCTGCCGCGACTGGTTCCAGCTTTGCCTAAAAGAAGGTCTGACCGTCTACCGCGACCAACAGTTCACCGCCGACATGCGATCCGCCCCCGTCAAACGGATTGACGACGCGATCACACTGCGCGCAGCACAGTTTCGCGAAGATGCAGGACCACTGGCGCACCCGCCCCGCCCGTCTAGCTTTTCCGAGATCAACAACTTCTACACAGCGACCGTCTACGAAAAAGGGGCAGAGATCATCGGCATGCTGCATACCCTCGCGGGTGACACGGGCTACAAAGCAGCGCTTGACCTGTATTTCGACCGCCACGACGGCGACGCGGCCACCATCGAAGATTTCCGCGCTTGTTTCGAACAGGCGATGGATACGGACCTTACGCAGTTCACACGCTGGTGGACCGATCCCGGCACGCCCCATGTCACCGTCACCGAAGAATGGAACGACGGCACCCTGACCTTACACCTGTCGCAATCCATTGACGCGCTTGGTCGCATCGATTGGCCCGCCCGCGTTATCCCATTGCGCTACGCGTTGATCGGCCAAGACGGGGCTGAAATGCAGGCTGAACAACTACTGATCCTCGACGATACGGTCAAAACTGTTGTCATCGCGGGGCTTCCTGCCCGACCGATCCTATCGATCAATCGTGGCTTCACAGCCCCCATCACACTGTCACAAACGCAATCGGACGCGGATCGGGCGCTTTTACTTGCGCATGACAGTGATCCCTTCAACCGCTGGGACGCGGGCCGGAAACTGGTGTCCGACGTTCTATGCCGGATGGTGATGCACGAAACAGCACCAGATACGCGCTACCTTGATGCAATGCGCGTGGCCGTGCGGGACAACGATCTTGATCCAGCCTACCGCGCGTTCCTTTTGTCATTCCCAAGCCAAGCCGAAACAGCCCAAGCGCTGCATATGCAGGGGGTCATACCTGATCCGGATGCAATCCATCTGGCCCACCAAACACTCAGGCAGGCTTTAGCAGAACATCTACAGGACCACCTTGCCGCGCTCTATGCGGCGATGACTGTTGATGGAGACTACAGCCCTGATGCTGGACCAGCGGGCAAACGCGATTTGGGGAACGCGGTCTTGGGTCTTATTTCGCGGCTTGATGGCGGCAAACAAGCGGCCCAGCAATTCGCAACCGCAGACAACATGACGCAACAAATCAGCGCGCTGTCGGCATTGCTGTGGAACGGGCACGAAACAACGCAGCTGGCAGCATTTGCAGACCAATGGTCCGACGACCGTCTGGTCATGGACAAATGGTTCGGCCTCCAAGTGGCGCTGAGCGCACCGGAAGACACAGTCGCGACGGTCAAAGCCTTGGCCGCCCACCCCGACTTCAACGAAAAGAACCCAAACCGGTTCCGTGCAGTCTTTGGCGCCTTTGCGCGGCACGCCGCCGGTTTCCATCGCGCGGACGGCAGCGGTTATGCGCTGCTTGCGGATTGGCTGATCAAACTAGACGCGATCAATCCGCAAACAACCGCGCGGGTGGTCACGGCCTTTGATAGCTTCAAACGTTATGATGCGGGGCGTCAGGACAAAATGAAGGCGGCGCTCAACCGGATCGCAGCGACACCAAACCTGTCCGGCGACACACGCGAAATGGTGGCACGTATCCTCGATACGGCGTAGATCGCCCATCTCCGTGATCTGTCATTTGCCTGTTACGGTTGCACCACATGGTGCATCCCATGAGACATCGCATTGATCCCCTGATCCACGAACGCGCCCCTTGGCTGGGGCGCAACACCGCACTGACGCAAATCGCACAACAGTCGCTTGATCATCTACTTGGGTACGGCGAAACCGTCGCCTTGGCCGAAAAGCTGGAAAACGCATCTGCGGCTGACGTGATGCACACAATGGGAAAGATGCTGTCCCAACACGTGACAGCAACGGGTCTGGGTCATATCCCCGCAGATGGTCCCGCATTGATCGTGGCAAACCACCCGACGGGCATCGCGGACGGCATCATACTGCACCACCTGATTGCGCAAAGACGACCGGACACCTATTTCTTCGCGAACAAAGACATTCTGCGTGTTCTACCGCAAATGGACGACATGATCTGCCCCGTTGAATGGCGGCTCGAAAAACGCAGCCGCACATCTGCGCGCGAAACGATGCAATACGTCCGCAAAGCAACGGATGCGGGCAGGCTCGGCGTGATCTTCCCGTCAGGGCGGCTGGCCAAACGGCGCGGCCTGCGCCTATGGGAACGTCCATGGATGGCGTCAGCAGCAATGCTCGCACGCAAATTCGACCTGCCCGTCGTGCCCGTGAACATCCGCGCCCGCAATTCAGCGCTGTTCTACCTCTTCGACCGCATCCACCCGACACTGCGCGACATCACGTTGTTCCACGAGACATTGAACAAGCACAAACAGCCGTTCCAAGTCACGGTCGGTCCGCACATCCAAGGCCGCACGCTACCGAAATCAGCCGACGACGGCATCGCCGTGCTGCGGGATGCCACGTTGTTACTCGGCGAAAAGCCGACGCCAGAAATTGATATGATGGCCGTGACCCGACCGCTTTTGTCGCGTCTAGGCTAAGCGTCGGAGCCTCCGGCGGGGATATTTAAGACCAAAAGAAGCACGCACAACGCCAAGCGCGGCAGGTCTTACCCGTTCGCAGGCGCTGTCATAGTGGACACGGTCACGTCCCAATTACCCGCGGGACGTGCCTGTGGACGGATGTTGACCTGCGGCTTGCAGTAACTTTGGCGGTTAGTCCAAGCGGCCATTTCCGAAATCTTGCTGCGGTTCGACATCGGGCCCCAATCCGCAGCAATGCCGCGCCAACGGCTATCGCGCACAGCAATCGCGTTATCGCGAGCGACCGTCACGTTCATGATACGGGCCGCGCAGGACAGGTTATCCTCGGGGTCCTTCAACGCCTCGCCCGTGCGGGCGAAGCAGCCATAGCGGCGTGCCGTATCCGGATAGATTTGCAGCAGACCAAACCACAGGTTTCCGCCACCCACGGCACGCGGATTATACGTGCTTTCGTGCTTCGCCAAAGCCGACATGACACCCACCCAAAACGCACGGCGCTGTTCGGGTCCGTTTTCGACGTAAGCAGGACACCACGTGTTGATATCGCGCGGAACAAGTGATTCGAGCCCATCACCATGCCCGCTGATCGCCGTCATCGCAGCACGGGTCCACAGATCGGACCCTTCTTTATGGGTCCACCGCGTGTTCGGCAAAAAGCTGGATCGCGCGACAGGGCGCACGCCGGGTTCACCCGTTTCCACTATGGCCGGATACCGGATCATGTGGGCAGGACGGGCCTGCACACGAAACCCTGCAAGGCGATCTGCAACGGCCTCGGCCTGCAAAGTCGCAGCATCATCGCGTGAGAAGGGTCTGACAGGTGTGTCGGCCATGGCAGCGGCCCCCACACAAATCGCCAAAATCCCCCCCAGAAGTGTCTTGGCATTCATCATGGCGCAAAATTTGCCTTGTGCACGTGTATGAATGCAAGAGGAATTTCAGATGCAGGCTGCGCTTTGCCCAAAACGGAGCGACACCTCGACGACGGCCATGCGGACGAAGGGTGAATTCGCTGTAGTTGCGCCTATGTCCGCATTAGCGCGAGGGAAAGGCCTAGGATTATTGTGACAAACGGACCGCGGCACCCTGTGTTTCGAGGATTTCCCACGTTTTGTAGGCCGCGATGAAAACTTGGAACTGCGTGCCAACGCCTCGCCATGCTTGAATAGCGTTATGCGTTAGCCCTTGCCCCCTATCTTCGTTTGAGACACCGTCAAAATGACGTACCCAAGGTAGGGCGAGGTCATGGCTTTGTCGCGGAGACATCCCCTTCAATCCAACGATACAGCCGCTCTTGCCTCCAACTTCTCCTAGTTGAACCACAACCTCGGTTTCCGGTTCAATGAGAATAACGGCCCGAATTTCCTCAATGTCTCTTTCCGGATCTTCGAATACAGCTTCGACATAGCCCGCCTGTCGAAACATCGACTCTCGAAGATCCCATGCAAAGCTGTTTGAAGTTCTCAGGCATATATCGACGGCTTTGCGCGCCTCACTCATATTCTCTTCGGCAGCATCAAAATAGCTGATTAGCTCTTCGTCGACAGCAGGTGCGCAAGCTGAGAGCATTAGCGAACACATAATACATTTCGCTTTATTTCGATCCATTTGCCGCTACTTTCGCTTCAGTATTCCTGAAATGAGACATGACATGATAGTGGGAAGTTGTGTCAAGGCGGCTCGGTGCTTTGGGCCGCTCAGAACCCTGTAAGCCGACCTTGGTTCAATGCGCAGCATCAAGCAGAATGGGCTCCCACCCGCCATTCATCTCACCAACAAAACACCCAAATCCCCGCATCCTCTTGTCCCTGCCTGCCCCCTGTCTTAGAACGCAGCAACACCCTGACGGAGAGACCCCATGTTGGACCTGACATACGACACCCCTGCCCCCAAAGTTATCGCTGGTGCGAAGCATGATTGGGAGCTTGTGATCGGCCTTGAAGTCCACGCGCAGGTAGCGACGAAAGCGAAACTGTTTTCCGGCGCATCCACACTTTTCGGCGCAGAGCCGAACAGCAACGTGGCCTTCGTGGACGCAGGCATGCCCGGCATGTTGCCCGTCATCAACGAAGAATGCGTCGCACAAGCTGTGCGCACGGGGTTGGGTCTGAAAGCCGAGATCAATTTGTTCTCTGCCTTCGACCGGAAGAACTACTTCTACCCTGATCTCCCGCAGGGCTACCAGATTTCCCAGCTTTACCACCCGATTGTCGGCGAAGGTGAAGTCTTGGTCGAACTCGGTGACGGCACAGCCCGTAACGTGCGCGTCGAACGCATCCACCTTGAACAAGACGCTGGTAAATCTGTGCACGACATGGACCCGAACATGTCCTTCGTGGACCTGAACCGGACCGGCGTGGCGCTGATGGAAATCGTGTCCCGCCCCGACATCCGTGGGCCGGAAGAAGCGGCTGCTTATGTGTCTAAACTGCGCCAGATCCTGCGCTACCTTGGCACCTGCGACGGCAACATGCAAAACGGCAACCTGCGAGCTGACGTGAACGTGTCGATCTGCCGTCCGGGCCAGTACGAGAAATACATGGAAACGCAGGACTTTAGCCACCTCGGCACTCGCTGCGAAATCAAGAACATGAACTCCATGCGGTTTATCCAAGCCGCCATTGACGTCGAAGCCCGCCGTCAGATCGCCCTCGTCGAGGACGGCAAAGAGGTTGTGCAGGAAACACGTCTCTACGATCCTGACAAGAACGAAACACGGTCCATGCGGTCAAAGGAAGAAGCACACGATTACCGCTACTTCCCCGATCCGGACCTGCTGCCGCTCGAGATCGAACAGGATTGGGTTGATGATCTGGCGTCTAAATTGCCAGAACTGCCAGACGCCAAGAAATCCCGTTTCATGACTGACTTCGGCCTGTCTGACTACGACGCCTCCGTGCTGACCGCCGACGTGACCAACGCGGCGTTCTTTGAAGCCGTGGCAGAAGGCCGCGACGGCAAACTGGCAGCGAACTGGGTGATCAACGAACTCTTTGGTCGCCTGAAGAAAGACGACAAAGACGTCACCGAAAGCCCGATTTCAGCGGCACGTTTGGGCCAGATTGTCGGCCTGATCAAATCCGACAAGATCAGCGGCAAGATCGCCAAAGACGTGTTCGAAATCGCCTACACCTCCGACCGCGACCCCGAAGAAATCGTCGCGACCGAAGGCATGGAACAAGTCACAGACACAGGCGCTATCGAAGCAGCCGTGGACGAGATCATCGCCGCCAACCCCGCGCAGGTCGAAAAAGCCAAAGTGAACCCGAAGCTGGTCGGCTTCTTCGTCGGCCAAGTCATGAAGGCGACGGGCGGCAAAGCAAACCCTGCGGCGGTGAACAAATTAGTGAGCGAAAAGTTGGGGTTGTAGCTTCGCGCTATAATTGCATTTCTCCTTCTCAGAGCCTAACGTTAACTGGTACTTACCGAGTTAGGCGACATGGACAACCGTACGAGAGCATTAAACCAAGCAGTCTCAATCGACGGTTGGATAAGCAAGTTTGACGACAACGGCACTGCGACCGTGCACGCTGATATTGTTTTTCGAAAAGGCACGTTTGGCGAAAATTCCGATGACAAAGTGCGCTTTAAGGTTGCGCTCAAGCGTGCCGAGATTGTTTTGCGGGTTCCCCATCTTGAACCTGTAAAAGTAATCAAACGAACGATCGCGCGAACGGTGACATCCCCGACTGGCATAATAACGTCAAAAGACGTTCAAAAGCATGCCGGTAAAGTTGGGGTTAGTGGAATATTCGGACAAAATCCCAGCATAGATATCGCAGCGTCTGGCAACATAGAAAAGTCAAAGGAAACGACGACTGAATCCAAGGTCGCGTTGAAACGCTTTCTCGAGCAGCACTTCGTGACAGACGACGATCATGCTGGGTGGGAACTCAAAATTCATCCAGATGTGGATGACAGGTACCTTTCTGGAAGTCCTTGGGATGCGGTTGAGGCGCCGCGATTAAACCTTAAACACCAAACTGGTGAAGCGCCTGACGCGACAAACGTCGTAATAGAAATTCGGTGCGCACGCGAAGATATCGAAATCCTCGACCTCGAAGACAAAGATCCCGCAGCTCAAGCATTATTCCGGAAAAAGAACAACAGAAATGCAAACCTAGCGGCGGCCGAACAGTTGATTAAGGCCGAATTGTTCAAAGCAGGTTTTCTCGATGTGCCGGACCTCGACGAAAAACATAGCCGCATTCTCATCGCAGATAAGATCATTTTGGTGGACGAGGCGTGAGCGATTGGCAAACCAAACTGCTTGCCATTCTACACGCCGATACTGATGATCTAGGCGAGCTTGCCAAGATTGCCGGTACTGATCCGCGCACATTCTACCGAGGCGCGAATTTCCGCGATGCGGATCTTACCAAACAGAACCTCCTCAATTACGATCTTTCCGATAGCCAAATCGAACGTGCAGAAATTACCGACGGCGTGAGGGCGATATTGGATCTCAAGCAAGAACTGTCCAGATCGCATTCACCCCCCGCCGAAATAGCGAGGCTTAAGGTGGAACTAGCGTTTGCATTGACCGACGAAGGCAGAAGAACCGACAACGCCGCCCTATTTCACGAATCCATCGTGCTCGGCGAAGCCGCGATGTCAAACTATACGGCCCATGAGGCTCCGCATCCTCGATCCGTCATCATGGGCCTAACCAGCGATAACTATGAGGAACTTGCTTGGCGTGCACCGAAAAAAGCACGTTCGGTTCTATTTGATAAAGCTATTGAAGTACAGCGGCAGTCAGTCGATCTCATCAGGACCGAACTGTTTCAACCGACGTGGGCCAAAATGCAACTGCGCTTGGCGAAAAAATTGCTCAATGCAGCGACAACAGCATATACGCGTTCCAGTACTTTGATGACCGAAACTATAGGTGTCTGCCTTGAGGCTCTGACGATATATACGCCGATTGAATTTCCAAGAGAAAGAGCTGACACGCAGCATGTTATGGCACAGGCATTGCTGGGTCTGGGCGAGCGCAGAAAAAGTTCGAGCGGACGACAACAATTGATAGAAGCAACCGTCGCGTGTAACAACGCGCTTTCTACTCTTGATCGCACAACGTCCCCATTTGAATGGGCAGGCGTCATGCAAACACGAGCCGAGGCATCACATACACTCTCGCAACGAACTTTGGGCAAAGATGCCGACCACCACAGGCAGATGGCCTTAGATTCGATTGATGACGCTCTGAAGATTTTTGCACGAGAACGGGAATTAATGCAACGCACTCAAGCCACGAAATTGCGTGACGTTATCCTCGCCCACACATAGCCGCCTCTTGGCCAATCATCTTTGCGCTGCTATAGACCCCGCAGTCTATCAAGGGTCGCAGAATGACGTATGAATATGCAGTGGTGCCTGCACCGAAAAAAGGCCTCAAGGCCCGTGGTGTGAAATCCACCGAAGATCGTTTTGCCTATGCCCTGCAAACCATCATGAACGAATACGGGGCCGAAGGGTGGGAATATGTCCGCACCGATACGCTCCCGTCCGAAGAACGGTCTGGCCTGACGGGCCGCACAACCGTTTTCCAGAACATGATGGTATTCCGCAAGCCGCTGGCCGCCGCAGCACCCGATGCGGAGCCTAAACCTGCCGCGTTACTCGCGCCGCCGGAACCCACTCCGCCGACATCACCAGCCGCGCCAGACGTCGCACCTGCGCCGCCTGCGGTGCCAACCCCAGCGCCGGATCACATGATGAAGGTTGACGGGGCCGCCGACCAAGGCCGGACAGAGCCGCCCTTGAAATCCGACTGATCAGCGGAACGAAATCGCCAATGCATGCAGCCTGTTGATGATGTCAGGCCCCAGCGCCGCGTGCACTGCGCGGTGCCGTGCGATGCGCGTTTTGTCTGCCAAATCAGGCGCATCCAGCACGATCTTCCAGTGGCTTTCACCGGACCCATCATCGCCTGCGTGACCCGCATGCAGATGGCTTTCGTTGATCACCTCGAACGACGCCGGATTCAGCTTCGTTTTGATCGCGTCAATTATTTCGACTTCAAGCCCCATTATTTTGCACCTAACCTCTTCTATCCTGCACCCAAAGGTTTATTGTCTGCACCTCGATGAGACAAGGAGTCGCGTGACATGAAGAAAGATGATCCGTTTGGTTTTGATATGTCCGTCTCCAGCGCGAAGAAGAAAAATCCGCGCGGCCGACGGGGGATGTCAGGGGCATCAGAGACATCGCAACGCGTTTGCGAACATGAAGGCTGCCAAGAGCAGGCCAAATTCCGTGCGCCAAAGTCACCCGACACAATGGATGACTATTTCTGGTTCTGCCAAGAACACGTGCGGGAATACAATCTAAAGTGGAACTTCTTTGACGGCACGTCCGAGGCTGAATTGATGGCCCAGCAGGCCAAAGACAAAGTTTGGGAACGGCCAACAAAGCCGTTCAAACGGTCCGAAGAAGAACGGGCTTGGGCACGACTGGGGGTTGATGATCCGCATCAGGTGCTGGGCCAGAACGCAACCCAGAACCCGGGGCGTAACGCGAAACTGGGCAGCACACGCCGCCTACCGCCAACCGAACGCCGTGCGATCGAAATTCTGGAAGCCAAGGACACCCAGTCCAAGCCACAGATTCGCAAGCAATACAAAGCGTTGATCAAGGTTCTTCATCCCGACATGAATGGCGGGGACCGGAGCCAAGAAGAACAATTGTCCGAAGTCGTTTGGGCATGGGATCAGATCAAGGCCAGCAAACATTTCCGCGAGAAAGACTAAGACGGAAAAGACCAAGACATCGGGCCGCATTCAGCGGCCCTTTTTCTTGGGCGGTTACGCTGAAAACTGACCCGACCGGAAGATGCTGTCGCGCTCTTGCCGCCATTGCCCCAACAACCCATGCGCGCACATCAACATGCCTAGCCAGATCAGGCCAAGACTTGGGTAGGCAACGATCAACATGATCAACTGGAACGGGCCGAACATGGTCCCGTAAAACGGCAAAATCAAAGTGCCGGCAATCACCGATCCAATACCGCTGGTGATAAATGCGCCGATCAGCGCCGACGCCCAACCTCTCGCACCTTCGTGGCCGAACCAGCGTTCATAACAGGCCCAAAGCCCGCTCGCGCCCCCAATGCAGCCTGCAAGTAATGTCCAATAGGTAATCGCAGTTGATATCCGGCTTTCGGATGATGTCTCAGACAGGTGCATGACCGCAACGCAAGAAAGCGTAGCCCCCAAAATAGAGGTGCCGATCATCGCAAAAATAAAACTTCGTTCGCCGCGACTAATTTGCGACAAAATTGATTGTACAGCCAATCGAATAACTCCAAGGCAATTGGTGTTCTCAAACTGTACAAATGTGACCTTAAGTTGGCGAAGGTACTGAAAAATCCGACCAGTCTGCATTTTCCGTTGGGGCCAGTACAATTCATGGTCTCAAATGCGCCACCCTTCCCCTTGCGAACCCCTGCATTATGTTGCATCCCGACAGGACAGAGACGCGCGATTTTGGAAGGCAAGATATTATGGCCGACGGCACAATGGAAACACCAGTAAAACCAACCGAAGAGATTTCTGTTCGCGAGGTGTTTGGCATCGATTCCGACATGAAGGTCAAAGGTTTTGCCGAAAAAACTGACCGCGTGCCTGAAATCGACAGCACATATAAATTTGACCCTGATACGACATTGGCGATCCTCGCAGGCTTTGGCTACAACCGCCGCGTAATGATCCAAGGGTACCACGGGACTGGTAAATCAACGCACATCGAACAAGTCGCGGCCCGTCTGAACTGGCCGTCTGTACGTGTCAACCTTGATAGCCACATTTCGCGGATCGACCTGATCGGTAAAGACGCGATCAAACTGCGCGACGGTGTGCAGGTAACAGAATTCCACGAAGGCATCCTGCCATGGGCGCTGCGCAACCCTGTTGCGATCGTATTTGATGAATACGATGCGGGTCGTGCGGACGTGATGTTTGTGATCCAGCGCGTGCTGGAAACCGATGGTAAACTGACGCTGATGGATCAGAACAAGATCATCACGCCGCACCCGTCCTTCCGCCTCTTCGCAACTGCCAACACTGTCGGTCTGGGTGATACAACTGGTCTTTACCACGGCACGCAGCAGATCAACCAAGCGCAAATGGACCGTTGGTCCCTTGTCGCGACGCTCAACTACCTCAGCCACGACGCGGAAGCAGCAATCGTGTTGTCAAAGTCACCGCACTTTAACACTGCAGACGGTCGCAAGCAAATTTCACAGATGGTGACAGTCGCGGACCTGACACGAACAGCGTTCATGAACGGCGATCTGTCGACAGTGATGTCACCTCGGACTGTTCTGGCTTGGGCCGAAAACACACGCATCTTCCAAGACGTTGGCTACGCATTCCGCCTGTCCTTCTTGAACAAATGCGACGAACTCGAACGCCAAACAGTCGCCGAATTCTACCAGCGCTGCTTCGACGAAGAACTGCCAGAATCAGCGGCCAGCATGTCGTTGGGTTAAACCGCTGGCATTATCGAAATTCTCAAAGGCGGGGCTATGTGTCCCGCCTTTTGCGTTTCCCCACCTTTTCCGATGACACGTCCATTCCATAAAATTGTCCATTTTTCCGACTAAGACCGTTTGCAAATTAACAAACGATCTAACGAGGCACAGAAAATGAAGATGATTATTGGCGCTGAACTGCCCGACGGTTACACACCCGGCCACAACGACTTGGCCGCTACGTCTGCCAGCTTGATGGCCCATGCCCTTTTGCCATTGTTTATCGACAACATGCCGGAAGACGCGGCAAAAGCGAATGTCGAAGGCATTGTCATGGAACTGGCTTACCTCTTTGACGATGGTGAGATTGAAATGGGTGGCAAGACATACCGCCCGCGTTTGTCCTTCGTTGATGAAGCTGGCCAAACCCTCGCCGGTGCAGCAGAATTGAACACGATGCACGACCTCGCATCAGAGCCGTTCAACCTTGCTCCGGAAGCGCAGATCAGCTTCGAAGAACCGGAATACGACGAATAACGGCACAGCCATAAGGGGTACCGCCCCCCTTTTGCGCACCTATCCTTTGGTAAAAGTTTATTTTCTGATCAGTTGACTGGCGCAAAAAGCCGGTCAATGCTGCATCTATGGGCGGTTTGAAAAGATTAGCATGCCTCGTGATGGTGACAGCAACCCCGCTTGCGGCTTTCAACGGAACGGCAGATCAGCAGCTTCATTTCTTTGCAAGCTGCGCAGGCCGATTGTCGGCGACCATGGAACACCAGTGGAACCACGACACAGCCTCTGCTGATCAAACCAAGTCCTACCGCACTGAAATGATTGATCTTGTCACAGCCGTGATGCCCGCAGATCGGGGCCGCGACGTGCTACTGATGCGGGTCGAAGCCAAACATGCCCAAGCCCGCCTGCTGCGCCGGACCGTGATCAACCGCGATCCGGTCGACGCTGATTGGGCATTATCGCGGGCCGAAGCGATGCTGCGCGAATGCACCAGCGTGCTGATGTCGGCCTCCGCAGACTAAGCGATATTTTACAAGACGCTGCCATGGCATCCGCGTCACAAATCCTATATTCAAAAGACAACTCTTATCCGGATGTCTTGTGCCATGACCAAACAAAACGACAACCCAGCTGATCCGTTCAAAAAAGCGCTGGCTGAAGCGACGAAAGTCATGGCCAATGACGCCGAACTTGCGGTCACCTATTCCGTTGATCCTGCAGGACAAACGGCGGAAACGATCCGTCTACCGCAGGTCTCGCGGCGTATGACCCGCGACGAAGTTTTGCTGGCACGCGGCACGGCAGACGCATTCGCGCTGCGTCACAAATTCCACGACCCGAAAACCGCGGCGCGTTACATGCCGCAGGGCCAAATGGCCCGCGATCTTTACGACGCCATGGAAACCGCACGGATCGAAGCTGTCGGTGCGCAGCACATGCCCGGCACCGCAGGCAACATCGACGCCAAAATCGGCAATGAAGCGATGCGCAAAGGCTATGACCAAGTCAAAGACACAGCCTCTGCGCCCCTATCCGTCGCGGCAGGCTACCTGATCCGGCATCTCGCCACGGGTCGTGACCTGCCTGAAGGCGCGGACAACGTCATGAACCAATGGCGCGGATTTATCGAAGAACAAGCGGGCGGGACGCTCGAAAACCTGACCGATATGCTTGAGGATCAAAAAGCCTTCGCAAAATTCGCACGTCAGATGATTGCCGATCTCGGCTACGCCGATCAATTGGGCGACGACCCCGATCAGATCGACGACAACCAAGAAGACGAAGCCGAAGAAGGCGCAGACGACAACCAAGACGAACCTGACAGCACAGGCGACGACGAAAGCGAAGGCGACGAAGCTGAAGCATCGCCAGAGCAGACGCAGGAAGACCAACAAGACGCGTCGCAAGCCGAAGTGTCGATGGACGACCAAGCCGACGCCGAAATGGGCGAAGAAACCGAAATGCCCGACGGCGAAGCGCCGCTTGAACCGCCTGCCCCGCAGCCGGTGTCCGCCGCCGACCCCGAATACCGCGTCTATTCGGACGCCGACGACGAAGAAATTCGGGCCGAAGATCTGGCAGAACCGATCGAGCTGGAACGTCTGCGCGCATACCTCGACCAGCAGCTTGAACCGCTGAAAGGTGCCGTGTCGCGTCTTGCCAACAAACTGCAACGCCGTCTGCAAGCCCAGCAAAACCGGTCATGGGAATTCGACCTTGAGGAAGGCACGCTTGATGCAGGCCGTCTTGCCCGAGTTGTCGCCAATCCAACAACACCGCTGTCGTTCAAACAGGAAAAAGACACCGAATTCCGCGATACCTGCGTGACACTGCTGCTGGATAACTCAGGCTCCATGCGCGGCCGCCCGATTTCCATCGCCGCGATCTGTGCCGACGTGATGGCGCGGACGCTGGAACGCTGCCAAGTGAAAGTTGAAATTCTTGGTTTCACAACAAAGGCTTGGAAAGGTGGGCTTGCCCGCGAAAAATGGCTGAACGACGGACGCCCTGCCACGCCCGGACGCCTGAACGACCTGCGCCACATCATCTACAAACAAGCTGACGCGCCTTGGCGGCGTGCGCGGCCGAACCTTGGTCTGATGATGAAAGAAGGGCTGTTGAAGGAAAACATCGACGGTGAAGCGCTGGAATGGGCGCACCGCCGGATGCTGGCGCGTCATGAACAGCGCAAGATTTTGATGGTGATTTCAGATGGTGCGCCGGTGGATGACAGCACCTTGTCTGTGAACCCTGCCAACTATCTGGAAAAACACCTACGTGACGTGATTGCGATGGTCGAAAAGCAAAAAGCGGTCGAATTGATCGCCGTCGGCATCGGCCACGACGTGACACGTTACTACGAACGCGCGGTCACAATCACCGATGTGGAACAATTGGCGGGTGCTATGACGGAACAGCTCGCCAGTCTGTTCGACACTGACCCGCGTAAACGCGCCCGTGTCATGGGGATGCGCAAAGCGGGGTAGTCGTTCTTTGCGAAAGAAATTGGGGGCCAGCCCCCAAACCCCCGAGATATTTCAGACCAAAAGAAGATAAGGACCGCCCCATGTTTCAGACTTTTGAAGCATCATCGACGCCGGAACAGGGGCTCGCACGGCTTGCGGCGTTACGGGCAGCCTTGCCCGCGTTTGGTGTTGACGGGGTTTTGGTGCCGCGCGCCGATGCGCACCAAGGCGAATATGTGGCCCCGCGTGACGCACGTCTGGAATGGTTGACCGGTTTTACTGGGTCTGCGGGTTTCTGTGCCGTTTTGCCTGATGTGGCGGGTGTTTTCATTGATGGCCGGTATCGTTTGCAAGTCCAGGATCAGGTGGCCGATGTTTTCACACCAGTCCACTGGCCGGAAATCCAATTAGCCAACTGGTTGAAGGACAACCTGTCTGGATCTGCCGTGATTGGGTTTGATCCGTGGTTGCACACGATGACTGAAATCGCGGCACTACGGGACGCATTGGACGGCACGGACATCACACCGCGACCAATTGCAAATCCGGTGGATCAAATCTGGGCGGACCAACCTGCCCCACCGATGGCCCCGTTCACCGCCCATCCCGATAATTTTGCTGGCGAAAGTCACGCCGCGAAACGGGCGCGTGTAGCCCAAACGCTAAAGGCAGACGCCTGCATCCTGACCTTGCCGGACAGTATCGCGTGGCTTTTGAACATCCGTGGCACTGACATCGAACGCAACCCTGTGCCACACGCATTTGCGGTCCTACGGTCCGACGGAACCGTCGACCTGTTTGCCCGCAGCGGCAAAGCAGATGGCATCAAAGATCACCTCGGATCTGATGTGATTTTGCACGTTTGGGACGATTTCGGAAAGGTCATCGCGGCGCTTGACGGTGCCGTGCAGATTGACCCCAAGTCCTGCCCGTACGCCGTCAAACAACTGCTTGGCGATGCGCCGCTCGTCGAACAGCCCGATCCATGCGCGCTGCCCAAGGCACGCAAAAACGCCGTTGAAATCCAAGGGTCACGAGATGCCCATCTGCGTGACGGCGCTGCGATGGTCCGTTTTCTGGCGTGGCTGGATCGCGAATCTCCTGCGGGCGGATTGACAGAAATTGACGTCGTCAAAGCGCTCGAAGGTTTTCGTCGCGACACCAACGCGCTGCGCGATATTTCGTTTGAAACCATTTCCGGGGCTGGTCCGAACGGAGCCATCGTTCATTATCGGGTCAGCGACAAAACCAACCGTGCGGTGAAACCATCAGAGCTTTTGCTCGTCGATTCAGGTGGCCAGTACCAAGACGGCACCACCGATATCACGCGCACGATGATCGTTGGCACACCTGCGCAAGATCACATCGATTGCTACACCCGCGTTCTGCGCGGCATGGTGGCGGTTTCAATGGCCCGTTTTCCAAAAGGTGTCGCAGGATCGCATCTGGATGCGCTTGCCCGCACGCCGCTTTGGCAGGCCGGCTTGGATTACGACCACGGCACCGGCCACGGTGTTGGAAGCTACCTGAGCGTCCACGAAGGCCCGCAAGGCATATCGCGGCGTAGCACGATCCCGCTTGAGCCGGGCATGATCGTATCAAATGAACCCGGATATTACCGCGAAGGTGCTTTTGGTATCCGGATCGAAAACCTTATTGTCGTGCAAGACGCGCCCCAAATCGCGGGCGGCGATGATCGCGCGATGTTGTCATTTGAAACACTGACCTATGCGCCGTTTGATCGCCGCTTGATTGATACAGGCGCGCTCACACCCGACGAACGTCGCTGGATTGATCGCTACCATGCTGATACGTTGCGGCTTCTGGCAGATCGGATCGACGGACCGGCCCTTGATTGGTTAAAAGCGGCCTGCGCCCCACTTGCTGCAGACCGCCCCGCATAATGCAATTGTAGCAGTGCCCGACGAGGCCCTGCCGACTATTTTGAAAGGACTATTCACATGGCTCATCAAATGACCATTTCACCAGCCGAGGGGACGTGGGTCGTCCGCGTCGCAGGTGCTGTTCTTGGCGAAACCACATCTGCGCTTATGCTGACCGAAGGCGATTACGATCCCGTCATCTATTTTCCGCGCGACAGCATTGCGATGGCGTTCCTCGAGCCATCAGACACCACAACTGTCTGCCCGCATAAAGGCACGGCCACGTATTTCGCGATTGAAGCGAAAAGCGGCACGCTTGCCGACGCGGTCTGGACCTACGAAAACCCGCTCGATGGCGCGAAACAGATCGCGGGCTATCTGGCTTTTCAGGGCGACAAGGTCACCATTGAACAGGTCTAAGGTCTGATATCGCGGCGTGGATTTGGGATTTTGCAGATCCCAGGCCTTCGGCGAGGATATAGAGAACGTCAAAGAAGCAGGGTGCCGCGCGAGAATGTCTTAGGAATGTTCTTCCGCCGCCGTCGCCGATAGTGCTTTGTTCATCGCTTTCAGCGCATCAACTTGGAACAGCGCCCCCCACAATTCGGGCGGCGCGTCTTCGTCTGCAATTGTCACGACCGGAATGAAGACCTGATTGCCTGCTTCGAATATTGGCATGGCTTGTTCCAAGGTCGCATTCCCGTCGATATAGACGCCCTCGCGGATCAGTGCCCAGCAACTTTCGGTGTCTGCACTGCCTTGGCTGTCAGCTTTGCGCATGACATTGGCGACCATGAAGGTGGCGAGCAGATAGGCTTGCGGCCCCGCTGCCAGATGCACGTTGCGCCGTTCCAGCTGTGTCAGGAAGAAAGACCGATCCACCAGTTTGGACGAAATAGCTGTCGACATGGACACAGCCACCATCACGGCCAGACCTGTTTGCCAGTCACCTGTTAATTCAAACACAATCAATGACGTCGAGATCGGCGCACCCAACACAGCGGCCGCCACGGCCCCCATCCCTGCCAGCGCGTACAGCGATCCTTCACCGGACACGTTCGGGAAAATGCTTGTCGCGACGATCCCGAAAGCCAACCCCGCCAAAGACCCCACCATCAGCGCCGGCGAAAACACCCCGCCGCCCATGCGTCCGCCCATCGTGATCGCAACGGCGACGACCTTTACGACCGCGATCATCACCGCCATCCCAAAGGTCAGATTGCCCGAAAGCGCCTGTGTCGTCGTCTCGTACCCAACCCCGATAATTTGTGGGAATTCGACGGCCAGCAGGCCCAATAACACGCCTGCGATTGCAGGACGCAAATAGCCGGGCAGTTTCGTTTGGGTCTGGAAATGGTTCGCCAAATCCTCTGTCCAGAAAATCGCACGCATCAGCACAACTGCAATCCCGCCGCACATGAGGCCCAGCAACAAGAACGCTGGCAATTCAACATAGAAGTTCAGCGCGTTTTGGGCAGGCAGCACAAATTCTGTCACATCCCCAAAAGCCAATCGGTTGATGACTGTCCCCGCCACAGACGCAATCACGATTGGCGCAAAGGCGTGAACCGCAAAGTGACGCAGCACGATTTCCAGCGCGAATAACGCCCCCGCGATCGGCGTGTTAAAGCTGGCGGAAACAGCCGCCGCCACCGCACATCCTAACAAATCACGGCCTGTGATCCCGTCGGCGCGAATGAACCGGCACACCACGGTCGAAATCACCGCAGCCATGTGGACCACAGGACCTTCACGCCCCGTGGATCCGCCCGACGACAAGGTCACCATACTGGCCAAGGCGGACGCAATCCCGCGCCGGACCTGCACCCGACCTTCGTTCAGCGCCGCCCCTTCGATCACGTCAGCGACCGACCGTGATCTACCGTCATCTGTGAAGAAATGCAGGATCAGGCCAACCAACAACCCGCCAAACGCGGGGATCAATATGATGTGAATCCAGTGCAACCGCGTGGCCAAGGAATGCAGCCGACTGACGTCTTCCGCCTGATACAAAAACGATTGGAGCCAATCGACGCCAAGCCGAAACCCGAGCGCTGCAAAACCTGCCCCAATCCCAACGAACAGCGCGATGAACCAGAACTGAACCTGCGACGGTCCTTCACGTTTGATCGTGACGAGACCGCTCTGGGCCATGCCGCACCATTTGGTCCAACTTTCGGACAGAAACTGGGAAACAGGCGACGACATGGTCGGGTCTTTCAAAGCCAAAGTTCAGCGTTACCAAAACCCTACGGGATCACGTGGCGCGGTCCAAGGGGTGGCTGCTAGCTGCTTGGTGCCATCAGGGCTTCGGCAGCGGCGCGTGCTGCATCGGTCACAGTATCGCCCGATAACATGCGTGCAATTTCATCAATACGCGCGTCATCAAGCAAAGGCACAACCGTAGATGTTGTTTCTTTCTTGGTCTGCCGTTTTTCGACACGCCAATGGTGCTGACCAAGAGCTGCGACCTGCGGGGAATGTGTCACCACAAGCACCTGACCACCGCCTGCCAGTTCGGACAGACGACGCCCGACAGCATCGGCAGTCGCCCCACCAACACCACGGTCGATTTCATCAAAGATCATCGTCAGACCGCCTTTGCCCGCTTGGGTCAGACAGACCTTTAAAGCCAGCAAGAAGCGGGACAATTCCCCGCCCGATGCGATCTTGTTCAATGGACCAGCAGGTGCGCCGGGGTTCGTCGCAACCGTAAAGGCCACGTTGTCGCGGCCTTCTGGACCCGCGTCCGTCGGTGTGACCATCGTCGCAAAAACGGCGCGTTCCATCTTAAGCGGCGCCAATTCGGCAGCCATCGCTTTATCCAGCGCCTTTGCGGCCTTGGTGCGTTTTGCGGTCAAACGATCCGCCGCCGCATCGTAAGCCGCCTGCGCGGTCATCACATCAGCCTCGCACGTCGCAAGGTCTTTTGCACCGCCATCCAGCACAGCCAACCGTGCGCGTAGATCCTCAGCAAACGGACCAAGGTCATCCGCTAAAACATTGTGCTTACGGGCCAAACCGCGAATGGCAAACAACCGTTCCTCGGCTTCTTCCAACTCGGCGGGGTTAAACGTCAGGGCATCCAAACAGGATGCAACGCCTTGCTGGGCCTGATCCAGCGCCAGAACCGCCCGTTCAATCGCAGCCAACGGATCATCCAGACGCCCGTCAGCCTTGTCAGCGGCACCAATCAACCAGCGGTTCGCGTCGTTCACCATGCCTTCCGCGCCGGACAGTCCCAATGCATCGCCAGCCTTCGCGATATCGGCCCTGATCTTTTCAGCAGCTTGCATCAGGCGGCGCTGGGTATCTAACGTGGCCTCTTCCCCCGCTTGCGGATCAAGAGCGTCCAATTCAGCCACAGCGTGACGCAGATACTCTTCTTCGGCCTTTGCTTCGGCGATGCGGGCGTGTGTCGCGCTTAGGCGTTTTTGCGCCTCAGCCAGCGCTTTCCACGCGGCGCGAGCCTTCGTGATGTCTGCATCAAGGTCTGCGTATTCGTCCAGCATCAACCGATGACCGCGCGGGTTCAACAGCCCGCGATCATCATGCTGTCCATGCAGTTCCACCAGCGTTTCGGACAGATTGCGCAACACCTCACCACTGACACGACGGTCATTAATCCACGCGGTTTTGCGGCCGTCGCGTGTGTTGATCCGGCGCAGAATAACCTCGCCGTCTTCAACTTCGATCCCTGCTTCAGCCAGAACATCGCGTCCGGTGTGGCCCATTGGCAGATCGAAAACGGCGGTCACTTCACCCTGATCCGCGCCAGCACGCACAAGTTCAGCACGACCACGCCACCCCAACACAAAGCCCAATGAATCCAGCAGGATAGACTTACCAGCACCGGTTTCGCCCGTCAGCACATTCAAACCGGGCTGGAACACGAGTTCCAACCGGTCGATGATCAACATGTCGCGTATGTCTAAGCCGCGCAGCATCCTAAACGCGCCTTCCGTGAAAGATCAGAGCCATTCGCCAAGCAGCACTTGGCGGTAGATTGACGACAACCAATTGTCACCCACCGACCGCGCCTCTAGGCCCTGCCCCGTCAGCAATGCGAAACTGTCCTGATACCATTCAGTTGATTGGTAATTGTGACCCAAGATCGCACCAGCCGTCTGGGCTTCGGCAGTCAGGCCAAGCGACAAATACGATTCAACCAAGCGATGCAACGCTTCGGGTGTGTGCGGTGTGGTCTGGAAGTCCTCAACCACGATACGGAACCGGTTCACAGCTGCGGCGTAATTGTTGCGTTTCAGATAGTAACGCCCAATTTCCATTTCCTTCGCGGCCAAATGGCTGAACGCGAGATCGAATTTCGGGATGGCCGCAGACGCATATTCCGTCCCCGGATATTGTTCGATCACAACGCGCAAAGCTTGCAACGCCTGAAAGGTCAGCCCTTGATCGCGGCCAATGTCGTCGATTTGATCGTAGTAAGACAACGCGAGAAGATAATGCGCGTAAGCCGCATCTTCTTCGACAGGATAAAAATCAATGTAGCGTTGGGCGCTGGCGCGGCTGTTCGGGTAATCTTGGTTCTTATGGAACGCAAACGCCTGCATGATCAGCGCACGCTGGGCGAACCCAGAATACGGATACAGGCGTTCGATTTCACCAAAAATATTGGCCGCTTCGTCCGCTTTGCCCTTTTCCAGCTCCAGCTCGCCCATCGCAAAAATCTGCTGCGCAGTCAGGTTTTCAAGCTCAACCGGCGTTTCTTGATCCAACAAGCCGCAGCTTGCCAAAAGTCCAAGCGCCAGTACAGGGCCCAAGCGGCGGGCTTTGCGCCCATTTGGTTTGGAAATGCCTGACATAGATGTCCTCGTGCAACGCAACTTCTGCTCAAAGGGGTTTTGCCCCATTTCCGAAGAGGTCTAACAGAAAAATTTGGGGTGCAAAATGCCTTTTACAGACCCTGCGGTCACTTCCGCGCATCCATCGCGTGAGGATACGCAAGAACATGGGGGCCAGCCCCCATACCCCCGAGATATTTAAGACCAAAAGAAGTTAAGCGACAGCGTCCAGATCGGCATGTGACACACCAACACCGGGCAAACGCGCAGCGATTGTGTGGTCAACATTGACCCAGCGCCATGCCTTCGGCTGCGCAAAAAGCGCGCGCAGCAACTTGTTCGTCAAAGCGTGCCCTGCCTTGTGGCCGGTGTAGCGGCCCAAGATCGGCGCGCCGGCTGTGTAAAGATCACCCAAAGCGTCCAGCATTTTGTGACGCACGGCTTCATCAGCGTGGCGCAGGCCACCCGGAGAAAGCACTTGATCGCCGTCAACGACGACCGCATTTTCCATGGTGCCGCCAAGCGCCAACCCATTGGCCCGCATCGTGTCCACATCCGATGCGCGGCAGAACGTCCGGCTATCGCAAAGTTCGCGCACAAAAGCACCGTTTGCCATGTTCAGCGTTTTGCGCTGCGTCCCGATGGCCGCATCCGGAAAGGCAATATCGAACGCAATCTGAAGTGACGTCGCAGGAGACAGCGTCGCAAAGGCGTCGCCTTCTTCAACCGTGACTGTATCCAGAATCTCAATCGCGCGCATTGGCGCATCAAAATGAACAACCCCCGCATCCACGAAACCACGGACAAACATCGCGGCCGACCCGTCCATGATCGGCACTTCAGGGCCATTCAGTTCGATAAAGGCGTTGTGGATACCACAGCCGGCCAATGCTGCCATCACATGTTCAATTGTCGAAATCGTCGTACCATGCGTATTACGCAGACGCGTGTTCAACGGCGACACTTCCACCATGTCCCAACGCGCAGGCAAACGTCCTGCTTCACCCAAGATATCCATCCGGCGAAACGTGATTCCGCTTCCGGCCAATGCGGGGCGGACAACCATCTTGGCGGTCTGTCCTGCATGCAGGCCAACCCCTTCAAAGGTCACAGATGATTTCAACGTTGCTTGCACAGGGCCTCAGCGGATTAGACATGTTTCGTTAACCTGCAAAGTAGGGTGACAAGGCCCGCATCTCAATTCACCAATTGCGACGGACTGAAACATGATCACGCCGCATTGCAGCACAAGGACAGAAACGCCAACAAAGCACTGATTTAAAACGAAAAAGACCACCCGAGGGTGGCCTTCGTTCGTGATCGTGACGGGGCGTCAAGACGCCCACATCACAGAATATGTCGTATTCTTAGTTCGCCTGACGACGCAGGAACGCTGGAATCTCGATGCGTTCTTGGTCTGGATCAACGTCTGCTTCGTCGTGAATTGCAGTCACTTCTGGCGCACGACGGGCAGATTGTTGCGGCTCAGCAGCGGCACCTGTCATGCGGTTGATCAGTGAATTGATACCGAAGCCACGCTTCTCTTCACCAGCATCTGCGGAAGCGGCTGTTGGCACAGGACCCGCTGCTGCAGGGCGTTCAACTTGACCTGTTGGGGCACGGCCAACTGCGGCTTGCAGACGCGCCATTGCTTCCGGTGTTGGTGTACCCGCTGCAGCACGTGGTGCTACGAATTCTTCAGGTGCTTCCAATGTCGGCTCTGGTGCAGGCTGGTACGCAGGCGGTGGCAGATCGTCAGCCACTGCTTCGCGACGTGGCGCGAATGTTGGGGCTGCTTCAGCTGCTGGCTGTTCGAACATTGTGCGCTGCTCTGGCTGTGGGGCAGGTTCTGCTGCAACGGCCGCGACTGGTGCAGCAGCAACTGGCGCTGGTGCAGCAACAGGTGCTGGCGCACGTGCCGCTTCTTCAACAGCAGGTGCTTGTGTCAAAGGCTGGGACATAGACCGGCGCGGCACAGGTGTTTCCATGTGACGTGCAATCGCGTCAATGCCAGTGGCCACAACGGACACGCGCATTTTGCCTTCCATCGCTGTGTCCAGAGTGGAACCAACAATGATGTTTGCTTCTGGATCGACCTTTTCGCGGATTTTGTTCGCGGCTTCGTCCAGTTCGAACAATGTCAGGTCGTAAGAACCAGTGATGTTGATCAGAACACCTTTTGCACCTTCGAGTGAAATCTCGTCGAGCAGCGGGTTCGCGATCGCCTTTTCAGCAGCTTCAACAGCGCGGTTTTCACCCTCTGCTTCGCCTGTACCCATCATCGCTTTGCCCATTTCGTCCATTACGGCGCGAACGTCAGCAAAATCGAGGTTGATCAAGCCCGGACGGACCATCAGGTCAGTCACACCCTTCACACCTTGGTACAACACATCATCCGCAAGCGAAAACGCTTCGGTGAAAGTTGTGTTTTCATTCGCGAGGCGGAACAGGTTTTGGTTTGGAATGATGATCAGCGTGTCGACAACCTTCTGAAGGGCTTCGATGCCTTCATCCGCTTGTTTCATGCGCTTGCCGCCTTCGAACTGGAACGGCTTCGTCACAACACCAACAGTCAGAACACCCATTTCGCGGGCAGCCTGTGCAATAATCGGAGCAGCACCAGTACCTGTACCACCGCCCATACCGGCAGTGATGAAGCACATGTGCGCGCCAGCAAGGTGATCAACGATCTGTTCGATGCTTTCTTCAGCGGCAGCAGCACCAACAGTCGCGCGTGCACCAGCACCCAGACCTTCAGTCACTTTGATGCCCATCTGAATTTTCGCTTCAGAGCGGGATTGCTGCAATGCCTGCGCGTCAGTGTTGGCCACGACAAATTCGACACCATCAAGCTCTTGCTCGATCATGTTGTTCACGGCGTTGCCGCCTGCCCCACCCACACCAAACACGGTGATACGTGGTTTAAGTTCGTCCTGTCCGGGAATCGAAAGATTCAATGTCATGGTTCCTGTCCGCCTGTTTTTTTGGGCCCGTCCCACCGGGCAGTCGTCGCATAATTACGCCGATCCTAAACCCAGAGCGCCATGACGTCACCTAAAAAACGTGAAATAGCCACAAAATATAGGTAAATCTACTTTGGTTTCGGCGAGATCGCGCCGAAAATCCCAGATATTGAAAAATCAGCGCGCCACACCCCAACATGTAGGCGCACGACAACAGTGCCCGCACAAGCGGAACACCACATCTAGACCCTATCAGACTCGGTGTAGCGCCATATGTAGCGCCAACACCTAGGCAATGCATACATTAACACCTGTAGGATTCACCGAATCCGACGCAATGCAGCAAATCAACCTACCAGTTGTCTTTGAACCACTTCACCGCGCGCCGGAACGACCGGGACGGATAGCGATCCGCTGGAATTTCAAAGTCCCACCATTCGTCTTGCGGGTTCGCCGCGAACAATGTCATGCCCACTGCAGCCGCAAATGCCGGACCCGTCGCTGCCTGCGGAAGACCCTGCACACGCAATGGCCGACCAAGACGCACTTGGCTCCCCAAAATCTTCGATGCGAGACCATCAAGCCCCGGAATCTGGCTCGCCCCGCCGGTCAACACGATCTTCTGTGACGGTAGGTGTTCAAACCCTGCGGCATCCAAACGGACATGTACTTCTTCCAGAATTTCTTCGACACGCGGGCGCATGATCCCGATCAACTCGGCGCGGCTTACAGTCCGACGGTCATGTTCCCAATCGCCAGTATTCCCACCGATCTCGATCATCTCACGATCATCCATGCCAGTCGCCATCACGCCACCGTAGAATGTCTTGATCCGCTCAGCCGTCGCCAATGGCACCTGAAGGCCCATCGAAATATCAGACGTGATATGATTGCCGCCCATCCGGACCGCATCCGTATAAATCATGTGCTTGCGCATAAAGACGGAAATGCCAGTGGCCCCGCCCCCCATGTCAATACACGCCGCACCCAGCTCTTGTTCGTCCTCAACCAGCGACGACATACCGGACACGTAAGCAGATGACGCAAGACCAGCCAGTTCCAGATCGCAGCGTTTGATACAGAAGAAAATGTTCTGCACAGCCACCGCGTCCACAGTCAGCATATGCATATCAGTCGTCAGGGTATTCCCGACAAGCCCACGCGGATCAGCCATGCCAGACCGGTGATCCAACGCAAAATTCACAGGTTGAGCATGCAGCACTTCGCGGTCATCGCCGTAATCCGGCACATCACAAGACGCCATGACCTGCGCGATGTCCTGCTCGGTGACCATGCCGCCCTCAAGATCAAGCGCTCCATCAAGGCCATATGACCGCGGACGCGCACCGGACAGACAGGCGATCACGTGATCCACACGGACCTGCGCCATCTTTTGCGCTGCATTCACCGCCGTGCGGATCGCACGTTCGGTTTCCTGCATCGCGTCAACTTCACCAAAACGGACACCGCGCGACCGTGTCGTCGCAGCCCCGATCACACGGAAGGACGACTGCCCCGCCATTGATCCGATACCATCCGCTTCAAGCGGTTTGGCTTCGTCAAAGCGCAACACAAGGCATGCAATCTTGGACGTCCCCACGTCCAAAATGGCAACCACACCCCGTTGCATCGCCGCCTTGCGCATATTCCGCATGGCCCGTTGGCTTTCGTATAAATCCCGCATCTGCCCTTAGTTCCCCGTATCGCTTACTCTGCGGTAAGCATTTGCTGCCTCGGCTGTCATTCTTAGGACAGCTCTTTTTGGATTGCGCATATCGACCACCGCGACGTCCCGGTCGAGCATGTCTTGCGCTTCGTTCAATACAATCATCCGGTCCAGCGCCGTGATCGGGTTTTCGTCAGGCAACAGCAGGCGTTGCCCCCGATCCAACACCAGATCCCAGCGCCGTTCGCCCATCCGCACAAGACCGCGCACACGTTCGCGGATCGGTCCAGCGGTCTGGAATAGCGTCAGCGCTTCGTCGATGTTTTCAAATGCACCATCGCCCGCGATCAATGGCAGATCACGGCGTTCAGCGCGTTCTTCGATAATGCCCGCGATAATTCCATCGGCATCAATCAGACGCAGCGTATTGCGGTCCCGCCAAACAGCGACAGGCACACGCGGCGTGACATCAACATCCAACAAACCGTTTTCACCGACACGCACACGGGCCGACTTAATCGCATAAAGCTGCTCAACCGTTTCGCGCAGCTCTTCCATGTCCAGATCAAACGAGGACACCGGAAATTCGACAGGCAAAATGCCTTCGATATCAGCGGTCGTCTGCGGATCAGCACCGATCACGTTGAAATCAGTCATAACAAATTCGGGACGTTGCTGCAGGCTTGCCTTCACCTGAGCATATTTTTCGGCAACCATCGCGCGGTTATTGTCGTTCGACACCCACAGCGTCGCGATAATCGCGATCAACGCCAAAGGCGTCCCCACACGCACCGCCGTCCGCACACCTGGCGTCAACATCCAGCGCTGATAGCGGTAGTGCCATTTCGACGGGGCCGGATCACGTGGCGCGCGTAACTTCGGCTGCGCTGCTGCTTTACGTTCGAGCGGGTGCTTGAAGATCAACGATCGCATGACGCATCCTCCACCAGCCAGCGGCACAGATCAGGGAAAGAAATCCCCATCTTGTCAGCTTGCTCAGGGGCCAGCGACGTCGGGGTCATACCGGGCTGCGTGTTGGTTTCGAGCAGGATCAACCCGTCCAAACCGCGGCTTTCATCCCACCGGAAATCCGTGCGGGACAAGCCACGACAACCAAGCACCTGATGGGCACGCAGGGCGTAGGCCATACAGGCATCGAAAATCTCTTGCGGGATCTCTGCGGGGATCACATGGCGTGACCCGCCGTCTGCATATTTGGCGTGATAGTCGTACCAACCGTCCGTAATAATGTCTGTCACGGTCAAAGCGCGATCACCCATCACGGCAGTCGTCAATTCGCGACCCGGCGCATATGTTTCCACCATCACCTGATCCGGCATATCGCGGGCAAGCTGCGGGGGACCATTCGGGTTTTCGCCGACAATATAAATACCGACAGACGACCCTTCGTTGAAAGGCTTCACCACGTAAGGCGGCTCCATCACGTGAGCGGCTTCAACGTCTTCGCGGCTGGCGATCACGGACTTCATGAAAGGCAAATCGTTGGCGGCGTAAACTTCTTTGGTGCGCTGCTTGTCCATCGTCAACGCGGACGCAAAAACACCAGAATGCGTGTAAGGAATGCGAAGCCATTCCAGCATCCCTTGAATACAGCCATCTTCGCCCCAACGGCCATGCAATGCGTTAAAGACAGCGTCGGGTGCAATATCTTGCAGCTGAACAGCCAAAGCCGCACTCGGGTTTTCGCCCGCGTCCACTTCGATCACGTCACATCCTGATACCCGCAAAGCTGCTGCACATTCACGACCGGTTGAGAGCGACACGTCACGCTCCGCCGATGGTCCGCCCATCAAAACAACAACTTTCGGGTTTGCCCTGCTCGACATACCCACCGCCTCTTTCGTGGGACTTTGCGCCCCATCGTTTATAGTTGGTCCGTTTTCGGACCTGATTATCTACGCGCCTGACGATGCCTTTTCGCCGACCCGTTTGATTTCCCATTGTAACGTGATGCCAGAGTCTGCGTAAACCCTTTTCCGCACCTCTTCGCCCAATTCTTCAAGGTCAGCCGCCGTGGCACCTCCCGCATTGGTCAAAAAGTTGGAATGCATCGTGTTCATCACAGCGCCGCCAACGGTCGCACCGCGCATTCCTGCGTCGTCAATCACCTTCCACGCCTTCAATTCGTGGCTGTCATCCGCCTGCCCCGTGGATGAAAACCCAGCCGGATTGCGGAATGTGGACCCGGCGGTGCGATCCTTTGTCGGTTGGGTCTCATCCCGCTTTGCCAGCTGATCCGTCATCCGCTGTTCCAACGTCGCCGCATCCCCCTTCGGCGGGGTCAGCGTCGCACTGACAATCACTGCGCCCTCGGGCAGCGTGCTTTGCCGATACTGCAAATCCAGTTCGGCCGCCTGCAAAACGCCACGCGATCCATCGCGATAAATCACATCCACATGGTCCAACACGTCGGCCATATAAGTGCCGTAACACCCGGCGTTCATCCGCACAGCGCCCCCAATCGTCCCCGGAATCGTGCGCAGGAACGTCAAATCAAGGCCCTCAGCGGCAGCTTTGCGCGCCACATGCGCATCCAATGCAGCGGCACCCGCAACAACCTGATCACCAATCTCGATCCCGTTAAATCCGCGCCCCATGCGGATCACGACGCCACGAATACCACCATCGCGGACAATCAGGTTCGACCCCACGCCCATCGTAAACACAGGCACGCTCGGGTCCAACGCGGCAAGAAAATCCGCCAAATCATCCACATCCGCAGGCTGAAACAGCACATCAGCAGGCCCGCCAACACGCATCCACGTCAGGCTATCCAACGCACGATCCATGGTCAGGGTCCCGCGCACCTCAGGCAGATCAAACATGGTTATTTTCCTTGAAACTTCTTCACGCGCCGCCGCTCTATCATCCATCCAAGCAGAGCGCCAACCGCACAGCCAATCGTGGCGGGCAAAAACACCAACAACGCAGCACCAATGGCTTTGATCGGATCAACGCCCATCAATCTGGTCGATGCCTGCACCGAAATCGCAAGACAGGCCGCGAGAATGGCAAACAACGTCATCGTGTAACCGACCTTGCCCGCCTTCATCCATGCAGCAGCCGCAAAAAACGGGATCAACCCCGCTGCGGTCATCAAAAGAAGAACAAGGACGTTGGCCATAAAAACTTAATCTTTCGCAAACTGGGTCCGGACCCAGCGACCCAGATACAGCACGGGCCACCGCAATACAGACATGCCAGCGGCCAAAAACACAAGCGCCAACCACGGGCCGTTTTCAATCGTGACCCAGCCCAAAAGCGGCACACCAAGGGCAATCAACAGATAGGCGCGACGCCAATGATTATCCTTGGACGGCATCATCCCCAACACATTCGCAACAACCAACCAGAGCAAGGCACAGACAACAGATAACGTCATTTCGGAACCTCCGGATTTTCGCCGCGCAGGCGACGATAGATGTAAATAAGCGGGTTTCGAAACATCGAAACAAACCCGAACAAACCAATCAGAGCAACCCACCAGCCATAATCATACCCCAGCCAGACAATGATCAACGGGGCAGCGATGAGTAACACGATACCCGGAAAGTACTGATTTTTCATCGGTAAAAAGGCCACAACAGCGGAAGCAATGACCCAAAGACAAGCGATGATGGCGGAAAGGGTCATGGCGCTACCAACTTGATGACGTCATCTATGAACATTCGGAATTGCGGGCTTAACAACCACGCCACGCCGGCACTTATTGTCGCGGCTTTCTTTGTAACATCCGCCGCCTCGTCAACGACCATTTTAGCGGCCTTGTAGCTTCGCGTCACCGAACCGATGATCCAGTATTGCGCCGCTTGACGTGCGAAATCGTCGACAGTCGGATCAAGCAAGGTAAACGCCGCCTCGCTCAAAGCCGTTGCAAAGGCACTATCCGCCGACGCGCTGACTTCTCTTGCGGCTTCGGCAATTGACGGAGCAGCCTGTTCATCAACGTCCCGCTTCTTCGCATAGTGATACGCTTTGACATCCGGATTGAACGCTATGAGATCGAGCTGAACATCGATTAAGACTTCACGAAAATCGGCTATGTCAGCATCTTTCTCGATAGACGGACATTCTCCATTCTCGATCTTTACATCAAGACGTTTGCAAACACGCGTGACTGTTTTCAACAGTTCAACCGGCCGACTTCGATAACGGCTCAGCGCACTGTTGAGAATCTCGATTTCCCTATTCAAAGGAAAACTGTTCGTCCCGAATGACCCGCCGTCGAAAATGCGCGTCGCATCTTCTATCTGATTTAGAACAACGCTTAATTGACTGTCTGCAATTTGGTCCGTCGGGCGCAGTTGCAGGGTTTCGTTTTCGTAGACAACATTAGCAGCGATTGGCGTAGCTGTGACAATCGCGCGAATATCATCCGCCTGATACGCGGCCAACACCGTCTCAAACCGTGCATTCACCGCACCCGGATGATCTAGCCAGTCCGTTTCCCTCACTTCACTCAAGACTGAACTAAGCAACTCGACGTAAATGTCTTTGCCAACCAACAAACGTTCATACCAAGCGATCCAAAAAGACCAATCGATCTGTTGATCGGCAGCCAAAGCAGATTTCACGTCACTCCATTCTACTTCCGCATACCCATTTAGCTCAAACGCTTCCCCATCAAGTTCTCTGTTTTGGATAGACAACTCGATAGCCTGCTTGATTGATTTCCAAACTGATGGATCAAACTGAGAAGTTCCGGCTTGGGCGACAAGTGAAATGCCAGAATCTATCGTTGAATTTGCGATAACGCTGCTGCAACAGACCTCCATCAAGCGCGCTTGTCCTTCAAAGAACGCCGGCGAAATAATGTTCTCTCCGCTCTCCACTTCATCCAGAGAGGCTTCAAGAAAAGCCGAATAGTCATATTGATTAAAACTTTTGCCTTTAGACGAAGAAGCAACAACCGAGAGAAGAACCGAGGCCAAAGTCGGCAAAATCTTGAATTTTGAAGCAGGACGGCTCTGAATTGAGAGCATGTCCCTGAGAATCAAGGGAGTCTCCGAGACGAGTACGAACAAGGCAACATTACGAAAGTATAAAAATCTTTGGGCACTATTTAATGTTTCAAAATAGGACTCAAAAGTCTCGCCATCTACAATGTCGTCTACCCGCACGCCCTATTTACCCTTTCAACCGCGCAGGCAGCCCGTTCGCCCAAGCCGAAATCGTACCCGCCCCGAGGCAGACAACCATATCACCCGGACGTGCTTGTTCCTTCACCAGCCGCATCAGGTCGTCTTCGCTTTCCACAGCCCGCGCGTGGCGGTGCCCGTGCGCGATCAGCCCGTGCACCAGATCGTCGCGGCCTGCCCCTTCGATGGGTTCTTCGCCCGCCGCAAAAATATCAGCGATCCCAACCACATCCGCATCATTAAAACAGGCGCAGAACTCCGCGAAATGGTGGTGCAGACGCGTGTAACGGTGTGGTTGGTGCACCGCGATCACGCGGCCTTCGGTCGCTTGGCGGGCGGCTTTCAGCACCGCAGCAATCTCGACCGGATGGTGGCCGTAGTCGTCGATGATCGTGACACCATCCACTTCGCCAACTTTCGTAAAGCGGCGGTTCACGCCACCAAAGCCCTTGAGCGCCGCCTTGATCGCCTCCGCCGTCATGCCTAAATGCCGCGCCACCGCGACAGCGGACAACGCGTTCGACACGTTATGATCCCCCGGCATCGGCAATTCGCAGCCTTCGATCACGATATCCTCGGCCTGCAGCGCAATATCGAAATGCGCCACGCCCGCCTTATAGGTCAGGTTCATCGCCCGGACGTCAGCTTGGGCGTTAAACCCGAACGTCGTCACACGGCGGTCGCGGATTTTGCCCACCAGCGATTGCACTTCAGGGTGATCGGTGCAGCACACCGCCAGCCCGTAAAACGGAATATTCGACGTGAAATCAATAAAACCCTGACGCAGGTTCTCGATCGTACCCCAATGTTCCATATGTTCGGGGTCGATGTTGGTCACAATAGCAATCGTCGCAGGCAGACGGTTAAACGTGCCGTCGCTCTCGTCCGCCTCAACCACCATCCATTCGCCTTGGCCCATACGCGCGTTGGAATCGTAGGCGTGGATGATGCCGCCGTTGATGACAGTCGGATCAATCCCGCCCTCATCCAGCAAAGCCGCAACCATCGTCGTCGTCGTCGTCTTCCCGTGCGTCCCAGCAACCGCGATATTCGATTTCAGCCGCATCAGCTCAGCCAACATTTCCGCACGCCGCACAACAGGCAGACCTTTGGCACGGGCTGTATCCAGTTCAGGGTTCCCCGGCTTAATCGCGCTTGAAATCACAATGACCTCTGCGCCTTCAAGGTTCTCGGCCTTCTGCCCTACAAAAATTGTGGCCCCAAGTTTGGCCAGACGATCCGTAATCTTCGTGGCCTTCAGGTCAGACCCCTGCACGGTATATCCGTGTTCAATCAACACTTCGGCGATACCCGACATCCCAATGCCACCAATCCCCACAAAGTGGATCGGACCAATATCAAGAGGCAGTTTTGTGGCAGATTTCATCATCGCACGGGTCTTTCTATTCGTTAAGCTTGCGGGCCGTTTGCCAGCGTTTCAACCAAAGTTTCAAGGCGGTTTGTCGCGTCAGGTACAGCGCAAGCCAATGCGGCGCGCGACATCTGCAATGCGGCGTCCGTGTCACCCAAGATTTTGGCAATCTCGGCGGACAGCGCGTCGACTTCAAACACGCCCTCTTTCATCATCACAGCAGCGCCCGCATTGACCAGCTCGCGCGCATTCGCTTCCTGTTCATTGCGGATCGCGACAGCCAGCGGCACCCAAATCGCAGGGCGGCCAACGATGCTGACATCCGCCACGGTAGAGGCGCCAGAGCGTGCAATCACCAACTGCGCATCAGCCAGCCGTTCCGGCACATCCGTGAAAAACGTCTGCACATCGGCTTTGATACCTTCGGCCGCGTAGAAATCCGTCACCCGTTCAAGGTCTTCTTCGCGGGCCTGCTGGGACACGCGAATATTGCGGCGCATTTCCATCGGTAAGTTCGCAATCGCAGGCGGCACAACGTCCGACAGGATGCGCGCACCTTGCGATCCGCCCATGACCACAATCGACATCGGGTAATCACCGGGGGGAATATAAGGTGCGCCCGCACGATCCAAAATCGCGGACCGCACAGGGTTGCCCGTATGAATACCCTCAACACCGTCAGGCAATTCAGTCGGCCACGTCCCGCAAGCAATCTGATCAACACGTTTCGCAAACAACTGGTTCACACGACCCAGAACACCGTTTTGTTCATGGATCATCCGCGGAATGCGCAGCACCCACGCAGCGGTCATCGCAGGGATCGCAGGATACCCGCCAAAGCCCACAACCACGACCGGGCGATCCTTGATCATCCGACCAATTGCTGAGAACGCGCCGCCAAGAATACGAAACGGCACCGCCAATTTCGCTGCAATCCCACCACGGGCAAAGGTCGCAGACCCTACGACCGATACTTCAACCGCGTCCGGAAAACCGCCGGTGTAGCGGGCACCGCGTGCGTCGGTCGACAGACGGACCCGCCAACCTTTCGCCAGCATCGCTTCGGCCAACGCTTGAGCCGGGAACATATGTCCGCCCGTGCCACCCGCCGCGATAATCAATAAAGGTGCAGGCATTATCCAAGCCTCCGTCCAAGCACATCGGCCAATTCACCCTGCGGACGCGACCGCGTAAACGCCAACAACATGCCAACCGCTATCCCGCCAGCGATCAACGATGACCCACCGTAGGATACAAACGGCAACGTCATGCCCTTCGCAGGCAACAACCGGACAGCAACGCCCATGTTGATCATCGCCTGCACGCCAAATGCACAGGCCAAACCGGTCCCAGCCAAACGAATAAACGGATCACGTTCTTTCATCAGACGGGTCAGCGACCGGACCACAATCGTGGCATAAAGCGCAATGATCGCGATGACGCAGACAAGGCCATATTCCTCGGCGGCAACGGCAATAATGAAGTCGGTATGCGCATCCGGCAGCGACCATTTCACTTGGCCTTCACCAACACCCACGCCGAAAAACCCACCCTCGCGGATCGCGTTTGTCGCGTAGCCAAGCTGCGTTGTCGGGTCGACATCTGGCGACAAAAACCCGTCAATCCGACGGGCAAAGTGTTCTGAATTAGCGTAAGAAAACGTGCCCACAAGCACAACAACACCGGCCAAAACTAGCAACAGCATCATCGGGGCACCGCCCACGAAATACATCACGCCCCATGAAAACAAGACCAAACAGGCTTGGCCGAAATCCGGCTGCAACGCCAAGAACGTACAAATGACAACGGTCAGCGCAAAGGAATACGACTTACCCGGCGGGCCACCAACAGCCTGTCCAGCGGCCAACATCCAAGCGGCCACAACAACAAACCCCGGCTTCAAAAATTCGGACGGTTGAACTGACGCAAACCCCAGCGAATACCAACGTACAGCGCCTTTGCCAAAATCTGTGCCCAGTACAGGCAGCAAAGCCAGCGCCACAAACGCGCAGGCAAATCCAATAACGGCCCAACGACGCACCAGCTGCGGCGGCATCATCGACACGCCGACCATCACCATCATCGCCACACCGCCGAAAACGGCCTGACGCGTCACGTAATGAAACGGCTCTAGCCCGTTTTTCGCAGCCAATGGCGGCGAAGACGCAAGACCCAGCATGAGACCAATCCCGAACAGGATCAGAATGCAGGACATCGTCCATCGATCAATCGTACGCCACCAACGTGGAAGAATAGGGTCACCGGTACGTACCGGGACCGTGCCATAGACCATTTCCGTCATGGATCACCGCTCTCACTGCCTCTTTGCCCGCTTTTGCGGATCTATATTCTGCGACCTTAGCGCGAAAAAACGCGTCTTACCACTAAAAATAACGACTTTTACTGGTGCGGCACCCGCTTTCATCTTCTGCTATAGCGCAACTTTGCGGCCTGCCTCTTGCACTAGTTCAAATTTCAGGCCACCCACACGTCCATGCATATCCAAACTCTCATCCTTGGCGCAGGTGCCGCAGGTATGATGGCCGCCGCTCATGCGGGTCCGGGCGTCGTGATCATCGACCATGCCAAAGCACCGGGCGAAAAGATCCGCATTTCCGGCGGTGGACGCTGCAATTTCACCAACATGGGCACGACACACGCGCAATTCCTCAGTCAGAACCCCCATTTCGCCAAATCCGCGCTCAAACGTTACACGCAGTGGGATTTCATCAATCTGGTGTCGGACTACGGCATCGCGTGGCATGAAAAAACGCTCGGTCAATTATTCTGCGACGAAACTGCAAAAGACATCGTCGCCATGCTGCGGTCCGAAATGGACAAAGCGGATGCGCAGCTTTGGCTGAACACCGGGATCAGCAACATCGCCCACGATGGCACGCACTTCGCGGCGACCCTGACACGCGACGGGCGCGACACGCAGATCACCGCGACCAATCTGGTCGTCGCCACGGGCGGCAAGTCGATCCCTAAAATGGGCGCAACCGGCCTCGCCTATCAAATCGCTGATCACTTCGGGCTTGATGTAATCACCCCGCGCCCCGGCCTCGTGCCGCTGACCTTCAGCGACGACAAATTCAAACCGCTCGCCGGTGTCGCCACCCCTGCCCGCGTCACGGCAAACGGCACCAGCTTTGACGAAGCGCTGCTCTTTACCCACCGCGGCCTATCCGGCCCCGCGATCCTGCAAGCGTCCAGCTATTGGCACGAAGGTGATCCAATCACCGTCAACGTCATCCCCGCCGCCGATCTCTTCGACAAGCTGCGCGGGGCACGGGAAACGTCTGGTAAGAAGGCTCTGACAAACATCCTGTCGATGCACTTGCCCGCCCGCTTGATTGATTTCCTCAAGGACGACATGAACCTGACCGGCAACATCGCGGATCAAAGCGACGCACGACTGCAAGCCATCTGTGACGCACTATCGGCTTGGCCGCTCCTGCCATCGGGTTCAGAAGGCTACCGCACAGCCGAAGTCACGCTCGGCGGCGTCAACACCGACGGCCTATCGTCCAAAACCATGGAAGCCAAATCCATCCCCGGCCTGTATTTCATCGGCGAAGCGGTCGACGTCACAGGCTGGCTCGGCGGCTACAACTTCCAATGGGCATGGTCATCGGGTTGGGCAGCGGGGCAAGCAATCAGAAGCACGCCGACATGACGCAGTCTGACAACCATCTCAGGGCGCTAAGCTACTTGTCGCGCCTTAGCGGATTACTTCGCCTGTCGAATACGCTGCGCTTCGGTCAAAATGCGCCCGGACCTGCGGTACGCTTAGATATCCCGCCCAAAATGCTACAGCTTAGATACCACGCAGCGGCCAACGACGGTCTGCGCCTGCCCCACTGGCGCACCGGGCAAATCAAAGACGGTGATTGGGACATCGCGCAACGCCCGTTCGTGCGATCCGTCAAATTCAAAGCCTGCAAAAAACACTTCATAGGCGGGCAGTCTTGGGAAGATACCAATATCATCGACTATGGGGTGAAACGTATCGCGGACCAACGTAAATACGATGATTGCTTTACCCGCGCAGACCTCGTCGCACGCTATGCCAGACTTGACGACCTGTGGGAAAAAACCAAACGCAACGGCGCATTGCCCGATGCGCTTAATAAGACCGCGCGGCTGCATGATTGTATCGTCGTCCATATGGATCGCGACGGGAAGCTGATCTTCGGAAACCAAGGCTTCCACAGGCTTTCGATCGCAAAACTGGCCAAAGTGAAGACAATCACCGTGCTGCTTGGGGTGACGCACAAACAGGCGGTACAGTCAGGCGCGGCCGCAGACACCATTGCAACCTACCGGTCAAATTAGCCCAACGCAGCTTGGACTTGTGCCGCGAAATCATCGCCGCGCTGCTCGAAATTATCGTATTGATCAAACGACGCAGCAGCAGGCGCAAGCAGGACCACTTCGCCGTCCTCTGCATCAGCAACAGCCGCGGCGACAGCCGCTTCCATCGTTGTGCAAATCGCCGCCTCTACACCAGGCAAATCACGGGCAAACGCGTCCGCTTCGCGACCAATGACGTATGCCTTCACGACGTGATCCAACGCGCTGTGTAACGCCTCAAGCCCGCCTTCTTTCTGCAATCCACCGCAGATCCAACGCACCTTCGGAAACGCAGCCAAGGCTTTGGCCGCACTATCCACATTCGTGGCCTTACTGTCGTTCACATACGTCACCCCGCCGGACGTCGCGATTACCTGTGATCGGTGCGGCAGCCCCGGATACGTCCGCATCGCGGCCTCGATCCCTTTCGGACCCAGCCCGATCGACCGACACGCAGCATAAGCCGCGCAGGCGTTCTGATGGTTATGCGCACCGGGCAATCCGGCAATTCCGCGCAGATCAATAGACCCGACTTGGCGGCCCTTGCGGTATTCTGACAGGAACCCCTTCTTCGCAAAGACAGTCCAGCCACCCTGATCAAGCTTACGGCCAGACGACACCCTGATCACCCGATCATCAGCAAGGCTATCGACCAACTGATTGGCCAGATAGCGTCCTTCGTCCTCATCGACGCCAATCACGGCGCGGTCCGGACCACCTTCGGCAAACAGGCGCCGTTTGGCAGCGAAATACCCACCGGGACCTGCGTGACGATCCAGATGGTCGGGGCTGAGGTTCGTCAGGATTGCAATGTCAGGCGTCAGCGCACGAGCCAGATCAGTCTGATAAGACGACAGTTCCAGCACCACGATGTCCCCGTCCAACGGCGGATCAATGTCCAGCACCCCACGGCCAATATTACCGGCCAATTGGGCCGCACGCCCGTTTTCGGTCAGGATATGATGCACCAACGCAGAGGTCGTGGATTTCCCGTTTGATCCCGTAATCGCAATGACGCGCGGTGCAGTGTCGAAACTGGCCCAATCGGACGTCGCAAAGGACCGGAAGAACAGGCCGATGTCATTGTCCACGGGTACGCCCGCATCCCATGCAGCAGCAATCACCGGATGTGGTTTTGGGTAAAGGTGGGCAATTCCGGGGCTGACGATCAACGCCGCAATGCCGTCGAACGCCCCCGCTTTGGTCAAATCCAAGACGTCGAAACCTTCGTCGGTCGCGGCTTCACGTGCAGGTTGCCCGTCGTCCCAAACGACCGGAACCGCCCCGCCTTCGCGCAATGCCAATGCGGCTGCTTTGCCAGACCGGCCAAGGCCCAAAACAGCGACCTTCTGACCGCGATACCCCTGCACTGGAATCATATGACGCCCTTCAACTTTGTCCAAAACCATGCGGCACGACACGACATCGCAGTGCACGGGTTGTGCACGCATTGTGCACCCAAATCACAAGCAGTTTAGCGGACTTTCAGCGTCGCCAAACCGATCATCGCGAGGATTAACGAAATAATCCAGAACCGGATCACAATCGTCGATTCTGCCCATCCCTTTTTCTCGTAATGGTGGTGGATCGGGGCCATCAAGAACACGCGTTTCCCAGTGGCTTTGAAGTACAGCACTTGGATGATCACAGACAGCGCCTCGACCACAAACAGGCCGCCGACAATTGCCAAAACGATCTCGTGTTTCGTGGCCACAGCAATGGCGCCCAAAGCGCCGCCAAGCGCCAGCGATCCGGTGTCACCCATGAACACCGCAGCGGGTGGCGCGTTGTACCAAAGAAAGCCCAAACCACCGCCGATCAGTCCAGCGCAGAAGATCAGAATTTCTCCTGAATCGGGCACATAGTGCAGACCAAGGCTTTCCGAGAAATCGACCCGACCAACAAAATATGCAATAATTCCAAAGGTTCCCGCCGCGATCATAACCGGCATAATCGCCAAACCGTCCAACCCGTCAGTCAAATTAACCGCGTTCGCAGCGCCCACAATCACGATGACTGCGAACGGGACAAACAGGAACGACATGTTGAACAAAAGGTCTTTGAAAATCGGCACGGCAAGCTGGTTCGACAGTTCAGCCGGATGGAAATACGCAGCCCAAAGACCAGCAATTGCGGCAATCAGGAAGCCAAGACCAAGACGCACACGCCCCGACACACCAGCGGTGTTTTGCTTGGATACTTTCGCATAATCGTCCGCAAACCCGATGGCCGCGTAGGACAATGTGACAAACAAAACCATCCAGACATAGGGGTTATCCAACCGCGCCCAAAGCAGCGTTGACGTGGTTAACGCGCCCACAATCAGCAAACCGCCCATGGTTGGCGTTCCAGCTTTCACAAAATGCCCTTCAGGACCATCTTCGCGGATCGGCTGACCCTTGCCCTGACGCTTGCGCAGCACGTTGATCAATGGCAGGCCAAAGATGAAACCAAATGTCAGCGCAGTCAGAAACGCGCCACCGGCTCGGAAGGTGATGTATCTGAAAAGGTTGAAAAAATCACCGCCGTCAGACAGGGCCGTCAGCCAATATAACATTTACACTCGTCCTTCTTGGTCGGTTTTTGATTGCGCAGCATCGCGATGCCCCAGTTTACGGATCGCGTCAACGACAAGGCTGACTTTGCTGCCTTTTGACCCTTTCACAAGGATCACATCCCCCGCGTCCACCAGCGTGTTGGCAATCGCAGCCACATCCGCAGCGGTTTCGCGCCATTCGCCGCGTTGCTCTTCGGGCAATGCGTCCCAAAGATGTTTCATCCGCGGCCCAACACAATGCACCACGTCCAAAGTTTGGAGGTGCTCGTTTTCGCTCAAATCGCGGTGATTAGCCGTCTCATCAGGCCCAAGTTCCAGCATATCACCCAGCACAGCAATGCGCCGTCCCTTGATAATACGTCCCACATTATCAATGGGTTGTGTCGCGGCCAGCACTTCTAGTGAGGCTGTCATGGACGTTGGGTTGGCGTTAAAGGCGTCGTCGATCAGGTCAATCGTACCATGTTCGATACCGCTGTCGATCGTCACAACTTCTCGGGTGCCGCGCCCTTCGACGGGTGACCATCCCGCGATGGAAAGTGCGGCTTGCATCGGGTCAGCACCAAGCGCTTTGACCGCCGCCAAAACCCCAACCGCATTCATCGCAAAATGACGCCCGGGGACAGAGAGCTTGAAAAGATAATCTTCCCCTGCGCCATGTGCTTGAATCACCGTTGCATCAGGTGTGACCCGTACATCGTTGATTTTCCAATCACTTTGCGGTCCATGGCCGAACCAGACGCCAGTATTCTGGCCCAAATGATCCCGCAGCACATGCGCTGTTTCGATATCGCCGTTCAAAATTGCGATGCCACCGGACTTCAGCCCATCCATGATCGACGCCTTCTCAACGGCAATCCCTGACAGGTCTTCAAACGCTTCCAAATGTGCCGCCGCCACGGTCGTGATCATCGCCACATGCGGCTTAGCCATCTTGGACAGCGGCGCGATTTCGCCCGGATTGCTCATCCCGATCTCGATGATCGCGTAATCCGTGTCGGCAGGCATCCGCGCGAGCGTCAACGGCACGCCCCAATGGTTGTTGTAAGACGCGACAGAGGCGTGGGTCTTGCCCTGTGCCTCCAACACGGTCCGCATCATTTCTTTGGTGGACGTTTTGCCGACGGATCCGGTGATCCCAATCACACGGGCATTCGTGCGGGTGCGTGCTGCGGACCCAAGCTGTTCCAACGCGACCAAAACGTCGGACACAATCAGTAAAGGCGCGTCGTCTGCAACGCCTTCAGGGCGATGCGTCACAAGTGCTGCTGCCGCCCCTTTGTCCAACGCCATCGCAACAAAGTCATGCCCGTCGCGGACGTCCTTCAGGGCAACAAACAAGTCGCCTTCTTGGATCGTGCGGGTGTCGATTGAAACGCCGTTGGCCACCCAGTCAGATGTGGTCTTGCCACCCGTGGCCGCGGCTGCATCCGCAGAGGTCCAAAGCGTCATATCTTGCCCTCCAAGGCCGCGACAGCGACGCTGGCTTGTTCCACATCGTCAAACGGCAAAACGGTATCGCCGACAGTTTGGCCACTTTCGTGGCCCTTGCCCGCGATCAACAACGCATCACCGGGTGCCAGCGAATCTACGCCGCGCAAAATCGCTTCTGCCCTGTCACCGATTTCAGTCACCGACGGCGTTCCAACGCCGTTCAATGCGCCAGCCATGACGGCGGCACGAATGCTCGCGGGGTCTTCGGAACGTGGGTTATCGTCTGTTACGATCACCACATCTGCATGCTGGGCCGCAGCCGCTCCCATCAATGGGCGTTTCGATGTGTCACGATCGCCACCAGCGCCCACGATCACCACAATGCGGCCCATCACATGCGGGCGCATTGCTTTCAGCGCGGTCGCGACTGCGTCCGGCGTATGGGCATAATCGACGAAGACGGCAGCGCCGTTATCACGGGTCGCCGCAAGCTCCATCCGGCCACGCACGGTTGTCAGTTCTTGCAGCGCGTCGATCACATCGTTGGGTTCAGACCCCGATGCGATGCACAGCCCTGCCGCCAGCAAAACGTTTTCGGCTTGGAACCCGCCAATCAGATCAAGGCGGGTCTGGTAGCGAGTGCCCTGCCATTTGAACAACACATCTTGGCCAACAGAATCAAAGCGTTGTCCGGTCAATTGTAATTGCGCGTCAGGGTGACGGCCAACGCCGATGACTTCTTGGCCGCGCGACGTGCACAGGCTCGCGACTTCGTCGCCTTTGGGGTCATCAAGGTTCACGACTGCAACGCCATCTTCGGACAAAACGCGGGTGAACAGACCCATTTTGGCTTCAAAGTAAGCTTCAAATGTTTCGTGGTAATCTAGGTGATCTTGCGTGAAGTTCGTAAACCCCGCCGCCGACAGCATCACCCCATCAAGGCGGCGCTGATCAAGACCGTGCGATGATGCTTCCATCGCTGTGTGCGTGATGCCATTGCGGGCCGCGTCGGCCATGACGCGGTGCAGTGTAATGGGCTCAGGCGTTGTGTGGCTGAGCGGATAGGTCCACGATCCTTCGACGCCGGTCGTGCCAAGATTCACTGCCGAACAGCCCATGATTTCCCAGATCTGACGACAGAAGGTCGAGACGGATGTTTTTCCGTTTGTTCCGGTCACCGCCACGACGTTCGCAGGATGCGGGCCAAACCAGAGCGACGCGGTCTGGGCCAATGTCTGACGTGGGTCTTGGGCGACGATCAGTGCGGCATCAGATTGCGTCAGAACCTCTGCCGCCAGCGCGGCACCGTCCTGATCCGTTAAAATGGCCGCTGCACCGTCAGCCAGCGCTTTTCCGATAAAGGACGCGCCATGCACTTTCGCACCCGGTAATGCCGCAAACAACATGCCCGGCATAACCGCCCGACTATCAACCGTGAGGCCTGTAATATCTGCTTCACGGCCAGCCGCGGCACGCAGCCCCAAGCTTGCAAGCGACGCCGCCTGATGTTGTTGACTGCCCATGTCCGACCCTCAGTATTAGTTTGAGGTCAGTGTTACACCAACGGGCTGGAGGGTTTCAATCTCTGGTCTGAGGCCAAGCAGCGGTGCAACACGGCGGATCATCTCTGCGGCGACAGGTACAGCGGTCCAACCGGCAGTCCGGCGTGGCTTATCGCCCGAATTTTCAGACGGTTCATCCAGCGTCACAATCAGAACATAGCGCGGGTTGTCAGCAGGGAACACGCTGGCGAAGGTCGAAATCACCTTATCGTCGTAGTAACCACCGCCATTTTCGCGCGGCTTGTCCGCTGTTCCTGTCTTGCCGCCCACTTCGTAGCCCAAAACTTCGCCAAAGGACGCTGTTCCGCGTTCAACCACAGCCCGCAACATATCGCGGGATGCACGAGACACACGTTCACTGACGATACGTTCACCGTTTTGCGGATGATGTTGACGCAGCAATGTCGGTTCAACCTTCGTACCGCCGTTCAAAAGCGATGCGTATCCTGCCGCCAAATGCAGCGGAGACGTCGAAATACCGTGCCCGTAAGAGATTGTCATCGTTGAGATTTCAGACCAGTTACGCGGTAGTAATGGCGCACCTGACGGCGCTTCGATCATTTCAACTGGTGTGGCCTCTAAGAAGCCGAGTTCACCCAGAAAATCGCGTTGACGGGTGCCACCTAATTGCAATGCAATGCGAGCGGTGCCGATGTTGGACGACTTCACGATGACGTCCGTTGCGGACAATTGCGCCCCGTAGTCGTGGAAATCGCGAATGCGGAAACGACCCCACGTTAGCGGACCTTTAGTATCGATCATCGTGTTCGCGTTGATCAAACCAAGTTCCATGGCCTGTGCTACCGCGAAGATTTTGAAAGTCGAGCCGAGTTCATACACCCCCTGCACCGCACGGTTAAACAATGGGCTGTCTGATTGATCGCCCGTCAACAAAACCTGCGGGCGGTTATTAGGGTCGAAGTCCGGCAAAGACGCCATCGCGATGATTTCGCCTGTGTACACGTCCATCAATACGGATGCCGCACCTTTGGCGTTCATCAACGTCATACCGCCGTGCAACACTTCCTCGGTCGTGGCCTGCACGGTCAAGTCGAGCGACAGTTCCAGCGGCGCACCTTCGCTTGCCGGATCACGCAGGAAATTGTCGAACTGACGTTCAACGCCTGCCACACCGATAACTTCGGCGCTAGCCACCCCTTCACGCCCGTAGGACGCACCACCGAGGATGTGTGCAGCAACCGGACCGTTTGGATAGAGCCGCATTTCACGCGGGCCAAACAACAACCCCGGAGAGCCGATATCGTGGACCTGCTGCATCTGCTCAGGGCTTAACTGTCTGCGGACCCACAGAAATTTGCGCGAACCCGTAAAATCTTCGAGCAGTTCTTTTTCGTCCATTTCTGGGAAAATGGCGGCCAGCTGCGTCGCTGCGTTAGCAGGATCAACCATGTCTTGCGGGTGGGCATAAAGGCTGAATGTCTCAAGGTTCGTGGCCATGATCCGCCCGTTGCGGTCCACAATATCAGACCGCTGGCCAATGATGGGATTACCGTTGGCAACCGCACGCGGTTCTTCCGCGACGGTGCCCGCAAGCGTGCCCATGCGCAGACCAATCGTCATAAACGCCACAAAGAATGCAGCCCCAAGAACAAGCAAACGCCCTTCGGCCCGCATTCGTGCCTGATCAGCCATTTCTTCATGACGCAGGCGGATGTTCTCTTTTTCAATCGCTTTCGTGTCTTCGCCCTGATCACGGGCTTTGAGGATACGGGCAAGCGGGCGCAGGGGCGTGCGGATCATAGCGGATCCTCGTCGGTTGGTTCTGGAACGTAGTTGTTGACGTCAATCGGATCAGTGATCGGCAGGATTTCCGGCAATGGATAGATGATGTGGTCAACCTGACCGAATGCATCCGGCATCAATGGTAGAAGGCCAAGACGTTCATAATTCAGTTCTGCCAAATCACGCAGGCGATCCGGACGGTTCAGGTAAGCCCATTCCGCACGCAACATGCCGATACGTTCATGCGCCGCACCGATTTCGCGGTGCAACTTGCGGACCTCGGAAATCGCGTCACGGGTTTTGTAGTTCTCTTGATATGACCAAAACCCCAGCGCCATCACCATAATGGCCCCCACAAACAACATGAGCCCCCGCATCACCGTTTTCCCTTTTTCTTCTTCATTGGCATCCCCAAGTCCGCTGGATCAATGTCCGCCGCCGGAACGTCTGTTCTGGTGGCCACGCGCAGTTTCGCGGAACGTGATCTTGGGTTTTCAGCTAATTCTTGTTCATCCGGCCCGATAGCCTTGCGCTTTGTCACCTTGAAGGCCGCAGCGATTTCTTCAGTCGCGGGCGCATAGCGGTTGGCATTGGCCATCCCACCACCACGGGCCTGCAAGAACCGTTTGACCATGCGATCTTCGACCGAATGGAACGTCACAACAGCCAGTTGCCCACCGGGTTTGAGCGCACGTTCAGCGGCCATAAGGCCCTCTGCTAACTCACCATATTCGTTGTTCACCGCAATCCGTAGCGCTTGGAACGTCCGCGTCGCGGGATGCGATTGACCGGGCTTTGAACGTGGCAAACAGCCCTCGACAATCTTGGCGAGCTCTAGCGTTGTTTCTAACGGACGCGCCGCAACGATGGCTTTGGCAATGCGACGCGATGCGCGTTCTTCGCCATACAGGAAGATAATGCTGGCGATTTCTTCTTCATCATAGGTGTTGCAGATGTCCGCGGCCGACAAGCCGTCCTGCGACATACGCATATCCAAAGGACCGTCGCGCATGAATGAAAAGCCACGTTCGGCCAAATCCAACTGCATCGACGATACACCCAGATCCAACACGATACCGTCCAGATCAGACGCGTATTCGTCGAGCCGTGAAAACACGCCCTCAACCAGTTCAATGCGGTCGCCAAAATCTTTGGTCCACGGTTCGGCCAATTCAAACGCCAATGGATCGCGATCCACCCCGATCACTTTATCCGCGCCGGCGGCCAGCAATTCACGTGTGTACCCCCCCGCCCCGAACGTGCCATCCAGCCAAACGCCAGAGACAGGTGCGACCGCTTGGATAAGCGGCCGGATCAGGACAGGAATGTGAGGGTCGTTTTGGTCTGCGGCAGCTGACATATTCTTTATCCGTCCAACAGGCTGAGCGGATCAAAGTCGTCGCCCTGCCCTTCAAGCCAATCGGCCATGTTATCGCCGACTTCCTCGGTATAGGTTTCGGCTTTCCAAATCTCGAAGTGATCACCAAGGCCGCTGAAATACAGCTCACCATCTTTCAGGCCCAGCTTTTGGCGCTGCTTGATGGGCATGACAGTGCGACCATCCTTATCAACGTCCAGCTTGATGGATTGACCGATAAACAGCCGGGACAGGCGTTTTTTCGCGTCAGACCCACGGGGCAATGCGTTGATTTGATCGACGACCTTGTTGAACTCTTCGACCGTATAGCCGTGCAGTTCATTTTTCAGGTGATCGCCATAAAGAAGATACATGCGGGGAGATAGGCCAGTGGTCCATTCGGGATCGCCAGCCTCAAGCACACGACGAAAATCAGCAGGGATCGACATGCGTCCCTTACTGTCCACCTTTTGGGTGTGTTCGCCTGTAAAACTCAAGACCACTGTCCCTTGGTCCTCTCTGATGTGCCCAAATCGGCGTTAGATGTGAAAATGGCGAACTGAGCTGCTGCCACTGCTCAATTCGCCACCTTCTGCCCTTATCGGGCTCGTCCAGCTGCGCGCGCCACCTGGGGGGATGTCTGCTCGCTCACGCGCCGGATCTCTTCGTTCGGTAATGACGAGGCCTGTATGAAACCTGCTTTTGCCGGTGGGGTTCTTTTTCGCCCCTTGTTGTCATGTTCTCGTCGTTGCCGTGCTTATGTTGTGACCTATGTTCGCCCACCGATCAACACCTTTTTGGGATTTCATGGAACCATATGATGTTTTTCGAACACCCCAAAAACAACATATAGTATGCGCCGTTTCGAGGTAGGTAACATTCTTGTCAGTTAATAAAGGATAAATTCGGGATCAGAGTTATCCACAGCAGCATATATTGTGGTGCACAAAATTCCCAATTTTTTTGAATTTCTTTGCTTTTTGGACATTTAAAAGCGCCGAGTGCCTCGGATCGCGTGTTGTATTCGATGCGAATCTTATCGAATCCCAAACTTGCCCACTAAGATTCCATAATTTCCCAAACGCCCCATGAATTCCCAGAATCAAAAAAACCCCCGCCTGACGCGAGGGTTTTCTATTTCGATTACTTTGGCGGTCCGGTTACGCCATGCCACCGTCAATGAAACGCCGCGCCAATTGACGGTACGCTTCGGCCATCGGGCTGTCCCCCGCCGCAATTGGTGTTCCTGCGTCGCCCGCCAGCCGCGTGTCCAAATCAATCGGCAACGCGCCAAGCATCGGCACGCCGATCTTCTCGGCCTCAGCTGTTACGCCACCGTGACCAAAGATATGGCTTTCGTGACCGCAATTCGGACAATGGAACGTCGACATGTTCTCGATCAGGCCGAGGACAGGCGTGTTGAGCGACTTGAACATATCAAGTGCCTTACGCGCATCCAGCAGCGCCACATCTTGCGGCGTGCTGACGACAACAGCGCCAGTCAGTTCCGTCTTTTGGCACAATGTTAGCTGCACATCGCCGGTCCCAGGCGGCAGGTCGACGATGAGAACGTCAAGCTCGCCCCATTCCACCTGCCCTAGCATCTGCTGCAAGGCGCCCATCAACATAGGACCGCGCCAAACGACAGCCTTGTCAGGATCTACCATCAGCCCAATCGACATCATCGTCACGCCATGCGCTTTGAGTGGTATAATAGTCTTGCCGTCTGGCGAACCGGGGCGCTGATTGACGCCCATCATGCGCGGCTGGCTCGGACCATATATATCAGCGTCCAACAAACCGACGCGACGCCCCTCTTTGGCAAGCGCCACGGCAAGGTTCGAAGAAACGGTCGATTTCCCCACACCGCCCTTGCCAGACCCGATCGCAAGGATGCGGTCAACACCGGTTACCTTCGCAGGACCAGCCTGCGGTGTTGGGTGACGTCCGACCTTCAGTGCTGGTGGTTCACCCTTTGGTGCCGCCGCAGGGGTCGCAGGCCCGTGCGCCGTCAAGACAACAGACACGCTTTCAACGCCTGCCAGATTTGACACGACCGCCTGCGCGGCAGTTCGGACGCCGCCCATGCGGCTTGCTTCTTCTGGAGTCGGCGCTTCGATCACGAAACGGACGGTACTACCTTCTATTGTCAACGCCCGTACCATGTCGCGCGCAACGATAGATTCGCCGCCCGGCAACGTAACTGCGCCCAATGCGCCTAAAACTTGGTCACGTGTGACTGACATCGCTCTGCCTCTTTCTGAAATTGCACAATCTAGAAGCCTGTTTCACAGATTTGAGGCAATTCGCAAGACAACGCGGGCCCCGTAAGGCAATTTGTGACAGGTTCAAGACAATAGGTCAGTATTGCTCATGCATTTTCTGCATAGCAGCAATGCCGATTTGAATATTGTGCAGATGCAGCAAAATCCCACATAACAGTCACAACAGAAAGAACGGCACCTCCCGCCGAACGACGCAAACGAAAGACGAAGACGATGGCATTTATCACTGAGAACCGCACAGCGACAGTAACACTTGCAGACCGCGCAACAGCGCTTTTCGCGAACATCAGCGAAGCATACGCGCAGCGCAAGTTGTACAAAACAACATACAACGAACTTCAGTCCCTCACAAACCGTGAACTGGCTGACCTCGGCATCCACCGTTCCATGATCAAGCGGATCGCACTGGACGCAGCGCAGAAATAATCGCATTCGGATCACTTCTCTCCTCCCAGAATGAATGATCCGATATCCCCGGTCTACTTCCTCCCAGATATGACCGGGACACTTGAAGGACCGACGACATCCACCTCCTCCCGGATGTCGTCGGACACCTCAAAAAACAGATTTTCGGCGATGTCACCTCCTCCCGACTAGCCGAGATAGAGCGGTCCAGCCCACCTCCTCCCGGGTTAAGCTGCTCTCGTCGCCTACACCACACCTCCTCCCGTGGTCGTGGGCACAAATAAGAGAACCGCAGCGCCCACCTCCTCCCGGGCACTGCGGTTTTTTTACGTCCTGTCGGCAGGTCAAACCTAAGCCGTTCGGCGAAACACCATTTCCGTATCTTGATTGTGAGATTGGTCATTGGCCTGTGACGCCTGAAAGAAGCTCACCAATTCCCGTAGTTTTGAAGCCCCCTGCGCAAGCTTTGCCGCACTGTGCGCACTCTTATCCGCCAACGCTGCGTTCTTTTGGGTCGTGTTATCAATTTGCGACGTGGCTGCGTTCACCGCAGCCAACCCCTCTGACTGCTCTAATGCAGCTTGTGAAATCTCTTTGATGTTTGTCACAACCTGATCCAGTTCATTTCCGATCAGCCCCAAAGATGCGCCTGTTTGATCAACCAGATCAGAGCCAGACGCGACATTTGCATTGCTGCGTACGATCAGTTCCGAAATATCGCGTGCCGCTTCTGCCGTGCGTTGTGCCAAAGCGCGAATCTCGTTGGCGACAACGGCGAACCCCTTGCCAGCATCGCCGGCCCGCGCAGCTTCGATCCCCGCGTTCAGCGCCAGTAGATTCGTTTGGAAAGAAATGGAATCGATGACTTCAATGATTTTCCCGATTTCACCTGACCCGTCTTTGATTTCCTGCATTGCGGCAATCGCATCAGACACGACGCGCGTTCCTGTGCCGGAATTGCCAGCAGCTTCTTGGGCGAATGACGTCGCCTGTTGTGCATTCAATGCGGTTTGCTGCACAGCACTTGATATTTCTTCAAGCGTTGCGGCGGTTTCTTCCAAGGTGGCCGCTTGCGCTTCACCGCGGTGCGCCAAATCTTGTGCATTGCGCGCAATCTCGTTTGATTCCGTTTCCAACCCGCGGGACACGCTGTTGATGGAACTGACCAGCTGTTCCAACCGGTCCATCGTCGCGTTGAATTGCGCATTAATCGGCGCGAACAGCGGCAATGTCGCAGCTGGTAACCGCACGGACAGATCCCCGTCTGACAAAGACTGCAACCCATTGGACAAATCTGTTGTCGCCTGCCGCTGCGCTGTCACATCTGTTGCGACCTTAACAATGCGGACAACCTGACCGTTTTCATCAAAGACAGGATTATAGTACGCCTTAATCCAGACGGCCTGATTGGATTTTGTTAGCCGCCGAAATTCGCCTTCGTGAACGTCACCTGCGCGCAAAGTGGCCCAGAAATCCCTGTACTCAGCGTTTTGCGCGAATGACGGTTCCACAAACATGCTGTGCGGCTTCCCGATGACGTCCGTCTGATCATAGCCCATGAGATTGCAGAAGTTCGCGTTGGCTTCGATAATTGTCCCATCCGTTTCGAACCAGATCACGGCCATGACCCGATCAACGGCCACACGCAAACCTTCGGGCCAGGATTTCTGTGCTTCCGTCGCCGCCGATCTAAATCGCAACATCATGTCCGTCCTATTCTGATCATAAGCTGGCAGAATGGGGCTTCACTGTTGAGATATCCTTAACTTGAAACATCGCGCCACTTAGCGGCTCGCCATTGCCTTGCATGTCGGCATAAGGTGTCAAGATGACCCAAGAAATTCTAATCGCCCTGATGACATTTTCCTTCGTCAGCTCCATTACCCCCGGTCCAAATAATCTTATGTTGATGGCATCTGGTGCGAATTTCGGACTGCGCCGCACAATCCCGCATATGTTGGGAATTTCTTTGGGCCACGCATTTATGGTCACGATGGTCGGCGTCATTCTGCTGCAGGTTTTTGTCACCTATCCGGTCTTAAACACTATTCTGAAGGTGCTAAGCGTTGGTTACATGGTCTGGCTGGCATGGAAGATTGCAAATGCGGTGCCGCCCGAGGCGAAATCGGTCACCGGATCACCCTTTACGTTTATGCAGGCCGCCGCCTTTCAATGGGTGAACCCGAAAGCGTGGTTCATGGCGATTACAGCCATCACCAACTACGCCCCGCAAGAAAACGGTGTCTGGGTTGGCGCCCTGACTGTCGCCGCAGTCTTTGCCGCAACGAACCTGCCGTCCGTATCCGTCTGGGCGTGGCTTGGCGTGCAAGTCAGGCGCTTGTTGCGGACGCCGCGCCGGTTGCGCAGCTTCAACATCACGATGGCCGTACTATTACTATTGTCGCTCTACCCTGTCTTGACCCACTAGAACGGCACATCGTCCGCTTGGGCCGCATTCACGACAAAGCGCGCCACAACGTGTTTGGAACCGGCTTTGTCAAATTCGATCTCAAGCTTGTCGCCCTCAATCCCCATGACTTCGCCGTACCCAAATTTCTGATGGAATACGCGATCGCCGGTTGTGAATGCGCTGACGGCGTCCAGATCAATCGTCATGTTTTTGGCTGCAGCGGGCTGGGCCACACCGCGTTGTTGGCTGCGCGTCTGCAGCCTGCGCCAACCGGGTGAGTTATAAACGTCCGCGTTCGCGGCCTTGTCATGCAGATCCGACCCCATTGCGGCTTGGGTCGCGGGCGATGCGCTCGCGGCCATGCCAGCCGCCCCAAATCCGCCGCCGTACAGACCCGGTGGGGTTAGAACGTCGACGTGGTCCTCTGGCAATTCGTCAATGAATCGCGACGGCAGCGCCGACTGCCACTGGCCATAGACACGCCGGTTTGCGGCAAATGAAATCGTACAAATCTGTTCAGCGCGGGTGATGCCGACGTAGGCCAAACGGCGTTCTTCCTCGAGCCCTTTGACCCCGCTTTCGTCCATTGACCTTTGCGACGGGAACAACCCGTCTTCCCAACCGGGCAAGAACACTGCCGGAAATTCGAGCCCTTTGGCGGCGTGCAACGTCATGATGCTGACTTTCTCGCCCTGCTCTTCGGTCTCGTTATCCATGATCAGGCTGACGTGTTCGAGAAACCCTTGCAGATTCTCGAAATTCTCAAGCGCTTTGACAAGTTCCTTAAGGTTTTCCAACCGACCCGGTGCTTCCGGCGTTTTGTCGTTTTGCCAGAAGCCGGTGTAGCCGGATTCATCAAGGATCATCTCGGCCAATTCAACATGTGTGTCGGCCTCGGCCATCACTTGGGCATGCCAACGGTCCAAGCCATCGACCAAGATCGTCAGTTCTTTCAGTCCCTTACCGCCAAGCCGTTTTTCTTGTACGCAAATACGTGCGCCTTCCACCAGTGACACGCCACTTTCACGTGCGGCCATTTGGATCGTCTGCACAGCTTTGTCACCAAGACCTCGCTTGGGGGTATTTACGATGCGTTCAAACGCCAGATCATCGTCTTGAGACACGGCGAGCCGGAAATAGCCCATGGCATCGCGGATCTCGAGCCGTTCGTAGAAGCGCGGGCCGCCGATGACGCGGTACGGCAGGCCAATCGTCAAAAAGCGGTCTTCGAACGCACGCATCTGATGCGACGCACGGACCAAAATCGCCATATTGTCGGGGCTTATTTTATCCAGACCACGTGTGCCGCGCTGCATCGCCTCGATTTCTTCGCCGATCCAGCGCGCTTCTTCTTCGCCGTCCCAATGGCCGATCAGGCGCACCTTTTCGCCGTCTTCTTCGGCGGTCCACAATTCCTTGCCCAAACGCCCCTTGTTGCCCGCAATTACGCCGGACGCAGCCGCCAAAATATGCGGCGTGGATCGGTAGTTTTGTTCCAACCGGACCACCACAGCGCCGGGGAAATCTTTTTCAAACCGTAGGATGTTGCCAACTTCGGCACCGCGCCAGCCGTAGATCGACTGATCGTCATCACCGACGCAACAGATATTTTTATGTTTGCTCGCCAACAACCGCAGCCACAGATATTGGGCCACGTTGGTATCTTGATATTCGTCCACCAAAATATAGCGGAACCAACGTTGATATTGATCTAGGATGTCTTGGTTCTGCTGAAAGATCACAACCATATGCAGCAGAATATCGCCAAAATCGACGGCGTTCAGGTCCTTAAGACGTTGCTGGTAGGCGGCATAAAGCGCCACCCCTTTGTGATCAAAGGCACCGCCATCAGCGGTAGGAATATTGTCTGGCGTCAGCGCCTTGTTTTTCCAGTTGTCGATGATCCCCGACAACATACGCGGCGGCCAGCGTTTTTCGTCAATGCCATCGGCGCGGATCAATTGTTTGAGCAGACGCAGCTGATCGTCGGTGTCCAGAATGGTAAAGTTCGACTTCAGCCCAACCAGTTCAGCGTGACGCCGCAGCAGTTTGGCACAGACCGAATGGAAGGTGCCGAGCCACGGCATGCCTTCCACGGCCTCGCCCATCATCTGACCCACACGGTTCTTCATTTCGCGGGCGGCTTTGTTCGTAAATGTGACCGCCAAAATCTCGTGCGGACGCGCAGTCCCCGTCGCCAGCAAATGCCCAATCCGCGTGGTCAACGCTTTCGTCTTACCGGTGCCCGCACCAGCCAACATCAGCACAGGACCATCCAACACCTCAACCGCTTCGCGTTGGGCGGGGTTCAACCCGTCCAGATACGGCGCACCGCGACTGGCCATCGCGCGCTGGGACAAAGGAACGGACGCTGCCTCGAAGGCATCTTCATCGGAAAAATTGCTCATGCTGCATGTTACCGCGAATCCGTACACGTTAAAACCCTAATGTTCGCGGTCTGTTCTGCGGGTTTTACATCTTCGCGACCTTCCGCTTTCATCCGTCCAAAACAACGCACCTGAATGCTTGCCCCAAACGCGCCTTCCCCCATACGGTACCGCCATGAGCCACGATCGTTTTCCCGCCATTTCCGACCTAAAAGCCCGCGCCCAGCGCCGTATTCCACATTTCGTTTGGGAATATCTGGACAGTGGCACAGGGACAGAGGCCACGTTGAAGCGTAACCGGAAAAAGCTGGACGACGTCCTGTTTCAACCTTCGATCCTGCACGGCGTGTTTACACCAGACCTTTCGACGACGTTTCTTAACCGAGAATATCCACTGCCGTTCGGAATCGCCCCCGTGGGTATGTCGGGCCTGATTTGGCCAGGCGCGGAACAGATGTTGGCACGTACCGCCGCGAAAGAAGCGATCCCCTACACGATTTCAACAGTCGCAACCCAAACGCCAGAGGACGTCGCAGATCATCACGGTGGTCAAGGCTGGTTCCAGATTTACCCCCCACGTGACGCGGGTATTCGTGCAGATATGCTGAAACGTGCGAAAGATGCCGGATTTCATACGCTTGTGATGACAGTCGACGTGCCCGTCGCGTCACGCCGCGAACGGCAAACACGCGGTGGATTGCAACAACCGCCGCACCTGACGCCGCGCTTGGCGCTGCAGGCGGCGCTTTGTCCAGCATGGCTGGACGGCATTCGCAAAACCGGCATGCCCCGCATGAAACTGATGGACAGTTACGCCGAACAAACGACAACGCTGCCCTCAAACCAGCACGTTGGATATCTGCTGCGCACGTCTCCTGATTGGGACTATGTCGATATGTTGCGGGCTGAATGGGATGGACCGCTGATTATCAAAGGGGTGTTGGACGCAAAGGATGTCACAGCGCCCACGTCGAAAGGGGTCGATGCGATCTGGATTAGTAACCACGCGGGTCGTCAATTTGATGCGGCCCCCGCGACGATCGAAGTGCTGCCAGCGATCCGCGCGGCGACCAATCTGCCAATTATTTTCGACAGCGGCGTGCAAAGCGGTCTCGATATCATGCGTGCGCTCGCACTGGGTGCGGATTTTGTTATGCTGGGCCGAGCGTTCCATTACGGCCTAGGTGCTATGGGCGAACCGGGGGCCGCCCATGTTGTTGATATTTTGCGGCAAGATATGATCGCCAACATGGGCCAGATCGGCGCGCACCGTCTCGCCGAACTGCCCGACCGTGTGATCTAGGCGTTAGTTGCGCTTCGCCCCATTTCGTTTGGCGACGTAATCCACCAGATGCGGGACGTAGTTTTCTGGGCCATCGCCCCCATCGGCGTGCGCCATGGCAAGGCTGTTCTTGATCGCATTCCCAACGGGGTTCGCAAGGTTAACGCTATCCGCCATGGCCTCAAGATACCGCATGTCTTTCAACGCATTGGTAATCGTAAACTTGTGAGCCTCCGCGTTACCCTCGACTGCGTATCCCATGAACGTCTGATAAAACCCGCAGTCCATCCGGCTACCGCGGATCACGCTATCAAACTGTTCCGTGGTGATCCCGACCTTTTCGGACAGTGCCAGCGCTTCGGAATACATCGCCGCATAGCCCATCGCGAGCATGTTGTTGAGCAGCTTCATCTTATGCCCAGCGCCGACGTCGCCCATATGCACAATCGTACCAGCCCACGCATCAAGCACCGGTTTGATCCGCGCAAATGTGTCTTCAGACGCCCCAACCATTGTCGCAAGTTCCCCTGCTTCGGCCTGCACGGGTGTGCCGCCCAATGGCGCGTCGGCCATAAAGCATCCTTTTTCACCCAATATCTCTCCCAGTTTCGCAGTAGACGTTGGATCAGACGTCGAACAATCCACAATGACACTGCCCTCTGCCAAAGTCGGCAAAAGCGATGTGACGATGGCTTCGACCTGCGGCGATCCCGGTGCGCAGATGTGGATGATTGATGCGGCGGCCGCGAGATCGGCGAGACTGCTGGCCTCCTGCGCGCCCTGCCCGACCAGATCGTCCACTGGCCCTCTGTTCCGGTGCGCGATCACGTGCACTTCGAACCCAGTGCCCAAGATGTTCTTGGCCATCCCATGCCCCATCAGGCCTACGCCTACGAATCCAACAACGTCCTGTGCCATTTAGTCATTTCCTCCAACCCATTTGAGATGACTGTGCCCCTGCTGGTTCTATCCCGCAACCTGTTCTAGGGTTTGCACAACATTTGAGGAGGATCACCCATGCCAGACTTCGCGACCTACCCCAGCTTGCGCAACAAACCTGTTCTAGTCACAGGCGGGGCCAGCGGGATCGGCGCCATGACCGTCGCCGCATTTGCCGAACAAGGTGCCAAGGTCGCATTCCTTGATCGTGATGCAGACGCCAGTGCAAAAGTCGCCGCAGAAACAGGGGCCGCCTACGCCCTATGCGATTTGCGCGACGTCGCCGCCACGCAGGCTGCAATTGCAGAACTGGCATCGCAAGTGGGTGATTTCCTTGTGCTTGCCAATAACGCCGCCCGCGATGATCGGCATGATTGGAAAGACGTCAGTCCTGAATACTGGGACGAACGTATGGATACGAACCTGCGCCATATGTTTTTCACGATGCAAGCTGTCGCGCCTGGCATGATTTCGGCGGGTGGCGGGTCAATCATCAACCTTGGTTCAAACAGCTGGTGGGAAGCCGTCGGGAACTTCCCCGCCTACGCCACAGCGAAAGCCGCCGTGCATGGCCTGACCCGCACCATGGCCCGCGATTTGGGACGTGATCGTATTCGTGTGAATACCGTCGTTCCCGGATGGATCATGACAGAGCGTCAAAAAGAGCTGTGGACGACGCCCGAAGCGCTTGAAAATCATAAGCAATCGCAATGCCTGCCCGACCTCATTGATCCGGTTTATGTCGCCCGTATGGTTCTGTTTTTGGCATCGGATGACGCGGCGATGTGCACTGCAAGCAACTATATGGTGGAAGCCGGTTCTATATAGTTGGATGCGGGCAGCGGTTTGATCTGCTGCCCGCTACGTTTACCTAAGCATCTTCGGCAAAAACATCTGCCAAAAACTGCCCCGCTGCGTCTAGAACCTCGCCATGGATCACATCGCGGTGGCGCAGCCCCCAATCGGAACAGATATTATCGTCGCCCATTAGTGCTGTTGCCGCTTTCCCGATGATCCCGCAGGTTGGCAGAAAACTGAAATGGGCCGCCTCGGGTATCCAGACATGCGCGGCGTCCGGCAGTTTTGTACCAAGATGGGATGCATCCACCGCAAACGGGATCGTATCTGCCGTCCCCAAGCCAATCGTCATGACGGGTAAATCCATTGCGGCCAGACCGTCAGCTGTCATGGCTTGTGTCAGTGCTGGATCAATGGCGAGAACCGCGTCGATCCTTGGGTCAGTCCAATCCGCTTCGTAAAGCGTGGCATCGATCGCATCAAAATCGACACTCGCTGCATTCATCCAGTCGCAATCAGGCTTTTCCATGGGCTGTGCGCAATATCGGATAAAGGCGTCTTTCGACAATGCAGCCCCACCCAATGACAATGCCGCCGCACCACCCAAGGAAAAACCGACAGCAGCAACCCGATCCATATCCGCGGACAAGTCTCCTAAAGCACCCGTCTCTAACGCATCCAATGCCGCCGTCAGATCACGCGTTCGTTGCCAGAGCATGGGCGTTTGATGCGGGTCACTGTCGCGTGACATGGTGCCTTGATGGTTCGTCGACACAACGATGGTCCCTTGTGCGGCCATGGCCGATGCGAACCATCCTGTTTGGACTGCTTTGCCGCCCGACCCATGTGAAAAGATCGCGACGGGATGCTCGCCTGACAGTGCTGGTGCGTCTAGCTGCGCTTCAAACCCATCGAACAAGGCGTTTTCTGCGAAGGTTTCGGGCGCCGCAGTGATGTCCGTCGGATACCAAACGTGCACCTCGATTGGTGCATCGCGATGCGGCGCCGTGATCGATTGGACGGTATACCCCTGTGCCACCACTTCATTTTGTGTATCGCTGGCCAAAACCATTGCCGCACCAGCTACCGTCGCTGCGGTGCAAATCCCAAGTGTCATCATGTGTCTCATGTCTGCGTCCTTTCCTGTGACATTGATCCAGCAATTGCCTACACCTTGGAAAAATACGTCCTGAAACCGTATTCAGGTCGTCCGCAAACCGATTTCAGGACTAAATCGTCTGATGATTAACCTTCCCCTACCCGTTGTTGTGAGCCTGATCCTTTGCTTTGTCCTTGTGCGGGGCTGGCTGACTGGTGTGGCACGACCTTTGTTAATCCTGCTGGCGCTTTGTGCGGCACAGGCGATGATTGCGACCCTGAACGATATCGTCACCAATCCGTTTCTGGTTAACCTGCAAGTCGCCAACGCGAGCCTGATCGCGGCCATGGCTTGGGTTGCCTATGTGACAACAACTCAGCGTGCTTTCACGTGGAAATGGGATGCACTTCATTTGGTAGCTGGACCCGCAATCATACTTGTGATCGCGAACATGCTGCCAGTGGCTTTGGATAGCATTCTGGCGCTTTGGTTCGCGGGACACGGAATCGCGATATTGAGGTCGATATCCAAAGGACCGGACGCCTTACCGAATGTCCCGCTTGAAAGCACCGAAACGGCCCGCAAGTTATGGATGGGCACGGCGCTGACGTTGCTGGCGACTGCGGCCATTGATGTGTTCATTTTCGGGGCTGTGATCGCGGGCTTCGGTGACTTGGTGCCATTCATTGTCAACATCATCTCTGCGGTCGTCTTATTGTGTCTCGGTCTGATCGGCTTGGCGCAACCGGTCACGCATACGGTCGAACACGCCCCGCCGCCCACAACACCAAAACCAGCCGATGAAGAAGCGACCGCACTTTTCGCTCGTGCGACGGCGTTGCTTGAATCCGAAAAGCTGTATCTTGATCCGGACCTCAATCTGACCCGCCTCGCGCACCGCCTGCACGTACCAGTGAAAAAACTGTCGGCCGCCATCAACCAAAGCACTGGCGAAAACGTGTCGCGTCTCATCAATGGCTACCGCATCCAAACGGTCTGCGCGGATATTTCCAACGAAAACGTGCCAATCACGCAAGCCATGTTTGCTGCGGGATTTTCAACGAAGTCGAATTTCAACACTGAATTTCGCCGCGTGACTGGGCAATCCCCGCGCGAATGGCTGCAAAACCGCAAAAATAGCGCCGCAATGCAGCGTTAGCGCAAACTACGCAGTTATACGAACTTTACAAAGGCCGTTTTGTAACTAATGGTGCCGCAACTGCGAAAGGGACGACCATGACTGACTTCAAAAAAATTCTCATTGCGAACCGCGGCGAAATCGCGATCCGCATCATGCGCGCGGCGAACGAAATGGGAAAGAAGACGGTCGCGGTTTACGCCGAAGAAGACAAATTGGGCCTGCACCGGTTCAAGGCGGACGAGGCATATCGGATCGGTGAGGGCCTTGGTCCCGTCGCCGCCTACCTGAGCATCGAAGAAATCATCCGCGTCGCAAAGATGTCGGGCGCCGATGCAATCCACCCGGGTTATGGCCTTCTGTCCGAGAACCCTGAATTTGTAGACGCCTGCGAAGCCAACGGCATCACCTTTATCGGCCCAAAGGCCGCGACAATGCGGATGTTGGGCGACAAAGCCTCTGCACGTAACGTGGCCGTTGATGCAGGCGTTCCGGTAATTCCGGCGACGGATGTGCTGGGCGACGATATGGACGCGATCAAAAAGGAAGCTGCAGAAGTTGGCTATCCTTTGATGCTGAAAGCCTCATGGGGTGGCGGCGGTCGCGGTATGCGCGCCATCAACTCTGAAGAAGAGCTTGAAGAAAAGATTCTTGAAGGGCGTCGCGAAGCCGAAGCTGCATTCGGGAACGGCGCTGGTTTCCTAGAGAAGATGATTGTGCGTGCCCGTCACGTAGAGGTCCAAATTCTCGGCGACAGCCACGGCCAAATTTACCACCTGTGGGAACGCGATTGTTCGGTTCAGCGCCGGAACCAAAAGGTCGTCGAACGCGCCCCTGCCCCGTATCTGTCCGGCACCCAGCGCGAACAAATCTGTAATCTTGGCAAGAAAATCTGTCAGCACGTGAACTACGAATGTGCCGGTACGGTCGAATTCCTGATGGATATGGACAGCGGCGAATTCTACTTCATCGAAGTAAACCCGCGCGTTCAGGTGGAACACACCGTGACCGAAGAAGTGACAGGCATCGACATCGTCCGCGCCCAAATCCTGATCGCAGAAGGCAAATCTTTGGTCGAAGCGACTGGTTGCGCGTCCCAGTACGACGTTCAACTCGATGGCCACGCGCTGCAATGCCGCGTGACAACCGAAGATCCGCAAAACAACTTCATTCCCGATTACGGTCGCATCCAGATGTATCGTTCGGCAACTGGTCCGGGCATCCGTCTTGACGGCGGCACCGCATATTCAGGCGCCGTCATCACGCGTTACTACGACTCTTTGCTGACCAAAGTGACCGCCCGCGCGCCCACACCGGAAATGGCAATCGCCCGCATGGACCGTGCGCTGCGCGAATTCCGTATTCGCGGCGTGTCGACCAACATTGCGTTTGTGGAAAACCTGCTGAAGCATCCGACTTTCTTGTCCAATGAATACCACACCAAATTCATCGACGAGACGCCAAGCCTGATGGATTTCAAAAAGCGTCGCGATCGGGCCACGAAAATCCTGACCTATGTTGCTGACATCACGGTCAACGGACATCCTGAAACGGCTGGCCGTCCGCGGCCCGCTGCCGATGTGAAACCACCTAAACCACCGGTAAAACCATCGCTTGAAGTCGTGCCCGGCACACGCAACATTCTGGACGATTTCGGTCCGGAAGCTGTGGCCAACTGGATGCGCGATCAGAACCAATTGCTGATCACCGACACCACAATGCGTGACGGTCACCAGTCCTTGCTGGCCACACGCATGCGGTCGATCGACATGATCAACGCGGCCCCTGCTTACGCGCAAAAAATGAACCAGCTGTTCTCTGTTGAATGCTGGGGCGGTGCGACGTTCGACGTGGCGTACCGGTTCTTGCAGGAATGCCCATGGCAGCGTCTGCGCGACATCCGTGCGGTGATGCCAAACATCATGACGCAAATGCTTTTGCGGGCGTCCAACGGGGTCGGCTACACTAACTACCCTGACAACGTCGTGCAAGAATTCGTGCGCCAAGCCGCAGACAGCGGCGTCGACGTGTTCCGCGTGTTCGACAGCCTGAACTGGGTTGAAAACATGCGCGTCGCGATGGATGCGGTTGGCAAGTCCGGCAAAGTGATCGAAGGTACGATCTGCTACACCGGCGATATGCTGGACCCTGCACGGGCCAAATATGACCTGAAATACTACATCGGCATGGCCAAAGAACTGGAAGCCGCAGGCGCACACGTGCTTGGTCTGAAAGATATGGCTGGCCTGCTGAAACCAGCCGCTGGTCGTGCGCTTGTCAAAGCGTTGAAAGACGAGGTCGGTCTGCCGATCCACTTCCACACACACGACACATCCGGTGCCGCCATCGCAACCGTTCTGGCGGTGTCCGAGGCGGGCGTGGATGTTGTGGATGCGGCGATGGACAGTTTTTCTGGCAACACATCGCAGCCGACACTTGGTTCTATTGTCGAGGCGCTGAAAGGCACCGACCGTGACACCGGGCTTGATGTGAAAGCGATCCGCGAGATTTCAAACTATTTTGAACAGGTCCGCGAACATTACAAAGCCTTCGAATCCGGTCTGCAAGCACCCGCATCCGAAGTCTACCTGCACGAAATGCCGGGTGGTCAGTTCACCAACCTCAAATCGCAAGCACGGTCCTTGGGTCTGGAAGAACGCTGGCATGAGGTCGCACAGACCTATGCGGACGTAAACCAAATGTTCGGCGATATCGTCAAAGTGACACCGTCTTCCAAAGTTGTGGGTGACATGGCCTTGATGATGGTGAGCCAAAACCTGACACGCGCGGATGTTGAAGACCCGAAAACCGACGTCGTCTTCCCTGACTCTGTTGTGGACATGATGAAGGGCTCGCTTGGCCAACCACCGGGCGGCTGGCCAAAGGGAATTCAGAAGAAGGTGCTGAAGGGCGAAAAGCCGTCAACAGACCGTCCCGGCCAGCACCTGCCCCCAGTCGATCTGGATGCTACCCGCAAGGAACTCAGTGATCTGCTGGATGGACGTGTCATCGACGACGAAGACCTCAACGGCTACCTGATGTACCCGAAAGTCTTCCTTGATTACATGGGCCGCCACCGGACGTATGGCCCTGTGCGCACATTGCCGACCAAGACCTTCTTCTACGGCATGGAACCGGGCGAAGAAATCGCGGCGGAAATTGACCCCGGCAAGACGCTGGAAATCCGCATGCAGGCCGTGTCCGACATGAACGAAGACGGCGAAGTTAAGGTGTTCTTCGAACTCAACGGTCAGCCACGGACAATTCGCGTGATGAACCGTCTCGCCGCGTCTGAAAAAGTGCAGCGTCCAAAAGCCGAAGCAGGCAACGCAGATCACATCGGCGCACCAATGCCGGGTGTTGTGGCGACCGTTGCTGTTTCCGCAGGTCAAAAAGTCAAAGAAGGCGATCTGCTGCTGACCATCGAAGCGATGAAAATGGAAACCGGTATCCACGCAGACCGCGACGCGACGATCAAAACTGTTCACGTAGCGGCTGGTGGCCAGATCGACGCCAAAGACCTGCTCGTCGAGCTTGAATAAATCTAATCGGCAGCGGGGCATGGTCCTCGCTGCCTTTCTTTTGGCCGCAAATATCCTGGGAGTTTGAGGGCAAAGCCCTCACATTTTTCATCAGAAAAATACCTAGCCGCGCATGATCCGGCCCTATAGCCTGCGATGACATATCACAGGACATAGACATGCTTCCCATCACATCGCTCTACGTGGGTCTTCTGACCCTCATCTTTCTGGCGCTATCGTACCGCGTTATCTTTTTCCGGCGTGCCAATCGCGTCTCGCTTGGCGATGCGGACAGCAAAGATCTGCGCCAACGGGTGCGCGGTCAGGCGAACTTTACCGAATATACACCGATTGGCCTGATCATTCTGGCCTGCGTCGAACTGCAAGGTGCTCCCGGTTTGGCAGTTCATATCCTTGGTCTGATGCTGTTTGCGGGCCGGTTGCTGCACGCCATGGCGTTCTGGGTGCACCCGATGAATTTCTCTTACCGGACATACGGCATGATTCTGACCACATTGATGCAGGCCGTTGGCGCTGTCGGTCTGATTCTGCATAGCCTGCTATGACGAAACATCTTTCCATGCTCGCGATCCTCGTGCCCGACTACGACGCGGGGATCGCATTCTTTGTTGGCACGCTTGGCTTTGACCTGCTGCAAGATGACAGGATTGATGAAACAAAGCGCTGGGTCCGCGTCGGCCACCCGGACAACCAAACCAATTTCCTGCTGGCACGCGCTGTGGGCGATCAGCGCGATTACATCGGCAAACAAGGCGGCGACCGTGTTTGGCTGTTTCTTGAAACGGATGATTTCGCAAATGATCACGCGGCGATGGTGGCAAAAGGCGTCCATTTCGAAGAAACGCCGCGTGTTGAACCCTACGGGACCGTTGCCGTCTTCCAAGATCCGTTCGGCAATCGCTGGGATCTCATCGAATTTGCGCAAGCTGCGGATTAATTTCGAAAAAATGAATCTTGGGTCGAAATTTCTTGGCCCAAGATTCGCAAAATGACTAACTGCTTCAAGCACCTTCGGCCAACGATTCACGCAACTACGGTATCATCGCACCACAGGGCGATCGATCTTGCTGCCATGACGTGTAAAATTTGCGCCGCTCCTCATGATCCAGCAAAAACCTGCGGCCCTAAATGCCCTATAAATAAGGCCTTCCGGCCCAAAATTAGAAAAATGTGAAATCAGTGTAATTTTGGTCTTGCGGCCATCCGCAACACCCCTTAAATCCCCCCTTACCAACAGGAAGCGGGCGTAGCTCAGGGGTAGAGCATAACCTTGCCAAGGTTAGGGTCGGGCGTTCGAATCGCCTCGCCCGCTCCAAGTTGGATACTCACCTACCCAGTGAGTGTCACGGCAGGGTCGCCTTCAGGCGGCCCTTCGTCGTTTCTGGACCAATATTTTCAAGCACTTAACGCGAATGGTTGTGACTGCCGCCCAGGCAGTCCGATGGACCGATGCCGGATCAAAGCAGCCAACCGGTCCGGTGCATCTAAAGGTACCGCGTGACCGCAGTTCGCCCAAACTTCGACTTTTGCGCGTGGCAGACGCCGCTTCACTGTTTGCAGAAAACGTGCGGTGGGCGTTGTGTCATCCGCATCCCCGATGACAAAGGTGATCCGGTCTTGAAGGTCGACCAAACGTGGATCGCCCCAGAAAGATTGCGCCGCTGATTTGTACTGCCGCAACCGTTTGATCTGTGCCCTGCTTTCAAGCAACCCGTGCACTTGGGCCATTGCGTGCTGTAGAAGCGCAGCTTCGCCTTTGATCGCACCATGTTGGACGTAAAGACCTTTGATCCACTGACGTACGAACGCTTTGCGTAATGGAACCATCCCGCGACTGTAATCAAACGGCGGGGCCGTCAGGATCAACTGATCGTCATCGCCCGCTAACGCAACAGCCAAGGCGCACCCGATGGAATTGCCGACACGCACCGTCGGTCGCAGTCCCGTGTCGCGCAGATCTTCGACAGCATCGCTATAGTCTTGATCCAGAAACGGAATATCTGGCGCGTGGCACCGACCGACGCCATTCTCAAGCCGCGCAACGACCTGCGCAAAATGACGGTGGTCCCCGATCAGACCGTGGTAAAAGTGGATCATGACGCAATCCTTTGTATCTGGAATGCCGTCACCCTATGACAGCCGACGCATCCGCCAAAGTCGGGTATTCCTGCCTTCTCGCCACATCTGTCCATATTCGTCACGCACCATCTTGGCCCCTGCCCGCCGCACGCCTATAAGCGGCCTGCAACGCCTACGGAGGTTCCCATGCGGACTGCAACGATCACGCGCAAAACGGCTGAAACCGACATCACCGTTACCCTAAACCTTGATGGCACAGGGATTTATGACAACCAGACGGGTGTGGGTTTCTTTGACCACATGCTGGACCAGCTGTCGCGCCATGCGTTGATTGATATGACAGTACGGGCATCGGGTGACCTGCACATCGACGACCACCACACGGTCGAGGACGTGGGCATCGCCATTGGCCAAGCCTTGACCGAAGCGATGGGCGATAAAAAGGGCATCGTGCGCTACGGGTCGTGTCACCTTGCGATGGACGACGCGCAAGTCCGCTGTGCGCTTGATCTGTCCGCACGCCCCTATCTGATCTGCAACCTTGATCTGCCATTCGGCAAGATCGGAACGTTCGACACGGAACTGGTTCGCGAGTTTTTCCAAGCGCTGTCGACACACGGCGGCATCACGCTGCACATCGACAAGCTGCACGGGTTTAACGCCCACCACATCGTCGAAGCCGCGTTTAAGTCCGTAGCGCGCGCGTTGCGCGATGCGCTGGAAACCGATCCACGTAAAGCAGACGCTATTCCGTCGACTAAGGGTGCTCTATGACCACTGTTCTGATCGATTACGACAGCGGCAATTTGCATTCGGCGCAAAAGGCGTTTGAACGAATGGCTGCGGAGGTTGGCAGTGGCGCAATTCACGTCACCGCCGACCCTGACATCGTGGCCAAGGCCGACCGGATCGTGTTGCCAGGCGACGGTGCATTCCCGCATTGCCGCGCTGAATTGCTGGCACGCACGGGACTTGGCGATGCAATCACAGAGGCCGTGACCGCGCGCGCCGTCCCCTTCATGGGTATTTGCGTCGGCATGCAGATGCTCGCGACAACAGGTCACGAATATGAACCAACCGCTGGTTTTGGCTGGATTGCAGGCGATATTCGCAAAATAACACCATCCGACCCTTCCTTGAAGATTCCGCATATGGGCTGGAACGATCTGGTGATCGACAATCCGCATCCGGTTCTTGAGGGCATTGAAACAGGCGAGCACGCGTATTTCGTCCATTCCTATGCGATGACGGTCACCAATCCGGCTGAACGTCTGGCGCATGTTGATTACGCAGGCGACATCACTGCTATTGTCGGACGAGACAATATCATCGGGATGCAGTTCCATCCCGAGAAGAGCCAAGACACTGGCCTGCGAATGATTGGCAACTTCCTGTCGTGGAAGCCGTAAACGGCGACGGTTTGCTCGTCGGGAAACCCTGACTACCGTTATGAGCCAAGTTGCGTTAGCTTTCTGGAAACAACCCTAGAAAGCTACTCATGTTTCAGCGTTTGATGTGTCTCGCCCTTGCCTGCTCTGTCGCCAGTTGCGGTTTCATTCCCGTAAGATCGCCAGAGGTCGCAGCGCAATCGCAAGGCACACGCGACGACATTGGACTTTACCCTGGTGAAACCCGCGAAATGCGGACCTTGGTGCAGAAATATGCGGCCTGCCACGGCATTCCCGAAAGTCTGCTGCACCGCGTGATCCAACGCGAAAGCGATTATCGTGCGGGTGCACGCAACGGTCCTTACTGGGGTTTGATGCAGATTTTGCCGCAGACTGCCCGCACGATGGGGCATCGCGGCACGCCAGACAGCCTGCTGAATGCGGAAACGAATTTGCTTTATGCGGGACGATATCTGCGTGGGGCTTGGTTGCTTTCAAATGGCGACGAAGCAACGGCTGTCAGTTGGTATGCGCGCGGATATTATTACGCAGCGCGGGATCGCGACCTACTTGTCGAAACTGGCCTGCGTCCCGGTGGGGAACGAAGCTGCACCGCTGAGGCGCAACTTCTGTAGGATTTAGCGTACACGCGTCCACGTCTGTGAACGGCTTGTCAGCGCTGTGCAAACACCAACACAACCGCGAACAACCATTGAATTGTTACCGTTCATGGTCATGTCGGATTTGTACGTTTTGTCTGTATCAGGCGCCCAGATCGTGCCGCCGGTATAAGATCCGCCACCCTGCGGTGACATGCCCTGAATGATCGTCCGGCCAACAATGGACGTGTTGTCGTTGCCAACCACTTGCGTGATTTCACCGCACACGTTTGCCCCACACGGTCCAAGGCGTACGTGGATGTAACCACCGGTTTCGCCCGGCTGGGATTTCCATTCGCCATAGACGGCTTCTTGCGCCACAGCAGTGGTCGCCATCGACATCGCAGCAACCGCCGCCAATACCAAAGTCTTCATTTTCTCTTCCTCCCGTAAGTGATGTCGCAGATTGGGCGCGAGCACGGTCGCAAAGCAACAATGACGTTGGGTCGGGCACGCATTGCATTCCACGCCCCCGACTGTAGAAAGCGGCCAAGCAACCGGAGTAGTGCCATGATCCTTTATCCCGCAATTGATCTTAAAGACGGTAACGCTGTGCGGCTTGTGCACGGCGATATGGATCAAACAACCGTCTTCAACGACGATCCGGCCGCACAGGCGCGCAGCTTTGTTGAAGCGGGTTGCGAATGGCTGCACCTTGTTGACCTGAACGGTGCGTTTGCAGGGGAACCGGTAAACGCCGCACCAGTTGAGGCGATCCTAAAGGCCTGCAAGGTCCCGACACAATTGGGTGGCGGTATCCGCGACATGGCCACGATCGAACGTTGGCTGGACCGCGGTTTGACCCGCGTGATTCTTGGCACGGTCGCTGTCGAAAACCCGGATTTGGTGCGCGAAGCTGCAAAGGCGTTCCCGAACCAAGTAGCTGTCGGCCTTGATGCACGTAACGGCCGTGTCGCCACACGCGGCTGGGCTGAAGAAACCGACGTCATGGTTACCGATCTGGCCAAATCCTTTGAGGACGCAGGGATTGCCGCGATCATCTACACTGACATTCTGCGTGATGGTGCGATGAAGGGCCCAAATATTGATGCGACTGCCGCGCTCGCCCGTGCCGTCGATATCCCGGTGATCGCGTCTGGCGGTGTGTCGTCGCTTGCAGACCTCAAAGCGCTCAAAGAAACAAACGTGATTTCCGGCGCAATTTCGGGCCGTGCGCTTTATGATGGGGCCATCGATCTGGCCGAAGCAATGGCCCTGATCACTGCATAACAAAACAAGGGGCAGCGGTTACGCCGCCCCTTTTTCCGAAAATCCGCAAAGAAGCCGTTGGGCCTACTCCGCGATGGCCTTGCCGGTCAGCATTGCCAATGCACCCGTCATGCGCTGAGCAAATTCAGCGTCCAACGGCACATCCAACCCGTCAAACAATGTCTCGACGCTTTCGTAAGCGACAACCGTCCCATTGTCGCCCGCGTACACCAGCACGCGCAGCGGTAATTGCAGACCCGCGTGAATGTCAGCCTGCATCGCAGGCGTGCCGAGCCGTGGATTGCCAAAAATCAACAGCTCCGCATCTGTAAGCTCCATCTCGACCGATGCCGCCCCTGCGCCGTGGTTGACACGCGCAAATACAGTCGCACCCGCGCCTTCAACAGCAGCCTGAAGCGCGTCCATCGTGGCAGATACGGATTTAGGCGAATTTTGAGTGATCGTCTCGGCCATCAATGGGGCTCCAATCAGGGAAAGTGCCGTCGTCATGGCAGTCAGTATACGTTTCATCGTTTTCTCCTCATAAGGGAGCCCAACACATGACACAGCACCTTTCCAAGCGATACGATTCCCCCTAAACCTCACGGCATGTTGAAAACACGCATCATCCCCTGCCTGGACGTCGCCGAAGGGCGTGTCGTGAAAGGCGTGAACTTTGTGGACCTTATCGACGCGGGCGATCCCGTTGATGCGGCCATCGCCTATAACGCAGCCGGCGCCGACGAACTTTGCTTCCTCGACATTATGGCCACCGAAGAAAATCGGGGCACGATGTTCGATCTGGCAACGCGGACCGCCGAACAATGTTTCATGCCGTTGACGATTGGCGGCGGGGTACGAACACATCACGATGTGCGCAACCTTCTACTCGCAGGGGCCGACAAGGTTAGTTTCAATTCAGCAGCGGTGGCCAATCCAGACGTGGTGGCAGAAGCCGCGATGCGTTTCGGCAGCCAATGTATCGTTGTGGCGATTGACGCAAAGACCGTGGAACCGGGCCGCTGGGAAATCTTCACCCACGGGGGGCGCCGTGCCACCGGCATCGACGCCGTGGAATTCGCACGCACAGTTGTGGAAAAAGGCGCAGGTGAGATCCTTCTGACTTCCATGGACCGCGACGGCACGAAATCGGGCTTCAACCTGCCACTGACCCGCGCCGTCAGCGACGCAGTCAACGTGCCTGTCATTGCATCAGGCGGTGTTGGCACGCTGGATCACCTTGTTGAAGGCGTCACCGAAGGCGGCGCATCCGCCGTACTCGCGGCGTCCATCTTCCACTTCGGCACCTACTCCATAGCAGAGGCGAAGACCCACATGGAAAACGCCGGCATCCCGATGAGAACCGCATGAGCATTCACGACCTCGCCGCCACAATCGCCGCCCGCAAAGGCGCAGATCCGGACAGCAGCTGGACCGCAAAACTGCTCGCCAAGGGTCCGGAAAAGTGCGCGGAAAAGTTCGGTGAAGAATCGATCGAAGCGATCATCGAAGCCATCAAAGGCGACAAAGCGAAACTGACCTCGGAAGCCGCTGATGCGATTTACCACTTGCTGGTGATGTGCGCCGCGCGTGACGTCACACTCGCCGATATCGAAGCCGAACTCGCATCGCGGACCACACAGTCCGGCATCGCCGAAAAGGCGTCTCGCTAACTTCTTTTGGTCAAAAATATCTCGGGGATCACAAGGGGCAGCGCCCCTTCATAATTTCGAAGAAATTATTCCGGTGTTGAACCCACCCATCCGCAATTCGCCCATCAGCCGCTGATATTCAATCTTCGGACAACGGTTCTGGACAACATCAACACCGCGCGCCTCTGCCACGGCTGCGGCACCGGCGTGTTCCACACCAATCTGCATCCAGATCGTCTGTAAATCAGGCCACCGCGCCAGTGCCTCGTTAACAATGCCCGGCACCGCGTCCGATCTGCGGAAAATATCGACCATATCAACGGCGTCAGGGATGCTTTGTAAATCGGGGTACACTTTTTCCCCAAAAAGCGTTTGTCCTGCGATCCCAGGGTTTACCGGAATAATCCGATAACCTTTCAGCTGCAGGTACCTCGCCACAAAATAGCTTGGCCGGACTTCTTTGGCAGACACCCCGACAATTGCGATTGTTTTGGCACGGCGCAGGATCCTGCGCAGAAAGTCATCTGAATACGTCATGGTTCACCCTAGACCGCGGTCCCGAAAGAAAAAAGCGCCCAGGGAAAACCCGGGCGCAAGGTATGGAACGAGGGACAGTAAGACAGACAGGCAGGTTCCGATGCCGTGTCTTATTACGAATTTGGGGTTAGTATTCGCATATCCAAGAGTTGATCAGCAAAACGTGAACACGTTCTTAACGCGCATGATCAGTCAAAGATGTCTTCGACAACGTCCCAAACCTCTGACCATATCTTGCGGCCAAGGCTTTTGGATTTCCGGCGCTTACCGGGTTTCACGCGATGTTTGGCGTTCTCATAATCGCGAACCTTTTGCGGCTTTGGGCGATGAGATACCGCTTTTGGGCGCACAGGCTCCGCTGCCTTTTGCGGGAGAATCTTAAGCGCATGTAGCGGCGCACCACATGTGCTGCAGCTAAGTTCGTGCCGCTCTGATCCGCGTAACACCAAAGCCGCTTTCGTTCCGCAATAGCAACATGTCCCAACCTTGGTGATCGTCATCCAGCAGCCCTTTTTGCTTACCCTTTAGAAGCATATAGGGCGACAGCCGCCGCATTTGAGACGTTGAGCGACCCAAATCCGCCCGCATAGTCAATTTTCACCAAAGAATCGCAGGTCTCCAGCGTTTTTTCGCGCAAACCCGGTCCTTCGGCGCCCATCACGAGCGCAATGGCGCGGTCGCGCTTACCTTCGACAGCCTGTTCGATTGTCTGTTCAGCGGTCCCATCAAGGCCCAGCACCAGATACCCCATGTCTTTCAGTGCAATCATCGTGTCGGCCAGATTGCGGACCCGCACGTAGGGTTGCCGTTCCAACGCACCACTGGCGGTTTTTGCCAAAGCACCTGTTTCGGGGGCAGCATGGCGGTTCATCGCAACCACGGCCCGTGCGCCAAACACTTCAGCAGACCGCAGAATCGCCCCGACGTTATGCGGGTCGGTTACACGGTCGAGCAGAACAATGCGCGGTGGACCTGAATCATCCGCACCACCCAGCGCGATGTCTTCGATTTTGCCCCAATCCAGCGGTTTCACTTCCAAAGCAGCCCCTTGGTGGACTGACTGCGGATCAAGCGGTGCCGCAAATTTACGTGGATCAGAGATTTCAGGCTCAATGCCCGCCTTCCCGATCGCATCAGCTAGTTTGTCCATCGCATTGCGCGTCACAACAAGCCGCAGCTTCACACGTTTGGGATTTTCAAGCGCGTCACGCACCGCATGGATGCCAAACAACCAGACTGTTTCATTCGCAGCCACCCGTTTTGCTTGTTCTTTTGCAACAACCCACTTTGGCTTTTTCATCTGTTTTCCTGACGCTTTGAGACCCCGCTGCCTACCGCGTTCGAAACAAACTGTGAAGGGGGGCAAAAGAGTGGCTTTTTGCGGTTGACGGGGTGATGTGGCATCGGTAATCAGCCGCCTAGTGGGCGACAGGCCGCAAGGTGTGGCAGGGGACTGTAACTCCCTCGAGGCGACTCACGCCTGGTTCGATTCCAGGGTCGCCCACCATTCACGCACAGTGATTGCATCTAAAGATGCCCTTAAGAAAAGACCGTTCGCGGCGCTTTTCAATAACTTAAGGGTACCTTTAGATGCGCGTGCGCCCGCCCCCATTAAACACCCGAAGCTTCATTTGACTTTCAGCACCGCGTTCTGCACATTAATATTCACAAAACAGAATATTTGAGGATGTTTCGATGATCCGCAGACGTGCCCTGCTTCAATCAGTTGCCGCCGCAAGCGTGACACTTGCGACGCCACGCATGACGTGGGCACAGTCCGCTGTCGTTGCAGGCGATACCAAGCTGCACACGCTGAGCGACGGGCATCTTGTTTTGCCGCGTTCGTTTGTCTTGGGCGACATGCCTGCGCCCAGCGCGAATGAAATTCTGACGCGTAACGGATTGGTCGGTGAAACCGTATCCCCCGACTGCAACGTCACATTACTGCGCACGGCTGATCGGACAGTGCTGTTCGATGTCGGGTCAGGTGCTGATTTCATGCCGAGTGCTGGTAAGCTCAGCGACGCCTTGGACCAGCTAGGCGTCGATCCATTTGATATCACGGACGTCGTGTTTACCCATGCGCATCCAGATCATCTGTGGGGCCTGCTGGATGACTTTGGCGATCTCTGGTTCCCTGAAGCCGCCTATCACATCGGGCAAACCGAATGGGATTATTGGACCAATCCGAACACCGTTTCGACGATCCGGTCAGATCGGCAGGCCTTCGCAGTCGGCGCTGCCAACCGGTTGGCTGAGATTGCAGATCGCATAACGTTCTTTGCGGATGGCGCGGAAGTACTGCCGGGTGTGACCGCACGCGCAACACCGGGCCACACGCCCGGACATATGGCGTTCGCGATTCAGGTCGGGACAGAAACGATCATGATTGTGGGCGATGCAATTGGCAATCACCACATCGGTTTTGAACAGCCAACGTGGCATTCGAATTCGGATCAGGATCCCACCTTAGGGGCAAAAACCCGTGCAGGTTTGTTGGATCAGTTGACCCAAGACCAGATGCGGTTCGTTGGGTTCCACCTGCCCGGCGGTGGGCTTGGCCGCGCCGAGAAACGCGATAGCAGATACATCTTCGTCGGAGAAGAAACATGAAACCTACCGTTTTGATCGCGGCCTGCACCGCTACAACAGCTATCGCCAATGAAGACATTGCCGATCAATATCCGGGATCGTTGCTTTACAGTGCACCCGTCGAATTCATTCCCGGCGTATTCAGCGCCATCGGGGCCACAGCCCCGCCGACATATGAAAACGCGGGCCACAATAACAACCTCAGCTTTATCGTCACAGGCGAAGGCGTGGTTGTGATCAACGGCGGTGGATCATTTGGATTGGGTGAGGCGCTGCATGCCGAGATCAAAGCGCGGACAGATGAACCTGTTGTTCTTGTCATCAACGAAAACGGCCAAGGCCATGCGATGCTCGGCAATTCCTATTGGGCAACCCAAGACGTTCCGATCATTGCCCATGTCGATGCCGCAGCCGAATTTGCGGATCGCGGTGGCCAGATCATCGCAAATGCCGAACGGATGAACCGCGACCGACATGCTGGCACCGTGTTGCAAGGCCCAACCGAAACCTTCGAGGACGACTATATCGTTGAACTCGGCGATTACCGAATCGAAGCACGTTACTTAGGTCCATCCCATAGCGCGGGCGACGTGGTTGTTTGGCTGCCGAACCAAGATCTTGTGATTGCAGGCGACATGGCGTTTCACGAACGTATGCTGCCGGTTTTTGAAGATACCTATACCCTTGATTGGCTCGAAACGTGGGATACAGAATTCGAAGCTTTGAACGCAACTTATGTTATTCCGGGCCACGGGCATCCGACGAATATGGATCAAGTCCGTCTGTATACGAAGGGCTATCTAGAATATTTGCGCGGCAAAGTCGGCGAACATCTTGATAACGGCGGCGGGCTTGCGGACGCATATTACGTAGATCAGTCGCCCTATTTGCACCTTGATACGTTCGAAGAACTGGCCACAAAGAATGCAGGCCGTGTCTACGAACAAATGGAATTCGAATAGAACACGACTACGCTGTTCGCATGATGGGCCTGCAGGTGATGATCCGGTGCGTCACCATCGCACCGATCCACATTGATCCAACGGCGACCCAAGCGGTCACGGCAAAGATTGCGCCGCCCGACAGCCCTGCGCCGACCGCACATCCCCCCGCCAACATGCTGCCGAAACCCATCAGTGCGGCACCAATCAAGTAGTTCTCAAGCGGATTGTCAGCGCCGAAGCGTTGGATCTTCGCCTCGCCTTTCCACAGCGCCATAGCCCCAGCGCCCACGAATACGCCCGGTACAAGTCCGACACCAAACCCAAGCGGCAATTGCGGGTTGCTGACCAAGCCCATCAACGTATCCGTGGCAGGCCCTGTGAAAGTCACCGACGTCACAGCCACAACGTCGAAGGACGTCATCGCGACCAGATAGGTGACCAGCCAGCCCAAAGATACGGCTAACCCAACCCCGATGCCCGCGATGATTTGGGTCGACGGAACCTTGCGAGACGCCGCAAAAAGAAGCGCGATCAACAAGGCGGCACCTGCGATTAAAGCCGCGATGCCAGATGTCAGCCCAAGCTGCGCCAGTAAGTCACGATCAGTGCCGCCGGACACCATCCACAAACCGCTCAGCGCCTCGCGCGCAGGTGACAGGACCCCACGCAGTGACGCCTGCGCAACCAACGTCAGCACCAGTCCGGTGATCAGGGCGCGCAGATTCCCAGTAGCCGACAAGACCAACAGGCGGCTTGCACAACCGCGTGCTAGAACCATTCCGACACCAAACATCAAACCGCCGATAATCGCGCCGGACAGACTACCGGGATTCGCGATTTGGCGGCTGTCAGAGACGTCTAACCAGCCCAGAACGATCATGGTCTGAACGGTGGCAACCGCCATCGTGAAGGCGGCCAACCAGATCGACAAGCGTGGGCCAAATTGGCCCTCTGCGACCTCGACGGTTGAGGCCCGCAAACAAAACTTGGAATGCTGCGCCGCGGCCCCAAACAAGATGCCAACCAGTGCGCCAAAGCAAACCAGCACAACGCCATCGCCATAGTTTTCAAGTGCACTTTCTAACATATCATTGACCTAATCGGTCAGGCACCACCCTGCATTGACTTACGTCAATCTACTGGGCGGCCATTGGAATGCGGGCCAATTCGCATTGATGCCACAAATCTTCCAACGCGCCGATCAATGCATCAATGTCGTCGGCCGAATGCACTGGCGACGGCGTAATCCGCAACCGTTCGGTGCCTTTGGGCACCGTCGGGTAGTTGATCGGCTGGATGTAGATACCGTGCTCTGCCATCAAAATGTCGGACAGGTATTTGCACTTCACCGGATCACCGACCATCACGGGGATGATATGGCTCGGGTTGTCGATATGCGGGATGCCAGCGGCATCTAGCCTTGCACGGACTTCAGCCACTTTGGACTGATGGATGTCACGCTCTGTCTGGCTCGACTTCAGATGTTTGATAGACGCGGCAGCGCCTGCCGCCACGGCAGGAGGCAACGCCGTCGTAAAGATAAAGCCGCTCGCAAAGGACCGCACGAAATCGCACAACGCCGCACTGGCCGCGATGTAGCCACCGACAACGCCATACGCCTTACCAAGCGTGCCTTCGATCACGTCGATCCGGTGCATCAATTCTTCGCGTTCCGCGATGCCGCCGCCGCGCGGGCCATAAAGACCAACGGCGTGAACTTCGTCGATATAGGTCAGCGCATTGTATTTTTCGGCAAGATCACAAATCGCCTCAATCGGCGCGATATCCCCGTCCATCGAATAGACGCTTTCAAAGGCAATCAGTTTCGGACGATCAAGCGGTTGTGCGGCCAGCAATTCTTCGAGGTGGTCCAGATCGTTATGCCGCCAAATCTGCCGATCAGCTTTGGAATGACGGATGCCTTCAATCATTGACGCATGGTTCAGCGCATCCGACAGCACCAGACAATCGGGAATTTTCGCGGCCAAAGTACCAAGAGCAGCCCAGTTCGACACATAGCCCGACGTGAACAACAACGCCGCCTCTTTGCCATGTAAGTCCGCCAATTCATGTTCCAAAACAACGTGATGGTGGGTCGTGCCTGATATGTTGCGCGTCCCACCTGCCCCTGCCCCGACCGTGTCCAACGCGTCATGCATCGCCGCGATAACGTCTGGATGCTGGCCCATGCCAAGGTAATCATTCGAGCACCAGATCGTCACCTCGCGGGTTTTGTCCCCGCGATTGGTGGCTTTCGGAAAATCGCCGCGATGCCGTTCGAGATCAGCAAACACACGGTAATTTCCGTCGTCCTTTAGATCAGTCAGCGTTTGGTCAAAAAAAGCAGAGTAGTTCATGTCGTTCCTATTCGCCCAAAGCGTCCTGCACGATGTCATCCAAGAAGGATTGGACCATTTGCATTTCGCCCTCTGGATAGTTGCGGTAGCCGATACTGACGTCTCCGGCTTGGTCGGCCACGAAGATACCATAAGGGCAATGCGCGATATTCATGGGATTGATTTCCATCACTTCGCGCGACAGCTTTGCCGAGCAAAAAACAAAAATGTCGGCAGCGGCGAACAGGTCGACGTCGCTACCAAGGTCGGGCCCGGTCCGCGCCAACATCTCGCCCGTGCGGCTGACGTAATCAATCACGAGGCCCTGATCGAGGATAGCACTTTCGACAGCAAAGGTCGCATCTTCAAAGGTGCCGTCAAACGCGTAAATCGTGGAATCTTCTGCCATGGCGTTGGTGGCCATCGCAGCAAGTAGCGCAGTCATATAAGCAGTTTTCATAATCGTTCCTCCTTGTGACTTTACGATAGGTCGCGTCGGGCTGTGGGGCCTTGATACAGGTCAAGACCCCAGCAGACCTTACCCAAACATGTCGGACGTGATGCCGTCATACCAACCCACGGATTCACGGTACGTCGCAGCCCGCACTTCGGACGTTTCGCCCGTTGCACTGATAAACCCGTCGACCTTGGCGATCTTTTCGTCAGTGGCTTCGTAGGTTGCGCCAACTTTCACACCGTCGTCTGTGTCGATCAATGACCAGCACGTGTTCGCAAAACGCGCAGGGAACACGGTGGATCCGGTCAAGGCACCACGCACCGCGTTGGCGCAGACCTTTGCTTGTGAATTTGCAGAGAAGCCCGATTTCGGCATGTCGCCCTGCGCACATGCATCACCAAGAACATGGATATTTTCGTCCATCTTTGATGACATGTCGGCCGCGTTGACAGGCGCCCAGTTCCCTTCGGTGATGCCAGCCATTTCGGCAATGTGGCCAGCTTTCATGGCTGGAATCACGTTACAGGCGTCAACCTTGGTCACTTCGCCATCAATATCGACGGTCATCGCGTTGGCATCGACAGTCACGTTGTCGCCGCCAAAATCGGGGCCAACGCGTTCGATCATACCGTCGTAATGTTTCGCCCACCCTTCTTCAAACAGACCCTGCTTCGAGAATTTCTCTTTTGGATCAACGATCAGGATTTTCGCGGTCGGGTTTGTATTCTTCAGCAAATGCGCAACCATCGACACCCGTTCGTATGGACCAGGTGGGCAACGATACGGGTTCGGCGGGGCGACCATTGCGAATGTACCGCCTTCGGGCATCGCCATGATTTGCGCTTTCAGCAGCTCAGTCTGCGACCCTGCCTTATACGCGTGCGGCATCGCGTTTTGTGATGAGAGATCCCAACCAGCGACCGACCCTTCGATGAAATCAATGCCGGGTGATAGGATCAAACGGTCGTATGGCACAGCACCGCCACCAGCCAACGCAACTGTTTTTGCATCACGGTCCACGCCAGTCGCCCAGTCGTGCACAACGTTAATGCCGTAGTCCGCCGCCAAGCCGCCATAGCTATGGCCAAGCGAATTCATCTCGCGGAAACCGCCAAGGTAAAGGTTGGAAAAGAAGCATGTGTAGTACTGGCGTGATGGTTCAATCAGCGTGACATCAATCGCGCCGTCGCTGTCTTTAGCGATGTAACGTGCAGCAGTCGCCCCACCAGCGCCCCCGCCCACAATTACAACGCGCGGACGCCCTTGTGCTAATACCATCGGTGCAGAAAGCGCCGTTACAGCAGCAGATGCAGCCGCCATAAATGTTCTTCTATTCAATGACATGTTGTCATCCTCCCTAATTGGCATCGATTTATTCGACGTCCTTAAAATACGCAGCAAGGGCCGCGATTTCCTCATTGGACAGACGTCCCGCCATCATCTGCATGACGGGATGGGCACGCACACCATCTTTGTATGCATGCATCGCTGTCACAAAATCCTCGGTTGGCCATTGGGTAATTGCGGGGATACCGTCGCCCGCACCGCTCGTCTGGTGGCACGACGTGCATTCGCCCGACAGGTATTCGCCATAACCCGGATCACCCACGATGGCCAAGATTTCAGGGGCGACCGAATGGTCAACGGCTTGTGCCGTTGGGGCAGATTCAGGAATGTCCTGCGGGTTATCAGAAAACGCTCGAAGATACGCGATCAGATCAGCCCGGTCTTGCGGGTCCGGCATGCCACGAAAGCTCATCCTTGTTTGGGTCACCAACGCCCGTGGGTTTTCAATGAACGCATCCAGCGTTTCATAGTCCCACGTGAGCCCCCCATCAGCCGCCCGACGAAACCCGTTGGAATACCGGAACCCTTCGGACGCACCCGCAGGCCTATCAAAGATGTGGTTCAGATGTGGGCCAATCCGGTCAACCGCCCCTTCCCCAATCTTATGACAACCTGCGCATTTGGCATAGATTTCTTCACCGCGCACCGCATCCCCGTTCAGCTGTGCGCTGGCAGACGATGCGGCCCAAAGACCTATGGTAACGCAGACAGTCCTGATCATTCGGTGCCAAAGCTCTTGAGATATGCGATGAGCGCCGTGATATCGTCTTCGTTACGCACACCACGGAACGACATTTTGGTGCCCGCCATGGTGCCTTTGGGATCAGCGAGAAATGCCGCGAGCATCTCTTCGGTCCAAACGTCGCCTGCGTCGCGCGCATCGTTAAATGTGCCGGAATACCGGAACCCTTCGACGCTACCGATAGTGCGGTTCACGATCCCGTTCAATTGTGGGCCACTGCGATTGACAGCGCCTTCGCCGACTTGGTGGCAAGATTTACACTGACGGAACGCGCCTTCGCCAGCTTCAACCAAAGCCGGATCAACGGCCGCGACTGCGACCTCTTCTACAGCTGCTTCTTCGGCGACTGGTTCTTCAACGACGACCTCTGCTTCAACAGCAGGTTCTGCAGCTTCAGCTGTTTCTTCTTCATCATCCGGTGTCACATCAAGGACGCTGGCGTGCATCGTGATCTCGACACTGTCTTTGCAGTTCTCCATGCAAACGTCAGCCGATACGAACAACGGCAGTTCGACCTCCGGACGGTCATCCATAAAGAAATTGTCCGTGTTCGGCATTTCGACGTCGAGGAAGTTTTCGTTCGTCAGAGTGAAGTCATCTTCGACCAGATCATTGACGTAGAGCAGATAGGCGGTGATCGCGTAGATCTCATCCGGTTCAAGCGACTGCGCCTCACCGAATGGCATCGCTCTGTTCACATAGTCATAAACCGTGGAAAGATATGGCCAGTAGGACCCGATTGTCTTGACTGGATCGTCGTCAGACAATGTATCACGACCACCCGCAAGCACGGGCCAACGGCCAACGGCCTCACCAAAATCACCATGGCAAGCGGCGCATTTTTCAACGAAGACTTCTTCGCCGGTCCACACATCACCGCTACCTGCAGGCAAGCCCTGACCGTCAGGGCGTACGTCGATATCCCAAGCGGCGATTTCTTCAGCAAGCGCATCGCGACCAAGACCAAAACCGCCTTCGGGGATTTCTGCGGCGGCCATCACGACCATCGGTGCGTCTTGCGCCATCGGCTCTTCCGCCGTGGTCGCCGTGTCTTGCGCATGCGCAGGCTGCACAAGCGTACCGCGCACAGGCGCTGGCATATCAACGATAAACTGGTCGGCCAAAACATAAGCCATCGTCAACATAGAGGCGGCACCCGCCCCTGCAGGCGCGAAAATCTTAAGAAATTTCGACATTTTCAGCCACCCCTTGTTCGTTCACAGACCATGTTTGGATGCTGTTGTTATGATAGATTGAGTTTTCGCCGCGGATCGCACGCAATGCATCTTTGGTCGGCTGAACGTAACCCGTGCTGTCGTGCGCACGGCTTTGTAGCAGCATCGGTTTTCCGTCCCATTCGAAATCGAAGTAGAAACGGTGAATCGACTTATCCATGCTTGGCCCTGACATCCGCGCCATGTGCCATGTGATACCGCCATCGAGTGTGACATCCACGCGCGGGATCGTGCCGCGACCGGACCAAGCCACACCCGTCAGCACCATACGTCCCGGACCATGTGTGATCGGTTTTTGCGGGCTTGGGCTGGTGATCACGGACTTTGCGTCCATTTCCCACGTAAACCTCCGCGCCTGACCGTTCGCCAGCAGGTCGGTGTATTTCGATGTTTCCTCGCGGTGATGCCACGGCTGGTCACCCACTTCGATGCGACGCAGCCACTTGATCCACATGTTGCCTTCCCAACCGGGAACAACCAGTCGGACTGGATACCCCTGCTCCGGACGCAACGCTTCACCGTTCATCTTGAACGCGACAAGACAGTCGTCCATCGCTTTTTCCATTGGGATCGAACGGGTCATACCAGATGCATCCGCGCCTTCCGGAAGCAACCATTTGCCGGATGTCTTCACACCAGCTTCTTCCAGCAACAGACGCAGCGGGATGCCCGTATACATCACGTTGTGGATCATGCCGTGGGTGAACTGACAGCCATTCAGCTGTGATCCCGCCCATTCCATGCCGGAATTCGCCGCACATTCAAGGAAATAAACGTGGTTTTCACGCGGGAACCGCATCAGGTCGTCCATGGTGAAGACGAGCGAGCGATCCACCAAGCCGTTGATCATCAAACGATAATCTTGCGGCGCGATTTCCGCCACACCGCCGTGGTGCCGTTCAAAACAGACACCATTCGGCGTGATAATCCCGTCGAGTTCATGCAGCGGTGTGAAGTTGATTGAACTGATCGGATCAGCGGTCAACCATGGCACGTCTTGCCGGCGCACGTGTGCCTCAAACTTTGACGGCATCCCATATGGGGCCTCATCCACGCCTGCACCAAGGTACTGCGACCACGGTTGTTTTTCAGTAATCAGCGGATCGCCAGCAGCGCGCACACCTGTCGCACCGCCGACCAACGCGGCCCCGCTGGCCGCTGCACCGCGCAGAAAATTCCGGCGAGACGGTTTCAGACCTTTGTAAATATTACTCATGGTTCGTCCTCTTATCTTACGCGCCAACAACCTGAACGGAGGTGTTTGGTGTGACTGAAACAGTGCCCTGATTGCGGATATGGTTTTCAACCACGTCCCAAATCGGTGGTCCTTCTGTGCCTTCGTTGACCGATGCCCAACCTGCGACGACATAGGTCTTGGACGGGTCGATCTTTTCGCCGGTTTTGAGCAACGTCATTTCGGTGATGCGTTCGCCAATCGGTTTGGTGATATCGATCCGGTAGCCCATGCCACCCAAGCGGACCATGTCACCACCCTGTTGGTAATAGGGGTCCGGATTGAACAGGTTGTCAGCGACATCTTCCACGATCTCGTGGATGAACTGGCCCGTCATTTCGGTGCGATAGGCGTTTGGATACGTCATCGATGTCACGTTCCAAAGGTCTTCGCGGGTAATATCCTGCCCCGGCATAATCGACGGCCCCCAACGCACGCCCGGTGACATGGCGATGTCGGCCTCGCGTTCCTCTAGCAACGCATCGCAGATCAGGTCGTCCCATGATCCGTTAAAATTACCGCGCCGGAATAAAGTCGTATCATCTGCGGTCTTTCCGATTACTTCGGCCAATTCCGCCGCAAAAGGTGCGCGCTGTTCGTCAATGAGCGCAGCGACGTCTTTGTCGGGCTCAATCACGTCCGCAAAAATCGGGATCAGTTTGTGCCGGAAGCCCATCATTTTGCCGTCGCGCACATCAAGATCAACCCGGCTGATAAATTTACCGTTGGACCCTGAGGCCACAACAATCGTGTCACCGATCAGTACAGGTTCGGGCAGCGCGTCGTGGGTGTGACCGGCAAGGATCACATCAATCCCCTTCACCCGTTCCGCCATCTTTTTATCGACGTCGAAACCATTGTGAGACAGACAAACAACGCATTCAGCGCCCATGCCATGGACTTCATCCACCATTTCCTGCATGCGCTGATCACGGATGCCAAATGAATACTCTGGGAACATCCAGCCCGGGTTCGCAATTGGCATGTATGGGAAGGCCTGACCGATAACGGCGATCTTCACCCCACCGCGCTCAAAGAACTTGTAAGGCGCGAAATCTTCGGCTGGTTCATCCCATTCGGCGTCAAAAATATTCTGACCGAGTGCCGCGAACGGGAGATCATTCACGATATCACGCACCCGATCAGACCCGAGCGTGAATTCCCAATGGAATGTCATAGCATCGGGCTTCAAAGCATTCATCACATTCACGACGTCTTGGCCCTGCGTATGATAGCACCCGTAAGACCCGTGCCACGTATCGCCACCATCCAGCAGCAAGGCATCTGGACGATCCGCGCGGATTTTGTTGATCACCGTGGCACAGCGATCAAGACCACCCATCTTGCCATAAGCCTGCCCCAGCGCGGAAAAGTCATTATATGTCAGCGCATAAGCAGAGGCCGATCCATCGTCGATGCCATACGCCTTACGGAAATCAGCGCCAGTGATGTGTGGCACGGCACCTTTGTTCGACCCAACCCCCAGATTGATCTCGGGCTCGCGGAACCAGATCGGTTTCAACTGCGCGTGGATGTCGGTGATATGTATCAAGGACACATTGCCGTAGGTATCAAAGTCCAACAATTGGTCTTGCGACAACGCCTGCTGGGCAGCCAATCGGCCCCAATTCCCGAACCCAGAGGCGCCGTAGATTGCGGACGCGGCCATCGAGGCTTGCAGAAAATCACGGCGTGAAATCATTAGCTTTGCTTTCGTTCGAAATATTCACATGCATAAACGTGAATGTTTTATCCTAAAAAAAGACCCGCACTCAGAAAACTGAGCACGGGCTTGTGAGGTTCTTAGTTACGGACAGACGGTCCTTCGACCGACAGACCGTTCCCGCGGGATGCGAGATACAATTCAAGAGCTACAAATTCGTCAGACCCGACGGCATATGTTTCCGCACGCGTGTCACGCACACAGCCACGGAACCGCGAATGCACGCCGTTCAATTTCGCGTTTTTCAGGCGGTATGTCGGGAACCCGTTGATCTGGCCTTGGCTCAGGTGATCGGCACGAATGTAGTTGCCGTAGTTATCTTCGTGGCAACTGGCACAAGACAGATCAAGCTGACCGGTGCGTTCGTAATACAGTTCTTCACCGCGCAGATAAGTCGCCTCCACTGGACCGTCGATCGCAACATTGATCGGCAAACCACGCGAAACAGACGCCATCAAAGCTTCCATGTTCAGCATGTCAGTCTTGTCGTAGGCCCATTCTTCGGCGCCCATTTGTTCAGTTCGGCAACCGTTGATCTGCATCGCCATCGTCCGCACTTCTTCGGCTTCGTCGTTCCATTTTGGATAAACGGCCCGCGCACCAGCAAGCGATTCAGGGTTTTCATGACAGCTTGCGCAGGACTTTTCTTCAGATCCTTCGATTGTGTTAAACGCATCAATCGCGTCATCCACAAAGATCATCCCCGGATTTTCAAAGTCGTCCATTTGGAACGCTTGGGTTTCGTCAGACCGGAACACCCAGCCAGACAGAACCTCGCTGAGGCCATCGATATGCGCGGGCGCGTCTGCCCGCACTGTGATTTCAATCTCGCCATTCACGACAAGATTTGCCTCTTCATCGGCCTGCGCCGCTCCGGCGGCCAAAGTGACCAGTGCCGTTGTTTTTAGGAACTTGTTCATACGCTAGGCCCTCCCTGACCGCACGACTGCATTACGATACTGCGATGTCTTTGCTTTCGGTGTAGACGTCGCCATCGTCGTCGTACCATGTGAACACGAAGGTGCCTGTCTCTGGCACAACCGACTGGAATTCGAAGAACGGATTCGTCGAAATCGCAGGTTCAAGCGTTACATCCACAACGCTTTCACCATTAAATTCACAGGTGAAGCGGTTGATGATGGACCGTGGGATCGTGTTGCCATCGTCGTCTTTGCGCTGACCGGATTCCATTTTGTGGCTGATCAGCGTCTTGATGGTGATGACTTCACCGGCTGATGCTTCGCGTGGAACGCGGACGCGGGGTTTTACATTATCTGCCATGTCTTGTTCCTTCCCTTAGCCGCCGCAGCCGCCGATGGTCACTTTTACTTCTTGGCTGGCGCGCACGAATGTCCCGTCAGGCATCTTCGCAATCGCGATCACATCTTGTGTGCCAGCAAGGCGGATCCGAGTGGAACCAGACTGGGCTGCAGCCAATGGACCAAAACGCATTTCCGCGACACCAGGCGTCGGGTTGCCAGCAGCAAGGATCAGAATCGCCTCAGCGTCCGGTGCGTCAACTTCGATAGGAACAGTGTTCCCGTTTTCGGCAATCTCGGGGGCGATCAGTGTGATGCCCTCGCTGCCCATTTCAGCGCCACCGGTAAAGGCTGCAATCGCCTCATCCACGGCAGCAGATGCTTGCATCGGGATCATCGCTGCAACAGCGGTCCCCAAACCCAGCATCAGCGTGTCTCTACGCGTCAGTTTCATTGTTTTTCCTCGCAAATTTGGCTCTGATCACTCGGTAAGAGTTTGCAGATACGCCACAACATCTTCGATTTCTTGGGCGGTCAGCAGCGGTGAAAGTTCACCTTCGGCTGCTTTGCCTGTGTAGGCGTCACCTGGGCGGTTAAAGCCACTGGTTTTGTAGAAGGCTGGCATGACCGTGCCTTCGAACGTCATCTTCGCGTTGGCCACCAGACCGCGCAGCTCTGCGGCGGTCCACCGATCCCCTGCCCCGTCCAGCATTGGACCAACTTCACCGTGGAATGGCTGGTCCATCAGGTCGGTGACGGCATGGCAAGCAATGCAATTGCCCTTGCCCCGCGCAATCATAATTTCGCGACCCGCTGCGGGGTCTCCCGCTGTCCCGCTTAGCGATGCGGTGACATCACCGTATTCGCCGTAAACGACATCATCTGGGGCTACATTTTCAGCAATGGCCGACGTGGCAAGCACGACGCTTAAGCCGATACAAACGATCTGCTTCATGGTCCCTCCCTGGATCACAAAATCTTGATGTATACCGTAGACCACCGAAAAGGATTCTCGCAACAACAAAATCAATTATTTGAATGTTTTGATTTGTAACCCTTATTTTATTGGGCCGCAGAGCGTTCTTCGATCATCCGTGCGTGATATCTTTGAAAGGCTTCATCGCCAAAATACCCTTCGTCCCGCACCCAAGTGAGCATATCCAACGTGGTTCCACGGCCAAATGCACCCGGCATTGTCGCGACCGCTGCCGCGTTTCCTTGCACCCCTTCTGGAACCTCAGGCGGAAAGAACATCACCATCGGCGTGAACATGGCATTCCACCGCCGCGCGAGGTCCTTTTCGGACATCGCCACCCCGTCGAAATCCACAACTTCGCGGTCGCCGTACAGGTTCAATTGGACCACAAAAAACGCGTCTTCGATGGTGGCCGTAACCTCTGGATCTGGGAAAACCTCTTCGTGCATTTTGGTGCAATAGATGCATCCGCGCTGTTCAATCATGACCATCAAACGCTTGCCTTCGGCGTTCGCCTCTTCCAGATCTTCGCGCAGATCAAGGAAGGTTTCGCGCATCCAATCCGTCTTGTGCAATCCATCGTCGCCCAAGGTGACCGCCAGCGCGGGTAACGCTGAAACCGCAAAGGCAAAGCTTAGAATGTGACGTAAAAACATAGTGTTCCCCTATCCAAAGTTCGTAAATGCCGGAAAGACGTTGATCATCCATTGGGCAATGTAGTTGACCGAATTGGTGGCAATCAGGATCGCGAACAGGATCAACATCGCGCCCATCACTTTTTCCACGTGGACCATGTATTTGCGGTTACGCTGCACCCAGCCCAAAAACGGTCGCGCAAACAATGCCGCAATGATAAACGGCGCCGTCATCGCGAGACCGTAAACAAACAGCAGCAGCCCACCACGCCAAACATCGCCCATACCGCTTGCGACCATCAAAATCGCGGCCAATGCCGGACCAACGCAAGGGGTCCAGCCAAAACCAAACGCGAGCCCCATCAGGTATGCACCGATGATGGTCGTCGGCTCTGCCGTACTTTCGATCTTGGCCTCGCGGTAAAGCAACGGGATGCGGACGACGCCGAGAAAGTGCAATCCAAACACGAAAAGCAAACCCGCGGCGACATAGGTCAATGCATCGCGCCAAGCCCCAAACACCTGCCCCAGTGCGGTTGCCCCCATCCCCAGCAGCACGAAAATCGTCGTCACACCCAGCGCAAAGAAGATGGCAGAGATGATCAAACGACGTTGGGCACCTGCAGGAATGTCAGTGTCATCGCGCAGTTCGTTCATCGACAAACCAGCCATGTAGCACAGGTAAAACGGCACCATCGGCAACACGCAGGGCGTAAAGAACGATAGCAGGCCCGCCATTGCAGCGCCCAAGAATGTTACATCTAGCATTAAGTGTCCTTGTCGAACGGCGTCATTCATATTAAGATTATTGAATGTATAAGCGTTTGGCTATCCTCTTTCGCGCCTTGATTGTGGCAACCTGTGTTGGCAGCCCACACATCACCCGCGCCGACGTCGTCCTGATGATGGCTGAAGAACCCGGTTGTATCTGGTGTGCGCGCTGGAATGACGAAGTCGGCCACATCTATCCCAAGACGGGCGAAGGACGCGCCGCCCCGTTGCGGCGCGTTGATATCTCGCAACCTTTGCCGGACGACATCGCACTTGCGCGGCGCGTGAACTTCACACCGACATTTATCTTGCTCGACGACGGCTCAGAACTAGGGCGTCTTGAAGGATACCCTGGGGATGATTTCTTTTGGGGGCTGCTGGGGCAACTGATGGATCAACACGGGGTCGCCTATGACAAACCCGAAGGATAACAACAGCAAAGGCACAGTCGGGACGGCCTTAGACGGCTTGATCCGGCGGAAGGCTTGATCGGATGGGGAATTTCTATAGGAAGTTTCAATCGCAATCGGCAAGGCAGACTGATCCCAATATGACCCTCCCCGTGTTTCATCCAGACATGGATCCAGAAGAACTGGATCGGATGATGGATAATGCCACCACTGCGACGAATTACCTGAAGGCCATCAGCCACGAAGGCCGATTGATGATTCTGTGCCACCTCGCCACAGGCGAGAAATCGGTCACAGAACTGGAAGAGTTGCTATCTGCCCGACAGGCAGCCGTGTCACAACAGCTTGGGCGTTTACGCCTCGAAGGACTGGTGACGCCGCGCCGCGAAGGCAAGACGATTTATTATAGCCTATCAGACGAACGATCCCGCAGGGTTCTCGGACTGGTGTACGAGCTGTTTTGCAACAAAGACTAACTGTGTCCGCCAATGGGAGCTGGCGGCGCATTTAGATGATCAGGGAGGAAACCGATGCTCGACGCATGGGGGGATGCAAATATGGCCGCAGTTGTCGGCCTGTTTGGTGGTGTTTTGCTAGGGCTCGCTGCCCGTTTGGGCCGCTTTTGTACGCTTGGGGCCATCGAAGACGTGCTGTACGGCGGCAACGATTCGCGCCTGCGCATCTGGATTGCAGCAATCGGTTTCGCAATTATCGGCAGTTTTGGATTGATGGCTGCAGGCGTCTTCGATCCAACGGCATCTTTTTACGTCGGGCAGACGTGGTCCCCCGTCGCAAGCATCGCAGGCGGGCTATTGTTCGGTTACGGCATGGCGCTTGCGGGCAACTGTGGTTTTACCGCCCTCGCCCGCCTTGGTGGCGGTGATCTGCGGTCGTTTGTGATTGTTGTCGTCATGGGGCTTGCTGCGTTTGCGACATTATCGGGACCACTGGCATGGATACGCGTGTACCTTTTCCCAGCACCTGAAACCGCAGCCGCGCCAAATGGCATTGCCCATTTTATCGGGGCGGCAACAGGCATTTCGATCCCTCTGATCGGCATCATCATTGGCGTGGCTGCCGTGGCTTTTGCCCTTTCAAATCGGACCTTTCGTACAGATCGCATGAACACCTTCTGGAGCGTCGTTATCGCGCTTGCGGTCGTGTCCGCTTGGGCCGGCATGAGCTTTATCAACCGTACCGGTTTTGACGATCTGGCAATTGTTTCGCATACCTTTTCCGTGCCGATCGGTGAAACGATGCTTTATGGAATGACTGCATCGGGCCAAAGCCTGTCGTTTGGTATCGGGTCCGTCGTAGGTGTCTGGGTTGGCGCGTTCATCGGTAGCCTGATGAAGGGCCATTTCCGGTGGGAAGCCTGTGAAGATCCCCGCGAATTGCGCCGTCAAATATTTGGCGCAACGATGATGGGTGTGGGTGCCGTCGTGGCCATCGGGTGCAGCATCGGGCAAGGCCTATCCGCCTTTTCGATCCTGTCATTCAGTGCGCCGGTTACCTTTGCCGCTATTTTTGCAGGGGCCGCATTGGGCCTACGTCAACTTATCGTTGGTTTTTCCGCAGCCTAATGCATCCGCGTCACGTCTACACATGCCGCATAAACATTGCCAAAAATGGGGTAATGGTACCACCTCCTGGTCTCGAACCAGGGACCTCTTGATCCACAATCAAGCGCTCTAACCTACTGAGCTAAGGCGGCACTGGGGGGGATTTAACGTGGGTCTACGGCGATTGCAAGGGGTCCAGTCTTGCCAAATTGCATCAAGGCAGGCTACGTCACACACACGCAAATGGAGGGACCCCCATGGGTATCAATGACGAGAGCAATATCGAAGCAAATCTGCAAATCGGACCAACCGATCAAGGGATGGTGCGCCTGTTCATTGAAGGCTCTGGTATCGAAATTCCAATGGATTTTGACCCATCCGAGGCTGACGATATTGCCGAAGAAATCAAAGCCGCAGCCATGGCTGCGCGTGCGATCGGCAAAAAATAATGTTCTAGCCGCGCATAGCACCCGGTAACGCAAGCCCCGGATCACGCGCGGCTTGCGCCCGCACGGCGGCATGTCGTGCAAATTTCTGGATCATGACTTTTCGACGGGCCGGTGCCAGCTTGGTTTCCGGACTCATCCGGATGATTTCGGCGTCATACCCATCTGCGATGATGAGCCCAGTGTCGTCTGGCAACAGCTCTGTTGGGAAATCGGTATCGACGGCCCAAAAGAATCGATCACACCAAGGCAAATACCCTTCCCATTTGTGGTCGGATTGAAAATCGGCGCGGGATGATTTGCATTCGATAATCCAAATTTCGCCTTTCGGGCCAAGCGCCATAACGTCAACACGCAGACCGCTTGTCGGCACTAGTTCTTCGACGCTTACAAAATCATGGCTCCGCAGATGGCGGCTGACCCCACGGGCTAGCAATTGACCGGGCATCAGCGGTGTTTGGGATGCTTCATCATACATGCCCCGAACATGAACAATAGGTGAACAAAAATCAAGACTGAGTTGACGAATGCCCGTTTTGACGAACTCACATGCCAATTTCAAATATCATTTGCGCCAATCATGAAGAACACTCATGGTCGCGATCATGGATATTACGCTGCTCAAAACCTTTCTCGAAGTTGCTGCAACTGGTTCGTTCGTGTCGGCGTCGGACCGACTATTTGTCACCCAATCTGCAGTGTCTTTGCGTGTTCAACGTCTTGAAGATTCGCTTGGCAAACCGCTGTTCACGCGATCCAAAGCCGGTGCAGAACTGACGCCAGCGGGGCGAGAATTCGAACGTTACGCTTTGTCGATGATACGCGTTTGGGAAGAAGCGCGCCAGCAAGTCGCAATACCCGAAGGGTTCACGCGCAGCATTTCCATCGGGGCACAGTATTCGCTTTGGCCGCGGCTGGGGTTTCGGTGGATCGATCAAATGCAAACGGCGATGCCGGATCTCAACATCAGGGCGGAACTTGGGATGCCAGACCGGCTCACGCGGTTCCTGATCGAAGGGATCACGCAGATCGGCCTGCTCTATACACCGCAACTTAGACCCGGATTATCCGCCGACAGGGTGCTTGAAGAAGAACTCGTTCTCGTCGCGTCGTGGAAAGGTGCGACATGTGACGGGTTGGCCGGGCGTTATGTGTTCGTCGATTGGGGCCCAGAATTTATCGGGGCCCACGCTATCGCATTGCCTGATCTAACGAATCCGGGGCTTACTTTTTCGCTGGGGGCGATGGTTGCGGAATACGTTATCAACCGCCAAGCCGCAGCTTATCTACCGGCGCGCTACGTCAAAAAGTATCTCGACAGCGGCGATTTGCATCTTGTCGCCGATGCCCCTCGCTTCCCCTACCCTGTCTGGGCGGTCTGGCGTACAGACATGGATAAAGACGTCCGCGACATGGCGCTTTCCAAGCTGAACTTGGTTTCGTCACATGCCGAAGCTGACGGTGACGCTGTTCTTAGTCAGCTTGCTGTACTTAACGGTGATGAAACAGCAGAGATTCTAGGGGAAAAAAACGATGTGGACGACATCCGCTCATAGATGAGCAAAAGTTGGCTTAACCACAATTATTTTGAATTTCCCTAATGTTTGGTATTGCAATATGCCACCCATAGCAGAAATGCACCCGTACCTAAGACAGGACGGTTCATTCTATTGGGAAAGGATAACCCCATGAAAACGAATATTTTTATCTTAGCCGCTGCCGCTGCTTTGACTGCAAACGCCGGTTTCGCACAGACATCTGCGTTCAATAACCAAGACCGTACATCAGACGCCGTAGAAGACCTGCAAGAACAGATCAATGACGACGCAGAACGCGACACATTTACATTCGGGACCGAAGGCCGTGAAGTCGGCGCATACGGGTCCTTGTCCCTGCGCGGCACTTCCACATCCGAAGATGGCGACACGTCATCCGATCTGGGTATTGGCTTGCGTTACGGTACATTTGACGGCGTAAACGGCATCGACGCAACAGCAAGCTTCGTCTACGGCGAAGACAACGGCACAGAAACAGAAAACCAATTGCTGGCAGGTATTGATTACCGCCGCAACTTTGGCGACGCATTCTTTGGCTTCGCAAAAGCCGACCTTGCGTTTGACCGTTTGGCAGACACAACGGGTGAAACATCACAGGACATCTTCGTTGGTGCCGGTGTTGGTTACCGCATCCTGAACGACAACATTTCCCAGTGGTCTGTTCAAGCGGGTCCAGGTTACCGGATCGCAGATGTCGTTGGTGAAGAGCGCGTTGAAGAAGCAGCTGCTGCCGTTTCTTCCAACTATTTCCGCAGCTTGACTGACACAAGCTACGTCACAAACGACACAGATGTGATCTATTCTGAGTTCTCAACAACACTGTCCAACGAATTGGCATTGAACGTTGCGATCACAGATCAAATGGTGCTGCGTACAAGCCTCGCAACAGCGTTTGACGATGCAACAGACGAAGAATTTGGCGACGCGAAAAACACGTTCGGTGTTTCTGTCGTCTACAACTTCAACTAATCCATCGTGACCAAAGGCAGGATCTTTGGACGATTGATCCGGCCCGAATAGGCGGTAGCTGCAAAGCTGCCGCCTTTTGCGTTTTTAAATCGCCACTTGACACGATACCTTTTGGTATCATATTAATTGTGACACCAAAAGGTATCGGATAACACCAATGTCACAACTCGCTTTTCGCGCCCTCGCTGACCCGACACGTCGTGCCATCGTGATGCATTTACGTGGCGGCGACATGACGATCGCACAGCTGTCTGAAAACTTCGACATGACGCGTGCTGCCGTCAAAAAACATCTGACCATCCTCGCAGAGGCCGGTCTGATTTCGACCCGACCAGAAGGCCGCGAGCGTTACAATACGTTTGAACCCAGTGGTCTGGGACCGATCCGCGACTGGATCAGCGACTTTGACGCCTTCTGGGACGACCGTCTCGATAGTTTGAAGACTGCCATTGAAAAGGACACACCATGACAACCTTACAAAAGACCATCTATCTCAAGGCCGACAAAGAAAAAGTTTGGGAATACCTGACCGATCCTGAAAAACTGGCGATTTGGTTCCATAAACCCGCAAAGCCCTTGGCCGCGGGTGACTATGAAATGTTTGGTGTCAAAAGCGGGGATCGGTTGATGTGGGGCGACGTGCTTATCTCTGAACCCTTTGATAGGCTGCGCTATACATTTACAATCGGGCCAATGGGCGACGTGACTAGCACTGTTACATGGATCCTAACGGATGTTCCGGGCGGCACGCGCCTTGCCCTGCTGCATGAAGGCCTACCAGAAAGCGAAGACGCGTTTGGCCTGACCTTGGCCCTTGATAAAGGCTGGGACGATCACCTTGCGCGTTTGCGTGAAGATGCACATCAGGCTGGTTAACGCCGTCAATACACACGGAACTCAGCCGTCGGTTCGGCTGTTTTCTTGCCGCTCATGTCGGTTGCCCCTTGTCGCAACGCCCCCTGCCCCCTATCTGATGCGGTGGCGAGCTTCTGCTCTTCTCGTGATCAGGCGGTTACATTCCAGTGGCCTTAAGCAAATCCGAGGGAGCTGGCTCTGTCTGAGCCCTGGTTCAGTTATCTGGCGCCCACCTGTATATACAGGTCCTCGGGAATAAACCCCCTACGGTTGCTGCGGTTCTCGCCACCTTTGGACGTCAATTCGTAGACGATGCCGTACCCAGCATAAACATGACCCCCAAAATACCGCCACCGATCAGGACAGCGTCGCACGCGATTTTGACGTCGTAGCCGTAGGCATCGGGCGGTGTTCCCGACCTTTGCGCATTGTTACAAAACCCAAATCGTCCTGATTGCCCCGTTGGTAAAGCAAGCGGCGGACCGCCGACCATACTGGCCCCCTGCCCTGCGTCGCGAATAATTGGCCGCACTGGTGGATCCGATAAGTTGGGCAATGGTCCATCGGCACTGACGGACGTCGCGCACAACAGCATCAGAAACGTCATGACTGCATTTTGCATGGGTTCTCCTCATCTCAAAAGCGTTGCGACTGATCTAGCAAACGAAAATGAGGGTAAGGTTAATGCGAGCTACAGCAGATGTTGATAAACGCCGCCGCGGCGCTAGGTCGCTCAAAGAGCCGAAAACAAAGGATAGCCCAATGCGTTTGCCGATCATCGCCCTTTCACTCTTTGCGACCTCCGCCACAGCGCAGGGCCTGACAGTCCAGTTCCAAGATGGCGCACCGAAGGACAGCATCACATTGCTGAATGCTGGCTGCGCGATAACAAACGCGACCGTGACACTCGATTTAAACGGGTCCAATGGCGGCCTCATTTTCGATACAAGCGCACAAGGCGCTGGCGTCGAAGTCTTTCAACCCGTTGAAATTTTGACCGAAAACGTCACTGCAAGTGCCGTGACAGACGGCGATACAACGCTGGATATTTCAGTGGGCATGCTGCCAAAGGATGCGATGATCCGCCTCACAGCCGATCTTGACGACACCATTGTCGGCGGCCGTCAGATCACAGTGACAGGGTCGGAAATCGCAGGTGCGACGGTTGCGGTCGCAGTGGACGATCACGTGACACAAGGCGTGTTTGGTGAGGATGGTTTAGCCTACATCGACATGACAGACGCACCGACAGGCTGTCTGCCAAGCTGATTCTAGAACGCGTCCGGCTGGGCCTCGCGGGCCATGTGGTCCAGCACCGCATTCACGAACTTGGATTCTTTGCTATCCGGCGCAAACGCTTCGGCGACGCCAACGAATTCAACGATCACGACCTTGGGCGGCGTGTCTTTCAGGCTGAGTTCAGCACCTGCGGCACGGAACAAAGCACGCAATGTCGGGTCGATCCGGCCAATCGGCCATTTTGCAACCAAGGCGCGGTCGGTCATCTGGTCGATAGCCGCTTGATTATCAACGGCATATTCCATCAGCGCATGGAACGTATCCACATCACCTTCTTGCATTTCAACGTCGTCAAATACCTCGCCAAAGCGATGGTCTTTGAATTCGATCATCACCTGATCAACGGTCTGACCAGACGATTCCATCTGAAACAACGCCTGCACTGCGTAAAGCCGTGCCGCTGATTTCATCTTGCGCCGTTGATTGTTCGAAATGGTCATGCCGTCGTTTTGCCTTGCTGCGCGAGAAGAATGTCGCTGGTGAACCCGATACCCTTATCAGGACGGCCCCACTTACGGCTGAGTGCGATCAGGTGCAAGGCCGCAGCGGCCGCGCCGCCACCTTTGTTTTGATCAGCGGGGTCCGCACGCACCTGCGCTTGTTCGTAGTTCTCAACAGTAAGGATACCATTACCGATGCAAACGCCTTGCAAGCCAAGCAGCTGGATCGCCCGCGAACTGTCATTGCAGACAGTATCGTAATGCGTCGTCTCACCCCGGATCACGCAGCCAAGAGCAACGTAACCGTCAAAATTGCTCATCCGTTCGGCAATGCTAATCGCTGTCGGAATTTCCAAAGCACCGGGAACGTTCACGATGTCCCACGTACCGCCAGCTTTTTCGATCTCGGCCTTCGCGCCCGCGATCTGATGGTCGGACAGGTCCTTGTAATAAGGTGATGCGACGATCAGAACTTTCACCGGCTTATCGAATTCCGGCAGCGGCATGATGTAGTGAGACGGTCCAGCCATTATCCAAGCTCCGAAATTTTGCGCGTACCAACGATTTCAAGGCCGTAGGCCTCGAGCCCGACGATCTTTGGCGTCGGCGAATTGGTCAGCAGTTCAATTTTGTTCAGGTTCAAAGAACTCAGGATTTGCGCCCCAAGCCCGTATTGCCGCAAGGTTTTCGGCGACACATCATCTGCGACTTCCAACTTCATTTCCGTATCGCGCAGTAGCACGACAACACCACGCCCTTCGTCGGCCACAGCTTGCATAGCGTGACCAAATTCAGCGGCGCGGCCTTTCGGTCCGGTGCCGATCACGTCCAGCATCGGGTCCATCGCGTGCATCCGCACCAGTACAGGCGCGTCACCAGTGATGTCACCCTTGGTCAGCACAATGTGTTCATCGCCATGGGCCTGATCGGAATAGACTTTCATATCCCAATCACCACCAAATTCAGAGGTGATCACCTCTTCCGACTGCACCTTCACAAGGTTGTCGTGGCGACGGCGATACGCAATCAAATCGGAAATTGTCCCGATCTTCAGCCCGTGCAATTGCGCGAAAGACACCAGATCCGGAAGACGCGCCATTTCGCCGTCGTCCTTCATGATCTCGCAAATCACACCAGACGGGTTCAGACCAGCAAGGCGGGAAATATCAACGGCTGCCTCGGTATGGCCAGCACGCACCAGCACACCACCATCGCGGGCCCGCAGCGGAAACACATGGCCCGGTGTCGCAATGTCAGCCGCACCTTTGCCAGCATCAATCGCCACAGCGACAGTACGTGCGCGATCGGCAGCAGAGATACCTGTCGTTACGCCCTCGCGTGCTTCAATCGACACGGTAAATGCGGTTTCATGACGAGACGAATTCTGTGCTGCCATCAACGGCAAATCCAGCGCGTCCAAACGTTCGGACGTCAGTGTCAAACAAATCAAACCACGTCCGTGGGTCGCCATGAAATTCACCGCATCCGGCGTCGCCATTTGCGCAGGAATCACCAGATCGCCTTCGTTTTCACGATCTTCATGATCCACCAGCACAAACATCCGGCCATTGCGGGCGTCGTCGATGATTTCTTCGATGGGTGAAATCGCTTCAGACCAGTCTTTTTCGACCTGACCCGGTTCTTCAAAATTCAACGTCATAAGTGTTCCCGCTTTGCTTGCCCGTCAAATAGCCCAGCCCCCCATGTTTGGAAAGGGCGCAGGTCTGTCACATCACGTCAGAACAACGACCCTTGTGGATCGCCGTTCAACGTCACGCGGCCATCGGCAAATTCGACCTCCAAATCACGCGCAGCTTTCGCCGCTTTGGTGTCCGTCACAACCTGCCCGTCCCCGCGCACAACAGCGTAGCCACGTTTTAACGTTTCTTTATACCCCAAGGTTTCGCGCAGACGGTCCAACGCGTCCAATCTAGCTTGTCTTTCAGACTGTTGGCGGCTCGCACGATCCGACAGACGACCAATGAGGTTGGTCAATTGTTCGCCTTTGCGGGTCACGTCACCTTGTACCAGACGAGGTTGAAGCCCGCGTGCGACCTGCCCGAAAGATTGGGCTTTATCGTTCAGTTTGCGTTGCAATGCAGGCGTTAACCGCCCGCCAAGATCATCCAAGCGTCGCCGTTCTGCCGCGATTCCACGCGCCAACGTCGCAGGACGCAAAGCGCCGCCAGCGTTCGACAAGGCGACTCGTTTCTTCGCCGCCGCTGCATTCAAAGCACCGGGCAGACGTTCGCCCAAGTAATCCAAGCGCTGCCGTGGCCCTTCGACCAAGGTTTCGACCTTCGGCAATGCCCGCCCCAGATCGCGCACCCGTTGTTGGCGCTGGGTGACGCCAGTCGAAAGCGCACGGCTCAAACGTGCGCCCTGTTGATCAACCCAAGCCAGCAGATCAAGCCGCACGGGCACCGCCAATTCAGCAGCCGCCGTTGGCGTCGGTGCCCGCATATCGGACACGAAATCAATCAAAGTGGTATCCGTTTCGTGACCCACGGCCGAAATCAACGGAATGTCAGACGCGGCAGCGGCACGCGCCACAACTTCTTCGTTGAACCCCCACAGGTCCTCGATTGATCCGCCACCACGGGCGACAATCAGCAAATCAGGTCGGGGCAGCGCCCCACCCGGTGTCATGGCATTAAAACCGTCGATAGCGCGCGCCACCTCGGTTGCACTTTTCTGACCTTGGACCGCGACAGGCCAAACCAACACCTTACGCGGAAACCGATCCCGCAAACGGTGGAGAATATCGCGAATAACCGCGCCAGATGGGGATGTTACAACGCCGATGACCTCTGGCAGATACGGCAGTTCCTTCTTACGCTCCGGTGCGAATAAACCTTCCGCGGCCAACGCCGCCTTGCGCTTTTCCAACATCGCCATCAATGCACCGGCACCCGCAGGTGCGATATCTTCGATCACCATTTGATACTTCGACTGACCGGGGAACGTGGTCAATTTACCGGTCGCAATGACCTCCATCCCCTCTTCGGGTTGTTGGGCCAAGGCGACTGCACGGCCTTTCCAAATGATACCGGCCAGCACCGCCTTATCGTCCTTCAGATCCAGATACAGATGGCCAGACCTTGGCCGCGACACACGTCCGACTTCGCCCCGCACCCGCACATGCGAAAACCCGCCTTCGATGGTTTTCTTCACCGCACCCGAAATCTCGGACACCGAAAATTCCGGGGCATTGTTGCCCGCTTCGTTCTCGGGGCCTTCGTCGTCGAATAAGTCCATGTGATCTGCCCTTGCTGCATGCTCGCGCGGACTTTAGAACGCCTGACAACAAAGGCCAACGGGGACACGCGATGAATATATTGATTTTGGGCAGCGGCGGGCGCGAACATGCGCTGGCATGGGCAATCCAACAGAACCCGAAATGCGACCGGCTGATCGTCGCCCCCGGAAATGCGGGCATTGCGCAGATGTGCGAATGCGCCAGCGTGGACATCATGGACGGCGATGCTGTGGCAGCCTTTGCCGCTGAAAACGCTGTGGATTTTGTGATCGTCGGACCCGAAGCACCACTCGCCGTCGGCGTCGCAGACCGCCTACGTGACGCGGGTCTGCTGGTCTTCGGTCCATCGCAAGAGGCCGCGAAGCTTGAAGCATCCAAGGCCTTTACCAAAGAAATCTGCGATGCGGCCAACGCTCCAACCGCTGGCTACGCGCATTTCACCGACGGCGACGCAGCACTGGCCTACGTGCGCGGCCAAGGCGCACCCATTGTTGTCAAAGCTGACGGCTTGGCTGCTGGTAAAGGCGTCACCGTTGCGATGACCCTGCCCGAAGCGGAAGCCGCAATCATCGACATGTTTGACGGCAACGACGGCGCGGAAGTCGTGATCGAAGAATTCATGGACGGCGAAGAAGCATCTTTCTTTGTGCTTTGCGATGGCACATCCATTCTGCCTGTCGGCACGGCGCAAGACCACAAACGCGTGGGCGACGGCGACACGGGCCCAAACACTGGCGGCATGGGGGCCTACTCCCCCGCCCCCGTGATGACTGATGCCGTAACGCAAAAGGCGCTCGACGAGATCATCAAGCCAACAATGGATGAAATGGCGAAACGCGGCACGCCTTTTGAAGGTGTTTTGTTCGTCGGCCTCATGATCAAAGACGGCCAGCCGCGCCTTGTGGAATACAACGTGCGTTTTGGCGATCCGGAATGCCAGTGCCTGATGATGCGTTTGGGCGGTCAGGTTCTTGACCTGCTACAGGCCTGCGCCGAACATCGCCTCGCCGACATCAACGCGACATGGGCGGACGACCACGCGATGACCATTGTCATGGCGGCGAACGGCTATCCGGGCGCTTATGAAAAAGGCAGCGTGATCAAAGGGCTCGACGCCCTTCCCGAAGACAGCGGACATATGACCTTCCACGCTGGTACCACTGAAAAAGACGGACAGATCACCGCTACGGGAGGACGTGTCTTGGCGGTCACCGCACGCGCGGATACGCTCAAAGACGCTCACGCAATGGCCTACAAAATGACCAAAGACATCGACTGGCCCGGCGGTTTTTACCGCACCGATATCGGTTGGCGCGCGCTTTAACTTCTTTGGCCTTAAATATCTCGGGGGGTCGCCTTTCAATTTGCGCCATTTGTCTGATCGACAATGGCGACGGGCTGGCCCCCAATCCGACCCAACAAAAAAGGGCGACACACGCGTGTCGCCCTTTTCCATTTCAAATAATCGCAAAATTATGCAGCGCGACCGACCAAAACAGATGTCACTTCTTCGACCGCTGCCGTTTCGTCACTGCCTGCAACAACCGCAATCTCGCGTGTCAAACGCTCCAATGCCGCTTCATACAACTGACGTTCTGAATAGCTTTGCTCGCGCTGGTCATCTTGACGGTGCAAATCGCGAACAACTTCCGCAATCGCGATCAAATCGCCAGAGTTGATCTTTTGCTCGTACTCCTGCGCGCGGCGGGACCACATGGCTTTCTTGACCTTCGCCTTACCACGTAGTGTTTTCATCGCATGGGACACGACATCCGGCGTAGCAAGCGACCGCATACCAACGTCGATCGCCTTGTTCGTCGGCACCCGCAGCTTCATCTTGTCTTTTTCAAAGACGATGACAAACATCTCAAGGTCAAAGCCCGCGACCTCTTCTTTTTCGACGGCAATAATTTTGCCGACACCGTGGGCGGGGTACACAACAAATTCGTTCGGGCTAAAGTCTAACTTCTTCTTGCTCATGATAGTCCTTTCATGGCGGTTATTGTGACACGCGACGACAAAAAACCGGCGGAACCAAAAGGTACCGTCGGATGCATGGCGTCTTCGGAATGTGTCAAATCGTAGCGTTCATTGCAGATGAGTATATCACAAAAAACGCCCCGATAAAAGCGGGGCGTTGGGAAAGGTCAAATGGGGGTAAATGTGGCTTAGCCGCCTTCACCCGGGGCTTCGGAAAACAATTCCATCTTGCCTTCTTTGCCGTCCATTTCTTCCGCATTCGGAAGCTGGTCTTTCTTGGTGATGATGACCGGCCACATTTCGGAATACTTGCGGTTGAATTCAACCCACTTTTCCATGTCAGGCTCTGTGTCCGGACGGATCGCGTCAGCCGGGCATTCCGGTTCGCATACGCCACAGTCGATGCATTCGTCTGGGTGGATCACCAGCATGTTTTCGCCTTCGTAGAAACAATCTACGGGGCATACTTCCACACAGTCCGTGTACTTGCAGGCGATACAATTGTCGTTGACGATATAGGTCATAGCAGGGTCATCCGTTTATCTCTTGCCCCACCTAGGACAGAGTGTGCGGTCAATCAAGGTCCAAAGGACCATTCCCGCCCCGATGCGTCATCAAGTTCCGGCGATCACGTTTCGTCGGTCTACCTTTCCCATCAAAGCTGGGGTTTTTGGAATGGATGTTCCGCACCGGTTCGGGCGATAGATCTTCGTACAGCGCTTGCGCTTCTGGTGCGGGTCCGCGCCGTGTGCCGCACGCAACGATGCGGATTACCTTCGTGTCGGTTTCTTTCACAAATGTCAGTGTGTTACCGGGTCCCACGGATCGTGCGGGTTTGCTGACGGGGGTGCCATCCACGCGGACTTTACCCGCGGTAATGATCCCCGCCGCAAGCGAGCGCGATTTGAAAAACCGCGCCTGCCAAAGCCATTTATCAAGCCGGATCGTATCGCGGGCTTGGTCCGTCACTTGTTCTTAAGAGCTGCCAATGCCGCGAAAGGATTGTCAGGGTCAATCGCCTTTTCTTTACGCGGTTTTGCCTGAAAACTTTGCGGTTTATTGCTGTCGCGACCGCCGGATTTGCCCTTTGGCTTACCCTTACCGCGCGGCTTGTTGTCACCGCGTGGTTTATCACTACGCCCTTGCGGACGGCCGCCCTGGCGGTTGGTATTCGCACGACCGCCCCATGTGAAGGTATAGAACACCTCCATCTCGGGCGCTTCTTCTGTCGTTTCTTCGGACACTGCCGGTGCTTCTGACGCGTCGTCTGTCGCAGCTGGTGCTTCTGGCGCAGGTTTCACGGCTTTCACCTTGGCCCGCTCGCCCTTGTCGGCCTTGTAGCCAAGACCAGTCATCAGATCCGCGAATTGATCCAACGTCATGCCCGTGATCGACAGCATATCTGCGGTGCCTTCAAAACCACCACGGCTATCTTGGTCGCGCAGCATATCTGCAAGGCGTTCCAACATATCGATGCGAATCGCCCGTTCGCCTGCCGCGCGATAACCTGCCATGGCATAGTAACCGGGTGCCGCGCCTTTTTCAGACGGGACTGTCACCAAACCCGGAGGTGGGGCTTCTGGAAATTCAGCAAGATCTTTCGCCAGCGACCACAGCACCAACCGCAAACGCGTCGGCGCAGGTTTCAACAGCAACGGCATAAAGATCGTGAACTGACCGAAACGGATACCGTGTTTGCGCAATGCGCCACGTGCGTCTTGGTCAAGGTCTTTGACCTCCGCGGCAACTTCACCGCGTGGGACAATCCCGAATCCTTCGGCCAGACGGAATGCAAAACCTTTGGCGATGCCTTCCAGTGTGTCGTCGTTTTTCAAACCAAGCAGCGGTTCGAACGCGGCAGCAACCTTGCGGTCAATAAAATGCTGCAGGCGGCGTTCCACCTTCGCAGCAACGTCAGCCCCGGCCTCATCGTCAACAAAAACAGCAACACCAGGCTTCAGGATATCGGATCCAGCCACCAGTTTACCCACCGCTTGGTCGCCCCACATCAGGCCGCCCTGTTCGGTGAAATCAATTTCAGTATCGGGGGCGTTGTAGAATTTATCAGCACGCAGATGGAAATGCGGGGCCAATGCCGCCACACTTGTCTGACGCAGCGTTTTCGCCTCGTCGGGGCTGCCAGCTTTATCCATGCGGAACCGGAATCCTTCCAGCTTCCCCACAAATTCGCCTTCAACTGTTACTTCACCGTTCTCATTAACCTCGGCCACAAGGCTCTCCTTCTGCTTCAACCGCCGCAGCAAAATGCTGGTGCGCCGGTCGACAAATCTTTGGGTCAGCGCACCATGCAGTGCGTCTGATAAGCGATCTTCTACAGCGCGCGTAAGCTCACGCCAATGTGTTTCGTCACGAACCCACCCTTTGCGTTGGGCAACATAGGTCCACGTTCGGATGAACGCGAGGCGCTTAGACAATGTGTCTATGTCACCATCATGACGGTCAATCCGCGCAACCTGCAACGCCAGCCAGCTTTCGTCAACATGTCCTAGCTGATGCAAGTCGCTGTAAATACGGGTTAAAAGTGACGCATGTTCCCCGCGACTGATACCGCGGAAATCTGGAATGCGGCAAACGTCCCACAAAAGCCGCACAGACGGGCCATCTTTTGCCCGTGCCGCAATCAGCGGATCGTCGCCCAGCGCCTTTAGTGCAGCAAGGTCGTCGCTTTCGCGTACGCGGGTCAGCCATTGGTCGTCAGTCCGCATTTCTAACGTCTGTGTCAGGCGTTTGATCGACCCGAATTGCAGGTCGCTATTGCGCCATTGCAGTTTTTTCACCGGCTGGAATTGGTGATCCATGATCGCCTGCGCGACGCCATCATCCAAGGCGGGCGCCTCACCAGTCACCCCAAAAGTGCCGTTCGCAGTATGCCGCCCAGCGCGCCCCGCGATCTGCGCGAGCTCCTCCGGAAACAGATACCGCATCCGCTGCCCGTCGAATTTGGAAATCGCCGAGAACGCAACGTGATTGATATCAAGGTTCAGCCCCATCCCAATCGCATCCGTCGCGACCAGATAATCAACGTCGCCATTCTGATACATCTCGACTTGGGCGTTACGCGTCCGCGGGCTGAGCGCGCCCATGACCACGGCAGCGCCCCCCTTCGTACGGCGCAGCAGTTCGGCAATCGCATATACATTTTCAACCGAAAACCCGACAATCGCAGCCCTGCCCGGCATACGACTTAGCTTTTTCGAACCTGAGTAGGTCAGCTGGGACATCCGTTCACGGTACATAAACTGCGCTTGCGGGACTATTGCCGCAATTGCGGACCGCATCGTTTCAGCGCCTAAGAATAGCGTCTCGCGCAAACCCCGCGCGTGCAAAAGACGGTCGGTAAAGATGTGACCGCGTTCTGCATCGCCACACAATTGAATTTCGTCGATGGCAAGGAAATCACATCCCATGCCTTCGGGCATCGCCTCAACTGTGCAAACCCAATATTGCGTGCGCGGCGGCACGATCCGTTCTTCGCCCGTCACCAAGGCAACGACGCTTGGCCCTTTCACGGCAACAATCCGGTCGTACACTTCGCGGGCAAGTAGGCGCAAAGGCAGGCCAATCACACCCGTCCTGTGCGACAACATCCGTTCAATCGCGTAATGCGTTTTGCCGGTGTTCGTCGGGCCAAGAACGGCCGTAATCCGGGAATTTTGCATGATAATAGTCCCCGGCGGGGCCAGCGATCAGATCGCTTGGCCCTCAATTTCTAAGGCAAGGCGTGCAAGCGCGTCGGTCGCGTCAGGTTCCAACGGATAAATCTCGAGAACAGCTTCATACGCCGCAATCGCGTCATCGCGGCGCCCCAGTTCTTCCATCAGGATACCCACACCAAACATCGCACGAAAATGACGTGGGTTTAAAACAAGCGTCTGACGTAAATCATCCAACGCAGGCCCCATCAGTCCGGCACGAAAATAAGCCGTCGCACGGTGATGATATCCTTCGGCAAAATCGGGCGCATGGTCGACCAAGGCTGTAAGATGCTCAATCGCGGCCTGATCATCGCCCTCTTCCAACGCATCGCCACCACGGCGCAGCAATAGATCCATCGCGGCCGACCCGCTTTTTTCGAATCGCGCGATCACGCGGTCGGCGATCCGCGCATGATTGCCCTCATCCGCCTCGCTTAGCTCTTGAAAAAGCCCGTCTAAAGCGGTCTCTTGCGCGAAACTTTGGGTCGTTAACGTTAACGTCACTGCAAATGCCGTAACGGTACGTTTGATGAGATGTGTCAGCGTAGCCATAGTTGTAATGTAACGTGTCAGGCGGCTTTCGCCAGAGGGCATATATGATTCAAAAAGGATAAACCGATGAGCGACGTAGTGAACGAGGCCGTAGCCCAGTTGAACGCAAAAATGGACGGTGGATTTGACGGCGGCACAGCCAAGTTCGTCATCGAAGACGAAGGGTCCATCATCATCGATGGCGACGGCGCACGTGCAGCCGACGACGATGCAGATGTGACGCTGTCAGCGACGGCCGAAACATTCAAGGAAATCCTTGATGGCGAACAAAACCCGACAGCCGCTTTCATGACAGGCAAACTGTCAGTCGACGGCGACATGGGTCTTGCCATGAAATTGGCAGGCGTCCTTTAAACCATGGATATTGCACCGTTTCATGACGATGTCGCTTATGGTCCTGACGGCGGGGCGGCCCATTGGGTCACCACTGTCGACGGGCTGAAAATTCGTGTGGGTCATTGGACCGGCGCGGACGTCAAAGGAACGGTGCTTATTTTTCCGGGCCGCACGGAATACGTTGAAAAATACGGTGATGCGGCCCGCGAATTTCTTGATGCCAACTATGCGACTGTTTCAATCGACTGGCGCGGTCAGGGATTGGCCGACCGGATGGTTGGCGATCGGCGCATGGGGCACGTGGGGAAATTTGCCGACTATCAAAAAGATGTGTCCGCTGTGATGGCACACGTCAAAGAACTTGGCCTGCCTGAACCCTATTACCTGATCGGCCATTCCATGGGCGGATGCATTGGGTTGCGGGCCTTAATGGAAGGTCTGCCCGTCAAGGCCGCCGCATTTTCCGCGCCAATGTGGGGCATTGGCCTTTCGCCAGTAGTCCGTCCAGGCGCATGGGCCGTGTCGGCGGTTGCAGGCGCATTTGGTAAAGACAATGTTTTCGCACCGGGTCAGCCCCCTGTGTCTTATGTGCTGCGCGAAGATTTCGACATCAACACGCTGACCAAAGACCGCGACATGTGGGATCGTCTTGTCGAACAACTTACCAAATACCCCGATCTGGCCTTGGGTGGCCCGTCGATCAGATGGTTAGGGGAATCGCTGCGTGAAATGCTGCGGTTATCGAACCGCCCGTCTCCCTCCACACCAACTGTCACCTTCTTGGGCACGAATGAAGATATTGTAGACCCTCAGCGCATCAAAGATCGCATGGCAAAATGGCCAAACGGCACCTTGCACATGATCGACAAAGGCGAACACGAGGTCATGTTGGAAATCCCAGCATCGCGCCGGTTTGTCTACGACACGATGATCGCCCACTTTAACGCGCATCCCTAGGCAAACGCACGAATAGCTCTATCCTTTGGGTATGGCAGACGTTCTTACCTTCACAGACCGCGGCATCTACTGTCCGGCGGGCGATTTTTATATCGATCCTTGGCAGCCCGTCGATCGGGCCCTGATCACGCACGGACATTCCGATCATGCGCGTTGGGGCATGGACCATTACCTTGCAACCACCGCCGCCGCCCCCGTCATGCGCCACCGTCTGGGTGATGTGTCGCTCGACACGATCAACTACGCAGAGACGCGCCAAATCGGGGGGGCGACCGTTTCCTTTCATCCAGCCGGCCACGTGCCAGGGTCTGCGCAGATCAAGGTCACCGTGAAAGGCGAAACATGGGTCGCGTCTGGGGACTACAAAACCGTGGCCGACGGCCTGTCAGAACCGTTTGAACCGGTTCGCTGCCACGCGTTTATCACCGAATGCACGTTCGGATTGCCGATCTTCAAATGGACACCCGAAGACATCCTGACGACCCAGATCAACGATTGGTGGGCCGCAATCAAAGCCGCAGGTAAAACATCCGTTCTTGGTGCCTATGCCCTTGGCAAAGCCCAACGATTGCTGACCACGGTGAACGCCGACATCGGTCCGATCCTGACTCATGGGGCGATTGAAAACACCAACGAGATTTTGCGTGGTCAGGGCATCGCTTTGCCCGACACGATCCGCGTCACCGCCGAAACAAACGTCAGGGACTACGCGGGCGCCTTGGTGCTTGCGACGCCATCCGCGATGGCAGGGTCATGGATGAAGAAGTTTGGCCCGACCTCGACCGCCTTCGCCAGCGGCTGGATGGCGCTACGCGGTGTGCGGCGCAGGCGCGGGGCGGATCGTGGGTTTGTCGTGTCTGACCATGCCGACTGGGATGGGCTGAACGCGGCAATCAAAGCGACGGGTGCCGAAAAAATCTTTGCAACCCACGGCTACACGGACGCCTTCCACAAATGGTTGCGCGAAGAAGGCTATGACGCTCACGTCGTGTCCACAGAATACAACGGCGAAGACGCAACAGAGGCGGACGACGTATGAAGGACTTCGCCCAGCTTTTCGCCCGCATCGACGAATCCACCAAAACAACCGCCAAAGTCACAGCACTCGCAGACTATTTCACGACCGCCCCTGACGACGACAAACTTTGGACGATCGCACTGTTTTCCGGCCGTCGCCCGAAACGGACCATCACAGCCGGAAAACTCCGCACATGGGCGGCAGAGGTCGCAGGCCTGCCCGATTGGCTATTCGAAGAAAGCTACAACATCGTCGGCGATCTGGCCGAAACGATTTCACTTGTTCTGCCACCACCGGAACAGACGGCGGATCAGTCCCTGACCCACTGGATTGAAACGATAAAACAACTTGGCACACTGGACGACGACGCTCGCAAAACAGGCATCATCGACGCGTGGAACACCCTGCCCGACATGCAGAGGTTCTTGTTTACAAAACTTCTGACTGGCGGGTTTCGTGTCGGTGTCAGTACCAAACTGATGACCCGCGCCTTAGCCAAAGCGACCGACCAAGACGAGGCTGCTTTAACCCACAAATTGATGGGCAACTGGACGCCTGAAACCACAACATTTCATGCCCTGATCGAAGCGGATGATCCCACAGCGGATCGATCGCGCCCCTACCCGTTCTACCTCGCTTACGGATTGGACACGCTCGACGACCTTGGCGAACCAACGGATTGGAACGCGGAACGCAAATGGGACGGTATTCGCGGCCAGTTCATATTGCGCGGCGGCGAACACCACCTCTGGTCACGCGGCGAAGACCTGATGACAGATCGCTTCCCCGAATTCGCCCAATTGAAGGATTATCTGCCGGACGGCACCGTCATTGATGGCGAAGTATTGGCTTTCGCCAACGATGCCCCGCTGTCGTTCAACGCGCTGCAAAAGCGGATTGGGCGCAAAACCGTTCCTAAAAAGCTGCTGACCGAAGCCCCCGTTATCTTGATGGCCTACGACCTGCTGGAACAAGACGGAACCGATATCCGCGATCACCCCTTGTCTGACCGACGCGCCGCATTGTCCGCTATCATCGACGCGTCGCCCGACACTGCACCGATCAAACTATCGCAAAGCGTTGCCTTTCAAACATGGGACGATTTGGCAGCAGAGCGCGATAAATCCCGCGACCTGAACGCTGAAGGGCTGATGCTGAAAAACAAGCACAGCCCGTATTTGGCGGGGCGCAAACGCGGTGACTGGTGGAAATGGAAGGTCGATCCGCTAACAATCGACGCCGTCATGATTTACGCGCAAGCAGGTCACGGCAGGCGCGCCAACCTGTTCACCGATTACACCTTTGCGGTCTGGAACGGCAACGAACTGACACCTTTCACCAAAGCGTACTCAGGCCTGACCGACAAAGAGTTTCGCGAAATTACCGCATGGGTGCGCAAAAATACGCTGCAGAAATTCGGACCGGTCCGCCAAGTGCCGCCCGAACACGTGTTCGAGATCGCGTTCGAAGGTATCCAAGCGTCCCCGCGTCACAAATCCGGCGTCGCTTTGCGTTTCCCCCGCATGCTGCGCTGGCGACACGATAAACCGGTATCCGAGGCGAACACCCTCGATGATTTGAAACAGATGCTCGCGCTATACGGATGAACCGGCGCATTTGTTCGCACAAAAACCAGCGAGCCTTTTAACACAGGCCGCGATTGCCTATGTACGACTGGAAAGTTCAGAAGAGGTTCCAAGATGCGTAGTCATCCCCAAGTCCATGATGCAAATCCCGCTGGTGGGCACAATCAATTTGGCGATTTGCCAGAATGGGATCTGACCGATTTGTACCCCAGCCCCGATGGTCCGGAAATTACAAAGGACATGGATTGGCTGGACACAGCCTGTGCCGATTTCGCCAGCGACTACGAAGGCAAGCTCGAAACGCTCGACGCGGCTGGTCTGCTGAACGCAGTGCAACGCTACGAAGAAATCGACGTCATCGCGGGTCGCATCATGTCCTACGCGGGCTTGCGGTACTACCAGATCACAACCGACAGTGACCGCGCGAAGTTTATGGCGGATATGCAGGACAAAATTACTGCTTTCACAACGCCGCTGGTTTTTTACGGTCTGGAATTCAATCGGCTTGAAGATGACCATCTTGCGGGCCTGTTGGACGCCAATGCGGATCTAGCCCGTTACAAACCGGTGTTCGACCGCATGCGAGCGATGAAACCACATCAACTTTCTGACGAGCTTGAAAAATTCCTGCACGACCAATCCACTGTCGGCTCTGCCGCATGGAACCGCCTTTTCGATGAAACAATGGCTGGTCTGGAATTCGAAGTGAACGGCGAAACGCTAAACCTCGAAGCAACGCTCAACCTGCTGACCGAACAGGACCGCAGCAAACGCGAAGCCGCAACGCACGCGCTTGCCGACGTCTTCCAAGAAAACATCAAGATCTTCGCACGCGTACACAACACGCTCGCCAAGGAAAAAGAGATCGAAGACCGCTGGCGCAAAATGCCGTCTCCACAAGCCGGTCGGCACCTGTCTAACCACGTCGAAGCCGAAGTTGTCGAAGCGCTACGCGACGCCGTGGTTGCAGCCTACCCGCGTCTGTCGCACCGTTACTATGCGTTGAAAGCCAGATGGTTAGGGCTGGACCGGATGGAAACATGGGACCGCAACGCGCCCCTCCCCATGGAAAGCGAACGCCTGATCGGCTGGGATGAAGCGCAGCAAACCGTGATGGACGCCTATGCCGACTTTGCGCCAGAAATGGCCGATCTCGCGAAACCTTTCTTTACCGACGGCTGGATCGACGCGCCCGTAAAACCGGGCAAAGCACCGGGCGCATTTGCGCATCCGACAGTCACGACGGTGCACCCATACGTCATGCTGAACTACTTGGGCAAACCACGCGACGTGATGACGCTCGCCCACGAATTGGGCCACGGTGTGCATCAGGTATTGGCGGCCGAACAAGGCGAACTGCTGTCGTCCACGCCACTGACGCTCGCTGAAACGGCGTCTGTGTTCGGCGAAATGCTGACTTTCCGCAAGCTGTTGGAAGGCGCGAAGACGAAAGAAGAACGCAAGGTTCTGCTCGCGGGCAAAGTCGAGGACATGATCAACACGGTCGTGCGGCAAATCGCGTTCTATGATTTTGAATGCAAACTGCACGCGGCACGCGCGCAGGGCGAACTGACGCCGGACGACATCAACGCGCTTTGGATGTCCGTACAGGCCGAATCCCTTGGCGAAGTCTTCGATTTCACACCGGGATACGAAACCTTCTGGGCCTACATCCCGCACTTCGTGCATTCGCCGTTTTACGTCTACGCCTATGCATTCGGGGACGGTTTGGTGAACGCGCTTTATGCGGTCTACGAAGAAGGCGACCCCGACTTTAAAGACAAATACTTCGATATGCTCAAAGCGGGCGGTTCAAAACACCACAAAGAACTGCTCGCCCCATTCGGGCTTGATGCCTCTAACCCGAAATTCTGGGACAAAGGTCTGTCGATGATCGAAGGCTTCATCGACGAACTCGAAGCGATGGAAGACTAAACAAAACGGGCGGCATGGTTTACATGCCGCCCCTTTTCATTCCGCCAAAGCAATTTACTTCGCTGCGGCGTAAATCATATCCAACATCTGTTGCGTCCCACGGCTCCACTCCAGCGGCACGGGATATTCCGCATCCCCTTCTGCGGCAGCGCTGAAATTCTCAACTTGCCGCACGTAATGGTTTTCCGCAGGCCAGCGTTCAACATGACGCGGCGCGTCCTTCCGATCCAAAATCAGCTCAGCGACATCCGCCTTGTTCGCATTAAACGGACAAGTCAGGCGCAACACGCCGGTGGTCCCGTGGAACGTCATCTGCTGATAATTCATCATCCGCATTGATACGACAGCTGAAAAACTACAGCTTTCGAAATCCGCGGCAACTTGGGCAAACACGTCAACGCCATGCTCATAACGCAGGTTCGCAAGCGTGATGCTCTGCGGTTCCTGCCCCGATACAAGCCGCGCGGCACCGATAGGATAGACGCCGATATCCGGCAACGCACCGCCCCCCTTGGCCGGATCGTGACGTATATTGTCCAGATCGCCCGCGTTATTATAGCTGAACGTGCCGTCGATATGGACTAGATCACCAATCGCGCCAGATTGGACCAATTCCCGCGCACGGCCGAACTGGGCATGATGCGGGATCATGAATGCCTCGGCCGCAATCAATCCGGCCTTGTCCCGCGCCGCGATCAGATCGTCGAAATCGGACTCTTTCAACGCAATCGGCTTTTCGCACAAGACATGCTTGCCCGCCTCCAGCGCCTTGATCGTCCAAGGAACGTGCAAATGGTTCGGCAAAGGAATGTAGATGGCATCAATCTTTGGATCGGCAAGCATGGCATCATAGTCTGTGTAAACGGCGATATCCGGCGCATAAGTCTGAAAACCTTTGGCTTTCTCGACCGACGATGTTGCCAGCGCCGCAAAATTCGCACCCTTCGCCGCGTGGATTGCAGGCGCCATGTTATCGCGTGCAAAGCTTGATGCGCCCAAGACGCCCCATTGAATTGTCATGTGGTTTCTCCCATTTCGGGCAACGTAGCGGGTCCCTGAAACAAACAAAAGCCGCCGCAGTTTCCCGCGACAGCCTGTTTTTCAAGTTCCCAGCTGCTGTTAAGCTGTTTCCAGCATCCCACGTTCGCGGGCCAGCTTGTGCATTTCAGACTGCAGCTTTTCAAACGCGCGGACTTCAATCTGGCGAATCCGTTCGCGCGACACATCGTACTTCCCGCTCAGATCTTCGAGCGTGATCGTCTCCTCGGCCAAACGGCGCTGCATCAGAATGTCCTTTTCACGGTCATTCAACACACCCATCGCTTCAGCCATGATTTCACGACGGGCGTCCAGTTCGTCATGCTCTTCGTAATCCGACGCAGTGTTCGCGCTTTCATCCTCAAGCCAGTCCTGCCACTGCATTGTCCCTTCGCCTTCTGACCCGACAGTGGCGTTCAACGACGCATCACCACCCGACATCCGACGGTTCATGGACACAACTTCAGTTTCAGTCACACCAAGATCGTTCGCGATGCGTGCCACGTTTTCAGGACGCAAATCGCCCTCTTCCAACGCACCAATCCGGTTTTTCGCCTTACGCAGGTTAAAGAACAATTTCTTCTGCGCTGATGTCGTCCCAAGCTTCACAAGGGACCAAGACCGCAGGATATATTCCTGAATAGACGCACGAATCCACCACATCGCATAGGTCGCCAAGCGGAACCCTTTTTCAGGATCAAACCGCTTCACAGCCTGCATAAGACCAACATTCGCTTCGGAAATAACTTCGGCCTGCGGCAGGCCGTAGCCGCGATAACCCATCGCAATTTTTGCAGCCAAACGCAGGTGAGACGTCACCATCTGGTGCGCCGCATCCGTATCTTCGTGGTCAACCCAACGTTTCGCGAGCATATATTCCTGCTCCGGCTCCAACATCGGGAACTTGCGGATTTCTTGCATATAACGGTTCAGCCCCTGTTCCGGGGACGGTGCTGGTAAATTTGCGTAGCTACTCATGTTTTATACTCCCTACCCTAAAATGGGCGGCCCTATGTTTATGGGCTTAACATGGATATGGGGCCAGTATTGGACCTATTCAAGTGGCCCTACCCCAAATTCGTATCCAATATATGAACACGCCGCGCCGATTGGTGAAGTGGTATTACTGTGCGATCACGCACATGGGACTGTATGTTTCAGCCCTGACCGCCAAGCGCGCGCAGAAGTACGGCCATATCGTCAGGCATCGGCGCTTCAAATTCGATCTCGTCACCGGTGACCGGATGGACGAAACCCAATGTCGCCGCGTGCAACGCTTGCCTGCGGAAACCAGCCACAGCATCAACTCCCGCTTGCCCCACAGCCTTAGGCGACAATTTGCGCCGCCCACCGTAAACCGGATCGCCGATCAGCGAATGTCCACAATGGGCCATGTGAACACGAATTTGGTGGGTGCGCCCCGTCTCCAACCAGCATTCCAGCAACGCGGCAACCGGCGGCGTACCCAACGATTGCACGATCCGCGCTCGCGTCACCGCATGACGGCCCGTTTCAAACGACACGGCCTGACGTTGACGGTCTGTCTTATGACGACCCAAAAACGTCTGAACCCGCAGGATGTTTGACGCCTCGAACGACGCGCCCTTGATCCCACGCAGGCGTGGATCATTCGACGACGGCTCACCATAGCACAGCGCCAGATACCGTCGTTCGACCGAATGGTCCGCAAATTGCTTGGCCAAACTATGGTGCGCGCGATCAGATTTTGCAGCAACCAGCAGACCAGTCGTTTCTTTATCAATCCGGTGCACGATCCCGGGGCGTTTCATACCGCCCACACCGCTCAGCGTTTCGCCACAATGGTGGATCAGCGCATTGACAAGCGTCCCACCGGGCGTGCCCGGCGCTGGATGTACCACCATACCGCTGGGCTTGTTCACCACAATCAGATCATCGTCCTCATACACGACATCCAGCGGGATATCCTCGGCCCCGATATGGCTTTCTTCCGCGACCTCAACTGCAATCGCGATCTCGGCATCCTCAGCCACCCGAAAACGCGGGTCCGTGACCACGATGCCATCGACCTTCACCGATCCATCCGCGATCAGCTTTGCAAGACGCGACCGCGACAGCGATGCTTCCTCTGGCACATCACGGGCCAACGCCTTATCAAGACGCGGCGGCGGATTGTCCGCGATGGAGAAGTTTACAATGGTCGCAGACATGGATGACGTTCCTGATACGCTTCCGCCACATCTGACCTACCTGAAACGGCTGGTCACGGTGCTGACGGTTGTGATGATTGCGGGCTTCATACTCATGATCACGATGCTTGTCATCCGCTTGAATCGCGACCCTTTGCCTTTACCTGACCGGATTGCCCTGCCCGAAGGCACCAGCGCCTATTCGTTCACCCAAGGTCAGGACTGGTTTGGCGTTGTGACCACAGACAATCAAATCCTCGTCTATGACCGCGCGAGCAACAGGCTGATCCAAACGATTGATGTCGGCGTCCCCTAGTTTCTTTGACGCCCTCCAAATCCCCGTCGGAGGCTCCCGCACTGTCAGTCCTGCACAACAGCAGCCGTCCATTCGTTCAGAAACTGCTGCCGCATCAGCGGGTCCACAAACACCAATAACCCGGGGTCCAATCGTATCGGACGCAAATGCGGCCCCGCCGCCAAAGCGGCTTCATTGATACGTGGCAAACCCGTTTCATCTTCAATCAACCGCTGACCTTCCTCGGACAACAGAAAATCCAAGAACGATGCGCCCAGATCCGACCGCGTGGCCGTGCGCGGGATCAAGGCGGTTCGCAACAAAACATGCGTGAAATCCAGTGCTTCGATGATGATGGCGTCGCCTTCCGTCAGTCGCTGAGACGCGTAAGATCCCAAGACATTGTAAGCAATCGCAAGTTCGCCGGATTGAACGCCCGCAATCATATCGCCAGTGGTGGTGTATAACTTAGGATCAAGACCACCAATCACTTCGGCCAGCCGCCAACTCGAATCCGATTGACGCGCATCTTGGGTGGCGAACAAATACCCCGCACCGGATCGCGCTGGATCGTAGGTTCCAATCCGGCCTGTGAAGGTCGCAGGGTCATCGCGCAAAACATCAATCAAATCTGCGCGTGTGCGTGGCGGGTTCGCACCAAATGCAGTCGCCGATGCGATAATGACGACAGGTTCTTGCGCGAATGCAAATAGCTGATCGCGCCACCGCGCCCACCTCGGCAGACCAATCGTTTCATCCGATCCATGCGCCGTTGCAAAGCCATCGTTCGCAAGCTTCAGCTGCAAATCCATTGCAGACGAAATCACCAGATCAAACGGCGCTTCTCCCTGAACCGCAGCGTAGACTTGCTGACTGTTGGCAACCGTATAGCGCAGCGTCACGTCCGGATTCGTGGATTGGAATGCTGCGATCAAAGGTGCGAATGCTTCGGTGTCTGTCGTCGACAAGATCGACAGTTCAACGGCTCCGCCTTCAAAAACGGTTTCTTCTTCGATTTCATACGCGTCGCACAGCGACGCCAGTACGCTTAAGCCAGCGGCAGTAACAAAATGGCGCATGTGCCACCTCCCGATCTCTCTGTTATCTCAAAACTTCCGCCGATGGCACGGGCCACGTCGCGCACAATGGTCAGCCCAAGACCGGAGCCAATGACATCGCCCACATTTTCACCACGTCGAAATCGGCCAGCCAATTGCGCCGTATTCCCCGCACCGATCCCACGACCACGATCGAGCACCTTCAGCATCGCCATGCGATCCTTCACGCTCAGTTCTACGTCGACTTCACTATCGGCAAAGGAATATTTGACTGCATTATCAATCAGGTTGCGCAGCGCGCTTTCGATCAATAGCCGGTCGAATTGCAGCTCGATCACATCGTCAGGTACACAGGTCCCCAACGCGATGTCGCGCATATCAGCCGTCGGTGAAAAGCTATCAACAACATCCAAGACCAAAGGACCAAGCGCCACCTGTTCGTCCGCACGCTGATCCGTGCGATAAACGACGGTCGCGTGATCCAACAACTGCCCTGCAGAGCGTGCACTGTCATCTACCGCCCTGATTACATTGCGCAATGTCGCCCGCAGCGCATCGTCATCGGTCTGCCGCATCGCAATTTCGGCCTGGACGCGAACCGTCGCAAGCGGCGTCCGCACGTGATGGGCCGCTTCAGTGATAAAGGTTTCCGTGCGCGTCAATGCGCCCCGAAGCCGTGCGATAAACCCGTTCAACGCGTGCATCAGCGGGGCCAATTCCGTCGGCACCGCGCGTTCCACAGGACGTAAATCTTGCGGGCCGCGTCGTCCCATCGCTTCCGCCAATCGGTTCAGCGGCGTCAGGACTGACCGCGCAGTAAAAATTGACAAGATCGCTGCAAAGGCAAAAAACCCAAGGCCAAGGGCAGCTGCCCGATTAGCCATCTGCCGCGAAATCGCTTCTTGGGCTGTCCGCGTTTGCGCCACCAACACGGTCACCACTTGTGATGTGCCGTCGACAAGAACCGATCTTGAAACTGCACCGGTCCGCACCGTAACTCCCTGATACACTTGCGAAGTAAACGTTGGGGTAAGCCCGCTTAACGACGTGTTCGGCAATGGCAAATCCGCGTAACCGGTGACCGTCTCTTCGCCAACCAAAATGCGATAAAATACGCGATCCTGCCCCGTTGCCCCCAACATCGAAAAGGCCGCGTAAGGAATTTCGACAGTAATACCGTCTTCGCCACCACGTAATTCTTCTGCAATCGCAACCGTCGCGGCACCCAAAATCGCATCCTGAGTTGTTTCCACAGCGGCGTCTGCAACCGTACGGACAGACAGGTATAGCAACCCCGCCAGCACAGCGGCCACAACAAGCAGAATCAGAACTAGCCTTTGGCGAATCGATCCTGCCGGACTGAACAGGTTTTTCATGATTCCGTCAGCCGATATCCAACACCGCGCACCGTCTCGATCTTGGCGCGTGACCCTTCCAATTTCTTGCGCAGACGACCGACGTAAACTTCAATCGCGTTGTCGGTCACGGCCTCTGCCGCAGACAGCAATCGGTCGCATAATTGGGCCTTGGAATAGATACGATCCGGTGCTGCGACCAACACCTCGAACAACCTCAATTCACGGTTCCGCAGTTCACGTGTTTCACCCGCAAACGTGACGGTTGCCGCGAGCGGATTGAACGTCAAATCAGCATAGCTCAACGCCGTTTGCGCAGCACCACCACGACGCCGGACAACCGCACGAACTCTGGCCTCTAACTCCGCAAAATCAAATGGTTTTGTGACGTAATCATCCGCACCTGTATCCAGCAATGCAACACGATCCGCGACCGCCGAACGTGCGGTCATGACGATCACTGGCGTGTCCCGTTTTGCGCGCCTTTGGGACGCCAGAAAATCGCGCCCATCCCCGTCCGGCAACATAATATCAAGCAAGATCAAATCATAACGCGCAGCCGCCAAATGATCCTCTGCATCCGACAGCGAAACAGCCCAGTCAACGGCGTGCCCATCCAGCGACAATCGCGTCTGCACCGACTGCCCCAAATCATGGTTATCCTCGACCAAAAGAAATCGCACTGAATCGCCTCTTTTTTATAAACTGCACATTTCCTGAGCACCTGTCAGGTTGCTGTCAGGTTGGGACCAAAACCTAAGGGCACGCAAGGGGGGAGCTTGGCGTGACAAAACGACAATGACCTCCCACGCAATGTGAATACTGGGAGGAAAATCACATGAAAAAGACGCTTCTTGGCGCAATCGCCACCAGCGCACTCTTCGCCTTTTCGGGCACTGCGTCCTATGCCGCAGAATGCATCGCACCTGCGAACCCGGGCGGTGGCTGGGATTTCACATGCCGCCAGATCGGCAAAATCTTGTATGATATCGACGCAGTAGACAGCCCTGTTCAGGTCACCAACATGCCCGGCGCTGGCGGTGGTTTGGCGTATAACCACGTTGTCACCGAACGTGCTGACGATGCAGACCTGATCATCGCAGCTTCATCCGCAACAACAACGCGTCTGGCCCAGAATGCCTACGCAGGCATGACAGCCGATCAGGTTCGTTTTGTGGGGGCCATCGGTGCTGATCCGGGCATCATCGCCGTTGCCGCTGACAGCGAATACCAAAGCCTGAACGATCTGGTCGACGCGATCTTGGCAGAGCCGGGTTCCGTGGCCTTCGCTGGCGGGTCTGCGGTTGGTGGCTTCGATCACCTCAAGCCATTGATGGTCCTGAAAGAAGCAGGCTTCACAGACATCGGTTCCGTTAAATACATCGGTGTTGACGGTGGTGCAGACGCGATCACGCAGACAGTCGGCGGTTTCACCCAAGCGATGACAGGCGACATGTCCGAAGTCGTGTCTTTCCTCGAAAACGGTGACATCCGCGTGATTGCCGTTCTCACAGACGAACGCGTTCCGGGCTTCGACGACATCCCAACGGCAACCGAACAGGGTTACCCTGTTGTGGCCGTAAACTGGCGTGGTCTGTACGTGCCAAAAGACATCAGCGACGCGCAGTTTGATGAATGGGCAGGCAAGCTTCAGCAGGTTGCAGACAGCCCAGAGTGGGCGCAAGCAATGGCTGATAACGGTCTGGCACCATTCACTAAAGTCGGCGGTGACTTCCAGTCATACGTTGACGGCCTCGTCTCAGACATCGCGAGCATGAGCGCTGAACTGGGGGTTACTCAGTAATGGCATCAGACCGTATTTTCGGTCTGGTTACCCTGATCACGGCAGCCGCGTATATCGCGGCTGCCACTCAGATCCAGACGAATATGTTTTCGGGTGAATTCTTGCCCAAGCTCTTTCCCCTCATGATCGGGGGCGTCGCTGCGCTGTCGTCTTTGGTCGTAATCTTCAAACCCGACCCCGACCCTGATTGGCCCGCATCCCGCACATGGGGTGGGCTGTTCATCGCCGTTCTCGTGTTGGCCGTCTATGCCGTGATGATCACGCCGCTTGGCTTTGTTCTGCCAACCGCGCTCACCGCCGCAATCCTAAGCTATCAAATTGCGCCGCACGCTGGCAAAGCCGCGTTGACCGGGCTTGGATTAGCCATCGGCCTGTTCGTGATCTTCAAATACATTCTCATGCTGGGCAACATCGTGGCCTATCGCGTGCCAACCCCAGCCAAGCTGTGGGACGCCATCAGCATTCTCATTCCATTCGTGGGGCACTAATCCGATGGATATCCTCTCTAATTTGGCGCTCGGCTTTTCGGTCGCCCTGTCGCCTTACACCCTCATGCTGGCCGTCATCGGTTGCTTTTTTGGAACAATCATCGGGGCACTGCCGGGGCTTGGCCCATCAAACGGCGTGGCGATCCTGATCCCAATTTCCTTTGCACTCGGGCTTGATGCGACGTCCGCGTTAGTTCTGATGACAGCCGTCTACTACGGCGCCATGTACGGCGGCAGGATTTCCTCGATCTTGCTCAACATTCCGGGTGATGAACCTGCGTTGATGACCACGCTCGACGGCTACCCGATGGCCAAACGTGGACAAGCGGGTGACGCGCTGGTGCTATCTGGCGTTGCATCCTTTGTCGGGGCGTTGTTCGCTACCATCGGGCTAATCTTGCTAGCACCCGTGCTGGCACGCGTGGCCTTCTTGTTCGGCCCGGCTGAGTATTTCGCGCTGTATCTTCTGGCCTTCTGCACGCTGGGCGGCATGGCCTCTAACAACCAAGCCAAATCTGCGATTGCGGCCTGTATTGGTCTTGGTATCGCAATGATTGGGGTGGATTCATCCTCTGGTCTGCCACGCCTGACAGGCGGCAACCTGCACCTATATGATGGTGTGGATTTCCTTGTGGCCATCGTTGGCCTGTTCGCGATCGCGGAACTCTTCTTCTTCATCGAAAGCCACGGCAAAGGGTCGTCCATCGGCGTGGTTCTCGATAAGGTGACAATCCCTTGGAAATACATCCGCGAGACCTTCCCAACGATGCTGCGTGCATCCGGTGTTGGCTTCATCGCGGGTGTCTTGCCAGGGGCTGGCGCATCACTTGGGTCGTTCCTTGCCTATATGACAGAGAAATCCATCGCCGGTGAAAAAGGCGGTTTCGGGACAGGCGTCCCCCGCGGGATTGCTGCACCCGAAGCCGGAAACAACTCTGCGGCTGGTGGCGCACTCGTGCCGATGCTGACGCTGGGCGTACCCGGATCGGGAACAACAGCAGTTCTGTTGGCACTTTTGATGACGCTCAACATCACACCGGGGCCAACATTGTTCCGCGACAACCCGGACGTTGTCTGGGGGCTGATCGCTTCTTTGTTGATCGCGAACGTCGTGCTTTTGATCATGAATGTGCCGATGGTGAAGATTTTCGTCAAAATCCTCACGGTGCCTGCGTGGATTCTGCTGCCAGGTGTCACGATGATTTCCTTCACTGGGATCTATTCACTGACCGGCAGCTACTTCGACTTGCTGATGCTTGTGGGCTTCGGGATGCTCGGCTACGTTTTGCGCAAGCTTGACGTGCCAACAGTGCCTGTGATCCTTGGCATCTTGCTCGGCGGGAATATGGAAGACGCCTTGCGCCGCGCCATGACCCTCTCCGACGGAGACCCGACGTATCTCTTCTCAAGCCCGATTGCGATTGGGTTCTGGGTCTTTGCCATTGCTGGCTTCATCGCGCCGATGTTCCTGCGCAATATCCTTCGCAAACCACAGGCAATCAGTGACTAAAATTTTGATCCCATCAGGCGCATTGGGCCTTGGCTATGATGCCGAGGCCCTTTCGCGCGGCGTTGCCCTCAAACCGGACCTGATCGCTATCGACGGCGGGTCCACCGACTCAGGGCCATCATATCTTGGACGCGGGGTGTCGAAATACGCCCGCGAATCCACAAAAACGGAATGGGCGGGGCTGATGCGTGCCGCCCATGCCGCCGGTTGCCCTTTGGTGATCGGCACGGCAGGCACATGCGGGACCGACAGTATGGTCGATTGGCTGCTGGATATTACGCGTGAGGTGTTGGCCGAAGATAACCGCACCGCCAAGATCGCGACGATCCGGTCGAGCCAAGACCCATTGGAGATCGCCAAGACAACGCTAACTCCACTGTCAGGCGCGCCGGACATTTCCGAAGCCGTGATCACGTCCTGCGAAAACATCGTGGCCCTCGCCGGAGCCGAACAAATCGCTGCGGCCCTCGCAACCGGTGCTGACATCATCATCGCAGGTCGGACCACTGACACTGCCATTATCGCGGCCCTTCCCCTGACCAACGGGGACAATGCGGGGGCTGCGTGGCATGGTGCCAAGATCGGGGAATGTGGTGCGCTTTGTGCAACCAACCCGCAATCCGGCGTCATCATGATCGACTTTGACGCGGATGGTTTCACCATCACGCCGCTCGCTGACGGGGCACATGCGACGCCCCACACAGTATCGGCACACATGCTATACGAAAACTCAGATCCCTTCATTCTGTATGAACCGGGTGGGCATTTGGATGTGACTTCAGCGACTTATACGGCGTTGGACGACACATCCGTGCGCGTCACCGGATCAGTCTGGCACCCATCGGACGACTACACCGTCAAGATCGAAGGTGCGCGGATCGCGGGCTATCAGACCATTAGCATCGTCACGATCCGCGACGCCCACTATGTGCGAAATGTACAAGCGTGGTGCGATGATATCATCGCCAAACACGCCGCCAAAGTCCGCGACCGCATGACCGGGGAAGCCTTCACTTGCGAACTCCGCATCATCGGTCAGGACAGTACCCTCGGCAAACTCGAAACACGCGAAACCACCCTGACCGAGGTCGGTGTCATGGCCATCGTCACCGCAGAAACCCAAGCAACCGCTAACACGATTGCCAAGTTGCTGAACCCCTACCTGCTGCACCATCCGCTGACCAAGGACGAAGAAGTGCCGACGTTTGCCTTCCCCTTCTCGCCCGCCGAAATCGACCGCGGCGCGGCCTACGCGTTTTGTTTGCACCACACAATGACGCTTGATGATCCGATGCAGGCATTCCGTTTGGAGCTCCACGCATGAACACCGTCGCAGACATCGTCACCAAGGTGCGCAGCAAAAACGCGGGGCCGTTCTGGCTGACGGTCGACGTCTTTTGCGGAACGCCGCAGGCCTACCAGCAGATCGTACAAAGCCTATCGACAGACCGCGTCGCCGCTGCATTTCAAGTGGATGTGGATACAATAAAGCGGTTCGACATCGACACGCTGAATGTCGTGAAATTCAGCCTACCGCGGCCCGTCATTCAGGGCGACATCACGGATCGGGATATGCACGGGGCGGGCTGGGCGCCGCTCGTGGCGGAACTGTCTCTCAACTAAAGAAAGGGGGCGTTGAAAACATCAACGCCCCCTTTTGAAATCAAGCAGTGGCTGCTTTTCCGGCTATCATATTTTGCAACGCTTTTGCTGCAAAAATCCCGGCCAACATTGCGCCAACAAAGACCAACACTTCGGTTCGGCCTGTGCCAATCGCGGGCAAAGCACCACCGGGACAGAAACCGGCAATCCCCCAACCAACACCAAACAGCGCCGACCCGCCAAGCAATTTCACGTCCAGATCACGGCGCGTCGGTAGGTGGAATTTGGTATCCACCATCGGGGCCGTGTTTTTTAAAACGTACCGATACCCAAAGAACGTCACGATCAGGGCACCGCCCATCACAAAGGCAAGGCTTGGATCCCAGATACCTGCAAAGTCGAAGAAATTCGTGACCTTAGCCGGGTTCGCCATGCCAGAAATCGAAATGCCGATCCCGAAGATCAAACCGATGATATAGCTTCCAATCAAACGCATCTCTTATCCTCCGATCACGTGACGGATCACAAACACGGTGATCGCAGTGGTGACCATAAACGTACCCGTGGCAACAATGGACCGTGGCGAAAGCCGCGCCATACCGCAGACACCGTGACCAGATGTACAGCCACCACCAAATGTGACGCCCATCCCGACGATAAAGCCGCCAACAACCAACATCGGCATCCCGACAGGCACTTCGACAGCGGGCATCTGGCCCGTCATCGCAAGAACCGCAATTGGGCCTGTGATCATGCCCAGCAAAACGGCGGCTCTCCATGACCAATCAGACCAGCCCGTCGGGCTGATCACACCTGCGAGGATCCCAGTGGCCCCCATAATTCGTCCCATGAAGCCCATCAGCATCACAGCAGCAGCACCAATCAGCAGTCCGCCCGCGAGCGACTGAAGCGGTGTAAACGTCGTCTCAATAAGCATTGACGCACCTTTTCCTTTGTTCCTTGCAGATATGTACAGGCCACGGCTGGTTTCAACAGTGATAAAGTCACCAAAGCCGTGGCATTACATCATCAGCAGTCGGAACAGGTCTTGAACCCGACGATTTTATAAAGCGGGCAGAAATTCATAAAGGCTGTGGCGACGAAGATCAGGCCGATATAGCCCCAAACCCCGATGACGCCAAAAGCAGCGGCAGCGACCAATGCGGCCCCGCCAATCAAACGGATCATACGGTCGGCTTTGCCAAGGTTACGTGTCATTTGCATGGGAAATCTCCTGTGTTGCGTTCGCCCAATCATGGCAAATCCCAACCAGAATGACGGTGACTATGTCACCAAGGCCAAACACGCATCCGTGATCCTACCCTACCCTGCGCTGCGCGATGTTTTGTAAGTCACGCGCAAACGGTAAACAAAGGCCGCCACGAACAAAGCCGTCAGGACCAACACAATCGTCGCGGCTGGCGCGCTATCAAGGAAAAAACTCGCGTAGGTCCCCGCCAACATCGAAAACAGGCACACCATCACAGATACGACCAGCATGTGACCAAAACTGCGGACAACCAAAAACGCAATCGCGCCCGGTGTGATCAGTAGGGCAACGGCAAGGATCAGCCCCGTCGCCGATAGGGTCGCCACAATGGACAGCGACAGCGCGACCAACAATCCATAATGCAGCAGGTTCACCGACAGACCGCTTGCTTTGGCTTGAACCGGGTCAAACGCATGCAGTTCTAAGTCCCGCCATTTCAGCAGCAAAAAAGCACAAACGCCGAGGGCAATGGTGCCAGCGGTCCACAAATCCTCTGGCCCGATCCCCAGCATATTCCCGAACAGAATATGATCCAAATGTTCGTTGGTCGTGATCGACGTATATAAAATGATGCCCAAGCCAAACATGCCCGAAAACACAACACCTATCACGGTGTCCTGTTTCACGCGACTGTTCTCAGCCAGATATCCGGTCAGCAAAGCGCAAGACATGCCCGCCGCAAACGCCCCAACAATCAACGGAATCCCCGTCATCCACGCCAGTACGACGCCCGGTAACACGGCGTGGCTTACCGCGTCGCCCATCAAGGCCCAGCCCTTCATCACCAGAAAACACGACAGCAAAGCAGTCGGCGGCGCAATCAACAACGTGATCCAGAACGCATTGTGCATAAAGGGAAACTGGAAAGGCAGTAGCCAATAGTCCATCAGACAGCCCCCCCTTTCAACGCAGCCGCGGCTTTGCGTCGTCCGGCAAGCATCCCGTGTTTCGGCGCATAGACGAAAGCCAAAAGAAAGATCAGCGTTTGTAGGCAAACGATGACACCACCCGTGGCCCCATCAAGAAAGAAACTGATGTATGCGCCGACGAAACTGGTGATCGTGCCAATCGCGACCGACACCATGATCAGACGCGGGAAACGATCGCACAGCAGATAGGCCGTCGCCCCCGGCGTGACGACCATCGCGATGACAAGGAACGCGCCAACGGTCATCATTGCAGCCACGATTGCGGCGGACAGCAATACAAAAAACATCGCCTTCAACAGATCAGGCCGCAACCCAATCGTGCGCGCATGATTTTCGTCAAAGAACGCGACCATCAGATCTTTCCATTTCAGCAGTAACACTGCCAAGCAGACGAAACCGATCACAGCCAGTTGCATCGTATCCCCCGGCGTGATCGCCAGAATATTACCCATGATGATCGTCTGAATATTCACGGCTACCGGATTGAGCGAAATCATGAACAAGCCCAAACCAAAGAACGACGTGAAAATAATCCCGATGATCACATCAATCTTAAGGCCCGACCGGCCCGACAAAAACAGCATCGCAACGGCGGCTAGCCCGCCGGAAATAAATGCGCCAAGCGCGAACGGTAAGCCCAGCATGTAAGCCCCCGCAACGCCGGGAACGACGGAATGGCTTAACGCATCGCCGATCAATGACCAGCCTTTCAACATCAAATACGCAGACAAAAATGCGCAAACGCCGCCCACAAGCGCAGATACCCACATCGCGTTGAACATGTAGGAATAGCTAAAAGGCAGCAGCAGCGCGTCGATCATGGCCTTTCATCCTCGGAAGGGCGTTCGCCATACTGCACGAAAGGACGTTCATCATCGGTGATGATGCTGACCTCGCGGGTATCATCATCGTCATGCAGATCGGCGCCGCCGATAGTGAACCGCCGCAACACGCCGCCAAACGCCGTTTCCAAATTATCGTGGGTGAAAACATCTTCGGTCAGGCCATGGGCCAGCACCGTGCCTTTGACCAAAACGGTGCGATCACAAAACTGCGGAACAGACCCAAGGTTATGGGTTGAAACAAGCATCACCCGCCCCTCATCCCGCAATTCACGCAGCAAGGCGACGATCTGATCCTCGGTTTTAACGTCCACACCGGTAAAGGGTTCATCCAGCAGAATAACCTGCCCGTCTTGGGTCAACGATCGGGCCAAAAACACGCGTTTGCGCTGACCGCCGGACAATTCACCGATCTGTCGGTGGCGATAATCCAACATATTCACGCGCCGCAACGCATCCTCGACCGCTGCGCGGTCCTTTGCGCGTGGCCGCCGCATGAACCCCATATGGCCATAACGGCCCATCATCACGACGTCTTCGACCAGCACAGGAAAGGCCCAATCGACTTCTTCAGATTGCGGGACATAAGCGATCAGGTTTTCACGCAGCGCTTGCTTCACCGATTTGCCAAGCAGCCTAATCTCGCCCTTCGCGGCGGGCACGAAACCCATAATCGCCTTGAATAACGTAGACTTACCCGCCCCGTTCACCCCGACCAAAGCGGTAATCGTCCCACGCGGAATTTCGAAACTCGCGTCATGAAGCGCTGTGTGCCCGTTGCGATATGTTACCGTTACGTCTTGCGCGAAAATCCCATCAGCGGTGTCAGTCTTCATCAGCATTGAGGCCAGCCACGATTGTTTCAGATGTTACACGCAGCAGATCAAGGTAGGTCGGCACCGGCCCGCCCTCTGCGCTCAAACTATCAACATAAAGCACGCCGCCAAAAGTCGACCCCGTCTCGCGCGCGACTTGTTCCGCAGGCGATGTATTCACCGTGCTTTCGCAGAAAACGACCGGAATATCATTGTCACGGACGCCATCAATGACGCCGCGCACTTGTTGCGGCGTGCCAATCGCATCGGCGTTCATCGGCCACAAATACAATTCCTTCATCCCGAAATCGCGGGCCAGATAGCTAAACGCACCCTCGCAGGTCACAAGCCAACGATCTTCCTCGGGAATTTGCGCAATCTGTTCGCGCAAAGGCGCAATCGTGTCCTGCAAAGCTGTGCGATATGTGTCCGCATTCTCGGCATAGACGTCCGCATTTTCCGGATCGTATTCAGCCAAAGCCGCTTCGATATTGTCGATGTAGATCAGCGCATTATCCAACCCCATCCACGCATGCGGGTTGGCTTTGCCTTCATAGGCACCTTCTACAATCGAAATCGGATCAATCCCGTCCGTTAACGTCACAGACGGTTTTTCGCCCAAATTCGCCAAGAACTGTTCGAACCATAACTCTAGGTTCAGCCCGTTCCAAAGGATCAGATCAGCGTCAATCGCACGAACCAAATCTTGCGGTGTCGGCTCGTAACCGTGGATTTCAGCCCCGGGTTTGGTGATTGAAACGACGTCCGCCGCGTCCCCCGCCACGTTCTGCACCATGTCGGCCAAAACGGTGAAAGTCGTCACCACCTTCAGGCGATCCGCATGGGCCCCGGCTGCCAGCAGCGTCGCCAAACACGTGGTCGTCAATAGTCGCATTGTCACGATGTATCGCCTCAATCCAAGTAAACTCAGAATTGAGATAGCGTTAATGAGAAGCATTCGCAACTAGCTTCGCATCACATCGGCGTAGAAGCCCTATCGCGCGATGCGTTCAGATGTCGTCGTATCGAAAAAGCACATCGCACCAGATGCAATCTGTAGCCCTCGCGGCGACAAATCCGCCTCGTCCAATCGTCCGGGCAAACGCGCGGTGCCCTGCACGCCGTTGATCATAAAATTAAGATAGCATTCCGCGCCGGTATTTTCGATCAAGGTCGGCGTCACCGTTAAATCCGGTGTACTTGTCGCGATTTGAAAATGCTCAGGCCGGATGCCAAGGATCACCTTTTCCGGCAGATCGGTTGTGTCAGCGCCTAAGACCGTATCACCCACCTGCACCCCTGCCGCATTTACTGTCGCAGGGACCAAGTTCATTGGCGGTGAGCCCATGAAATCCGCAACAAAGGTATTTGCAGGCGTGTCATAAATCTCTTGCGGTGTCCCAATTTGCTGAACAAACCCGTCCTTTAGAACGACAATGCGCGTCGCCAGTGTCATGGCCTCGATCTGATCATGCGTCACATACACAATGCTCGCATTTGTGGTTTTGTGCAGCCGCTTGATCTCTGCCCGCATCTCAACGCGCAGCTTCGCGTCCAAATTGGACAGCGGTTCGTCGAACAAAAACAGCTTCGGATCGCGCACCAACGCACGTCCCATCGCGACCCGCTGTCGTTGACCACCAGACAGCTGTGACGGCAAACGATCCAGCAAATGATCAATCTGCAAAAGCGTCGCGACCTCATTGATCCGCGCATCCATCGTGGCCTTCGCCACCTTCCGAATACGCATCCCAAAGCCGATATTCTCGCCAACCGTCATCGTTGGATAAAGCGCGTATGATTGGAAAACCATCGCGATATCACGGTCTTTGGGCGGCACTTCCGTCACGTTGCGCCCGCCAATCAGCAGATCGCCGCCTGTGATTTCCTCAAGCCCCGCTATGCAATTCAGTAGGGTCGATTTCCCACAGCCGGATGGGCCAACCAGAACAAGAAATTCCCGTTCGGCCATCGTCACATCAATGTCGTGCAGGACTTCGACAGCGCCATAAGCTTTTTTCAGACCTTGGATCGCAAGCGCGGCAGGTGTGGTGGCATCTAACATGATTTCTCCTTCGGCGCAGGCCCCGTAGAGCCGCGCACAATCAGTTCAGCTTTCACCAGAACTTGGCATTCTTTTAAGGGTTTACCTTGCAAATGGTCCGTAAGGATATCTGCCAACGGACCACATGCATCGCGCAAGGGCGCGCGCGTTACTGTTAAGGCAGGGTCAAAATTAATCGCGCGGGTCAATGGCAACGCGTCATCGTGCGCCATGACCGACACATCCTCTGGCACACGCAGTCCGCGATCGCGGATTGCCCGAATGACACCATCTGCAACAACGGTCGACGCACACATGAACGCGGTCGGCGGCGCAGCCCCGTTCAGCATGTTCAACGCAGCCATATAGCCATGCGTTTCAAGAACAGCGCCGTTTTCAACAACGACATCCAGACCACGCGATGTCATCGCTTCTTCGAACCCGGCAAGACGTTCCACCGCAAAGGCGTGATGCAACCCACCGTTGATAAGCGCAATTGTGCGGTGCCCCAACGCTTCTAACATATTCACGCCATCGGCCGACACCGCCCTATTGTCGATGTCATAAAATGGATACTGGGGATCGAAACGATCCTGCCCGTGCAAAACAAACGGAATGCCCATTTTAAGCAGGAAATCGACACGCGGATCGTTCGGCGCAGATGCGTTAAGAATGAAGCCATCCAAGATATCGCGCTCAAGCATTTTCTCGTATGGCTTCACAGGATCGCCGCCCTGATCAACCGCAAGCACCAAGTCCACATCATGCGCAGAAAGCGCGGCTGTCAGTCCCGTCAGGATTTCGAAAAACGTCTGGTCAGCACTCATATCCGGTTTGATCTTCACGATCATTCCGACCATGCCGGATCGCCCTGTCACGAGCCGCTGCGCCACTCTGTTCGGCTTGTAACCCAGTCGCGCAGCCGTTTCTTGAACCTTAGTCCGCGTCTTGACGTTGACCTCTGGAAATCCGTTCAGGGCACGACTGACCGTCGCGACGGACAACCCCAACTCAGCACTGATTTCCTTTAGCGTCGCCACAATGGACACCTCAAAGCGATTAAAATGACTCCACCAAAATACCGATATATTTCCATTTGTATAGCCATAACGCCAATTTAAAACGTTTTGAATTTCTGAAACCACCTGATACGGTCTCGTCGAATCAAAAAGGGATGACGACGATGCGAGAATGGTGGCGTGATGCGGTGGTGTATCAAATTTACCCCCGCTCCTTTCAGGACGACAACGGTGACGGCGTTGGCGATCTAGCAGGCATTACCCGCAGGCTGCCCCACATCGCGACACTAGGCGCGGACGCCGTCTGGCTGTCCCCGATCTTCATGTCGCCACAAAAAGACATGGGGTATGACATCTCTGATTACACGGCGATTGACCCACTGTTTGGCACGCTCGAAGAATTCGATCACTTGATCGAAACCGCGCATAAACTTGGGCTGAAAGTCATCACCGATCAGGTTCTGTCACATACGTCAAATCTGCATGAATGGTTCCGTGAATCCCGGATCTCGCGCGACAATGCCAAGGCAGATTGGTATGTTTGGGCAGATCCCCTTCCCGATGGGTCCCCGCCGACAAATTGGCATAGCCATTTCGGCGGGCCCGCGTGGGAATTCGATCCGCAGCGCGGTCAGTACTACCTGCACAACTTTCTGATCGAGCAACCGGATCTTAACTTTCACAACCCCGACGTGATCGACGCCATTCTGGAAACCTGTAAATTCTGGCTTGATCGCGGTTTGGACGGCTTCCGATTGGACACGGTCAATTACTATTTCCACGATCAGGATTTGCGTAGCAATCCCGCAGCACAGGCCGCCCCACAGGTCATGGCGACCGACCTGTACGGCATGCAAGACAATATCTACAACAAAACGCGGCCAGAAAACCTTGATTTTCTGCGCAAACTTCGCGCGCTGACCGATCAATACGACGATATCATGATGGTTGGTGAAGTCGGCGAAGGCGGCAATCGTGCGACCCGCATTATGGGCGAATACACCGCCGGATCGGGCCTACTGCATATGGCGTACAGCTTCGCGATGCTCAGCGACACATTCACAGCCGACCACCTGCGATCCTGCGTCGAAGGTTTTCAACAAGGCGCGCCAGACGGCCATCCCTATTGGTCGTTCAGCAATCACGACGTGTTTCGCCATGTCACCCGCTGGGCGGATCACGCCGTCGACACCGACACTTTCGCCCGCCTCACAGCCGCAATGCTGATGTCGTTCGAAGGTACAATCGGGATCTACCAAGGTGAAGAACTGGGATTGACCGAAACCGAACTGGTTTACGAAGAACTGACAGATCCGCCCGCGCTGCGTTATTGGCCGGGGATCAAAGGCCGCGATGGCTGCCGGACGCCAATGGTTTGGGAAAAAGACGCACCAAACGCAGGATTTTCCACTGGAAAACCGTGGCTACCCGTCAAACCGTCGCAAGCCGCAAAAGCCGTCGATCAACAAGGGCCAGATAGCATCTTGGCGTTCTACAAAGACGTCATCGCCTTCCGCAAAACGTCCGACGCGCTGCGCCACGGCAAGACGCAGTTCCAGCAGCTACCCGAACCGATCCTCGCATTCACGCGGTCAACCGACACGCAAAACATGACATGCGTGTTCAACCTGTCGACTGATCGGCAGACCATCGCGGTGCCAGCGGGTGCCACGATGATCGGACCAAACAATGCGACGTACGATGGCAGCAACCTGTCCCTGCCGGGCAATGGTTTTGCATTCCTGACGCACGACGGCGACCTGCCGCTCACAATTTCTAACACCTAATCTCTGGGAGGAGAGACCATGAAAAAGACCCTATCAATCACGGCACTTTTGCTTGCAACAGCAGCACCGACCTATGCATTTGAAGACGGCAAAATCGTCATATGGACAGGCGCAAACCGCGACCGCGACGCGCTTATAGAAGCAACCGCAGGCTTCACCGAAGACCTCGGCATCGAAGTTGTCGTTGAAGTTGTCGATCCAGACCTGCCCCAGAAATACCAGCAAGCCGCCGCAACCGGCGATGGCCCGGACATCGTTCTATGGGCGCACGACCGTTTCGGCGAATGGGCAAACGGCGGGCTAATCAGCCCCGTGCAACCATCCGCCAGTTGGTCCGAAGACATCCTGCCAGCGGCCATGGGCGCTATGCAATTTGACGGCAAAACATGGGGTTACCCATTGGCAGTCGAGGCTGTGACCTTGATCTACAACACCGACCTGATCGAAACACCGCCTGCGTCCTTTGAAGAAATCAAAGACCTCGAACTGGACGGCGCAAAGATCCTTTGGGATTATAACAACACGTACTTCACGATGCCGATGCTGATGGCTGGCGGCGGTTATGCGTTCCAGAAAGTCGACGGCAGCTATGACGGGTCAGCGACAGGCGTAAACACCGACGGCGCTGTTGCGGGTGCGGAAGTGCTCAAGTCGCTCTTCGACGACGGCGTCATGCCACAAGGCGTGGACTACGGCGTAATGGACGGCGCGATGAACAACGGCGAAGTGGCAATGGTCCTGAACGGTCCGTGGTCATGGGCAGGGTTTGAGGCATCAGGCCTGAACTTCGCAGTGGCACCGATCCCGACCGTCAATGGCGAAGTATCCCCACCTTTCCTCGGCGTACAGGCATTGGGCATCAACGCGGCGTCCCCAAATGCGGATCTCGCGGTTGAACTGATCGAAAACTATCTTGCCACTGACGAAGGTCTGGCAACGTGGAACGCGAAAAACGGTCTGGGCGCATTGGCTGACGCATCCGCCGCCGAAGCACAGAACAACCCGCTTGTGTCTGGTATGCTCAGCGTTGCAGCAAACGGCGTGCCGATGCCATCCAATCCGGAAATGGGCGCATTCTGGGCAGCCATGGCACCTGCTTTGACGAACATCACGACAGGTGCGGCGTCTCCAGCTGACGCGCTGAACGACGCAGCATCCCGCATCTTGGGCGAATAAGACAAACGGGGCGGCGTTCGCGCCGCCCCCGCTTTGGGAGGAGCAATAGATGAACACCATGACCGAAACACATCCCTCGGCTTCAACGCGCGATTGGCCGCGCCTTGCGGTCGTCGTGTGCGCGTCGCTGGTGTTGCTCTATGGGTCTTTCTACCTTTACCAGATCGGGCAACCTCTGTTCGGGGCGATCCTTTTGGCGCTGGCGACAGGCTTTGCGATCATCTTCGGGGCAACGCGGTTCTATGGCAGCAGGTTCATCTTTCCGGGCATTGCCGCCGTCCTGATTTTCATCGCATTCCCCGTGATTTACACGATCTACATCGGCTTCACGAACTACTCGTCTTTCAACCTTCTGACATACGAACGCACCATCGAAGTCCTGACATCGCGCGGCAGCATCGACACGTCCACAGAACAACCCTTCGCTGTCTCACCCGACGGCGATAGCTACCGAATTTGGCTACCGGACAGCGGATTGCTATCCGATCCGGTCACGCTGCAAGACACGCAAACCGCAAACCTCGTCCAAGCAGAAGCACCGCAAACCCTGCTTGAACGGCGCGACGCGATCAAACTGCGGGCGGGCCTACAGGTCCTGTCGTTGATCACACCAGACGGCAGCACCATTGAAAACGCGGGCCTGCGCACCTTTGCCACCGTCACACCCGACTATGTACAAACAGGCCCCGACACGCTGACCAGAAGCGACGGGTCTATTTTGACGGCAGACCACGAAACGGGTTTCTTCGTGGACCAGAATGGCGACCAAGTCCCACCGGGTTGGCGCGTCAACATCGGCACAGACAACTTCGAACGGATCGCAACCTCCGAAGGTATCCGCGAACCGATGGTGTCGATTTTCATCTGGACCTTCGTCTTTGCTATCCTATCGGTCGTTCTCACCTTTGCGATTGGGCTGACGCTGGCCGTGATCCTGCAATGGGAACACCTGCGTTTCAAAGCCATCTACCGCGTCCTGCTGATTCTGCCCTACGCGGTGCCGGCCTTCATCTCGATCCTCGTGTTCAAAGGACTGTTCAACCAGAACAACGGCGAAATTAACCTGATCCTCAACGGCCTATTCGGGATCGAACCACGGTGGTTCACGGACGGCAATCTGGCGCGGGCGATGCTGGTCATCGTCAACACTTGGCTCGGCTACCCCTACATGATGCTGCTCGCGATGGGTTTCCTGCAATCTGTCCCAGAAGATCACAAAAAAGCAGCGGCGCTCGAAGGTGCATCAGCGTTGCGGGTCTTCTTCACGATCACGTTGCCGCAGATCATTCCACCCTTTTTGCCACTGCTGATCGCGTCATTCGCGTTTAACTTCAACAACATGGTGCTGGTGTTTTTGTTGACACGCGGCCTGCCCGACATTCCTGGCACGATCATTCCGGCGGGCGAAACCGACATCCTTGCGTCCTTCACCTACCGGTTGGCGTTCGACAATGCAGGCCAACAATTTGGTCTTGCGGGGGCAATCACACTGCTGATCTTCCTCGTCGTCGCAGCGATTTCCTACGCCAATTTCGTCGCAATGCGCAAAGCGGCCGCGAAAAGAGCGGGCCGATGACATACACCTATACCACCCCGCGAACCTGCGGGATGGCGGGTGGGGCGTCGTGCTTGCACGCGCGTCACCCCGCCAAACCGGAGCCACAGCATGATTGTTGAACACCCCCGCCAGCGCCGCATCAAAAAAATCCTCGCGCATGGTTTCATGCTGTGTTTTCTGGCGCTGATCCTGTTCCCCTTCGTGATGGTCCTGTCGATTTCGTTCCGCGAAGGCAACTTCGCGGTAGGCTCCATCATCCCGCAAAATCCGACCCTCGAACACTGGGTGCTGGCCTTCGGGTTTGACTATACGCGCGCAGACGGCACAGTCATTTCACCGCCCTACCCCGTCCTTTTGTGGATGTGGAATTCAATCAAAATCGGCCTGATCGCGGGCTTCGGCGTTCTGATGATCGCTACCATTTCTGCCTATGCCTTCAGCCGCATTCGGATCAAAGGCAAAGCGGCCATGCTCGACGGGTTGTTCCTGATCCAGATGTTTCCGACAACGCTTGCGCTTGTCGCGATCTACGCAATCTTCGACGCACTAGGCGAGGTAAGCCCCCTGCTCGGCCTGAACAGCCATCTGTCATTGGTGCTGATCTACATGTCCGGCGTGACCCTGCATATCTGGACGATCAAAGGCTATTTCGACAGCATCGACACAGCCCTCGACAAAGCGGCGATGATCGACGGCGCCACCCCTTGGCAAACCTTCCGTTTCATCTTTTTACCGCTTGCCGTGCCCATCATGTCTGTTGTTTTCGTCTTGGCCTTCATCGGCTTCATCAACGACTACCCCATCGCGTCCGTGCTGATCCGGTCAGAATCGCAGATGACCCTCGCTGTAGGCTCACGACTTTACCTCAACGAATTTCAGTACCTCTGGGGCGACTTCGCGGCTGCTGCAATTCTGTCAGGCCTGCCCATCACAGTGGTTTTCCTGATCGCGCAGAAATACCTCGTTTCAGGTCTCAGCGACGGCGCGGTCAAGGGCTGAAGCAGCCAGCAACCGCACTCTGACAGGATGCCGCTGGCGGTACATAAACCGCCCATAAGCTGCATAAATGGGCGTCATCCATCCGGCATCAATCTCTACACGGTCGGTCAGGACCGATCCCATCGCTGTCTCTGTGACAGTCAACGTATGGTTCCACGACTTCACCGCACCACCATATTCGTGGCTTTCAAAACGGTGCGCTTCGGGATCAAAGACGACCAATTCCATGTGGTAAGGCTGCGGCGGCAGCTTCCCAAACAGGCGGAACGTCACATCGATCTTTTGGCCTTCAAACATAGGCTCCGTCGGTAAACCGTCGAACGACACAAGCCGCTTCGTCGCTTCAACAAATGCGTCAAAATCGGTCGCCACATCCCAAACAGCTTGCGGCGGATGATCGTAATGATGTGTCAGCGTGATAGTTTTGGGCATAAGCGCACTCCAACGTTACGGTGCTTTCGCGTTAAACGTGAATAACTGCTGACCGTCTACTCGATATCCATTGATCAGCTGCGCCGCCTCTTCACCCGTCAACCAGTTCTCAAGTTCAGCGATGGCAGCCGCCGGAATATGATCAAATTTGCTGGGGCGGATCGGCAGGAAGCTGTATTGATTGAACAACGCCGGATCCCCTTCGAACAACAAAGCAAGATCGCCCTTGTTGCCAAATTTGATCCAACTGCCGCGATCCGACAATGTATAAGCGTTCAGGCCGGATGCCGTATTCAGTGCCGCCCCCATGCCAGCGCCTACTTCCTGATACCAATCGCCAAAATCAGCCACGGATAACCCTGTCTCAGCCCATAACTCCTGCTCTGCCTTATGAGTCCCGCTGTCGTCCCCCCGACTGACAAACGGCGCTTGCGTCTGTGCAATCGCGGCCAGGGCGGTCGTCGCGGTGGCCGCATCTGACGCAACCGCAGGATCGGCGTTCGGGCCAATCACCACGAAATCATTATACATGATTTCCCGCCGATGCGTCGCATGTCCGTCGGCCACAAATGCTTCTTCAGCAGCCTTCGCATGGACCAAAACGGCGTCAACATCGCCCGCCTGCCCCAACCGCAAAGCCTGCCCCGTCCCCACAACCAAAAGCAGCACTTCAATATCAAGCGCATCGTAGATCGCCGGCAGCAGAACATCTGCCAGACCAGAGTTTTCAAACGACGTTGTCACGGCCAATTTCACCACCTCGGCCTGCGCCGCAGGGGCCATCAATGCAATAAATGCAGCCGTCAAAGCTTTGCGGATCATGTCAGTATTTCTCCGTTTAAGAATGCAGTTAATTCAGGTGTTTGCGGCGACGACATCATTGCGTCACGTCTGCCCATTTCCACGACGCGCCCGCCAACCAGCAACATAACATCTGTCGCCAACCGCCGGACTTGACCCATGTCATGCGTGACCAAAAAGATCGTCGTGCCCGCGGCATGGGTCGCCTGTAACAACGTCTCGATCTCGCGCGTCGCAGGGCCGTCCAGATTAGCGCAGGGTTCATCCAAGAACAAAACATCCGGATCGCGGATCAACGCACGCCCCAACGCCAGTTTCTGCCGCTCCCCACCAGACAACCGCGTCGCCTGCGTTTGCAAAGATGCAGTCAGGCCGATGCGGTCGGCCCATTCCACAACCAACCTGTCACGCGCAGCCTGTTCAGCGCCAATAAGCCGCAACGGATAGGCAAGGTTTTCGGCCACACTGCGCCGTAACATGATCGGTTGTTGAAACACATAAGCTTGGCGCGCGCGCGCTGCGGCCTGATCAATCGCCCAATCCGCCGATCCCGCACTGATCCGTTCGACCCCATGCATGATCCGCAGCAGCGTCGTCTTACCAGCACCGTTCGGCCCGATAATCGCAGTGAAACCACCACGCGGCAGCGACAGATCAACCGGTCCCAGCAAACGTTTCCCACGCCGCCGGACCTCTGCACCCTGAAGGGTTAAAGGAAACATCTCGGCTACCATCGACGATCCCTTTCCGTGCCAGACAGCCAATGGATTGCGATATTTACGGCCAGTGCCAATCCGATCAGAACAAAGCCCAACCCAAGCGCCAAAGCAAAATCACCCTTCCCCGTCTCAAGCGCAATCGCCGTCGTCAAAACCCGCGTCGCATGATCAATATTGCCACCGACAATCATGATCGCGCCCACTTCGCCGATCGCACGACCAAAACCAGCCAGCGCGGCGGTCAGCAAATTACGACGACCGTCCCAAAGCAAAGTCCGAACCCGCTGCGCCTTTGTCGCGTTCATCGAAATCAGCAAATCATGATATTCGGCCCACAGATCGCGCATCGACTGATGGGTAATGGATGCGATCAATGGCGTGATAATGATCACCTGCGCGATGATCATGGCAGACGGCGTGAACAGTAACCCAAACACACCAAACGGGCCGGATCGGGACAGCAAAATGTAAACCACCAACCCCACAACAACGGGTGGCAATCCCATCAGCGCGTTGATCACCGAAATCAGCAAACGCCGATAGCGGAACCGTTGCACAGCCAGAAACGCACCAAAGGGCATCGCGATCAGACATGCAATTGCAACGGCCGTCAGGCTAACACGCAGGGACAGGAAGCTGATTTCAAGCAGCTCCGTGTCCAACCCCACGATCAACCAGAACGCGGATGCGATGCCCGACCAAATATCAACCATGTGGCCGTTTCACGTGATTTGGTCGCATCCTACGCATCGCTTTTTGATTTCCCGCTCTTTCGGTCATCCAACTGTCTAACAGGCGCAGGCGCGTGCAAAAGCCAAGATGCGGCACAAGAAGGCACATTTACGCTTAGGGGATCAAAATTTCGGACCGGTCAAACTGGGCAAAGTCGGTCGTGCCGTCGTCAAACACGATCTCGATATAGACACTTTCAACGGAATCGAGCGGCAAAGTTGCGTAAATTGGGAAATTGATCACATCGGTCAGGCCATTGGGTTGGGCCGTGTCATCATGGCACGGCTCCATCGCGACAACCGTGTCCGCAGGCGCGCCGTTCACCCCATAACGAATGTCCCATAGGCCACAGCGCCACGCCAAGAGATGCGAAAAGTAGAGCAAATCCTGCCCTTCGTATGCACGCACAGCGACCCAATTCGCTTTGGTCATGCCCAAAATCGGTTTGACTTCTACGGCCGTGGTGAATTGGCCTGTTGGGACTTGTGGCTCGGGTTCACGCAAGGCTGCATCATCGCCCGACCCGTCTTCCAGAACTGGCGGCAAAAGGCTGGTGGCTACGTCAGCTGGCGCATTGGGCTCAATCCCGATGGCAAGCCCGATCACATAAGGCAAAACAAGTCCAAACATCACACTACCTCATTCGTTCTTTACCGCCTAATCATCAGGCTGTCCCACATCTGCGTTCTAGGCTAAGAAGATCGAAAGACGCAGAAGTGTAGGTTTATTATGGCGCAGTCACAGGCATCAGGCCAGCCATTCAATGTCATGATCGTCGGGCAATCCGGGCGGTTAGAATATGAAGCGCTGCTATTTGTGGCCTCGCTGCGCGCGATGACGCCCGATTTCGCGGGTAAGATGATCGTCGTCGAACCGCAACCGGGCGGCAAATGGGACCACGACCCACGGATCAGCGACGATGTACGTGCGCGTTTGATCGAACTAGGCGCCGAAGTCCGGCCCTTTGAAAGCCACCATTTCGGGCAATCCTATCCCTACGGCAACAAAATCGAAGGCCTGCAAGCCATGCCTGCGGGCGAACCGTTTGTGTTCTTCGACACGGACACGTTGGTCACAGGCGATCTGATGCAGATCCCGTTCGATTTTGATCGTCCCGCCGCGTCGATGAAGCGCGAAGGCACATGGCCGCAAGAAGAGTTGTATTGGGACGGATACACCGCGATCTGGAAATCGCTTTACGACAAATTCGGGCTCGATTTCGAAAGCAGTCTCGATCTGTCGCAACCGGACGAATACTGGCAGCGGTACATGTATTTCAACGCAGGCTGGTTCTTCGGGGCGGATGCAAAAGCCTTCGGCGACAGGTTCCTCGAATATGCGCTCGCGGTGCGCGACGATGCGCCAAAACAATTAGAAGTCCAGTCGCTGGATCCATGGCTGGACCAGGTCGTATTGCCCTTGGTGATTCATTCCTTCGGCGGCGGGCGACCGGGTCCAGAATTGAACGGCCTCGATGGCGATGCGACCTGCCACTACCGCCTGTTGCCGCTGTTCTATGCACGCGAAAGCGATCACGCGGTTGAAGTGATGGAAGCCGTTGCCGCCCCTAACAAGATCAAGAAGCTGCTCAAGCAATACGAGCCCTATAAACGGATGGTCTTCCAAAAACGGGGCCACAAAGTACGAGCCATGTTTGACCGCAACAACCTGCCCCGCAAAGAACAGCAAATCCGCAACAAGATTAAGTCTGCCGGGTTCTGGGTCCGATAGTTTGACCTGAAGGCGCGGCTGCGCCGCAATCTATATTTAGCTTTAGACGGGCGCCGCGATGCGGTCCGCAGTCGTGTGTTGCGCGCGCTGCAATGCTGCATGGGGGCCAGCCCCCAAAACCCCGAGATATTTATGACCAAAAGAATTAAACCCGGATTATATTGACTCAATTAAATCCGGATAATAAAAGGCATTTCAGGGAGACTTGAAATGACCACTTATACTGCATTCGACCATCATGCCGTTGTTGCCAACGGCGATATGGCTGCGATGATTGCCGCACAGCGCGAAGCCATGCCGCGCGGTGTAAACCTATTGATTTATGATGATTTGACTGGACAGGTGCGCGACGTTGATTTGCGCGACGCCCCGCCCCCATCACGTGGCCGTCCCAAGCTAGGCGTCAAGGCCCGCGAAATCACCCTTTTGCCACGCCATTGGGACTGGCTTGCTGGTCAGAAAGGCGGTGCATCTGCCGTCCTGCGCCGCTTGGTCGACGCCGAAATACAACGATCAGCAGGCAGCCGATCCGATCATACGCGACAGACAACAACCTATGCATTCATCTCATCAATCGGCGGCGATCTGCCGGACTTTGAAGAAGCGTCGCGGTGCTTGTTTGCTAACGACTGGATGGGGTTCGCCACAAAGATCGCTGCGTGGCCAAAAGACGTCCGTGATTACGCATTAATGCTCGCCCGTGAACAGACCTGACCTGTCAGCAAAGCCTTTGATTTCAATCGGATTACCTGACGGGTCCCGAAAGAACATCGTCCATTGTTCCCCCGGTTCACCCTTAAAGCGAACCGAGGGAGCAATGATGAAATCAGTCTGCCGGTCTTCCAATCGCCCCGCCAATGCCGTCCATTCATCCAACGGCAAGACGATACCGAAATGCGGCATCGGCACCAGATGATCGCCGACCTTACCCGTATCTGCGTTTGCGAAGGGTTCGCCCAGATGCAGTGACAATTGGTGACCGAAGAAATCGAAATCGACCCATGTGTCTGTTGACCGCCCTTCGACCGCCCCCAAAGCGCCAGAATAGAATTCTCGGGCCTCATCTAAATCCAGAACATGGAACGCCAAGTGAAATGGATGAGGCATAATTTGGTCCTTCTTTGCTGGGTGCCGTTGCGAAATCGTACATTTCACGATTAGGTGAACACAACATGATTTAGGGGAGAAAACCATGACCGACGGCCCAACCTACGGCTTTGACACACTACAAATTCACGCAGGCGCACGCCCTGATCCGGCAACCGGTGCCCGCCAAGTCCCGATCTATCAAACAACCGCCTACGTGTTTCGCGACGCAGACCACGCAGCCGCATTGTTTAACCTGCAAGAAGTTGGCTACATCTATTCCCGCCTGACCAACCCGACTGTCGCCGCACTACAAGAACGTATCGCGACCCTAGAAGGCGGTGTTGGCGGCGTTTGCTGTTCATCCGGTCACGCGGCCCAGTTGATGGCGCTGTTCCCGATCATGGGGCCGGGGCTGAACATCGTCGCATCGTCCCGCCTATACGGTGGCACGATCACCCAGTTCAGCCAAACCATCAAACGTTTCGGTTGGTCCGCGACATTCGTCGATATGGATGATCCAAAGGCGGTCGCTGCTGCCATTGACGACAACACGCGCGCGATCTTCTGCGAAGCAATTGCCAACCCCGGCGGTCATATCACTGACCTGCGTGCGATTGCGGACGTGGCCGACGATGCAGGCATTCCGCTGATCGTCGATAACACCACAGCGACACCATACCTGTGCCGCCCGATCGAACATGGTGCAACGCTGGTCGTGCATTCAACGACGAAGTACCTGACAGGCAACGGCACTGTGACCGGCGGCTGCGTTGTCGATTCTGGTAAATTCGACTGGGCCGCAAACGACAAATTCCCGTCGCTCAGCCAACCAGAGCCAGCTTATCATGGCTTGAAATTCTCGGAAACCTTCGGCCCGCTGGCGTTCACCTTCCATGGCATTGCCATTGGTCTGCGTGATCTTGGCATGACGATGAACCCGCAAGCGGCCCATTATACGCTGATGGGGATCGAAACGCTTTCCCTGCGGATGGAGCGTCACGTCGAAAACGCGATGAAGGTCGCGACGTGGCTCGAAAACGATCCGCGCGTGGACTACGTGACCTATGCCGGTCTGAAATCATCGCCATATCAGCATCTTGTCGAAAAGATCTGCCCACGTGGTGCCGGTGCATTGTTCACCGTTGCCGTTAAAGGCGGCTACGACGCCTGCATCAAGCTGGTCGATTCGCTCGAAATCTTCAGCCACGTCGCCAACTTGGGCGATGCGCGGTCTTTGATTATCCACTCCGCGTCGACCACACACCGCCAGCTAACGGCTGAACAGCAAGAAGCAGCTGGTGCTGGGCCGGGTATCGTTCGTTTGTCTATCGGCATCGAAGACGCAAACGATATCATCGCCGATCTGGATCAGGCACTGGCCAAAGCCACTGCCTAACCCAATTGCCAGTCCCGTGTCGCGCGGGGCTGGCTATTCGATGGCTGTCACGACCGTGATTTGGGCCGTGACATCCAATGTACCAGCCGCAATCGGTACGCTCCGCGCTTCGGCCATTGCCATGACTTGGCCACGCTCAAACCCGCCACCGCCAGACGCTTCAGAGATCGAAATGATCGCTCCCGGCTTCACGTTCGCCGCGTCGGCATATAGCGCCGTTTTAGAAATCGCATCGGCAACCGCGGCAATTCGCGCTTGTTCGAGCAACGGCGCTTTATCTTCAACATCGAACTGTAAGCCACTGATCTGATTGGCACCTTCAGACACCAACCGATCCAGAATGCCCCCAGCTCGATCCAGGTCGCGCACGATGACCGTGACGTTGGATTGCGCGGTAAAACCGATCACTTTTGGCGGTTCGTCGTATTCGCGATTGTTGCTGTACCGCTCTGACAACCGCAGACTACTGGTCTGTATATCAGCGGGCGGCAGACCTTCGTCGGACATCACAGCCAGGACTTGGGACAAATCATCGCTCATTTCGCGAACCGCTTCACTGGCCTGATCCGCGTGCGCGACGACACCAATCATGATCCGCAAAATATCCGGTTTTGCAGTCACTGTTCCATGGCCCACCACCGTGATCTGGGGGCGTTCTTGGGCCGTCGCATGCCCCGAAAATCCAACAACCAGCAGCATCGCCGCCACAACATACATCAATTCACGCATGGAAAATCCTCTCCAAATTAGGGTTTCATTCACCCCTTGGACGTATTTGATACCGCATTCCTTGGCGCGGCTAGGCCTCGCACTTGGATTTGGCGGAATTTCGCGATAGATAGCGCGGGCGGAATAATTCCCCTTCTCGCGTATGTTGTGAACCTGTTAAGACTTTCATATGACGCCAAATTTCGCGCTTTCACTCTCCTTCGAAGGAATTCGCCTGCTGCACCGCGTAGCGGACGGCTGGGCGCTGGCCGGAGAGGTGTCATTAGAAGCGCCTGATCTTGCAAGCGAAATGAAGGCTTTGCGCGACACCGCTTTGGGTCTTGAAACGGACGGCTTACGCACCAAACTGCTGCTGCCGAACGACCAAATCAAATACATCGAAATCGATACGACCCGCACTTCGGTTGATGACATTCACCGCGCGATTGATCAGGAAACACCGATCCCGCTGAATGAACTCGTGATCGATTTTGAACGGACTGGTGGCCGCACCCAGATTGCCGCCGTCGCACGCCAAACCCTTGAAGAAGCGGAAGCTTTCGCAAAGGAACACGGTTTCGAACCGATGACTTTTGTCGCTGTGGCAGAGCCGCTGACATTCAGCACCGAAGTCTTCTTTGGACCGACGAAGCATTGCGTCAGCGTAGTCGGGCCTGACGTGGAAATCACCCGCGACGATAGTCCCGCTGTGTTGACAAATGTCGGCACGCTGCCCGGTTTTATGAAAACGCCAAGCGCGGCAATTCCCGAGGCCGCGCCGTCCGAAGACCCCGAACCTGCGCAAGCAGAACTGCCGATCGAAGAGCCGGACACGCCGGATGCGAACGAAGACGACGTCGCAGCCTCCACAACAGACGAACCGTCCGATCAAACGGATCTGAAATCCGAAACAACCGAATCTGACGCTGTTGAAGCCGAAGCAGAACCCGTGTTCAGCCGCGACCGGAAAGACCCACCAAAGACTGATTTGCCGTCGCCCGCGCACGAAGACGACGTCCCAACGCCAGAAACAATGGACGACGAAACGAAAACAACGCCCGACACAGAAACCGCGGACGCTGAAACCGAAGAACCCGTTTTCGCCAGCCGCAGCAGGGCCGTCGAAATAACCGGCGCGCGCCGCGTACCGGACCCGACGCCAGAACCGCCAGCCTTGGCCGAACCGGACGCTGAGCCCAGCGAACAATCGCGCCCAGCGACGTCACCCAATCCTGATAAAAGCCCCATCGCGTTCTTTGCCCGCAGCGGGACTAAGAATAAAACCGATGACGTTTCAACCTCGGAACCAGATGCGCCAGCGATACCCAAACCGCTGAAGGCCGCGGATGAAACAGCCGCAACACCCGTTCCAGTAGTGGCACCCATCGCGGCTCGCCCTGCGAGCAATGCGGTTGTGACCGAACCGAAAGAACCGCGTTCAAACCCAATTGCTCCGCTTCTCGCGATGATCAAACGTCCACTAGCAGCGCCCCCCAGCAAGGCCGACTTGGCATTAGGCGGGACCAAAGGCAAAAAGGCCGGTGCTGCTGCGGTGGGCGGCAAGCCCAAGCACCTCGGCCTGATCATGACGGCCGCACTTTTGGCGTTCATGGTGATTGCGGCCATGTGGGCCAGCAGCCGAATGGAAAACGGGATCGCGGGCCTCTTCAAGACGCCAACAGTTGCGGACGTGGACGAAACACCGCCTGTCGTCGTTGGGGCCCCCGCGATTGTTGATGTCGCGGCCGTAACACCGACGGAAGACGCGCCCGCAACGCCGGAACCCGCCGCCCAGCCTGTTTTCACGACACCACCGGGAACTGTGCTCAGCCCATCAGAGGCCGCACGCATTTACGCCGCGACAGGCGTCTGGCAACGCGCCCCACGGCTCCCTGATGAAGCACAGGCAGGCACCCTAGACGGTCTCGTTAACATTGCGACACTGCCTGCCATCACGCCAAATACGCAGCCTGCAGGCCCCGACCGCGCGGTCGCGGCACCGGACCGCACAATTCTCGCGCCGATCAATCCGACCGCGCCGGACCGCAATGTCCAACGCGACGAAAACGGATTTATCCTCGCGGCTGCGAACGGTACGATCCTTCCAACAGGCGTCTGGATTTACGGTCGCAAACCCGCGATTACGCCACCGCTTCGGCCCACGCCGGAAGTCACACCAGCCGCCGCCGTTGTACCTGCCGACGACGGTACGACTGAAACAGATGTTGCAGATGCGGACACAGCCGATACTGAAACCGCAGAGCCTGTTCCGGAGACAGACGAGGCTGCCCAGCCTGAAGACGAGGCTGCCCAGCCTGAAGCCGATACTGACGTCGCAGAGCTAGCGGATGATCAAACAACGACCCCAGAGATCGAAACAGCCAGCGTTGATCCCGAAATTTCTGCGCCCGAAGCCGACGAAACCGAAAACACCACATCACCCGAAATTGACGACACCTCTGACGGCACGGTCGTCATCGCAGGTCGCCCTGCCCTGACACCGCCGCTACGTCCGGGGTCGGCGCCACCAGACGCCACGCGCGAAGACGGCGATTTGCTTGGCAACGATCCTGCACTTGCATCGTTCCGCCCGTCATTGCGTCCTGATGGCTTGGTCCCGCCACCATTGCCTGAACCGTTTGCTGATCCGGCTCTCGCAGGTCTGCGCCCGTCCGTGCGCCCGGCCGATCTCGCGCCCCCTGTGGTCGAAGAAGATCCCGTCGTCGCAGAAGAAACAGCGCCAGACGTCGTACCAGAAAACCCCGATATCAGTTCAATCGTTGCGTCCATCGCAGCGGCCGCCCCGCCAAGCCAAATCGTCAACCCGACCCGCAACGCCATCGTCGCGTCACCGCGCCCAGATTCGCGGCCACGTAATTTCAGCAGCGTCGTCGCATCCGCCCAAACGCTGGCCGCACGTCAGCAACAACGCAATGCCGCCGCCGCAACCGCAGCAGCGGCCGTCCCTGCAGCACCCGTCGCCACCGCACCCGCCCGCGCGTCTGGCCCAACAACAGCCACCGTCGCGCAAGCCGCGACCGTGTCGAACGCGATCCGGTTGCGCGACATGAACCTGATCGGCGTCTACGGACGTCCGGGCAATCGGCGGGCTTTGATCCGTTTGGGAAGCGGGCGCTACGTCAAAGTTGAAGTCGGCAGCATCCTTGACGGCGGTCGCGTCACGGCAATCGGCGATAGCGCGCTGAACTTCGTTAAACGCGGGCAAACCTACGCGTTGCAGATGCCTTCGGGCTAAACCTGCAACCGCGCTGCGTCCGATCGGGCAAACGATAGAAAATCCCAGCAATCATCAACGCCATGTTCATTGGGGACTGGCATAAACGGACCGATCCCGTTAGCTCTCGAAATACATCTGATCATCTTTTCAACACGCCCGCTTGGCCCATCCCACGCCAATCGTCCGGCCAAAATCCGTAAAGCAAAGCTATGGAAAGTTTCCTGTTTCAAGCCACGATTTACCTCGGCGCAGCCGTGATTGCGGTGCCCTTTGCGGCACGCATGGGGCTTGGGTCGGTATTAGGATATCTGGCTGCAGGCATCTTTATCGGGCCCATCACCGGTCTTGTCGGCACAGAAACCCAAGACCTTCAGCATTTTGCCGAATTCGGCGTGGTCATGATGCTGTTTCTGATCGGCCTCGAACTGGAACCGCGGGTTCTGTGGAACATGCGTGACCGGCTCATTGGCCTTGGCGGATTGCAGATCACAGTGACTACAACGCTGATCATGGGCGGCGCGATGGCGATGGGTTATGCATGGAACGTCGCGTTCGCAATCGGGATGATATTCGCCTTAAGTTCGACAGCTATCGTTTTGCAAACATTGTCTGAAAAAGGATTGATGCAAACCAACGGCGGACGCTCGACATTCTCGGTTTTGCTCACCCAAGACATCGCTGTCATCCCGATGCTCGCCATCTTGCCGCTTTTGGCGATCACGGCGACTGCAACAATTGCACCAGACGGATCGCTGGTCCGCACCGCCGATCATGATGACGCCCATCACGCGATGAGCCTCGTTGACGGCCTACCCGGTTGGGGCGTCACGCTTGTCACTCTCGGGGCTGTCGCGGCGGTCATCCTGACGGGGATCTTCCTAACGCGCCCTGTGTTTCGGTACATCCATCATGCGCGTCTGCGCGAAATGTACACGGCTCTTGCACTGCTCATGGTCGTATCAATCGCCGTGCTGATGTCCCTTGTCGGCCTATCCCCTGCGCTTGGCACATTTCTGGCGGGCGTCGTCTTAGCAAACTCCGAATTCCGCCATGAACTGGAAAGCGATCTTGAACCGTTCAAAGGCCTGTTGCTCGGTCTGTTCTTTATCACGGTCGGCGCGGGCATCGACTTTGGTCTGTTTTTCCGCGAACCGGTCTTCATCCTGTCCCTGACCGTCGGGGTCATGCTGATCAAAGGAATCGTGCTTTACGGCCTTTCCGTCCTGTTCAAAATCAAGGGTAAAGACCGCTGGTTATTCGCACTGGGCCTCGCGCAAGCAGGCGAATTTGGCTTCATCCTGATCTCGTTCTCGGGCCAACAAGGCGTGCTCAGCCCCGGTTTATCAAGCCAACTTTTGCTCATCGTCGCTCTTTCGATGCTGATTACACCGCTACTGTTTATCATCTACGAAATCGCCAGCCGACGGATCACCGACGGGCATGATATGGCCGATGATGACGTCGACGAACAAGGCACCGTAATCATCGCGGGCATCGGTCGTTTTGGCCAGATCGTGAACCGGCTGGTGCAATCCGCAGGCTTTTCGACCGTCGTCATCGACAACGACCTAAGCACCGTCCAGATGATGCGCACCTTTGGGTTCAAGGGATATTTTGGCGATCCGACACGTCCCGACCTGCTGAAGGCCGCCGGTTTGGACGACGCGCGCGTTCTTGTCGTAGCCATCGATGACAAGAAAATGGCCAACACGCTGGTGACATACGCCCGCAAAACGCGGCCCGACCTGCATATCATCGCCCGCGCACGGGACCGCGTGCATGCCTACGAACTGAATGCAGCAGGTGCCAACGACATCGTGCGCGAACTCTTCGATTCGTCGCTGCGTGCGGGGCGTTATGCGCTTGAAAATCTGGGGCTGTCGGAATTCGAAGCCAACGAGGCAGAGACGTTCTTCTACGAACATGACCGCGCTGCAATTCGCGAACTGTCTGAGTTCTGGAAACCGGGCGTGGCGCTGCGCGACAATGCTGAATACGTCGCGCGCGCGAAAGAACTGAACAACGATCTGGAAACCGCGCTCGCCGAAAAACAGCAGTCCGGCGAAGAAACCCGCGACGCCAAGAAGCGCCGCGGTGGTCGTTAGGTCTCAGGCCTCGCCCGCCGCAACGCCCGCTTCTGCAAAGGTCGCCATGCCCGAATGACAGGCAATCGCCCCCTTCAGAACACCAATGGCAAGGGCCGCACCCGACCCTTCACCTAACCGCAGACCAAGCTGTAGCAGCGGTTCTTTTCCGATACCGTCCAACATCTTACGGTGCGCATCTTCCGCACTCAGGTGACCCGCTACCGCATGGTCCAGCGCCCCCGGCACCGACTTTTCCAACGTCGCAGCCGCCGCCGTACAAATGAAACCATCCAAGATCACGGGAATACGGTGCGCACGCGCCGCCGCAATCGCACCCGCCATCGCAGCCAATTCGCGACCGCCCAAACAGCGCAACGCCTCAAGTGGATCAGACACATCATGCAAAGCCAAGCCGCGTGCAACGACATCGGTCTTACGCACAAGACCTGCATCATCAACACCTGTCCCGCGCCCCGTCCATTCAGCCGCATCGCCGCCCATGATCGCGGCACCAATGGCCGCAGCTGATGTCGTGTTCCCAATGCCCATCTCGCCCGTGACAAGCAGATCAGCATCCGGATCAACCGCATCCCACCCCGTGCGCAACGCTGCGATGACTTCGTCTTCTGTCATCGCAGGTGCCACCGTAAAATCGGCCGTCGGATTATCCAGATCAACCGCATGCACGTCCATCTTCGCCCCAAACGCCTGAGACAACTGGTTGATCGCAGCACCGCCATGTTCAAAGTTCGCAACCATCTGCACGGTCACTTCCGGCGGGAACGCCGACACGCCCTGCGCACAAACGCCGTGGTTGCCGGCAAAGACAATGACTTGCGGCTTTTCAAGCGACGGCGTGTCTGTGCCGCGCCATCCCGCATACCAAATCGCAAGATCTTCGAGCCGCCCCAATGCACCTGGCGGCTTGGTCAACTGACCGTTGCGGTCCTGTGCCGCCGCCGTTGCAGCGGGGTCCGCATCAGGAGCTGTCGCCAAAACAGCGCGAAATTCAGCAAGGGTAGAAAAAGAAGCGGACATGAGGACCTCGTTGCAACATCGTTTGCATCTGTCTAACGATCACGGGGCAGATGGAAAGATCGTAAAAGGGACATACCGTGGCAAATCGCGACATGAGCCTCATTCACTGGCATGACGTCCCGGCAGCAGCAGGGCTTTTGACGCGCGTACGTGTGCAGGTGAACACCGATCTCGCGATCCAGCGCGGGCCACTGGCAGCATGGGCTTATCCCATTGTCGGATTGAAGATCGCGATCGCCATGGTGGTCTTGGGCCTTTGCGCTGGTTGGGTCGGAATTGCGCCCCCAATCGCGGCGGGCCTTATGCTCGCGCTCAGCGTCATTCTGACTGGTGCGATGCACGAAGACGGTCTGGCCGACAGCGCCGACGGCCTGTGGGGCGGTTGGGACAAAGCCAAACGGCTCGAAATCATGAAGGACAGCCGCAATGGCGCCTACGGTGTTCTGGCCCTCGTGTTGTCTGTGATCATCCGCTGGGCCGCACTTACAGCAATCGTGCAAACCGACCACTGGATTGCGGCATTGATCGCTGTGGCCATGCTCAGTCGTGCGGCGATGGTCGCGTTGATGACCGGCCTGCCCAACGCGCGCGACACCGGCCTAAGCCAATCCGTCGGATGCCCTAAACCTGTCACGGCGTGGCTGGCCATTGGCGTCGCTACGTTGGGCGCGTTCTTCGCTTTGGGGCTCACAGCAGGCTCTTTACTGATAGTCGCCGGCATCACGGCCAGCCTATGGGCCGGTATCGCGCACCGCAAAATCGGCGGTCAAACCGGTGATATCTTAGGGGCAACTCAGCAACTGACCGAAATCGCTTTGCTGATCACATTGTCCGCTATCCTTTAGCAGCCCATCGCAGCGGCAAAACTGTCGCGACCGGCATGCGGCCCGATATCCGTTGCCGTCAATTCACCGTCAAAACGCACCGCCAAAAGCCGCGTCCAATTGCCCGTCGCCACGATCATTTCGGGGCCATCACCACAGTCACGGATACCGCCCGCGATATCAGCCTCACCGATCCGGTGGTTAGTCATGTCAGCGGCTGCGGCGACTTCGGTGAAATCACCATTATCATACCGCCAAACACGTAACGTCTTGGCCAAATGGGGACGGTCGACAAAGGCAACTTCGACCAATCCGTCACCGTCCAGATCAGCAGCCCCGACAGGGGAATACCAACGGTTCGACCGACCGATATGCGGGGTCGCGGCAACCAATTCACCCGCACCGTTATAGATAGAAATCCGCGCGCCTTCGGTCATCTTCGTCTCGACGACCATCACTTCATGCGTGCCGTCCAGATCAATATCAATAAGGCGTGGCGCGACATCTTCAAAAACATGCGTTTCCGGCAACCGCAGCGTCACCTCCGCCCCGTCAACAGTCATGACCAATGCACCGAATTCAATCGCATCGCCCAGAATGCCATGGGCATAGCGGGTGGTCGGTTCAGTGTAGCGGGCGGCAGTCACGTCGGCGTTTGCGGCCCCTGCAAGGGCCGCAAGACATGCTGCAGTGGTCAGACGACCCAGCATTTAGATCTGCTTTTCTGGCATCTGCACACGCAGGCCGTCCAAAGCATCCGTCACCTTGATTTGGCAAGTCAGACGCGATGTTTCTGCGTTCGGCTCATACGCGAAATCAAGCATGTCTTCTTCCATCGCGTCCTTTGCAGGCACCTTTTCGACCCAAGCAGGGTCAACATAAACGTGGCAAGTTGAACAAGCACATGCACCGCCACAATCGGCCTCAATCCCTGGAATGCCGTTATCACGGGCACCTTCCATCACGGTCAGACCGTTTGCCACGTCAACGACATGCTCTTTGCCGCCGTGCTCAACATAAGTAATTTTCGCCATTCGTTCCTCAACAAGTCTAGTGCGTTGCGTTATATCTAGGTCAGCTTGCCCCATAGGACCAGTCACAAAAACCCCAACACATGTGGGGGTGACGCGACACACCTAGCCAAGTTTTGCGCGGTCCGCAGATTGGCCATTTTGGATTGGGTCAACTCCGGCTACTATCCCCCAAACAACGCGCAGAGCAGCCGATGACTTTACGACCCATTCTGACCGCGCCACTTTTATGCGCTGCATTGGCATGCACACCTGTGCCGCCACCATCGGAACCCGTGCCAGCGCTGCCACCCGTGCAGAACCTGATCACGGACGGTGAAATCGAAACGACCGTGTCAGGGCAGTGCTTTGCCCGCACAGCTCCGCCGACGCGCACGCGCATTATCGAAGAACAGGTGCTCGTGACACCGGGCATCAGGGGCGACGACGGGACGTTCACATCGCCGCCAATCTTCCGCAATCAAACGCGCCCAGTCACCGAACCCATTGGCGAAGGCACGCGGTTCGAAACATTATGCCCGCCGGAATACACGCCCGAACGGGTCGCCACACTGCAACGCGCGCTTAAAGCACGGCTCGCCTACAACGGCCCGATCACCAGTGTGCTGGATGCTGGGACACGGGCAGCAATACAGGCATTTCAGGCCCCCCAAGGTTTCGATAGCCCCCTGATCCAACGCGGGATCGCGGAAACGCTGGGCATCGTATCGCTGGACCGCGCATCCCTGTAACGCAAAAAGGCGACCCGTTTCTGGGCCGCCTTCTCAATTAGTTTGTTGTCTGCTTACTCTGCTAGCGACAATGCGACGAACCGTGGATCACCACCGCGACGCACGAGCAGCAGCAGGGACTTGCGACCCGCCTCACGTGCTTCGGTGATACGGTCTTCGAAATCACCTACGCTTGTGACCTTCTGCTGGCCAGCTTCGGTGATCAGATCACCTTCTACCAGACCCTTGGATGCTGCTTCGCTATCCGCGTCGATGCCAGTAATCACAAGACCTGTGTCAGCTGTAATTGAATACTGCTCTGTCAGGTCCGGCGTGATCTCTGACAATGTCAGGCCAAGCAGGCTTTTCTCTTCAGGTGCTTCCGGCTCTTGAACATCTTCGTCTTCAGGGAAAGCAACCGCTTCGGATGTCTCGCGACGGCCCAGAACAACAGTCAGGTCTTCGGTGTCGCCATTACGCAAAACGGTGACCGGCACCTCTTTACCAACAGGCGAATTACCAACGATACGAACCAGTTCGCGTGTGTTTTCGATTTCGATCGTATCAAACACAGTGATCACATCACCCGCCAGCATTCCGGCATCTTCCGCAGGACCAGCAGGCACATCAGTCACCAACGCGCCGCGTGCATCTGTCAGACCTTCGATGGCATCAACCATGTCCGGAGTGACGTCTTGGATGCGAACACCCAACCAACCGCGACGGGTTTCGCCGAATTCCTTCAGCTGATCCACAACATTGGTCACAACGTCAGACGACATCGCGAAACCAATCCCGATAGACCCACCGTTTGGTGACAGGATCGCAGTGTTCACACCAATCACGTCGCCGTCCATGTTGAACAACGGCCCACCAGAATTCCCACGGTTAATCGCGGCGTCCGTCTGGATGTAGTCATCATAGGTCCCCTGCAAGGCACGGTTACGGGCGGAGACAATCCCTGCAGAGACAGAGAAACCCTGCCCCAGCGGGTTACCCATCGCCATGACCCAATCGCCAACGCGGGACCCAACAGCATTGCTGTCGCCGAATTCGACGAACTGCAGATCGGTCTCATATTCGACCTTAAGAACCGCAATATCGGTGTTCGGATCAGTCCCGACCAATTCAGCCTTCAACAGTTCAGTTGGCTGACCTTCGCCCGGAAAGAATTCGATTTCGATCTCGTCGGCGCCTTCGATCACGTGGTTGTTCGTGACGATGTAGCCGTCAGCAGAAATCACGAAACCGGACCCAAGCGCGGATGACCGGCGGGCCTGATCACGTTCGTTGTCGTTTTCCAGATCGTTGAAGAAATCCTCGAACGGGGACCCTTCAGGCACGATACCTTGTGGACCAGTGCGGCCTGCAACGACGGTGGACGTGGTGATGTTCACCACGGATGGGCTGACCTGTTCGGCCAAATCGGCAAAGGTTGCGGGGCGTTCTTGGGCAAACGCGGGGCTGGCCTGTGCAAGGGCAACGGCCCCAGCAAGGGCCAGCGCTGTCATTAGACCTTTCACCATATTGCGGGCCGCAGAATATTCCTGCGAAAGTGCAATTGCTTTTGATGTCACGAGTCTCTCCCTCTCAAGCATGACGTCAGAAACGACCTACACGGAATGCAGGTTATTCCTTTTCACTAACACTCTATGTAGGGCGGCAAATACACAACACAATTTATCCTCCTTTATCATCACGCGGCTGTGATTTGCGATCCGCTTTTCGTGAACTGGAAACGATCCCGCCACGCGCCTTTGATTTTCCACGATTTTGAAGAATCGATGTGCGTGAACGCCAAAAAAGCGTCGCAACGGCGGCGGTTTTTCGCTAAAACATGCGCAGCAGATCGCCGGGTCCACGGCGCTGTTCATCTGAAAGTTTCTCTATGACACTGATGTCGTTTGCTGCCTACGAGCAGCCGATGAAATGGGTGGCGTTTGTCCTTGGGTTTTGCAGCACGATCTGCGTCGTCCAAGGCTGGCACCTAGGGGCCATGTTGTTTAGCCTGCCCTTCTGTCTAATCTGGATCTATTGCGGTTGGCTGCGCACCGAACCGCAGCTCAAATGGATCAACGTGATGTTTGCGGTGCTCTACGTCTACGGGATCGGACGGTATTTGCTGCTGGCCTAATCCTTACGCCAGACCGACACATGACTGGGGCTTGTCGCAGTAAACGGCGATTTGTCCCAGTCAGCCCAACGGTCCACCAATCGCATCCCAGCCATCCGCGCCATCAGATCAAGCTCTGCGGGCCACGCGTAGCGGAATGGCACTGTGTTTTTGACGTAAGTCTCCGCTTCCAGCCGAACATGGTGGGAGGCATAATTCTGCGTGACCACATCAAATTCGTCGATCCCCCAATGGGTATCCGACCGATTAAAAGCGCGCATGGTTTCACCAAACGGGATTTTCTGGATCGGTGGTACAAGTGTTTCGATCACGAAATGACCGCCCGTTGTCAGATGGGCGGCAGCATTCGCAAAACAAGCGACCTGCGCGTCCTGCGTCGTCAGGTTGTCGATGGTATTATACACAAGGAAAACAAGGGAAAACGCACCGTCCACACGGGTTGTCGTCATATCCCCGACGACCGCTGGAATGTCCGCGCCTTCCGGCTTTTGCTGCAGTTGATCTACCATGGCGGCCGACAGTTCAATCCCCTGCACGCGCACACCCGCATGGTGCAACGGGACCGCGATCCGGCCCGTGCCAATCGCAAATTCAAGAGCCGTGCCATCAAAAGCCAGATCACGCAAAACCGACGCGACCAGCCTTTCAGCGGCAGAGCTTCCATCCCCGTGAATACGGTCATAGTTTTCCGCAATGGCTTGATCAAAAACGCCGTCGTCGTGCATCAATCTCGTCCTTCTTCAGCGCAGGATTTTCCCCATTGCGCGACCTTTGGCCAATTCATCCACCAACTTGTCCAGATAACGGACCTGCTGGATCAGCGGATCGTCAATATCTTCAACACGATACCCACAAATGACGCCTGTAATTAGGCTGGCGTTCGGGTTCAAATCGGCATGATCAAACACGGTCTCAAACGTCGCATCTTCATTAATCAGGCCTTGGATCTGATCGTCATCATACCCCGTCAGCCAAGTAATGACCGCGTGTAATTCATCCAGCGTCCGGCCTTTCTTTTCAACCTTTTGCAGGTACATCGGATAGACCTTCGCAAACGACATCTTTGCAAACGTCTCGCGCGTCGATTTCGTGCCGGCCATTCTCATCCCCTTCGTTTTCAATCGACCATATGCCATCCGGGCAAGGCTACAAACGAAAAATGGCCGGCGTTTCCGCCAGCCATTCATCAATCTCATTTGCGCAAAACTTAGTTTGCAGCAGCGCCCTGATCAGACTTCAGGTAGTTAAAGAATTCGTTGTCAGGCGACAAAACCATCGACGAATTACCAGACTTCAAGGCCCGTGTATAGGCTGTCATAGACCGATAGAATTCAAAGAATTCCGGGTCAGATCCGAACGCTTCGGCGAAAATCGCGTTGCGTTCTGCATCTGCTTCACCGCGAGTGATTTCGGACTGACGCGTCGCATCGGATACTAGTTCGACCACAGTACGATCTGCACCCGCACGAACCCGCTGCGCGGCCTCGTTACCGCGGGCGATTTCGTCCGCCGCTTCGCGTTCACGTTCGGCTTTCATCCGCTCGTAAGTCGCGTTCAGGTTTTCAGACGGCAAATCAGTCCGCTTCAAACGCACGTCAACCACCTGCAAACCCAGCGCATTCGCTTCGGCAATCGCAGAATTCCGGATACGCAGCATCAGCGCCGCACGATCCACAGACAGAATGTCGTTGGATGAAACGGAACCAAGAACCTCACGTGTTTCGGCACGCAGAATGGAATCAAGACGACGCGCAGCGGCTTCTTCACCACCACCACCAACAGCCTGACGGAAGCGTTCCACATCCGCGATACGGTAACGCGCAAAGGCGTCAACGATCAAACGACGATCATCAGACGGCGTAACCTCAAGCGGATCAAGATCACGGCTAAGGATACGGTCATCGTAACGCACGACTTCTTGGATCAATGGCAGTTTGAAGCTGAGACCAGGCTCTTCTTCAACACGCACGATCTGACCAAACTGCAGGACCAGCGCCTTCTGACGTTCATCAACGATGAACACAGACGACAAAAGACCAACGACAACAACCGCAACGGCTGGCAAAAGAAATGCTGACTTATTCATCAGTTGGACCCTCCATCAGTGGTTCGGCGCAATTCGTTCAACGGCAGATATGGCACAACACCGCTGCTGCCGCCTGCCCCATCGTCGAGCAGAATAATATCAACGCCACCAAGGACTTCTTCCATGGTTTCCAGATAAAGACGTTTGCGTGTCACCTCTGGGGCCTTTTCATATTCAGCCAAAACCGCGGTAAAGCGTGACGCCTCACCCTGCGCTTCGTTCACAACCTGTGACCGGTACGCTTCGGATTGTTCGATCAACTGGGCCGCTTCACCACGGGCACCCGCAACCACTTGGTTTGCATAAGCATCCGCGACGTTCTGCAAACGGTCACGTTCCTGTTCCGCATCCTGAACAGCGCGGAAAGCCGCGATAACAGGTTCAGGCGGATCAGCCTTGTCAAAGTTGACACGGACGATGTTCACACCGGATTCGTAGCTGTCCAATGTCGACTGGATCAAATCGCGCAAACGATCCGCAATCGCACCACGGTCGCGGTTCAAAATTGGCGCCAGTTCAGACTGCGAAATAATCTCGCGCATCGCGGATTCCGCAACAGCGGCAATCGTCTGTGGCGGATCAGCAAGGTTGAACAGATACTGCTGCGGATCGGTGATGTTCCAAACAACCTGGAAATCGATATCCACGATGTTTTCATCACCCGTCAGCATCAGACCCGCATCCATACCGGACCGGCTTGTGCCGATGTCGATGTTCCGCTCGGTCGTCACGGCAAGGATTTCTTTCGTCACAAGCGGCCAAGGGGCAAAATTCAGACCCGGACCACCGGTCGATGAATAGCGGCCCAACATCAGCTCTACCGACTGTTCCTCGGGCTTGACTGTGTAGAACGATGACGCCAGCCAAAGACCAACAGCGGCCAAAGCGCCTAGACCAATCATCCCGCGTGAAATCTGCGGGCCACCGCCGCCACCGCCACCAGCGCCGTTGTTGCGACCGCCGTTGCCACCGCCGCCCATCAGCACGCGCAATTGTTCGCGGCCTTTGTTCATCAGCTCGTCAATTTCCGGGATTTGCGGCCCGTCATTGTTGCCGGGACGCCGCCCGCCATTGTTGCTGCCGCGATTATCGCCACCATTGTTGGAACCGTTATTTCCACCGCCGCCCCAAGGGCCACCGTTATTCCCTGCCATCGTGCTTCCTATGCTGCTGCCCGCGTCTTCCGGGCTGTCATATCATATGTGTAGGCAAAACCCGCAAAATCAAGTCGATCTGACGGGTTCCTTCATTGTCACAAGTTCTTCGGCCATTGTGGGGTGAACTGCAACCGTCGCGTCGAAATCTTCTTTAGTTGCACCCATTTTCACGGCGATTCCGGCCATTTGGATCATTTCACCTGCGCCATCTGCGACAATATGCACGCCCAGCACCTTACGGGTCTCTTTCGACACGACCAGTTTCATCAACACGCGATCGGGACGACCGGCGAAGGAATGGTTCATCGGTTTGAACGTCGTAGCGTAAACTTCGATCGGTTCTTGGGCTGCAGCTTCTTCTTCGGTCAGACCAACTGTGCCGAACTCCGGCTGGGTAAAGACCGCAGAAGGCACCAAATCGTGGTCCACCTTCGTCGGGTTGCCTTTGAACACGGTCTCGACGAACGCCATGCCTTCGCGGATCGCAACGGGGGTCAGCTGGATACGGTTCGTCACATCACCAATCGCGTAGATCGACGGCACACCCGTGGCACTGTAGTCATCGACAACGACTTCGCCGCTTTTGCCCAGCGCAACACCTGCATCCTCAAGACCAAGCCCGTCGGTATTCGGACGGCGGCCCGTTGCATACATGACCTTATCGAACGTCTCTTCTGATCCGTCCTTGAACGTCACACAGAACGTGTCAGCCACCTTATCGATCTTCGCAACATCGGTGTTCAAACGCAGATCAACGCCCTTCTCGACCATGCCTTCGGCAATCACTTTACGAGCTTCATCATCAAAACCGCGCAAAATCTGATCGCCACGATAGGCCTGTGTCACCTCAACACCCAACCCGTTCAGGATGCCTGCAAATTCCGACGCGATGTACCCACCACCGACAATCAGAATCTTGTTCGGCAGTTCTTCCAACAAGAAGATATCATTCGACGTGATCGCGTATTGTGACCCTTCAAAATCAGGGACAACTGGATGCCCACCGGTGGCCACCAAAATTGTCTTAGCCGTCACTTCATGGCCGTCACGCAGAACAACCGTATGCGCATCTTTCACAACAGCGCGGCTGTCATAAACGGTCACATCGTTATTCTTCAACAGATTGCGATAGATGCCTTCGAGCCGCTCAAGTTCGTCGTGCATCTTCGCGCGAAAGTTTTTCCATTCAAACGTCGGATGGGTCGGGACATCCCAACCATATGATTTCGCATCAATAAAGCTTTCAGAAAACTGCGACCCGAACACCATCAGCTTTTTAGGAACACAGCCGCGAATAACGCATGTGCCGCCCATTCGGAATTCTTCGGCCAACGCGACCTTAAACCCGTTCTGCGATGCAACGCGACCAGCACGCACGCCGCCCGATCCACCACCGATGACAAACAAGTCAAAATCAAAAGCCATCATGTATTCCTTCGCCGCATTTCTGTTTCAGCGTCAAACTATGTCCGCATGGGCCAGACTACAACGGTGCGCGACTGTAACCTTTGTCACGAAGACGTACGTGGTTGCTTGACTCTTAAATTGAACAGTCGTTCATTTACGAAATCGGGGGAGGATACCATGTTACGAAAAGCGGACAGCATTGCAGCGCTGCGCGACAATTTCGCGTGGGACATTCCCGACCGCTATAACATCGGCGTCGACGTTTGCGACCGGATCGCGGACCAAACACCCGACGCCCCCGCCATCATCGACGTGGCCACCGACATGTCCCACATCACCTACAGCTTCGGCGATCTGCGGGCGATGTCGAACCGCTTTGCCAATGTCCTGTCGGGCATGGTCGATATCGGTGACCGCGTCGCGGTGCTTTTGCCCCAATCAATCGATACGGCCGTCGCACACATCGGGGCGCTGAAAGCGGGCTGCATTTCGATCCCGCTGTTCACGCTTTTTGGTCCTGACGCGCTGCTCCACCGCCTGCGGGATTCAGGGACTAAGGTTGTCGTGACCAATCAAGAAGGCTTGGCAAAGATCGAATCCATCCGGTCAGAGCTTCCCGCGCTGGTGCACGTGTTGTGCACGGGTTGTGCACGTGAATCACACCTCGATTTTCACGGTCTCTGCGCTGATCAACCCGACACATTCACGCCCGTTGATACCGCTGCAGACGACCCCGCATTTATCATCTACACCTCCGGTACGACGGGAAATCCAAAAGGCGCGCTTCATGCGCATCGCGTGCTACTCGGCCATCTGCCCGGCGTCGAAATGAGCCATGATTTCTTTCCCCAAGCGGGCGACAAAATCTGGACGCCAGCCGATTGGGCGTGGATCGGCGGGTTGCTTGATGTGCTTATGCCCGCACTGCATCACGGGGTGCCTGTCGTGGCGCATCGCTTTGCGAAATTCGATGCAGAACAAGCAGTTACACTGATGAAAACCCACAATATCCGCAACACGTTCCTGCCACCAACGGCGCTGAAAATGTTGAAAGCCGCAGGCATTTCGGATGTCCCGATGCGGTCCGTCGCGTCTGGCGGTGAAACGCTCGGGGCCGCGCTGATCGACTGGGGCCGCGACACATTCCGGGTGACAATCAACGAATTCTACGGGCAAACCGAATGCAACATGATCGTGTCATCTTGCGGCGCGATCACCCCCGCCGAACCCGGCGTGATGGGTTTTGCTGTGCCCGGCCATGACGTTGCTATCATTGACGAAAAAGGCAACCCAACCACCGACGAAGGCGCGATTGCAGTACGCAGTCCCAATCCGGTTATGTTCTTGAATTACTGGAATAATCCCGACGCCACAGCCGCAAAATACCACGGTGATTATCTGCTCACAGGCGACCGCGGCCAGCAAATGCCATCGGGCCGGATCAAGTTCATCGGGCGCGACGACGACGTGATCAGTTCAGCCGGATATCGCATCGGTCCCGCCGAAATCGAAGACTGCCTAATCACCCACCCCGCCATCCGGCTTGCCGGTGTCATCGGCACACCGGATACCGTGCGGGGCAGCATCGTGACCGCATTTCTTGTTTTGAATGAAGATGTTACTCCCAACGATAGGCTGACCCAAGACATCACAACTTACGTCAAATCGCGTCTTGCTGCTTACGAAGCACCGCGCAAAATCCACTACATCACCGACATGCCCATGACGACAACAGGCAAAATCATCCGCGCGAAACTACGCGATATGGCAAAGGAATTGACATGACCGACACCATACTTTTCGACGTCCAAGACGATATCGCGATCATCACGCTCAACCGCCCCGAACAGCGCAATGCGATCAACCCCGACGCCTGTACCGCACTGCGCGAAGCCGTAGATCGCCTTGAAAACACACCGGAATTACGGGTCGGCATCTTGCGCGGCGCAGGTCCGGTTTTTTGCGCAGGCATGGATTTGAAAGCGTTTCAGGCGGGGCAAGCAAACGACATATTGCTGGGCGAACACGGCTTTGCGGGATTTGTGAAACGGAGACGCAGCAAGCCAATCATTGCGGAAGTCCAAGGCGCCGCGCTTGCTGGTGGTTTTGAATTGATGCTGGCTTGCGACCTGATCATTGCCGCCGACGATGCCGTCTTCGGATTGCCCGAACCTACGCTTGGCATTGTGGCTGGCGCCGGTGGTGCCGTCCGGTTGGGCGCCCACCTACCGCCAGCCATCGCCAACGAGATTTTGCTGACTGGTCAGGTATTTAGCGCTGGAAAAGCCGTGGACTGGGGTTTGATCAACCGTGCGGTTTCGACATTTGACTTATCAGATACGACGCTTGCGCTTGCCAAAACCATCGCAAAAAATGCGCCCATCGCAATTGCAGAAACCCTAAGGCTGACCGCGCTGCGCGGGCGCGCCGATGACGCCATGTGGGACGCGAACGACCAAGCGATCAAACAGATCAGCGCAACACAGGACGCGCACGAAGGCATCGCTGCATTCTTGGAAAAGCGTCAACCAAAATGGTCGGGGCGTTAGTCGGCAATATCCGCAAAGATGTTGTCTTTTTCGACAAAATCAAAACGGGTTTCTTCGACTGATCCTTCGTGAATATCCGTCACTTCGACACGCCCATCGCCATACCCCACGACAATGGCGTCGCAGATATCAAGGAATAGACCATTCTCGACCACGCCCGGTATCTGATTGATAATCATACTCAATTGGCGGGCATCACCGATACGGTTCAGGTGCAGGTCAAGAATGTGGTTGCCTTCGTCGGTATGAAACGGCGCGTCGCCGTTCATGCGCAGGCTGGTCGTCCGGCCCAACACATCTAACCCGATCAAAGTTTCCTCGATCAGCGCCTTTGTCGTTTGCCAACCAAACGGGATGACCTCAACCGGCAATGGAAATGCACCAAGCGTTTCGACCCTTTTGGACGCATCTGCGATGACAACCATGCGTTCGGACGCAGTCGCGACGATTTTTTCCTGCAACAGCGCGCCACCGCCGCCTTTGATCAAGTTCAGCTTGCCGTCATATTCATCAGCACCATCTATCGTCAAATCCAGCGTCTGCGCTTCATCAAGCGAGATGACATCGATACCAACGTCGCGGGCCAGTTGGGCGGTGCGACTGGATGTCGGAATGCCCTTGATTGTAAGCCCTTCATCGCGGACTCGTTCCCCCAAGCATTGCACCAACCATGCAGCGGTTGATCCAGTTCCAAGACCGACTTTCATGCCGCTTTGCACAAACTGAGCCGCCCGCTTTGCAGCCACAAATTTTGCTTTGTCGATGGGGGACAGGTCAGACGACATGGTGGCAGCTCCGCTCAATTCGATTTTCAAAATGTATAGGCCGCATCGTGTCATGAAGAAACGGAAAAATGCAGGGCATGTTGCGACCAGTGCCGCGACCCATTAGCGTTTTGACATGAAACAGTTCCTGATCCCATTGGCCATCATCGCCAGCCCAGCCGCCGCACAAGACAACGCTGAAGTCGCATTGGCCAAAGCAACCCTTGAAGCGCTTCAGGGCCCATCTTTTGCGGCCAATCGCGAATATTGCGGCTACATCGTGATCGACGCTGACGGCGAGCTGGCAGCAACCCCTGCCGTCCAAGGTGCAATCGGCCACTGCGAAGCAGATGAGCCACCTGAAGACAGTGTACCAATCGCGTCTTACCATACGCATGGCGCGTTCGATTATGACACGCCAGCCGAATTTCCATCTGTTGGCGATCTGGAAGCGGATGAAGCCGAAGGCGTCGATGGCTACATTTCCACCCCGGGCGGGCGGCTTTGGTATGTGGATGGCGTTGATCAAATCGCAAGCCAACTATGCGGCGTCGGATGCCTGTCCCAGCACCCCGACTTTGAGGCTGGTCTCGATGGTGAATTGCAAATCAGCTACACCATAGATGAACTGCGCGCACTTGAGGCCGAATAAGCCGCTATTGCGTCGTTTTCGGCGCGTCGGTCTAAGATGCGGGGACTAAGTTCACACCATGACTGACGATCTGGTTCTTCATTATGCGCCCGACAACGCATCGCTTTGCGTGCGGCTTTTGCTTGCCGAAATGGAGATGCCCCACCGACTTGTGCTGGTTGATCGCGCGGCCAAAGAACAGCGTTCTGCCGCCTACCTCGCGATGAACCCCAACGGTTTGATCCCCACGCTGGAAACGCCTGACGGTCCGCTGTTTGAAACTGCGGCAATCCTTCTGTGGCTGGCTGACCAGCGCCCCGGCACCGTTTTTCCCGCGCCGGATACAGGCCCGCGTGGTATCGCCCTGACGCGCCTGTTTTGGATGTCGAATACCGTACATCCAGCCCTGCGTATGCTGTTTTATCCAGACGTTTACATGGCAAGCGATCCTGAAGGGCTACGCCGGCAAACCCGCCCGCGCTTGGCGTCATATTTCGCCCAGCTAGACACCTATTGGGACAGCGTCGCCTGTCCCGCTTTGGCCTGCTATCTGGCACCTATGCTGCGGTGGTGCGCGCTTTACGGCGGTGACACGACATGGTTCGATTTGTCAAAATGGCCGACCCTGCACAACTTTGCTGTTGCTTACGAAAACCGCCCGCATGTCAGCGAAGTTTGCCAAGCAGAGGGTTTAGGACAAACGCCTTTTTCCAAACCCAGCCCTGCCCGCCCCCCAGAAGGAAGCGCTACCTGATGTTTCTGTCCGTATTCGATATGTTCAAGGTAGGACTAGGTCCTTCATCGTCCCACACCATTGGCCCGATGGTCGCTGCCGCCCGTTTTTTGGATCATCTACGGTCGCAACCTTTTGCCATCGCTGGCGTTAAAGCATCCCTGCACGGCTCACTTGCGTTTACGGGCATCGGGCATGCGACGGATCGTGCCGTCATCTTGGGGCTGGCGGGGTTTCGGGCGGATGATTACGACAAGGCCAAAGCAGACGCAGCTTTTGATGATATTCTGACGTCAAAACAACTGACACCAAGCGACTTACCAGCGTTGCAGTTCGACCCAACCACAGACCTGTTGTTCGATTATGGCACCCCCCTGCCTGGGCACGCTAATGGGATGAAATTGCACGGCACAGACAGCCAAGGCGATGTCATCATTAGCCAGACCTATTATTCCATCGGCGGCGGTTTTGTCCTGACCGATAGGGAATTAGCGGACGGAAAGGACACCGATACCGGCGCACCAGTCCCCTTTCCATTCCATACGGCGGCGGAAATGCTAACGATGGCCGACACGTCCGGCAAATCAATCGCCGATATGAAGCGCGCCAATGAACTGAGCCGGATGGCGCATGCAGATTTAGATCGCGGATTAACCCGCATTTGGGAAGTGATGGCAGCCTGCATAGATCGGGGTTTGGCCACCGACGGGACCCTACCCGGTGGCCTGAATGTCAAACGTCGCGCCAAGGGCATTCATGATGCCCTGCAAGCGGAACGCGGCATGAACCTATCCGCCCCGCATACCATCAATGATTGGATGTCGACCTACGCGATGGCGGTGAATGAGGAAAACGCGGATGGGGGGCAGGTCGTCACGGCCCCCACCAATGGGGCCGCAGGCGTGGTGCCCGCGACGATCCGCTACTACCTAGATCATGTGCCCGGTGCCACGATCACGCGAGTACCTGACTTTTTGCTCACGGCGGCGGCCATCGGCGGATTGATCAAATTCAACGCGTCGATTTCAGGTGCTGAATGCGGATGCCAAGCCGAAGTAGGCTCTGCCGCCGCCATGGCAGCTGCGGGTCTTTGTGCGGCGCTGGGTGGGTCACCCGCGCAAATCGAAAATGCAGCTGAAATCGCGCTGGAACATCATCTTGGCATGACCTGCGACCCCGTCAAAGGATTGGTGCAAGTTCCCTGCATCGAACGCAACGGGTTGGGCGCGATCAAAGCGGTGTCTGCGGCTTCGCTGGCATTGCGCGGCGACGGCACACACCTTGTCCCGCTTGATGCGGCAATCGAAACCATGCGGCAAACAGGCGTGGATATGTCGGAAAAATACAAAGAAACCGCGCTTGGCGGTCTAGCCGTAAACGTCCCCAACTGCTGAACAATCGTCAAAGGCGCGTTCACCATTCAAGCGCATCGCTGGTTTCTTTGACGACTTCCCCCCCTGCCGGAGGCTCCCGCCTCCGCACCATACGCAACGCGCATTGTACCCACCGCGCATTCAAACTAGCGTTCTCTTATGTCCCAAGACCGCCCCTTTCTCGGCATCCTTCTTATGCTCGGTTTCTGCGTGCTCGCACCGCTTGGCGACGCCATGGCAAAGGTGCTGGGCGGCACGGTTGCACTGATGGGTTTGATCTGCGTCCGGTTCGGCGTCCAGGCGATCTTGTTGACCCCGCTCGTTCTATTGCGCGGTCAATCTTTGCGGCCGCCTGCAGGCACGTTTCCCAAAATTCTATTGCGGACGTGTTTGCACATCGCCGGGGTCGCGCTGATGTTTTCGAGCCTGCGGTACTTGCCGCTTGCAGACGCCCTTGCAATCGCCTTTGTCATGCCGTTCATCATGTTGATATTGGGTCACTTTGTCCTGCACGAAGTTGTCGGCCCCCATCGCATTTGGGCTTGCGCCATTGGCTTCGTCGGTACGCTATTCGTGATCCAACCCAACTTTGCCGCCGTCGGGTGGCCCGCGCTTTTGCCGCTTGGTGTCGCAGTTGTCTTTGCCTTGTTTATGCTGGTGACACGACAAATTGCAAAGTCAATCGACGCAGTTCATCTCCAAGCGATCAGCGGGCTGCAAGCCTTGGTAATCCTGATCCCCTTACTGATTGCGTTTCCGAATGTGCCTGGTTTTGATCTTTCGTGGCCTGCACAAACTGATGTGATCCTACTGCTGATCCTCGGTGTGCTTGGCACTATCGCCCACCTGATGATGACAGGCAGCTTGCGCTATGCGCCCGCATCGACGCTGGCCCCGATGCAGTATCTTGAGATTCCTTTTGGGACCGCCATTGGATGGCTGATATTCAAAGACCTGCCGAACGGCTTGGCCGCACTTGGGATCTGCATCACGATCTCGGCCGGACTTTACATCATTCTGCGCGAACAACGGCTATCGCAGCTTGAAGCATCTCAATCGGAAGCGTCACAATAGCCGCGCCTGTCACGCGGACTGTTACGATTGGCGCTTTGGTTTTGTTCGACGAACTGACACGGCCGACCGGACTAAGCGCCATGTCGTCCATGTCCCACACCAGTCCGTTTGTTGTCGCGCGCACATCCGTCATCGGTAGGATCGCGAACGGTGTGCCTTCGGGTAGTTCAATGTCCCACTGCGTTGACGGCGACAGAAAACAGCATTCGGTGTCTGACAGCAAAATCAAGCGCTTCCCGCTTGATCGCGCAAGTGCGTTGAACGACGCAAACGAATGATCCAACCGCCCCCCTAAGAATCCCGCACCGATCAGGACGGGAGCAGATACACAACTTAAAGCCTTCTCAAGGTCGGTCGTGTCTTGCTCAGGGAGATGATGTAATTGTGGCGCGAAAACCCTCCGCGCCGCTGCGGAAAGACTGTCGAAATCGCCGATAACCGCCTTTGGGATGATCCCCGCGCGGCGCAAATGATCCGCGCCGCTGTCTGCTGCAACAAAGGTTTGGGTCAGTGTTTGCAGTATGTTAAGATGTTCTGGCCCAAGCTCCGCACCACCGATCAAAGCAATCGGTTCGGCGGCGTCAACAATCAGCTCTGTCATGGGGGTTTTGCCTTATTTGGGAAACTTGCCATATTTCAGACACGAAATAATACTGGAATAACCGCGGTGTTGTTCCGGATTGGGAACCAATTGGTGGTAAACAGACTGTCAAAGCGAATGGCAGAAAGCGAGCAATAATCATGGCTGGATCAACAAAGATTCTTACCGTCTCATATGGGACCTTCTCGTGTACCTTGGAAGGGTTCGACGATTCATTTCATTCCATGAAGGCAATTGCGGAATATTTCCGCGATCTTGCGCAGGATGATCGGTACTTCGGTGCGGAACCCCCTGCCCCGGATGCTGAAATGCTGGCGAAGATCGCCGAACGCGAGATTTCGCGCCGCGTCGAAGCAAAAATGGACGGCAAAGGCATTCGCCTGCGCGCCGAAATCGACGATGATACGACCACGCAACAAACGGTTACGATGCCGCCAAAAGCAGAAGCGCCTGTAAACGCAGAATCACCATCCGCATTGATGCCTGCCGCATCTTTGGTTGCAGCACCCGCCGTTGAAATCGATGAAGTCGCACCAGAAGCGGCGAACGATACATTCAAACAGGACGCGCCAGCACACCCAGATGCGGAAAGCGTCGCGGCAAAGCTGCAGCGCATCCGTGCCGTCGTTGGCAAACCAGCCGCCCCCGTCGAAGAATCGTATGAGGACGGTGCAGGCGCAGAGGAACCACTACTTGGCGATGCGGAAGCCGACGTCGTGAAAATCACTGCAGAAGACATCATTGCAGATGAGCATGACGCAGAGGCTGAGGCGAAGGCACAGGCAGAAGCGCAAGCTGCTGCAGAAGCCGCTGAAGCTGAGGCCGCTGAAGCCGAAGCGAAAGCGCAGCAAGAAGCGCAAGCTGCTGAAGCTGAGGCCAAAGCACAGGAAGAAGCGCAAGCTGCTGCAGAGGCCGCTGAAGCTGAAGCAAAAGCTCAGAAAGAAGCACAAGCTGCTGCGGAAGCTGAAGCAAAAGCTCAGGAAGAAGCACAGGCTGCTGCCGAAGCGAAAGCACGGGAAGAAGCGCAAGCTGCTGCCGAAGCCGCCGAAGCCGAAGCAAAAGCACTGGAAGAAGCGCAGTCCGACTTGTCATCTGACCTGAATGACATCGACGTGCCAAATGCCGAACAAGCTGAAACACAAAAAGCGCCTGTACGTGCACGGATCGTCCGCCTGCGGAAGGACAAGCCTGCAGAGGTTGTCGCGGAACCAGTCGTCGAAGAAGCAGAAGACGACGCAGACGTCGCGCAACGTGTTGCAGCGGCATTGAAAGTCGATACACCTGAAGTTGTCGCTGACGAAGTTGAAGCCGTTATCGAAGACGCGCCAGAAGCAGAACCAACAGCTGACGTTGCCGAAATCGAAGAAGTTGTTGCGGATGAAACATCCAAGCAAGACGAAATCCGCGCCGCGGTAGCAGCAGCGATCCCGTCGGGCAGCCTTTCTGCTGACGAAGAAGATGACCTGCAGCGCGAATTGGCCGCGGTTGCTGAAGATGTTGTATCAATCGAAGACGAAGCACCGGAAGTTGCGGAAATTGTTATCGAAGACACAGCAGCAGAAGCACCTGAAATGCCGGAAGTTGTTGAAACGCCTGCACGTGCTGGGCGCGGTGTGCTGCCAGAGCCTGACACGGCGGTTTCTCGTATCCTGAACCAGACTGACGCGGCACTGAATGAACCAACAGGCAGCCGTCGCCGCAATGCGATTGCGCAGCTGAAAGCGGCAGTCGCAGCGACTGAAGCAGCACGTCAATTGGGCGATCAGTCCCGCGTCGACGCTGAAAAGCAGGAAGCGTTCCGCGATGATCTGGATCAGGTTGTGCGTCCACGCCGCCCAGCGTCCCCTGAAGATCAGGCGCTTCGCACAGAGCGCCCACGTGCAGCCCCGCTGAAATTGGTGGCGTCCCAGCGTGTCGACGAAGACGACGCCATTGAAGAAGACGTGCAGCCACGCCGCGTTGCGACACAGCCAGTAGATGCCAAAGACACAGGCGGTTTCGCAGAATTCGCAGCCCAAATGGGTGCGTCCGACCTGCCAGACCTTCTGGAAGCCGCGGCGGCCTACACATCCTTCGTGGAAGGTGTCGAAGACTTCTCGCGTCCGCAGATTATGAAAAAGGTCCAGCTGACAACAGACGAAGAATTCAGCCGTGAAGACGGTCTGCGGTCCTTCGGCACGTTGCTGCGCCAAGGCCGGATCAGCAAAGTCCGCAACGGTCGTTTCCAAGTGTCTGAACAGACACGGTTCCGCCCTGACGCGCGGTCTGCATAAACGATCGATAAACTAACGAAACGGGCGGGGATTTCCCCGCCCGTTTGCGTTTGTGGCCTTCAAAAGTTAGCTATTCGTGACGATCGCCAAGAAAGTGAAAAGATGATCAGGCCTCTGCAACCTTACGACGCAATTCGTGCCGTATTCGTTTTCCACGACGCAATAATCAACGGCGCAGCTGATGCCTATAACTTGGATCAACGCCGTGCGTGGGCTGGCCCTGTGCCGGATACCGAAGGGTGGCAGAATCGCTTTCATGGCGTCAGCGGATTTGTCGCGGAACATGGCGACCAGATGCTAGGCTTCATGACCATTGATAACTCTGGATATATCGACCTCGCCTTTGTCCATTCCGATCACATCAGGACCGGGGTCGGATCGCAGCTATATGCAGCCGTTGAAGGATGGGCCGTCGAACGTCGCATTACGGAATTGACCAGCGACGCTAGCATCAAGGCCGAACCATTCTTCACGCGCCAAGGCTGGGTCATAAACGCAAAACAGGATGTCACCAAAAACGGCGTCACCCTGTCCAATTTCCGTATGTCGAAAGACCTTGCGCCGCTTATGCGTCCGGATCAGCCTGCCCGATCCCTTTGAAGATTGCCTTCAATGGAAATGCCCAAAGCACGCCTAGCCCGATGTAGACGCCGACTTCAACCAACACTGAAGGCCGGTTGAGCGGATCAGGATACAGCCAATTCATGATGGTCACCGCCATAACAATGTACAATGGTATCCCAAAAATCAGCACGAACAATGCCCAGCGTTTGCGGGCCTTATAGCTAAGCGCCATCAGTCACACCTTTAGTCGGCGAACGGGTCGGTTACCAAGATAGTATCGTCGCGTTCTGGTGATGTGGAAAGTAGCGCGACCGGACAGTCGATCAACTCTTCCACGCGGCGCACGTATTTGATGGCAGCGGCTGGCAGATCTGCCCAGCTGCGCGCGCCTTCAGTGGTTTCGGACCAACCCGGCATCTCTTCGTAGATTGGTACACAACGCGCTTGTTGATCGGCGGCTGTTGGCAAATAGTCCAAACGTTCGCCGTCCAATTCGTAGCCGGTGCAAATTTTCAGCGTCTCAAAACCGTCCAAAACATCAAGCTTTGTCAACGCGATACCGGTCACACCTGATGTGATGCATGTCTGGCGCACCAGTGTCACATCGAACCAACCACAGCGACGTTTGCGCCCTGTTGTCGTCCCGAATTCGTGACCGCGTTCGCCCAGCATTTGGCCGTCAGCATCATCAAGTTCAGTCGGGAATGGTCCTTCACCGACGCGTGTTGTGTAGGCTTTCACGATGCCCAGAACGAAATCAATCGCGTCTGGCCCCATGCCTGTGCCCGCAGCCGCTTGGCCCGCGATCACGTTAGAAGACGTCACAAACGGATATGTCCCGAAGTCGATATCCAGCAACGCCCCTTGCGCCCCTTCGAACAAAATCCGTTTACCGGCTTTGCGCTTTTCGTTCAGCACTTTCCAAACGGGTGCCGCATAGGCCAACACGGCTGGCGCGATTTCACGCAAATCAGCCAGCAACGCATCGCGGTCGATTGGCTCAAGACCAAGACCATTGCGCAGCGCATTATGGTGTACCAAGGCGCGATCAACACGCAATTCCAGCGTCGCATCGTCGGCCAGATCAGCGACGCGGATCACGCGGCGGCCAACTTTATCTTCGTAGCAAGGACCAATACCGCGACCAGTGGTGCCGATTTTCGCGACCGAATTCTGGCCTTCGCGCGCCCGGTCAAGTTCACCGTGGAACGGCAGGATCAGCGGTGTATTCTCAGCAACCATCAGGTTTTCAGGCGTGATATCAACGCCCTGTGCGCGGATCGTTTCGATTTCTTTGACCAGATGCCATGGATCAAGAACAACGCCGTTGCCGATCACCGACAGCTTACCGCCCCGCACCACACCAGATGGCAGCGCATGCAGTTTGTAGACCTCTTCGCCGACGACCAATGTGTGGCCTGCGTTATGACCGCCCTGAAAGCGCGCAACCACATCGGCACGTTCGGACAACCAGTCTACGATCTTGCCTTTGCCTTCATCGCCCCACTGAGCGCCCACGACGACTACGTTTGCCATGATATCTGTCCTTTTGGAATCCCGTGCCCCCTATAGCCATGCGATCCGCCCTGTGAAACACCAAAGTTCTAGACAGGCGCGGATGGGTCTGGTCAAAGTCCCCCAAACACCAAGTTAAGAGGCGAGTTTCATGGGATTTCTTTTACGCTGGGCCTTTGCCTTTTTGCTATTGGCCGCGACATATAACCCGACAGAATGGAACGTTGTGCGCTGGGGCATGGCCAATTACGCCACGCAAATCCCGCTGACGATCCTTGCCTGTCTGGTCTTGTTGGTCGGATACATCATCTATTTGCGGGCTACATTACGGTCGATCGGCCTGTTCGGGATGCTGCTGATTCTGGCGGTGGCGGGCACATTGATCTGGGTGTTGTTTGATTTCGGGTGGATTAGTCTGGCCAATCCGACCTTCAACACATGGCTGGGTCTTGTAGTACTGTCGCTGGTTTTGGCGATCGGCCTGTCATGGTCAATTGTGCGGCGCAAACTGTCGGGGCAAGCGGACGTGGACGATGTGGATGGGTAAGTCGGAGTATCTGGTTTTGAGCTGAATGGCACAATTAACGTACCAGAACCTGTCCAGCACAGAGGGTACTTGACCCTGCCCTCTGAACTGCAATGTTATGCGCAATTTAATGACATGAATATGCTGAGAATGAATTGTGCTTAATGGCGCGAAAACAGCCAAGATCGAAGCGCGGCTAGAAGCCTTAGAGGCAGAGAGCGCAGCTTATCGCGCAGTGTTGCTCTGCATTTCGACGTCACTTTCGGTAGAGGATCGCGAGGTCTTGGCTATGGCAGTTTCTGCCGTAAAAAACAGTTGGGACCTAAGCAACGATATACCGGAAGGCCACAAGTCAGCTTTGACGCGCGTGACTGAAATGATAACTGAAGGGGTCGATTTGGCTGACAAGCACGGCCTAGACTAGCTATCTGCTGTACGTAGCTGTCTATAGAAACCTCTCTAATTCTGTCCGTGGCAAAATAAGAGATAGGACGAGCTTCTGATCCTACCCGCGCGATTTCTGAGCAGACGCTTCCCATGGACCAGACTTCTGTCCGAAGCTCGGCATCTGTCAAATTGGACGCAAATCCACAATCATTTCCAAACTTTAGTCCAAACCTTTTTACGCCAAATCCCAAACCACGCGCCCTTTCCGCATTCCACCCTTGCGACAAACCCGACAAACCCCTAAATAACCCCAAACACACTCTGATCGCAGGCACTATACCCCCTATGGAAAACGTCATCCTCGTTATTCACCTGATTTTGGCGTTGTCCTTGATTGGCGCTGTGCTGATGCAGCGCTCTGAGGGCGGCATGGGGAGCATGGGCGGCGGTGGCGGCGGCGGCGGTTCTGCCGGTAGCCGTGCCCCTGCCACAGTGATGGGTAAATTCACGTGGATCATCGCGGGCGCTTTCATCGCCACATCCATCGCGCTGACAATCGTGGCTGCACAGCAATCCGCTGGTGCATCTGTTGTTGACCGTTTGGGCGATGTTCCAGTGGCTGAAGATGGTGTTGCGACGCCTGATCTGGGCGAAAGCCTGCTGCCACCATCATCTGATGATGCGCCTCTGGTTCCGTCAGGAAACTAACCACTTGGTATCCTTATAGTAACGCACTGACCCAAGCACATTCTTGGGTCAGCTGTCGTTCTACGGGTTGCGGGCGCGGGCCGAATCCGAGTATTCTTAAATCCCGTGATGATGCGATTTTTGATGATCGTGATTCCAAGAAAAATACTCACGGGGGACAGCCGGGCATGGCGCGTTATATCTTTATTACTGGTGGTGTTGTTTCGTCGTTGGGCAAGGGCCTTGCGTCTGCCGCACTTGGTGCGTTGCTACAGGCACGGGGCTTTTCGGTCCGCCTGCGCAAGCTTGATCCATACCTGAACGTTGATCCGGGCACGATGTCCCCGTTCGAGCACGGCGAAGTGTTCGTGACGGACGACGGTGCTGAAACCGACCTCGATCTGGGCCACTACGAACGTTTCACTGGCGTTCATGCACGCAACACTGATTCTGTTTCCTCTGGCCGGATTTATTCGACCGTGTTGGAAAAAGAACGCCGCGGCGATTACCTTGGCAAGACTATTCAGGTTGTTCCCCACGTCACAAACGAGATTAAAGATTTCATCAACATCGGCGATGACGAAGTTGATTTCATGCTTTGCGAAATCGGCGGTACCGTAGGCGATATCGAAGGGCTGCCATTCTTCGAAGCAATCCGCCAATTCGCCCACGACAAACCACGCGGTCAGTGCATCTTTATGCACCTGACGTTGCTGCCCTACCTGGCTGCGTCCGGTGAGCTGAAAACGAAACCGACGCAACACTCTGTCAAGGAACTGCAGTCCATCGGCCTGTCCCCTGACGTGTTGGTTTGCCGCTCTGAGCATCCGATCCCAGATCGCGAACTCGAAAAGATCGCCCTGTTCTGTAACGTGCGCAAGAACTGCGTTGTGCCTGCTTACGATCTGAATTCCATTTACGAAGCGCCATTGGCCTACCACAAGCAAGGTCTCGATCAGGCCGTCTTGGATGCCTTTGATATCTCTCCTGCACCGATGCCGAAACTGGATGTGTGGCACGACGTTTACGACCGTATCCACAATCCTGAAGGCCGCGTGAAAATCGCCATCGTTGGCAAATACACCCAACTTGAAGACGCTTACAAATCAATCGCAGAGGCGCTGACACATGGCGGCATGGCCAACCGTGTGAAGGTCAAAATCGAATGGGTCGATGCAGAGGTCTTTGATAAGGGCGACGCCGCCCCGTATCTGGAAGGCTACCATGCGATCCTTGTCCCGGGTGGATTTGGCGAACGCGGCACCGAAGGCAAAATCAAAGCGGCGCAATACGCCCGCGAAAACAACGTGCCTTACCTTGGCATCTGTCTGGGCATGCAAATGGCTGTGGTCGAGGCCGCACGCAACGTAGCCGGCATGAAAGATGCGGGGTCCGAAGAATTTGACCACGAGGCTGGTAAGAAACGCTTTGAGCCTGTCGTTTACCACCTCAAGGAATGGATTCAGGGCAACCACGCTGTGACCCGCAAAGCCGACGACGACAAAGGCGGCACCATGCGTTTGGGCGCTTACGACGCGACGCTGGTTGAAGGATCGAAAGTCGCCGAAGTCTACGGCACCACAGCGATCGAAGAACGCCACCGTCACCGTTATGAGGTGGACACAAAGTACCGTGAGAAACTGGAAGCCGTCGGTTTGACGTTCTCGGGCATGTCCCCTGATGGGAAATTGCCGGAAATCGTCGAATGGAAGGACCACCCGTGGTTCATCGGCGTCCAGTTCCATCCGGAACTGAAGTCGAAACCCTTCGCACCGCACCCATTGTTCGAAGGCTTCGTAAAGGCCGCAGTCGAAAATTCGCGGCTGGTTTAGAGACTATGATCAGGGGGCTGCGGCCCCCTTTTCTACATGTGTTGAAAATGGTGGACCCAGCACGTCACGACGAACTTTTCCATCCCGTCCGGAATATGCACCTTTGACCAATCCGAGCCTATGAAATCAGTCAAGCTTTGTGCGTCAGACCAATGTGAGATCATCGCATATTCGTCCGGTGTGTCCGCCGTTGGACCACCTACGATGACGCCGGTACAGCCTGCCACATCCGCGACTGAACCACGGGCCACGGTCTGGAACAGTGGTTCAAATGCGTCGCGCAAATCTGGTTTGATCTGGACCCGATAAATCCGTGTGATCATCTCACAATCCCCTCCATTCGAATTGTCCTTGGCGTCACGTGCCCAGTCCCATAGGACAGGCCCAACCCAAGGAGACGCCGATGCTGTCCTATCAACACGCCTATCACGCAGGTAACATGGCCGATGTCCACAAACACGCGATCCTCGCGTGGATACTGGAATACATGACCCGCAAGGACAAGCCGCTGACCTACATGGAAACCCATGCGGGACGCGGCCTGTACGACGTGACGGATGAAATGGCCGCGAAGACTGGCGAGGCCGCCCAAGGAATTGCGATTGCCCGCAAATGGTTCGCTGCAAATCACCCTTATGCCGTGGCACTGGACAAAGTTCACGCAGATCACGGCCCGAACGCCTACCCCGGATCACCAATGGTGGCGGCCCATGTGTTGCGCCCGTCAGACCCGTTGTTCCTGACCGAACTGCACCCGCAGGAATTTGGTCATCTACGCGAGAATATGAAACCGCATGCCGCGATCTGCCAGCAACGCGACGGTTGGGAAATGGCGTTGTCGCAGTGCCCGCCTGATCCACGGCGGGGGATGTTGCTGATTGATCCGTCGTTCGAGGTCAAAACCGACTACGAAACGATCCCTGACACGATCCGCAAGATCAATCGCAAATGGTCGGTCGGGGTTATCGCGCTTTGGTACCCGATCCTGACAGACGCGCCGCATCTTCCGATGACGCGTGCGCTCAAACGCAACCATCCAGATGCGTTGTGTCACGAAGTCCATTTCCCGCCTGCACGCGCGGGTCACCGGATGGTCGGTTCGGGCATGTTCGTGATCAATCCGTCTTACGGATTGGAGGAAGAAGGAAAGTGGCTTTCAAACCAATTCCGAAAGCTCTTGTGACGTAAAAAGGGTGGATTGCTGATGCAACCCACCCTTTTCTTTAGCGCTATTCGGTCGGTTATTCGTCAGCGGTCAACATGCCCGACTTAAACAAAACCCCAGCCAAGGTTGCACCGATGATAGGTGCGACGATGAACAACCAAACCTGACCGATTGCAGTAGCACCCGCAAACAATGCAGGCCCGATTGACCGTGCTGGGTTAACTGAAACGCCAGTTACATTGATGCCGACAAGGTGGATCACGACCAACGCAATACCAATTGCCAGACCTGCCATATTCGCAGTTGGGCCAAAGCCTGTGGCGCCAAGGATCACGACCATAAACAGGAACGTCGCCACGACTTCGAACACGAATGCCGATACCATCGAATATTCGCCCAAGTATCCAGCGCCCCAACCGTTCTGCCCTAAACCATTCTCGGCCACGCTATAGTCTGCTTTGCCTGACGCGATCAAAAGCAGGATCAACGCGGCGACGACAGCACCGGCCACCTGTGCGATGATGTACTTAATTGCTTCCGGCATTGTCATGCGCCCTGCGGCGACCATCCCAAGCGATACTGCGGGGTTGATGTGGCAACCGGACACGGACCCGATCCCGTAGGCCATACCGATCAGGGCAAAGCCAAACGCGAAACTAATGCCTGTGAATCCAATTTCTGATCCTGCGATAACGGCAGAGCCGCACCCCAGAAGCACGAGTGTAAATGTGCCGATAAATTCGGCGATTTGCTTATTCATTGTCGTCCCCTTCCATTAAGGTAGGGGCACGCTAACGGGCAAAAACACCCATATTTAGGGGAAAAAAGCCCGATAATTGTCTAAACCTCCGATTAGGCCCAGTTGCGGACTGCGATCCGTCCCTTTCATTCGGCACAGGTGCGCCCTATATCATTTGGCATGTTTGCAGATTTCCTCAAAGGCCTGTTGGCCCCCGACCCCGCCCCGCTTCCTGACACGGATGCCCGCCTTGCGCTTGGCGCGTTGCTTGTCCGGCTGGCCCGTGCGGATGGCGACTACCAAGACGTAGAAGTCGCACGTATCGATCGCGTCTTGTCGAAACGTTACAATCTGTCGGACGCTGACACGACAACGTTGCGGCGTGATTGCGAAACACTGGAATCCGAAGCCCCGGATACCGTCCGTTTTACCCGCGCGATCAAGGATTCAGTGGCCTACGAAGATCGCCGCGCCGTGATTTCTGCGATGTGGGAAATTGTGTTGGCTGATGGGGAACGCGACGACGAGGAAAACAGTCTGATGCGGATGGTTGCCCCAATGCTTGGCGTGACGGACCAAGACAGCAACGCTGCACGGCTTGCTGTCGAAGCCAATTCCTAAATCGCATCGCGCATCGTAAAGTCACGCATTGCCGAATCCTTAAAAATGCGGCCTAGTAACCTGCAAAGCAACGAAAGCGCGCGACCTGTGACATCCGAAAACGTTATTGAAATCCGTGATCTGCACAAATCCTATGGCAATCTCGATGTCATCAAGGGTGTCAGCATCGCAGCCCCTGCGGGTCATGTGGTGTCACTGATCGGGTCGTCCGGATCAGGCAAATCCACATTGTTGCGTTGCGCAAACCTGCTTGAGGACAGCCAATCAGGCGACGTTCTGTTTTGCGACGAACCTGTCACGTGGAAAGGTACCGGTCACAACCGCCGCCCATCTGATCAAAAGCAGATCATCCGTATTCGCACCAACCTGTCGATGGTGTTTCAGCAGTTCAATCTGTGGGCCCATATGACGATCCTGCAAAACGTGATGGAAGCACCTGTGACGGTCCTAGGTCGCGATAAGGCCGAAGTCGAAGCCAAAGCCCGCGAATACCTTGCCAAGGTTGGGATCGGCGACAAATGCGATGTGTATCCCGCGCAATTGTCTGGTGGCCAGCAGCAACGTGCCGCGATTGCGCGTGCCTTGTGTATGGAACCAAAGGCCTTGTTGTTCGATGAACCAACATCGGCGCTTGATCCTGAACTTGAACAAGAAGTTGTCAAAGTGATCAAAGACTTGGCAGCGGAAGGTCGGACCATGCTGATCGTGACCCACGACATGCGCATGGCCGCTGACGTCAGTGACCACGTCGTATTTTTGCATCAAGGTCTGATCGAAGAGCAAGGACCGCCCGAGACACTTTTCAAGAATCCGCAAACGGACCGGTTGCGGGGATTTCTATCCGCGACCCAACACTAACTACTCATCAACTTTGGGAGATTTCTGATGAAAAACCTGATCCTGACGACTGCAATTGCGTCGCTCGTATCAACAATGGCGATGGCAGATGGCCACGCTGTGACACGTCTTGGCACCGAAGGCGCCTACCCTCCATGGAACTTCATCAATGACGCCGGCGAAGTAGACGGTTTCGAGCGTGAAGTGGGCGACGAGCTGTGCGCGCGTGCTGAACTGACATGCGAATGGGTCACAAACGAGTGGGACAGCATCATCCCGAACCTCGTGTCCGGCAACTACGACGTGATCATCGCGGGCATGTCCATCACGGACGAGCGCGACGAAGTTATCGACTTCTCTGAAAACTATTCTCAGCCTGATCCGTCTTCATTCGTTGCAGCATCTGCTGACATCGACCTGAACTCTGCTGTGATTGCAGCGCAGACAGGCACGATCCAAGCGGCACACATTGCTGAAATGGGCGCGACCCTGCTGGAATTCGCGACACCTGACGAAACTGTTGCTGCTGTGAAAAACGGCGAAGCGGACGCCGTTCTGGCCGACGCATCGTTCCTCGCACCAGTGGCCGAAGCCGAAGCAGACCTGTCTGTTGTTGGTGAAGTCCTGTTGGGCGGTGGTGTTGCTGCAGGTGTGCGCGAAAGCGACACAGAATTGCGCGACAAGCTGACAGCAGCGATCCAGTCCATGAAAGCGGACGGGTCATTGAACGCGCTGATCGAAAAGTGGGAAATCGGCGTTACTTTCGAGTAAGCCTTTCCAGCGCGCTCCAGCTTCATCGTTGGGGCGCGCTTTCCATTTTATCTACCCAAACAATTCAATTCCCCGCTGTCGACTAGGCTGAACCCATCTTTACGTATTGTGCTGATCCCGCCTCGCTCGAGGGGCTGACATGGTTGTCTTGCTACCTGACCACGGGCAAGCACATGAATATGTATTGGGCATTCGGCACAGTCCTGCTGTTGCTGGCCATCACGGCCCCTATTTCGCTCGCCTTCGGATTTGGCGGTGCGTCCGCTGCCCGCAGCCAGATCGCGCCACTGCGCTGGATCGGCAAAGGCTACATGTCCGTTGTGCGTGGCATCCCCGACATCGTCTTCTTCCTGTTCTTTGTAATCGCGCTTGATCAGGGGCTGGAATACCTGCGCCACAAGATCAAATGCCCCGATTGGGATGAACCGATCCGCCAAGGCAGCGACTTTATCGTTTGTCAGGCCGCGAAACTGCCGCTTGGAAATGCCCCACAATGGGTCCACGAAACCTACGGTTTTGCCCTTGCCGTTTTGACCTTTGCCATTGTTTTTGGCGCTTTCGCTGCGAACGTCCTGTTTGGCGCGATGCGCGCTGTCCCGCGTGGTCAGATTGAAACCGCAGAGGCCTACGGCATGACCAACCGTCAGTCATTCTGGCGTATTATCGTCCCACAAATGTGGGTCTACGCCCTGCCCGGCCTGTCGAACCTGTGGATGGTCCTAATCAAGGCGACGCCATTGCTGTTCCTGTTAGGCGTTGAAGACATCGTTTACTGGGCCCGCGAATTGGGCGGTTCCAAAACGCCGAACTTCACCGACTACCCGCACCCCGATTGGCGCATGTGGTATTTCGGTGCGCTGCTCGTGTTTTACCTGTGCTTCACCAAAGTATCCGAAGTCGTGCTGGACCGTATTATGGCCCGTCTGACCCGTGGCCAAGCCACAGCGGCAGGTGAAGCCCAACGGAAGGCCGCCGCATGAGTTGTTTTGAAACCATCGCAGCCTACGCTTTCCGGTCTATCGGGTATGGCGAACGTCTGTTGCCGCGCACCGATTTTACGCTGTGCCAGCAATTTACACTGATCGGTTCAGGCATGATCTGGAACATCTATTTCGGATTATTGGCACTGCTCGTGGGGTTTTGCATTGCGACACTTGTGGCGATGGGCAAAGCAAGTCCACGCGCCATGCTGCGTAAACCAGCCGAATGGTTCATCTTCGTGTTTCGCGGATCGCCGCTGTTTATCCAGTTTTTCTTTGCATATTTCTTGTTCCTGTCGCTAAAGGGCGTCTATCCGATTTTTAGCCCGCTGACGTCTGCGACCTTCGGCGCGTTGGTCGTGCTGATCTTGAACACCGCAGCCTACACCGGCGAGATTTTCTACGGTGCGCTGCAATCCATTCCCAAAGGCGACACAGAAGCTGCCGATGCTTACGGCATGACAGGCTGGCCGCGCTTCAAACGGATCATCTGGCCGACGATGCTGCGACTGGCTTGGCCGGCCTACACGAACGAAGCGATCTTCCTGTTTCACGCAACGACCCTTGTGTTCTTCGCAGGTTTTCCAGCATTCCAACAACGCGGCGACGCGCTGTATTACGCGAACTACTTTGCCGACAAGACGTTTAACCCGTTCATCCCATACCCAATTCTTGCGGGCTATTTCATCTTGGTAACGCTCTGCGTGATCGGCCTATTCGGATTGATCAATGCGCGTCTGAACAGGCATCTTCCGTCCGAACGCCGGACCAAACTGAAGATAAAACCGCAGATCATTCGATAGTGCCGCAATCCGGCCATAGATGCGTCACGTTAATGCTCTGTTAACCCGGCAAATCACGCGCATGTTGAGACTGTTTCGCTTTCTTCGCGGCATCAATATTTTGTGCGCTCTATGCGTCGTTGTGGCTCTGGCCCCAGCGTCCAGTCGTGCTGCAACCTTTACTGGCGAATTCTTCAAGCTGGATTCGCCATCGAACAACATCACCCAAGCTATAAACGCGATCGCCTCAGCCAGCCCGACGGCTACGTTTCAAACAAGCGCCATCGACTTTCCAAATGGCAACACAAACACCAATAGCAGCAACACAACGCTCGCGACATTCCTTGGTGCGGATGCCGCATCCATTGTTGGCAACGGTTTGGCCACGATCCAAACGTCCGTGTTTCGCTTTACAGGTTTCCTTGACCTGCTTCCAGGCAATCAGTCCTTTGCGGTCGGGTCTGATGACGGGTTCCGCCTGACCATTGACGACACGCAGGTAACTCAGCGCGCGCGGGCGCGCAGCTTCGCGACAACCTCCCGAAACCGGAACCCCGCAGAAGGGCGCGTGGCGTTTGAGCTGATCTATTTCGAGAATTACGGCAATGCAGGCGTTGAATTCTTCATTGATGGCGCACTCGCGAACCCCGCCCCGATCCCTGTTCCAGCAGGATTGCCATTGATCGTGACTGCGATGGCTGGGCTTGGTTTGTTGAAATGGCGGAGACGGCGCAGTTTCCCACTAGCTCAATCCCCTGACGTCCAGTAAAACAAAGGTCGGAATGCCCCTTTTGGGCTAAGGACCTAACTCCATGTCATGGCTACACGATCACCCCGAAGTCCGTAACGTCCGCTGCGGCGCAGCCGACCTGAACGGTCAAGCTAGGGGCAAACGCGTCCCCCGCCGCTTTGCTGAAAAGCTGGAAACCGAAGGCACACGTTTCCCGTTGTCCGTCCTGAACCTCGATATTTGGGGCGAAGACATCGACGATAGTCCAATGGTCTTTGAAACGGGTGACCCCGACGGACTGCTGCTGCCGACGGAACGCGGCTATGTGCCAATGCCGTGGCTGTCTGCCCCGTCGGCATTGATCCCTGTTTGGATGCACGCCGAAGACGGGACACCTTACGCAGGTGATCCACGTCATGCGCTGGCGCGGGTGGTTGATCGGTACAAGGCGCTTGGCCTGACCCCCGTTGCCGCGACCGAGATGGAATTTTATCTTGTCGACGACAGTGGCCGCGAAATCAGACAACCCATGTCTCCACGATCAGGCAAACGCCGACCTGGTGCCGAAATTCTCAGCCTGCGTGCACTTGATGCCTTCGATGACTTCTTCAACGATCTCTATGATGCCTGTGAAGCAATGGATATTCCGGCAGAGGCCGCAATTTCGGAAGCAGGCACTGGTCAGTTCGAAGTGAACCTTGAACATGTGCCTGACGCCCTAAAGGCTGCGGACGATGCTTGGCTGTTCAAAATGCTGGTGCGCGGTCTCGCGCGCAATCACGGGATGGCGGCCAGTTTTATGGCAAAGCCATACGACGATTACGCAGGCAATGGACTGCATACGCATTTCTCGGTCATTGACGCTGACGGCAACAACCTGATGGCCAATGATACATTCGAAGGCACTGACATGCTGCACAACGCGATTGCGGGTTGCCTGAAAGGTATCCCTGACCTCGCACTTATCTTTGCACCACACGGCAATTCCTATGAACGCTTGGTGCCGAACAGCCATGCCCCGACAGGTATCTGTTGGGCTTACGACAACCGCACCGCGTCTATCCGTGTGCCCGGCGGCAGCTATAAAGCGCGGCGTGTCGAGCACCGTGTCGCCGGTGGTGACGTGAACCCCTATCTGTTCCTCGCTGCCGTCCTCGGTTCTGCTCTGATCGGGATCGAAGATAACCTGAAACCCGGTACGCCCATCACGGGGAACGCCTATGACCAAGACCTGCCTCAAGTGCCCAGCACTTGGGCCGACGCAATCGAGGCCTTTGATAAAAGCCCGATCGCGCGACGCATTTTCGACCCGCTTCTTGTCGACAACTTTGTGCTGACCAAGCGGCAGGAAATGATGAACTTTGACCAGCTCACACCCGAAGAACAACTGGACCTGTATCTCGACACGGTCTGACCCTTCTTTTGGTTACAAATATCCTGCGGGGGTCTGGGGGTGCAAAACCCCCATGCTTGGCGCGCCAAGCACATCGCCACACTTGCCCCAAGACCCCACGCTGGCTAGGGTTTGCATAAGTATCCATAACAGGCACAGCATGAAAATCGGCATTCTTCAAACCGGACATTCCCCAAAGGAACTTTTGGGGGAAACGGGCAATTACGCGGACCTTTTTGTCAATCTTCTGGCGGGGCAAGACTTCGAATTCGCGACTTATAGCGTCGTTGATATGGAGTTCCCCGCAAACGCCGATGTCGCTGATGGGTGGCTGATCACCGGATCAAAACATGGCGCATATGGAGATCATCCGTTCATCGCCCCTCTCGAAACCCTGATCCGCGATATCTACGCTGCCGACCTGCCGCTTGTTGGCATTTGCTTTGGCCATCAAATCATTGCGCAGGCGCTCGGTGGGAAAGTCGAGAAATTCAAGGATGGCTGGGCCGTTGGTCGTCAGACTTACGACTGGCAAGGCGAAGAAATCCATCTGAACGCATGGCATCAAGACCAGGTGGTCGCCCTGCCCGACGATGCAACCGTTTGTGCGCGTAACGACTTTTGCGAAAACGCGGCGCTGATCTACGGAAAGAAAGCGTTCACCGTTCAGGCCCATCCCGAATTTGACGGCAACTTCATCGATGGTCTCGCGACCCACCGCGGCCCCGGCGTCGTACCTGACGCGCAGCTTGATGCCGCCCGCGCGACAATTGACGCCCCGGTCCACAACGCCCGCTTGGCCCGCCAGATCGGGTCGTTCTTCAAAGAAAGGTCCATCGCATGAGCTGGATTGACGCGCTACCGAACGCTGCCAAGGCTTATCTCGAAGCAAACCGCTTGGATGAAGTCGAATGTGTCATCGGCGATCTGCCTGGCATTGCGCGTGGTAAGGCCGTGCCTGCTGCAAAGTGGGAAAAACAACAGTTCTTCCACCTGCCGGAATCGATCTTTTTCCAGACTATCACGGGCGATTGGGGCGAAGCCGCTGGACCTGCCGGTTTCACGGAACCGGACATGATCCTGCGCCCAGATATGTCGACCGCAACCGCAGCCCCATGGACCGAAGACGGGACGCTGCAGGTTATTCACGACGCATACCGCACGAATGGCGATCCCATCGGGTTTTCTCCGCGCAATGTTTTGAAACACGTCGTCGCGAAATATGCTGAACAAGGCTGGACCCCCGTCGTAGCGCCTGAAATGGAATTCTTTCTGGTTGCCCGCAACACTGATCCCGCCAAGAAGATTGAACCGATGGTTGGGCGTACCGGTCGCCCTGTCGCGGGACGGCAGGCCTATTCGATGTCCGCTGTCGACGATTTTGGTCCTGTCATTGACGACATTTACGAATTCGCCGAAATTCAAGGGTTCGAAATTGATGGCATTACTCAGGAAGGTGGCGCAGGCCAGCTCGAAATTAACTTGCTGCACGGCGATCCCGTTAAACTGGCCGATGAGGTGTTCTATTTCAAACGCCTGATCAAGGAAGCCGCCCTGAAACACGATTGTTTTGCGACCTTCATGGCCAAACCGATCGAGGGCGAACCGGGCAGTGCGATGCACATTCACCATTCGGTTCTTGATAGCCAAGGGCGCAATATCTTTACCGGTGCCGACGATTCCGAAACACCTGCGTTTATGAATTTCATCGGTGGTCTGCAGAAAAACCTGCCCAATGTAGTCGCGATCATGGCCCCCTATGTGAACAGCTATCGGCGCTATGTCCGTGATCACGCCGCCCCGATTAACCTTGAATGGGGCCGCGACAATCGCACCACGGGGATTCGTGTGCCGCTGTCTAACCCAGCGGCGCGACGGGTCGAAAACAGGCTCGCCGGAATGGATTGCAACCCTTATCTGTGCATCGCGGCGTCATTGGCTTGCGGGTATCTGGGTATGATGAACGGGACAAAGCCGGACGAAATTTACCGCGGCGATGCTTACGACGGTGAAGACGATATTCCGCAGGGCCTATACGCAGCGCTTGATCTGTTCGACGACGCGACAGACATCCACGACATCATGGGACCCGATTTTGCGCGGGTTTACTCCATCGTCAAACGGGCCGAATACAATGAATTTCTTCAGGTGATCAGCCCGTGGGAACGCGAACATTTGCTATTGAACGTGTAAAATGAGCGTCCTGTACCGCAATGACACCCAGGGGCAATTCCCGAACTCGTGGTACGCGGCCACGGTTGATGCGCCCCCTATGCGGCCAGACCTACGCGGCGCAAACACGGCGGACGTTTGCATCATTGGCGCGGGATACACAGGATTATCGGCGGCAAAGCTACTTGCCGAAAAAGGTTTATCTGTTGTCGTCTTGGAAGCCCATCGCGCGGGCTTTGGCGCGTCGGGCCGCAACGGCGGCCAGGTCGCGTCAGGCTACAATGCACCGCAACGCTTACTGGCGAAAAAGCTAGGGGCAGATACCGCGCGCGACCTATGGGCTTTGACCCAAGAAGCGAAAGCAGACGTCGCGACGAACTGCGAAACCATCGCACCCGATGCGCAATGGAAGCCGGGCGTCGCCCATGGATGTTATTCTGCCAAAGAACGCGACGGCCATCATGCTGACGCGGCCTATTTGCAAGTCAACTATGACTACGACCAGATCAAGACGTGCACGCAATCGGAGTTTGCCGACGTTGTCGGTTCCCCTTTGTACCAAGGCGGCACGATTGATTGGGGTGCCGCCCATATTCATCCCTTGCGCTATGCACTGGCGCTTGCCAAAGCTGCCGAAGATGCGGGAGCGGTGATCTTTGAAAACAGTGCCGTGCACCACATTGCCAAAGGTCCCAAAGTCACGTTGCGCACTGGCAAAGGCCATGTCACCGCCGACCACCTGATTATCGCAACCAACGGTTATATCAGCGGTCTTGAACGCAAAGTCGCGGCCACGATTATGCCCGTGAACAGCTTTATTTGTGCGACCGTACCATTGTCCGACACACAAGCGACTATTCTGAAGCAGGATATCGCCGTTGAGGACAGCAAGAATGATGTGAACTACTACCGTCTGTCTGATGACAAACGCTTGCTTTTTGGTGGGCGTGCGGCAGCAAAAACCACATTCCCGCAAGACATTGGCGCAATGCTGCGCCCACGTTTTACCGCGTTGTTCCCTACCTTGGACCGGATCGGCATTGATTATGCTTGGGGCGGGACATTGGGCGTCACGATTTCGGGGCTGCCCGCAATCCAACGGATCGATAGCAACATCGTCTCTGCGGGCGGGTATACGGGCCACGGGGTCGCGCTGTCTGGCCTTTGCGGCAAGATCTTAGGCGAAGCCGTCGCAGGCCACGCATCACGTTTCGATACGCTCGCGACGTTGCCGACGCCCGCCTTCCCTGGCGGGACTGCACTGGGGCGTCCATTGTTGCAAATGGCGCTCGCATGGAACGGATTGCGGGAAAAACTAGGGCTTTGAGCGCGGTCATAGAATTGTCATAAGTTTCATGTTAGCTTTTTCCGAAAGAGCATTTCGGAAAAGGTGAAACATGTCACAATTGCCCAACCTGACACAAGCTGAACCAATCCCCGCGGCCGCCAAGGCAGAAGTCACGCGTATCTTGGAAACCGGCGACCTGTTTCGCTACACCAACGATCAATCGCCGGTCGCACTGTTGGAAGCCGAATTTGCCGCGAAGCTTGGCAGTACCTATGCATTGGCCGTGTCGTCATGCTCTGCTGCGCTGTTCCTGTCGCTCAAGGCGCTGGGGCTGCCCCGCGACGCCCGCGTTCTGATCCCGGCGTTTACCTTTGCGGCAGTACCGTCATCCGTGGTGCATGCCGATTGCGTGCCCGTGCTGTGCGAATGTGGCGACAATTACCGCATCGATCTGGATGATTTCGCGGCAAAGCTGCCATCGGTCGAGGCCGTCATCATCAGCCACATGCGCGGGCATACGTCGGACATGGATGCGATCATGACGCTGTGCGACGCGGCAGGTATTCCAGTCATTGAAGATGCCGCGCATAGCCTTGGCACGACGTGGGGCGACCGGAATATCGGGACCATCGGTAAAATCGGCTGCTTCAGTTTCCAGTCCTATAAAATGCTGAACGCAGGCGAAGGTGGGATCATGATCACCGATGACGCCGAACTTGTCGCCAAAGCGATTATCATGTCCGGCGCCTATGAACATAACTGGCGGAAACATCCGGTCCTGCATGCGCCGTTCGCGACATGGCAGAACAAACTGCCGCTTTATAACTTACGCCTGAACACGCTGTCTGCGGCTTTGATCCGGCCACAGCTGGACGCATTGGACCAGCGCGTCACAGATGGGCGGCGCAATCATGATCATGTGGCGAACCAATTGGATGCACATCCCAACCTTAGTGTCCCTGCAGAGCTTTCCCCTGAAAACCGCGCACCGGATTCGATCCAGTTCAATCTTGTCGATTTGACAGATGCGCAAATCGCGGATTTCCAGAGCGCTACCCTACAAGCCGGCCTGAACGTCCAAATCTTTGGGCGTTCCACGGATAACGCGCGTGCGTTTTGGAACTGGCATTTTCTTGGGGATACACCTGAACTGCCAAAAACCCGTGCCATGCTGACGAATGCATGCGACGTACGGCTGCCTGCACGACTGACGCTGGCGGAATGTGATGCAGTGGCGCAGGTGCTGCTATCAGCAGCGACCCAAGCCACACAGCAAAAGGCTGCGTAGCACGACGCAGTCTAGCAAAAATCGAGACTGGACGCGCGGTTATGCGCGTCCGTAAGCCTCGGCAATGGCGATCTGAACCGCATCTTTTGGACTACGGTCGGCCCATGTCACCAGTTGGATGGCAGGATAATAGCGTTCGCAACTCGCGACAGCGGCCCCGATCATTGTATCGATCTGTTCCGCTGATGGTGCCTGATCGCCCGCGAGCACAAGACCGTAGCGATAGACCATCATCTGTTCATCACCCCACCACGAAAACGATCCCGCCCAGCACATGTCGTTGATCGTGTTCAGCGCTTCGTAAAGCGCTGGAATACGGTTCGCTGGCGGTTCCATTTCGTACGTGCAGATCAGCCGCAGCGTTTCATCCGCCGCACACCAAGCCACAGTAATCGCATATGTCCGCCACTGCGCTTCAACCGCCATTGCGATCTGGTCGTCGTGGATGCGGTCAAATTGCCAGTCGTGGTGTTCGGCGACATATTCAACCAAATCAATCGGATGCAGGTCATCCGTCTCAAGATAATGCTCTGAAAGTGCCATATGTCGCGCCTCGCCTGTCTGGCAGCGGGACGTGGCAGCGACCCAACCGCTATGTGACTGCTCTAGGATCAGTATTTTTGTTTTCTGTCCCTACGACATATGGTGCTTTACGAGACCTTACCTGTAAAGTAATTTCTTGGGGATAAGTGGGACGTCGCCCAAGATACCTGTGGAGAACTCGCGATTATTCAAAAGGTTAACGCGGTTCGGCCCCGATTTCGGCCAGCAGGCCGTTCCGAAAGGTCAAAAGCGCCGCGTGCCGGTCTTGCGCCATCGCAGCACCCGTCGCGGTTTGAAACCCCTCTGCAAGCGTCCGCAGCTTGGTTTCGAAATGATCAATGGCGAAGGTCTTGTCGTCCAGTTCCCGTTTTTGCGCCCTAGGATCAGCCGGATCGTACAGGCCGGACCCCATGCGCCCCGCCACGTAGAAACAGCGTGCCACGCCAATCAAGCCGATCGCGTCTAAACGGTCCGCATCTTGCAGTATCTTTGCTTCAATCGTTGTTGGCGTGACATTTGCTGAAAAGCTGTGCGCGACGATCGCGTGGGATACGCGGTCAATGTCCGCTTCATCCCATTCCAGCCCCTCTAATACGCCTCGGGCCTTGTCCGCCGCCATCCGCGACCCTTGCGACCGATCCGCTGCATCCTTTTCAAGCGACACGCAGTCATGCAGCAGCGTTGCCGCACATAACACACGACCATCCCCACCTTCAGCCGCGTGAATGGTGCGCGCGTTGGCCCAGACCCGCGCGATATGGGCGATGTCATGTGACCCATCGTCTGCGTTGTCACAGGCATGCGGCAAAAGCTGCGCGGCCAATGCGGCGAAAGGTGCAAAGATATCAGGTGTGGTCATCGGGGCCTCTTACGGTTTGGCCGCCTGCATACCGACAACCCGCTTGCCTTCACCACCCCCGCGGCCCACATTTATCACAACCTAAAATGACGGAGCCTTTGATGAACCTCGATCTGCTGAAATCCCTGTGCGAAACCCCCGGTGTGCCCGGCAATGAACATCGCGTGCGTGACCTGATCACATCCGAGATCGACGGGTTGTTTGACGAGGTCACGACCGATCCAATGGGGTCCCTTTTGTGCAAACGCAACGGGACCGGCGACAATCCGACGAAGATCATGTTGCTCTGCCATATGGACGAAATCGGCTTTCTGGTCAGCCATATCAGCAAAGACGGTTATCTGTACCTGAACCCTGTCGGCGGCTTTGACCCACGCAACCTGTTCTCGCGCCGTGTCCGCGTTTGCACCGATGATGGCGATTACCTTGGCGTTATGAATCCGGGTGGCAAGCCTGTGCATATTGCCTCGCCCGAGGATCGCAAAAAAGTACCGGAGGTCGGCGATTTCTTTGTTGATCTCGGGATGGGCAAGAAAGCGCACGACGTCATCAAAGTCGGCGATTTTGTTGTGATGGAAGAACCGTTCATCGAAATCGGCGATAAGATCGTGTCAAAGGCACTGGATAACCGCATCGCCTGCTGGCTGGGGATCGAAGCGATGCGCGCACTTGGTGACAAAGGGCGCGGTGCGGAAATTCACGTGGCCTTTACCTGTCAAGAAGAGGTTGGCCTGCGCGGCGGCAAAACTGCGGCCTTTGCCGTGAAGCCTGATATCGGGATTGGTGTCGACACCACGCTGGCGTGCGACACGCCCGGTATTCCCGAAAAGGATGCGACAACAACGCAAGGCAAAGGATTCGGCCTGCATGTGCGGGACAGTTCATTCATCGCGGACCGGGATTTGGTCAAACAAATCGAAGCGCTCGCGATTGCAAACGACATCCCTTACCAGCGCACGATGCTGGCGGCGGGCGGCCAAGACGGTGCTGCCGCACAACAGGCAGCGGCAGGTGCACGGGCTGTCGGAATTGTCGTGGGTACGCGTTATATCCACACAGTGACCGAGATGATCGAAAAGGATGATCTACAGGCAGCGCTGGATATTTTGGTGGCGTATCTGGCCGAATTCTAAGTCTTCAGCTGTAGGGGAGCACCGTTTTCTTAGAAAATGGGGCTCCCCGCACGCGGTTTATTTCGCTTCGAGTGCCGCGATCCGTGCCGCGAGTGCTTCGTTTTCTTCGCGCGCCTTTTGCGCCATCGCCCGCACTGCGTCGAATTCTTCGCGGGTCACAAAGTCACGATCAGCCAGCCAGCGCTCCATCATCGAACTCATCGCGTTGCCCGCTTCGTCTTTCGCGCCTTGTGCCACGCCCATGGCGTTGGTCATCAGTTGCGACAGGTCGTCTAACATTTTGTTCTTGGTTTGCATGATGCAGCTCCGCTTTTGCTTGGTTTATATATGGGCACCCGCGTGTCCACGTGCAACCCGCCATCCCTGTTGACTTTGCCGCAGCCCAAAGCCACGTAAAGGCATGAGCAATCCGATCCCCTTCCCCGCCATTTCGCCCGAGATTTTCTCGATCAATGTATTTGGATTTGAACTGGCCCTTCGTTGGTATGCGATGGGGTATATCGTCGGAATCGCTATTGGCTGGCAGGTAATTGCCGCAGCCCTGCGTCGCCCACATCTGTGGCGCGGTGGCGTGGCCCCGATGGAACATAAACAGCTGGAAGACCTGCTGACCTACGTCGTGATCGGCGTGATCGGCGGAGGTCGGTTGGGCTACGTTTTATTCTATAACCCTGCCCGTTTCATCGCGAATCCGCTTGAGATTCCGATGATCTGGACTGGCGGTATGTCATTCCACGGTGGCTTTATTGGCGTCGTCATTGGCGTTTGGCTGTTCAGCTATCGCAACAAGATACCCTTTTCCGCCCTTGCAGACATCGTCTGCGTCGCCGCCACCCCTGCTATTCTGCTGGTCCGCATTGCGAATTTCATCAACGCTGAACTTTGGGGCCGCCCCACGGACCTGCCTTGGGCCGTCGCATTTCCGGGCCAAGCGGCACAAAGCTGCGCCACGGCAACGGAACTGTGCGGCCGCCACCCGTCGCAGCTCTATGAGGCCGGTCTCGAAGGATTGATCCTAGGCGCGATCCTCATGACGCTGGTGTTCGGCTTTGGCGCGCTGAAACGCCCGTGGATGATCACCGGCCTGTTTTTCGCAGGCTACGGCATTTCACGTTTCATCATCGAATTTGTCCGCCAACCGGATGCCCAGTTCGTCACAGAAGGTAACCCGCTTGGCCTCGCGTTTCACATTGATGGATGGGGCGTGACCATGGGTCAGACACTTTCCCTACCGATGATCCTGATCGGCCTGACGATCTTTGTCATGGCGCGGCGGCGGTCATGACGGCGCTTGCCGATCTTCTGATTGCGCGGATTGGCCAGACTGGCCCCATCACGCTGGCGGACTATATGGCCGAATGCCTGTTGCATCCGAAACACGGGTATTACGCCACACGCGACCCGTTCGGAGCCAAAGGTGATTTCATTACGGCCCCCGAAATCAGCCAGATGTTCGGCGAAATGCTGGGGCTTTGCCTCGCGCAGGCATGGATCGATCAGGGCCAACCCACGCACTTTACGCTCGCCGAAATTGGTCCGGGTCGTGGGACGCTAATGGCCGACATGCTGCGTGCGACGAAATCAGTGCCCGGTTTCCATGATGCCGCATCTGTGCATCTGATCGAAGCATCACCCCTCTTGCGTGCCAAACAGGCCGAATTGGTCCCGCAAGCGACGTGGCACGATACGATCAGCACATTACCAGATGCGCCGCTGTTCATGGTCGCGAATGAATTCTTCGACGCGCTCCCCATCCGCCAGTTTACACGCGACGACGCGGGTTGGCGCGAACATATGGTTGGGGTGCAGGACGACAAATTGACGCTAGGCCTGTCGGCCGCCGCCCCGATGGACGCGCTGGACCACAGGCTTGACGACACCAAGGCAGGCGATCTGGTCGAACTTTGCCCTGCCCTGCCCGGTATTGCGACGCAGATCGGACAGCGCATCGCAGACCACGGCGGTGCCGCGCTGATCATCGATTACGGCGATTGGCGCAGCTTGGGCGATACGTTACAAGCCATCACAGACCATGCGCCCGTTGACCCATTCAAAGCACCCGGCGACGCTGACTTGACCGCGCATGTGGATTTCGAAGCAATTGCGCAGGCGGCAAGCCCAGCTCAATTCACTCGCCTGACCACGCAGGGTGTTTTTCTCGAACGGCTCGGTATTACCAATCGCGCCCAATCGCTTGCACAGCATTTAACCGGTGACGGGTTGGACCAGCATATTGCAGCGCACCGCCGCTTGACCCACCCGTCAGAAATGGGTGAGATATTCAAAGTTATCGGGCTGCATCCAAAAGGCACCCCACCACCTGCGGGACTGACACATGACGCTTGAGATCATCACTGACGATCTGTTGGAAGGCATTCCGCACGGGTTCTTTACCCGCAAAGGCGGCGCGTCTTCAGGTGTTTATGCGGGTTTGAACTGCGGTTTTGGCAGCTCTGATCAACACGAGATCGTTGCGATCAATCGCGCGCGCGTGGCAGATGCAATGTCAGTGCCACACGCACATTTGATGGGCGTTCATCAAGTCCATTCAGCAGATGTGGTCACGGTCACAGAGCCCACATCGGATAAACCCAAAGCCGACGCGCTTGTGACGAACGTACCGGGGCTCGCCCTGTCGATCCTGACCGCTGACTGCCAACCCGTTCTTTTTGCTGATCCGGTCGCGAAGGTCGTCGGTGCCGCCCATGCAGGCTGGACAGGTGCGTTGAATGGTGTGCTCGAGTCTACATTAGATGCGATGGAAGCGCTGGGCGCTGACCGCGCGAACACCAAAGCGGTCATTGGCCCGTCAATCAGCCAAGCGGCTTACGAAGTTGGACCAGAGTTTTTTGAGACCTTTCTGGCAGAAGACCCACTTTACGCCCGATTCTTTGCGCAAGGCACAGGCGACAAAATGCAATTCGACCTGCCGGGCTTTGGCCTGATGCGCCTGCGTGGCTTTGGAATCGGTGATGCGACTTGGACGCGGCACTGTACTTATGCGGACGAAGACCGATTCTACAGCTATCGGCGGACCTGCCACCGCAAAGAAGCCGACTATGGTCGACTGATTGCCGCGATTTCCTGCCCGACTTAGGCAGGAATTAGGCAATATCGCGCCAATGTATTGCCGCAATTTGCGAAACAATGGATCAATCTCCAGCCTGATTGTTTCCGCGCATCAAAATTACCGATAAAAAACAAAACCTTCCGAGCGTTTGGGCAATGTTAACCAACTTGCCCCATTCTAGTGGTACGAAACACGAAACTTTTTTGAGGACGGTCAAATTCTTGCCCGCATCCTAGGACAAACTGTTCTCAGAGCAGCAACAATACAACGTTGCACGAACCAACAGATCGACACCGGAGAAAAAACAATGGCTAAAGCACGCTGGATGGATGAAACGAAAACTGCAGCAAACGACTGCGAAACAAATATGCCTTGGGCCCGCGGATTGCGCCGCCAAGCGATGATCGCCCGCCGCCTTGAGACTGAAACACGTCAGAACAAAATTACCCTGCCGCCAATGCCGGCATTCATGTCCATGGACATTTCGGCCTAACGACACCTACGGAAAGCCTGCAACAAAAGCTCGCGCCAGACATGGCAATCATGGGACTTTTGTGATGCTCAAACGTCAGGCGTTCCAAACGGTGCCGTAACGGCCTGCATTCCCTCTCCCTCCCCCCGACTTCCCAAGGGTCGGTCTGTCAACCGCGTAGTCCCAAGCTGCGCGGTTGATTCGTGTTTGGACACCCGCAGGACGTGTTTGATCCGGCGAACGCCCGAACAAATATGGCAAAGTCGTGCTCGTTTCGGCGACAATCCCGATCCGTGAAATGGGATTAACTCCGATAGCGCAGCCAAATCCAAAATATTTTGACAGTGCACGCCAAAATTTGCCACATTCACTACAACGAATTTAGCAACTCTCCTCAGATGTTGTCGGTGGGGCCGACAGATGTGTGAAGAACCGAAAGGTGTTCGCATGCGCAAGACCCACCAAGCCGTCGCTGGCCTCGCGACGGAAAGTTATACCTCTCCGGCCCATAGCGGTCGGATCGCTAGTCAAGATGGGCGACTGTCCCGTGTGAAGCCTCTCATGCGGAAATATGAAGTCGCCCATCTGACACCATCCTACGACATCGAAGAATTTACGCGCATCGCACCTGCGTCGGCTGTGTTTGAAGATTGTTTCGCAGCCATCGGGCGCGGCGCGATCTTGCAGACCCAGAGCGGTCCAGTCGCTGTTGAAGATCTGTTGCCGGGCGACAAAATCAAAACATCGACCAATGGATTTCAGACGTTGCGCTGGCGCGGCAGTATGACAATTGTGCCCGGTGCTCGCAATAAACGACCCGAAATGGGTACGATGACACGCTTGACGGCTGATGCGTTAGGATACGGTCGTCCCGGAATGGATTTGGTTTTGGGGCCATCAGCACGCATGCTGCATAAGGCGCCAGGCGTCAAAACCTTGACCGGAAGCGACGCCGCATTCGCACCGGTGCGCGACTTTATTGACGGGTCGAGCATCATCGAATTACGCCCAATTGCGCCCGTCCATTGCTACCAATTGGGTTTCGACAATCACGAACAGATCAACGTCAACGGCGTCGAACTTGAAACGTTACACCCCGGTCTGGCCCATACAGTTCAAATGCGATCGGACATGCAGCTTTTGTTTATGTCGTTGTTTCCGCACAAAGAAAGCCTTTCGGATTTCGACGTCCTGCTCCATCCGCGACTAAACCTGCGCGATCTTGATATGTTCGCTGTGGCGTAAACGATGACCCGTCTGGATTTATCATCGCCGACGGCCAAGCTTGCAATCCGCGTTGGAAAGCGACGCCAGCCGCGGCGCGCCCAGACAGCGCAGGCCCGCCGCATGGTCATAGCGCCAGTGCACGTTGCACATAATTCGAGACCCCGCCCGCGTCTGGCCCCGACTGCGCCATAATCTCACCACGTTTTCAAGATTGATTGTTGTTCAATTCGAAACAAATTCCTTGCCCTCGGAAACAATGTGAGCGCCATGAACGTACAAATTTTACCGACCGCCGAACAGAAAGACCAACAAGATTACCTCGCCGCACGTGAAAGCACGCAGCAAGAACTGCTTGTGTACGCAGCGAAGACATCTGGCAGGTCAGTCATCCAAATCATGCGTGATTACAAAGCGATGGCCGCGTCACACAGCCGCCTGAACCTTGTTGAATATGTCCGCCATGGTCTGTTTGATGCAGATCGCCACGACGCGGAAGCCCGTGCATTGTTCATCTCGAATGACCGTCATTGGGACATGACACACACCTGTAATAATCAGGGATGGTCCACAGTCGCCGAAGACAAGATGCTAGCTGAAACCATGCTCAAAGCCGGCGGCGTTCCCGTTCCGGAAACAGTTGCCGTCATCGACAAATCCGCCCGCGTCTACCCTGGTGTGCGAAAGATCACGACAGCCGAAGAGCTAAAGGAACTCGTGACATTTGAACTTGGCGATGGCCTGTTTGGCAAGATTGTCGACGGTATGGTCAGCTTTGGCGCTTTTCGCATTGATCACGCTGACGCAACTCACCTGACATGCGCGGGTCAAGACCCCGTCACTTATGCAACGTTCATGGAAAACGTTGTGGCCGACAACGCCTATGTCGTGCAGCGCAAACTGTCCAACCATCCGGATATCGCGAAGTATTGTTCATCTATCGCCACCGTGCGCATGGTGAATCTGTTGAAAGATGACGGCGTCTATGTACCGATGGCTGTGATCAAGCTCCCGCAGGGCAACAACATTGCCGATGCGTTCTGGCGGCCCGGCAACTTGGCGTCAGAAGTCGATGTTGCGACAGGCCGCATTAAGACAATCGCGCAACGCGCGGACCCAGTTGTGGCGTTTATGGACGACCATCCGGAACAATCCGGTTTGATGGGAATGACCCTGCCGCATTGGGATCAGGTGATCGAGATTAATGCAAAAGCCGCAAGTCTGTTTGGCCCGATCCGTTACCAATCCACGGATATCGCGATTACGCCGACCGGCCCTGTTGTGGTTGAACTCAACTACGGCGGCGGATTTGACCTCCCGCAATACGCCAGTGGTCGCGGCATGCTGACACCTGAAGTGCGCAGCTTCTTCGAAGGGTTCGGATACGATTTCGATGCGACCCAGAAAAAAGTTGGGCTGATGGGTCGCCTATTGAATAGATAAAACAACAGCGGCGGGCACGTCCCGCCGTCATTACGCCTCTTGTGCGAGCCGCTCTTCAAGGACGTCAAACGGTACACCGGGGTGATCTTTTGCACCCCGAATAACCAGCGACGTTTTCACAGACGCCACGTTTGGCGCGCTTGTCAGTTCTTCCGTCAGGAAACGTTGGAATGACCGCAAATCAGGTGCCACGCATTTCAGAATGAAGTCTACTTCGCCGTTCAGCATGTGGCATTCGCGAACCAACGGCCAGTCCTGACATTTGTCTTCAAACGCGGATAGATCGACTTCGGCCTGACTGACCAAACCGACCATCGCAAAAACCTGAACCTCGAAGCCCAATTCGCGTGGATCAACGTCCGCGTGATACCCGCGAATAAACCCCGATTCCTCAAGCGTCCTGACACGACGCAGACAAGGTGGCGCCGAAATGCCAACGCGTTTCGCAAGCTCGACGTTGGTCATACGCCCGTCCGCCTGCAGTTCAGCCAGAATCATCCGATCGATATCGTCTAGTTTTTGACCCGGCATGCATATTTCCCTTGCTGTATTGTTGATTCCTACGTCAGACCAAGCGACTGCGCAACAATGTTTCACATAGTTAAAAGAAAATGTCGCCAACATTCTGCGTGTCGAAATGAAGTGCCGTCAAACACATCACCGTATCACGGGCTTTTAACACAGGCCCTGCACGACTATATCGGGTCAAAGATTCCTTGAAAGGCTGCCCCATGTCCGACACGCGTCACACCAAAGTTTTGATCATCGGCTCCGGCCCATCCGGCTACACCGCTGGCGTTTATGCGTCCCGCGCAATGTTGGAACCCATCTTAGTGCAAGGCATCGAACCGGGCGGTCAGTTGACCACGACAACCGAAGTCGAAAACTGGCCGGGCGACACGCAGGTTCAGGGGCCCGACCTGATGGTCCGCATGGAAGCCCACGCGCGCGAAATGGGCTGCGAGATCGTCGGCGACATCATCACATCGCTCGACCTTTCCAAGCGCCCGTTCACTGCGACTGCGGACAGCGGCACAATGTTCACGGCTGATGCGGTGATCCTCTGCACAGGTGCCCGCGCGAAATGGCTGGGCTTGCCGTCAGAAGAGAAATTCAAAGGCTTCGGTGTGTCTGCATGTGCGACCTGCGACGGCTTCTTCTATCGTGGTCAGGAGATCGTCGTTGTCGGCGGCGGGAATACGGCTGTTGAAGAAGCGCTGTTCCTAACCAATTTCGCGTCCAAGGTCACGCTGGTGCACCGCCGCGATGAATTGCGCGCCGAGAAAATCCTGATTGATCGCTTGATGAAGAACCCAAAGATCGAACCGCTGTGGTTCCACGAGGTCGACGAAGTCACCGGCACTGAAAGCCCGCTGGGCGTCGAAGCTGTACGCGTACGCCACACCAAAACCGGCGAGATTACGGAAATTCCGGCGAAAGGGATTTTCATCGCAATCGGCCACGCCCCTGCGTCCGAATTGGTCAAAGACCAGTTGGAACTGCATTCCGGCGGCTACGTAAAAGTCGAAGCAGGCAGCACACGCACCGCCATTCCGGGTGTGTTCGCAGCAGGTGATCTAACCGACCACATCTACCGTCAGGCTGTTACGTCTGCGGGTATGGGCTGCATGGCGGCATTGGATGCGGAAAAGTTCATTGCGGAAATGGATGACGCGTAAGCGTGCAAACCTTATCCAACCGACGAAGCCTTATTTGTATGCTTCTGTTCTGCGGGGCTCCGGTCGCCTCGCAGAAATTGGACCAGCTTTCCTGTGCAACACCGCAAAACTATGTGCGTGTGGAAATTAGCTTTGCCAACAATCTGCTCACAATGAACGAGCAGCCACCGCTTACGTTTACTCAAACAACAGCAGACAAGCTTACCAATCAGCTGCCAGACAACGTGATCTTCGCAGGTGCAATGCAATTAAAACCGCCCGCACACCTGCCACCTACTCAGGCTGGCTTTATCCTGTTCGAGGGGGAAGGCGGGCATATCACACTGTCTGAGTATTTTATAACCCAGATCGACAGCACCAGCCTTGCCTTTGCTCCCGTTGAAGAAATAATGTCTTTGCGCCGGATGACCTGCACCACATCTTAACTATCTCAGCGGATAAATGACGCTCGAAAAAGTTTGTTCTAGCCTGAACAAACCTTTCGTGACATACGTTCACGCGTGAACAAACCCTGAGTCGTGAGTATGCCGTTGCCAACCCTGAAACGCAGTGATGAAGACGAAGACCACCTCTTCCGTCTTCTTCGTCAGCTAGATGTCGCACCTGATGCGTCACAGCGGGCGCTTGCTGCTGCATTGGATATATCATTGGGCCGACTCAACGCACAACTACGTGCTGCGACTGATGCGGGTCTGATAAAACTCACCGACACTGACAGCACCGACAAACGTAAACGCGTCGCCTATGCGATCACGACCCGCGGCGCGTCTGAAAAGAACCGCCTCACGGATCGGTTCTTGAAACGCAAATTCGCCGAATACGACAAAATTCATGCCGAACTTACTGGCACCACTTCTGGATTTAATCCTCTGAAAAATAGGACAAATTTTATGGCCGATACGCTCGCTCCAATCCCAGAGCTCTATGTTTCTTACGACTCAGCCCAAAAGCTGAAAATGGAAGCAGCAGATCTCGCATCCCACGACCTGACACCGCGCCAGATCTGCGATCTTGAATTGCTGATGAACGGTGGCTTCAACCCACTGAAGGGCTTTTTGTCCGAAGAAGATTACGACGGTGTTGTTGAAAACATGCGTCTGGCAGACGGCCAGCTGTGGCCAATGCCGATCACATTGGACGTGTCCGAAAAGGAAGCCGAGACCATCGAAGTTGGTCAAGACATTGCCCTGCGCGACCAAGAAGGCGTGATCCTCGCGACTATGACGGTCACTGACAAATGGACACCAAACAAAGCACGCGAAGCTGAAAAAGTGTTCGGTGCCGACGACAGTGCGCACCCTGCCGTGAACTACCTGCATAACCAAGCGGGCAACATCTACCTCGGCGGTCCTGTGACAGGCATCCAACAGCCAGTTCACTACGATTTCCGTGCGCGTCGTGACACACCGAATGAATTGCGCGCCTATTTCCGCAAAATGGGCTGGCGCAAAGTTGTTGCGTTCCAAACACGTAACCCGCTGCACCGCGCCCACCAAGAACTGACGTTCCGCGCTGCAAAAGAAGCCCAAGCCAACCTGTTGATCCACCCAATCGTTGGCCTGACAAAGCCGGGCGACATTGATCACTTCACACGTGTGCGCTGCTACGAAGCGGTTCTGGATCAATACCCAGCCTCTACTACAGCGATGTCCCTACTGAACCTCGCTATGCGTATGGCTGGTCCACGCGAAGCTGTTTGGCACGGCCTGATCCGCAAAAACCACGGCTGCACCCACTTCATCGTTGGTCGTGACCACGCGGGCCCAGGCAACAACAGCCAAGGCGAAGATTTCTACGGTCCATACGATGCGCAGGACTTGTTCCGAGAGCATCAGGAAGAAATGGGCATCGAAATGGTGGACTTTAAGCACATGGTTTATGTGCAGGATCGCGCCCAATACGAGCCAGCTGACGAGATCGAAGATAAAGAAAACGTCACGGTTCTGAACATCTCAGGCACCGAATTGCGCCGTCGTCTGGCCGAAGGTCTGGAAATTCCTGAATGGTTCTCTTTCCCATCTGTTGTGGAAGAGTTGCGCAAATCGCGTCCGCCACGGGCACAGCAAGGCTTCACCGTGTTCTTCACGGGCTTCTCCGGCTCCGGTAAATCCACAATCGCCAATGCGTTGATGGTGAAATTGATGGAAATGGGCGGTCGTCCGGTGACGCTTCTTGATGGTGATATCGTTCGGAAGAACCTGTCATCTGAACTGGGCTTCTCAAAAGAGCACCGCGATCTGAACATTCGCCGGATCGGCTATGTTGCATCCGAGATCACCAAAAACGGTGGTATCGCGATCTGTGCGCCAATCGCGCCCTATGCAACGACACGTCGTGCAGTCCGTGAAGATATCGAACAATTCGGCGCATTCATCGAAGTCCACGTCGCGACATCCATCGAGGAATGCGAACGCCGTGACCGCAAGGGTCTGTACAAGCTGGCCCGCGAAGGCAAGATCAAGGAATTCACAGGGATTTCAGATCCATATGATGTTCCAGAGAATGCTGAATTGGTCATCGAAACTGAAAGCGTCGAAGTTGATAACTGCGCGCATCAGGTGATCCTGAAGCTGGAATCAATGGGTCTGATCAAAGGGTAATTCCGGCGATCGACCAAAAGAAAGCCCCGGCGTGATCATCACGTCGGGGCTTTTACGTTCAAAAACCGAAAAGATTTAATGAAGGGTCATCGGGACCAAATCATTCGCTTTTGCCAGATGTACGGCCAGTTGCCGGTTGGCCGCGACGGCAAGCTGCGCACCATTTGCATCATGCAATGCAAACACGCTGTCGCTTTCTAACGCATCAAGGTTAATGTCAGCCGGCACTTCGCTCGCCATGACTTCTTTGATGTACACGATATTGCTGTCGTTCTTGGCAGCCTCGTATTTGTCATTCATGTCTTCACCCCTTCCGAATTGAAATCGTCTGGACGATTTGCTCTGGTTCTGATCGGGTCAGATCCACGTGCAGCAACCCGTTCTCCATCACTGCTTCTCCTACATCAACACCGTCAGCGAGAACAAAGTTCCGCTGAAACTGGCGGGCGGCGATGCCACGATGCAAGAACACACGGCTTTCGTTGTCCTCAGATTGACGTCCTCGGATGACAAGCGCGTTGTCTTCGACCGTAATCGCCAGATCATCATCGGAAAAACCGGCGACAGCCAATGTGATCCGGTAGGAATAATCCGACGTTTGTTCAATATTATAGGGTGGGTAGCCTTCGTTCCCGCTTTTCGCGGTACGTTCGACCAGTTGTTCAAGTTGCTCAAAGCCGAGCAGGAACGGATGCGTTCCTAAAGTGAGTTTTGTCATACGACACGTCCTTACGTCCAAAGCGACCGTCTGTTTCAGATCCCGCATTCGGCAATCTGTTGCCTAAAATATGGTGTCACCGTTCGCGTCTTGCAACCCCGCAGATCGTAAAGGAAAAGCTAGGCGTTTGCGTCGTCACGCTTTATAAAAAACCGTGAGATATGTGCTGGCACTGCCAGTTCGACAAAGGAAAACGCATGAACAGCTCCGCTACGATGGAACAGACAGAAGTTCTGCGCGTTAAGCTCGCGGTTCTGAAACAAGAACACCGCGATCTTGATGATGCCATTCACGCGCTGCACGAACGCGGCGTGCCCGACATGCTGACGCTACAGCGGCTGAAACGGCAGAAACTGGCGCTCAAGGACGAAATTGCGTCCCTAGAGGACCGAATAACCCCTGATATCATCGCATAAGCGCATTGCGCACAGGCCGCGCCTAGCTATATTGCCGCTTCCATCGGCACCTTCCGCAGCGAGACCCACATGACAGCAATTTCCGTCGGTATTATTATGGGCAGCCAATCTGATTGGCCCACAATGAAAGAAGCGGCGGATATTCTCGACGCGCTCAACATCCCTTACGAGAAAAAGATCGTGTCTGCGCACCGCACGCCTGATCGCTTGTGGGACTATGGCAAAACGGCCGTGGATCGTGGCCTTCAGGTCATTATCGCAGGCGCTGGAGGCGCTGCGCATCTACCAGGTATGATGGCGTCCAAAACGCGCGTCCCAGTAATCGGTGTTCCTGTGCAGACCAAAGCGTTGTCGGGCGTCGATAGCCTTTATTCTATTCTACAGATGCCGCGCGGGTTTCCTGTTGCGACCATGGCGATTGGTGCTGCGGGCGCATGTAACGCGGGCCTGATGGCCGCTGGTATCCTTGCCCTACAGGACCCCGCTTTGGCGACCCGTTTAGAGAAATGGCGCGACGACCTGAGCGCATCAATCCCGGATGAACCTACCGATGTCTAATCACCTTCCCGTTGGCGCAACGATAGGCATCCTTGGCGGCGGACAATTGGGTCGCATGCTCAGCGTTGCGGCTTCGCGGCTCGGTCTCAAAACACACATCTTTGAACCCGGTGCAAACCCGCCCGCCGCGGATGTGGCGCACGCAGTGACGACCGCTAGCTACGATGATGTTGCAGCGTTGACGACCTTTGCGCAATCGGTCGATGTGATCACCTATGAATTTGAAAACATTCCGACATCTGCTTTAGATGTGCTGGAAAACATCAAGCCAATCCACCCGAACCGCAAAGCATTGGCCACAAGCCAAGACCGCTTGACCGAAAAGACATTCCTGCAAGACCTTGGCCTGCAAACTGCGCCTTTTGCGAACGTCGAAAACGCGGTGGATTTGACGGCAGCCATCGACACCATCGGCACACCTGCGATCCTGAAAACGCGAACGATGGGTTATGACGGCAAAGGTCAGGCACGCATCAAGTCGGCTGCAGACGCGGATCAAGCGTTGGCAGATATGGCAGGTGCAACTGCTGTCCTCGAAGGGTTTATCGATTTCAGCGCAGAGATTTCCATCATCGCGGCGCGCAACCCCGATGGGGCGGTGTCCTGCTACGATCCGGGCGAAAATGTCCACGTGAATGGCATCCTGAGCACAACAACTGTGCCCGCCAATCTGACGCCAAGCCTACGCACCGACGCTGTTCTTTTGGCGGCCGGTATCTTGAATGCGCTAGATTATGTAGGGGTGATGGGCGTCGAACTGTTCGTGACGCCCAACGGGCTGATCGTGAACGAGATTGCCCCGCGTGTGCACAATTCGGGCCATTGGACCCAAAACGGGTGCACGATTGATCAGTTCGAACAGCACATCCGCGCAGTCGCAGGCTGGCCTTTAGGCGACGGGTCGCGGCACAGCGACGTTGTCATGGAAAACCTGATTGGCGACGACATGGATAAGGTGCCGGAGGCCGCGAAAACAAATGCGGCGATCCACCTTTACGGTAAAGCTGATGTAAAGCCGGGTCGGAAGATGGGCCATATCAACCGTGTGACAGGCGCAGCCAAATAGGCGTGCCCGTTTTGGCGATCAACACCGCTATTCCAGACCAAAAACGACTTCGCCAAAGCTAAGGTCGCGGTCGAAATGACCTGTGCTCAAGAACGCTTGCACCTGCGCGATCACCAGCGGATTGTTCATCATGAAGGTATGGGTAACGGGCAGCACGATATGATCATCCATACCGTCTAAACGCGTGCTATCCACTGAAACTTTCCCGTCGTCCGCGCCTTCAATCAAAGCAGAATAGACAGGGTTCAGCGACTGATCGCCGGCAATAATTCCGATCTCGTAGGGAACTTCGTCCAACTGGTTCGGCACCGATGACGGTTCCGTCCCCAACTGCAACCCTGCGGGTCCGTGGATCCATTCAAACGGTGGATAATCCCCGAACACGTCAACCAGTTCGGATCCCTGATTGGGCGGTGCCAACATCACGACCCGCCCCATGTCAGCTGGACGGTTTTCCGTCAGCCATGCCCGCGCCAGAATGCCCCCCATCGAATGGGTCACGAAATTCACGCGCCGATCACCACAAGCCGCGACATTGTCCCCGACTTGGCGTTCGACCAGTTCTTCGATTGGGTCTTCTGTGGATGGGTAACCGGTGTTGATGACCTCATATCCTGCCGCCTTAAGCACCGCCTCCATCGGTGCCAGTGACACCTCTGATCGCGCCAAACCATGCAACAAAACAACGCATTCCTGCGCCGTCCTTGGGGCTGCGTGCACTAGGCCTTGGGTAATCGGGGCGCAGCCGATCAGGATCATCGCCGGTATCAAAGCTAATCTCATCATAATCATGTAGCATTCCCGATCCGCAATTGAAGTCCCGAATACAATCGCCCTTGCGTCACAAGCGAAGCATTGCCAAGTTGCGAGGATGTCAAAGCCCCCTCGCCTCGCTGTACGTGCCGTGCTTGTGCACGATAATCGTCTTCTTTTGGTGAACGCATGGGGCGGTGGGGACGATTTGTGGTGCGCACCCGGCGGCGGTGTTGAACCGCATGCGAGCCTACCGGACAATTTGCACCGCGAAATTATGGAAGAAACCGGCCTTGAGGTTGCAATTGGAGAGGTCTGCCTCGTCAATGAATTCAATGACGTTGCACGGGATTACCATCAGGTTGATGTTTATTTCCGGTGCACCCTGCGCGCTGGCGTTCTGTCTGACGACTGGCAAGACCCCGAAGGCATCGTTACAAGCAGACGATGGGTGACCCGCGCCGAGATGGCCAAGATGCAGGTCAAACCAGACAGTCTTGCCGCTGTCGCGTGGGAAGACGCAGATGCACGGACCTATGACCCGTTGGAACCCATCGTCCGTTAGCGGGACGGTTTCAACGAAATGGCAATGCCGCCAAGCACCAGCGCACCCGCGATCAGCAATCGCGTTGTAAGTGGTTCAGCCAACAAGACCGTCCCCGCAGCCACGGCAATCACAGGGACGGACAATTGCGCAACCGCCGCAGTCACTGTCGCCAATTGCGGCAAGCATCGATACCACAACGCGTATCCCAACCCCGATGTCACAGCTCCTGCAATGATAGCGACCGATGTGCCGGGCACCGTTATTGTTCCTAAATCAGCCACCAGCAATGCCCCCGAAACCAACGGGAAGCACAGCAAAAAATTACCTGCACTCGCAGCCAATGCATCCGCCTCGCCGCGCCCAAGCAATGTGTACGCCGCCCACGCCACACCAGCCAAGACCATCGCAGCTGCCCCAGCCATCGGCACGGCAGCACCGCCACCGGGCCACAGCAGAACTACCAGCCCAACCATCGCAACACTCGCGCCAATCCATCTGATGGGTGCGATCCGCTGGCCTTCAAAAACCGCCCAGCCAAACATGACCACCTGCAACACGCCAAAAAGGATCAAGGCGCCAAGTCCCGCACCAAGCGTCAGGTAAGACCACGAAAAACCAATCATGTATAAGGCCAACGCGATAGCGCCAGCACCGCGTTTCGCAGTCCAAAGGTTAAGCCCCCCCGCCCTGCGGATCATCACCAACACTGTCAGCATTACGGCCCCCGCAAGCGTACGAATGACCGCAAAAGCCATCGGGTCCATGCCGTAGCTGGCCACGCCTAGGCGGTTCAGAATGGAGTTGGCCGCGAACGCGGTCATGGTCAGGGCTGTCAGCAAGAATATTTTCATAACGCCTGTCTGTCGAAATCGTGACACGAGAACAAGCGCGGCAGGGCTATCGCGACCACACAATCGCGCTACTATCAACACACGCAGAACGCGAAACGCACCATAGGGGAGCAACAGAATGAACCGCATGACCGCAAAAGACTTTGATCAGGGACTGCTTGATCTGTATGATTTCTACGCACACGGCAAGATCACGAAACGTGAATTCCTAGATAAAGCAGGACGTTATGCCGTTGGCGGGGTCACCGCCATGGCACTTTTGAACATGCTTAGCCCGAATTACGCGATGGCCGAACAGGTGTCATTTAATGACCCGGACATTGTTGCAGACTACATCACGTATCCGTCACCGAACGGCACCGGCGATGTACGTGGCTATCTTGTCCGCCCCGCAAACGTCGAAGGACCGCTGCCTGCCGTGCTGGTTATCCACGAAAATCGTGGCCTAAATCCGTACATTGAAGACGTGGCACGCCGAGTTGCAAAGGCCGGTTTTATGGCGCTCGCACCAGATGGACTGACGTCGGTTGGCGGATATCCGGGCAACGATGCGGACGGTCGTGACCTGCAACGTACTGTTGACGGGACCGAACTGATGAATGACTTCTTCGCGGGCTTCGAACACCTGATGGGCCGCGACGATAGCACCGGTAAAGTGGGGGCCGTCGGGTTCTGCTACGGTGGTGGCGTTGTCAGCGCCCTGTCCGTCGCTTACCCCGAATTGGCTGCTGGGGTGCCGTTCTATGGCCGCCAACCTGCCGCCGCCGACGTGCCTAAAATCCAAGCCCCCCTGCTCGTGCAAATGGGTGAACTGGACGAACGGATTAACGCGGGCTGGCCCGATTTTGAGGCCGCGCTGAAAGCCAACGAAAAGACCTACGAGGCCTATATCTACGAAGGGGCCAACCACGGTTTCCACAACGACAGCACACCGCGCTACGACGAAGCAAAAGCTGAATTGGCGTGGAGCCGGACGATTGACTGGTTCAATACGCACCTGACCTAAGTCGCGAAAAGGGCGCCCCATTCGGGACGCCCTTCATTGTTTCTAGCGGTTTGGGTTCTCATAGCCTTTTCGTAGAGAAGACACTGCCACCCGCATCACCTTCGACAAAGTCGAAAGTGATTACATCATGCCGCCCATGCCGCCCATGTCAGGCATTGCTGGTGCAGCGCCTTCTTTGGCTGGCTTGTCTGCAACCATGGCTTCTGTTGTGATCAACAGACCAGCAACGGATGCGGCGTCTTGCAACGCTGTGCGGACAACTTTGGCCGGATCGATCACGCCGAACTTGAACATGTCGCCATATTCTTCGGACTGTGCGTTGAAGCCGAAAGACTTGTCGTCGCTCTCGCGGATTTTGCCGGCAACAACTGCACCGTCAACACCGGAGTTTTCAGCGATCTGACGCAGAGGCGCTTCGATTGCACGACGGATGATAGAGATACCAACAGTCTGATCAGAGTTTGCACCCTCAAGGCCTTCGAGCGCTTTCGCACCCTGAACCAGAGCAACACCACCACCAACAACAACGCCTTCTTGAACAGCAGCGCGTGTCGCGTTCAGTGCATCGTCAACGCGGTCTTTACGCTCTTTGACTTCCACTTCGGACATGCCGCCGACGCGGATAACAGCAACACCGCCAGCCAATTTGGCAACGCGTTCTTGCAGTTTTTCACGGTCGTAGTCGGATGTTGTTTCTTCGATCTGCTGACGGATTTGTGTAACCCGTGCTTCGATCTCAGCTTTTTCACCAGCACCGTCAACGATAGTTGTTTCGTCTTTCGTGATGTTCACACGCTTGGCAGAACCCAACATGTCGATTGTGACGTTCTCAAGCTTCATGCCGAGGTCTTCGGAAATCACCTGACCACCTGTCAGGATAGCGATATCCTGCAGCATGGACTTACGACGATCACCAAAACCAGGTGCCTTAACAGCAGCAACCTTCAGGCCGCCACGCAGACGGTTCACAACCAGAGTTGCAAGCGCTTCGCCTTCAACATCTTCTGCGATGATCAAAAGTGGCTTGCCGGACTGGATCACTGATTCAAGCAGTGGAACCATTGGCTGCAAAGAAGACAGTTTCTTTTCGTGCAGGAGGATGATCGCATCTTCCAGCTCAACTGTCATTTTTTCTTGGTTGGTTGTGAAGTAAGGGGACAGGTAACCGCGGTCGAACTGCATGCCTTCTACAACGTCAGTCTCTGTTTCAAGACCTTTGTTTTCTTCAACGGTGATAACACCTTCGTTGCCAACACGCTGCATCGCGTCTGCGATCTGACGACCGATTTCAGCTTCGCCGTTTGCAGAGATTGTACCAACCTGCGCAACTTCGTCTGAATCGGACACAGGACGTGCAGCTGATTTGATCGCTTCAACAACTTTGGCAGTTGCCATGTCGATGCCGCGCTTCAGGTCCATTGGGTTCATGCCAGCAGCAACGGATTTCATGCCTTCGCGAACGATCGCTTGGGCCAGAACTGTTGCTGTTGTTGTACCGTCACCGGCTTCGTCGTTGGTCCGGGAAGCAACTTCCTTAACCATCTGTGCGCCCATATTTTCGAACTTGTCTTCAAGCTCGATCTCTTTGGCAACAGATACACCATCTTTCGTGATGCGCGGTGCGCCGAAAGATTTGTCGAGAACAACGTTACGACCCTTTGGGCCCAGCGTTACTTTTACAGCGTCAGCGAGGATGTTGACACCGTTCAGCATACGACCACGTGCGTCGGTACCGAATTTTACGTCTTTAGCAGCCATTGATTAGCTCCTTAAATTCTAGTTTTCGTTTCAAGCGTAGATGCCCGAAGGCACCAATCCAAATCAGGTAATGATACCGAGGATGTCGCTTTCTTTCATGATCAACAGGTCTTCGCCGTCGACTTTCACTTCTGTGCCGGACCATTTGCCGAACAGAACTTTGTCGCCTGCTTTGACGTCCATTGGGATCAGCTCACCGCTGTCTTTACGTGCGCCAGTACCCGCAGATACGATTTCACCTTCGGAAGGTTTTTCTTTTGCGGCGTCTGGAATGATCAGTCCGCCTGCTGTCTTTTCATCGCTTTCGATACGACGAACCAACACGCGGTCATGCAGTGGTGTAAATGCCATCTCCGAACTCTCCTTGTTCGCGTTAAAACTGGTGTTATCACTCACAAGTCGCGAGTGCTAACGATGCATAGGTAGGCAGGTCGCAAACACGAGTCAACACGCCCGTTTGAGTTTTTTGACATCATTCTAAATAGGCTGTGGACACAGGGTGTAGTCGGGTTACCCTGCCGCAAAACCAGATCCCGAAAAGGACGCTTATGTTTCGCGCAGCTCTAACCGCCCTTACCACACTCACCGCCCTGCCCGCATTCGGGTTATGCGCTGGCGAAAGCTATCTCAATCAACTTCCGCAACCTGTGCAGGACGAGATTGCACAAGCGGTTGAAGCCACCCCCAACAATACCGGGCTGATCTGGACCGCGACCAAAGGGGATGACACGCTAACCCTTGTCGGCACGATGCATGTCTATGACGCGCGGCTGGAACTGCTGCGCGTGCGTGCGCGCCCCGCCATCCAGATCGCAGACCTGTTAATGGTCGAAGCCACCGCCGATGAGGAAGCGGCGATGCAGGACGCATTTATCGCCAACCCTGACCTTTATCTGATCAACGACGGCCCGACGCTTCCTGAACTTCTGGCGCCGGACGTCTGGGAAAAGGTTCAGCAAGCCGCCCAAGATCGCGGGCTGCCGTCGTTTTTCGTCGCAAAGTTCCAGCCGTGGTATTTGTCGCTGACGCTTGGCATTCCCGCCTGCGCCATGGCCGAAATCGCGCAAGGCGTGCGCGGCTTGGACCATATGCTGATTGCAGACGCTGAAGCCTATGATGTGCCTGTGCAAGCCCTTGAGGGCTGGGAAACGCTGATCGACATCCTGACCGACGGCACCCAACAAGAACAGATTGATCTGCTGAAACTCGGGTTGATTGACGCCGCAGATCAACAAGCGTTGTTTGTCGCGATGCTTGACGCCTATTTCTCGGAACAAATCGCGCGAGTCTGGGAAGTAAGCCAGATCGCGGCGCGCGAATTGACAGGTATGTCCCCCGAAGACGCAGCCGCGCAAATGGCCGAAACCCAAGACCTATTGCTGGACCGCCGCAACCAAAACTGGATGCCCGTGATCGAGGCCGCGACAGAAACGCACGACAATATCGTGATCGCCGTTGGGGCCGCACATTTACCCGGCGAATTGGGACTTGTCGCGTTGCTGAATGCTGCTGGTTGGGAAACACAGCCGTTGCGCTAATGCGCATTACGCGCTTCAACTGAATTGGCAAAAGACGTTAGGGAACCGCCATTGTGGGGCGCAATGTTGACGCATTGTTGCCTTGGTTCACAGCTTTATGCGGCGAAACCGTTTAATAGTGTGAGAAATAGTTATGAGCGCCCTAACTCCTAAATCCCGTAAGAAACTACCGTCCGTATTGAGCGCCGCCGCAAGCTTATTTGTGCTCGCAACAAGCCCTCTGACCGCGCAACAAAATGCCCCTATCCAGCTTGAAGCAAACGACGGCAGCATGTCGATCTCTGGTCAGCTCCTCAGCTACGAAGACGGTATGTATATTGTTGAAACCGAAGAACTCGGCACCCTGCGCATTCAGGCCAAGAGCGTGACATGTACCGGCCTTGTCTGCCCTGAAGTCGCGGAAGCTGCACAGGATTTTGGTCCGAACTTCGGCATATACGGTTCACGGACTGTTGGCACGACATTAATCCCGAACTTGTTGCGTGGCTACGCGGCATCCGTGGGCGCAACTTATGAACTTGAAACGACTGCGGAAGCGGCTGAACGGATCATCCGCCTGACAAACGCAGACGGCACCTTGCGCGCAGAAATCGATCTGCAATCGCGCGGGTCCGGCAGTGCATTTCCTGCGATTGCCGACGGCAGTGCAGCCATTGGCGTTGCCGACCGTCGCATGAAAGACAGCGACGTCGAAAAGATTTCTGCCGCTGGTATTCCTGATCTGCGCGATACGGCTGACGAAACGGTTCTTGGCGTGGACGGCATCGTCATGATTGCCCACCCCGATAACCCGGTTCGCAACCTGACGTCCGAAGAAATCGCGAAAATCTGGTCCGGTGAAATTACAAACTGGCTGGAACTTGGCGGCGGTGATCATCCCATCACAGTCAATTCCTTCAGCGAAAGCTCGGGCGACCGCGCCGTTATGATGGATGCGCTCGTGCGCCCGAACAACCGTGACGAAAAAGAAGACGTGATCCGTTGGAGCGCCTACCAAGATATGGTTGATGCGGTTATGGCAGATCGCGGCGGCATCGGTTTTGTTGGCCGTTGGTTGGCACGGACAAACGACGTGAACCTGCTGTCCATTCGCGAAGAATGTGGCCTGCTGTCCCCGCCAACAGACTTCCGCATGAAGATCGAAGGCTACGCTTTGTCCCGCCGTCTGTACGCCTACACAAAGCCGGGTCAAACCCACCCGGAAGCACAGGCGTTTCTTGATTGGACACTGACCAGCGAGGCACAAGCGTACATCAAGGAAAGCCACTTCATCGACCGCGAACTGGAACGCATGCGTCTGGAAGACATGGGCATGATGCTGGTCCACACGGCTGCCGTTGAACCTGACTTCGATGGCGCACAGTACTCTGACATGATGCAGCAATTGCGCGGCGCTGACCGGTTGAGCACATCTTTCCGCTTCTCTTCCGCATCAAGCATCCTCGATGTCGAATCCGTGCGGAACGTTGAAGAGCTGGCAGAGAAAATGGAAAATGGCGAATTTGCAGGCCTTGAAGTCTTGCTGGTTGGTTTCGCCGACTCAGTCGGCAACCGCGTCCAGAACACGGCGCTCGCACAAAACCGTGCCGAAGCAGTACGTGACGTGTTGGCAGGATCGCTTTCTGCTGAAAACGCAGCACTTGTGAAGCCAATCAGCTACGGTGAACTGCTGCCGTTGTCTTGCAACGATGGCGAAGTAGGCCGTGAACGCAACCGCCGCGTTGAAGTATGGTTGCGCTTGCCAAACAGCCGCAACACACTGCGCTAATCTGAAAAGACCGTGAATACGAAAAGGGCACCCAACCGCAGTGCCCTTTTTGCATTGGCGTGGACCTAAGCCTCTAAATCCCCATAGTCGGCAAGCCCTTTGCGCCCCACGTCGGTCAGCCCGTACACCCCGCGACTGACCTTTTCGAACCAGCCGTAGTGATCGTTGCGCATGATCGTCGTGGCTTGCGGGACTTCGGCCCATTCCTTCACTTTTGCACCAGCACTTGGCCCATGCACAGCCAAGAACCGCGCGCACCGTAGGGCATCCTGACGGTATCCAGTGACAATTCCATGGCGGGTCGAACCGCCCTCATTGGGATCACCCTTCAGCCGTTCAAAAGCCCGCAACAGCTGGGTTTTCTTCTTTTTCGATTTGCGCGGTACATAAGGCGCCGGATCAACGTGAACCTCCACGTGGCCGTCTCGCGGTCGCACGGTCATCACGCCAAGCCCGACGCGGCGGGCCAGTTTGATGTTGTCCTTCAGGGACCGCTGAAACGGTTTGCCGGTTTTCAAGGGCACCGCGACATAAACCAAATCCGTCACCGACAAACGGTCAATCCCCTGATGAAACAGACTTAGCGAAAACCCCAGCTTTAGCTCAACAATGACAGGGTCTTCTTTGCCGCGCGTCGCCACCACATCAGCCGCACCCACTTCACCCTTCACGTCGTACCCCTGACGGATCAGATAGGCCTTCACCGGGGCATACAAATCCGCCTCGCGGATAGATTGAGATTTGCCGGACGCCTTCGCCATATGCGATTGAACCTTTGAAACGCTGACGTTAACTTTCCCACAACACCAAGGGGAAAGTCTACATGTTCAAGAATTTATCGGTTGCCACAAGCCTCGTTGCTCTGACCGCCTGCGGGGGAAGCAGCTCCGGACCCGTCATCGTCCCACTTTCACCAAGCGGCTTTGCCTCTGATACAGTGAGAACAGGTACCGTCTCGACGCTTAACCTTGTCGATCAACGAAGGATCACAAGCGCCGGCGGCGAAGAACTCACGCTTGAGGTGCAAGACATCATCCTCGACGATCTCGATGATCGAGACGGCGAAGCGATTGTGACCATCAATGGACAGGAAATCACGCTTGTCCGCCAGACGCCCGGTCGGTTTGTCTATGAAGACGGTGATGATTTCGCCGTGTTGCAATTCCAGATTTCAGACTTCCCAAATGCGGAAGTCGCAACATTGTTCAGCGTGCTCGACGACAACTTGAACACATCTAACATCGTCATTGGGGTCGACACTGACCCCGCCGTGGTCGGTGCGCGGATAGGCGGGGCGGAATACGAAGGCGGCATCAGCCTGACCACACGAACCGGTTTCATTGATGGCTTCGGCGCAGGTCGGATCGCGCTCGATGTTGATTTTGACGCGATGACGTTGGGCGGTGATCTATTTGTATTCGATGACGGCGGCGACAACCCCGAGGTGCGTGTTCCATCAGTTGCTTTCGACATTGACCCAACAGATATCGCTGGAAACGGTTTTGAAACCACGCTGACCTATGACGATGATGCGAGCCTCGGCGAAATTGATGGGACGATTGTCAGTGCGGGCATCACGGGACTTTTCTATGGTCCCAATGGCGGGGCAGTCGGAGGGCAGATTTTCGGAGAAATTGACAATGGTGAAGGTGAATTCCCGACCCTTGTCGAAGGTGCCTATGTCGCTACCGAATAATTTAGCCACGTCTCGAAACGCATAGCGGTATGCCATTTTGCCCACGTGACAAGATCGGCATGCCTGTTATAAGGCCGCAAAATCACCCTGAATATAGGTCTATGACATATGACAACGCTCGTTTTCGGCCACAAAGCCCCTGACACCGATTCCCTTGGCTCCGCGATCATTTGGGACTGGTTCCTGAACCACACAGGCACAGACGCCAAGGCTGTGTTGCTCGGCACGCCAAACACCGAAGCCGCATTCGTGGCCAAGCGTTGGGGCTTTGATCAGCCGGAAATCATCGCGGACGTCGCAGATGGTCAGGACTGCGTGATCGTCGACACCAACAACCCTGCCGAATTGCCAACCAACATCAATGGCGCGAACGTCACAGCGATCATCGACCACCACAAACTGGTGGGCGGTCTGGAAACGGCTGGCCCAATCGACATCACGATCCGCCCTTTGGCCTGTACAGCTACGATCATGCACGACCTGATGGCAGGCCACGAAGCCCACATGCCGGACAACGTCAAAGGCGTGATGCTGTCTTGCATCCTGTCTGACACACTGGAATTCCGGTCACCTACCACTACACCAGTGGACAAAGCGCTCGCTGAAAAACTAGCCGCGGATCTGGGCGTCGATTTGGGCGCGTATGCCTCTGAAATGTTCGAAGCCAAATCAGATGTTTCTGCTTTCTCTGACGCGGAACTTCTGCGGATGGACAGCAAAGAATACGCCGTGGGCGACACCAAATTCCGCGTGTCTGTTCTGGAAACCACTGCGCCGAAGATCGTCTTGGACCGCAAGGACAGCATCATGGCATCCATGACGGACGTCGCAAAAGAAGACGGCGTTGATCAAGTGCTGTTGTTCGTGGTCGACATCCTGAACGAAGAAGCCACAATGATGATCCCGAACGATCTGTCCAAAACAGTCGCAGAAGCATCCTTCGGCGCAACTGTTTCAGGCGACACAGTTGTCCTTCCAGGCGTGATGAGCCGCAAAAAGCAGATCATCCCGAACCTAAAGACGGCATAAGCCACGTCTGATAGAATTCCGAGAACAGGGCGCTTTTCAGCGCCCTTTCTTTTTGCCTAACTTTCAGGTGTACGCCCTGCCCGCGTCCGGTGTACCCCTTGTACAAAGGGCGACTGCCCTCTCATTCGTTTCACAAAGGTGTCCCATGACCCAAATCATCACCGCTTTTTCCGAGATTTCAGACCGCTACGACGCCGCGTTCGTCGACCTTTGGGGCTGCATGCACAACGGGATCGAAGCCCACCCTGCCGCCGTCAAAGCAATGCAAGATTTTCGGGCCAAAGGCGGCATCGTCATTTTGGTCACAAATTCGCCGCGTCCATGGGATTCCGTGGCGCATCAGATCCTCGACTTCGGCATTCCTGATGATGCCTGGGATGCCATAGCGACATCGGGCGACAGTGCCCGTTCTGCGATGTTCCGGGGCATCGTTGGATCAAAGGTCTGGTTCATGGGCGAAACACCCCGCGACGATGATTTCTTTAAACCGATGTCGATCCTAGAAAACCCGATCGAGATTACAAAAGTCCCGTTGGAGGACGCAGAAGGCATCGTTTGCTGCGGCCCGTTCGATACGTTGGCGGACGTCGACGTCAACCGGCCAGAGTTTCTGTATGCCAAACAAAAGGGTCTGAAATTGTTGTGTGCAAACCCAGATATCATCGTTGATCGCGGCGATGTGCGCGAATGGTGCGCGGGCGCGCTAGCGGCGCTTTATACAGAAATGGGCGGTGAAAGCCTGTATTTCGGCAAACCCCATCCGCCGATCTACGATCTGGCTAAACGCAGGCTCGCAGCGCTCGGCAAATCTATCGCGGACAGCGATATCATATGCATCGGCGACGGGATTCGCACCGATGTGCTTGGCGGCGTGCAAGAAGACCTTGATACGTTGTTTATCACGGGCGGATTGACGGCTGAAGAAACAAAAACCGATCACCAGCCGGACCCACAGGCGCTAAACGACTATTTGGAAACGGAAAAAATGTCTGCGACCTACAGCATTGGACACTTGCGATAGGAACTTAGGGGTTGATTTTTCTGCGGTCGCAAAGTAATAAAATTTCAACAAGGCCATTCAGGTCGGACTTTTATTACCTTAAGGACGCAAGATGTTGGACAATGCACCGCGCGGAACAATCTGTATCGAAGACATTGAAATCGGCATGGTTCGGTCGCTGCGCAAGCAAGTGACCGACCGTGACATCGAATTGTTTGCCGAAGTTTCGACCGACCGCAATCCTGTCCACCTTGACGACGACTATGCACACGACACCATCTTTGGCGGTCGGATTGCGCATGGGATGCTGACAGCAGGACTGATTTCAGCCGTCATCGGCGAACAGCTTCCGGGTCACGGGACCGTCTACCTTGGACAAAGCCTGAAATTCCTGGCGCCCGTCCGCCCGGACGACATGGTTCTGGCCGAAGTTGAAGTCATGGAAATCGACCATTCGAAGCGGCGCGTAAAAATGGAAACGCGTTGCATCGTAAACGGAAAAAAAGTGCTGGTAGGCGAAGCAACTGTGCTCGCACCGTCGCGTAAATTCGACTGACCTTGCGCCCCGTTTCACGGCAGGTTACGCAAGCTCATGCGTATTATCCGTGACACCCTTTTCATAGACCCAAGCGACCGCGGTGCTGCGGCAGCGATCGGCAATTTCGACGGCGTACATCTTGGCCATCAATCGGTCATTGATCTGACGCGCGAAGCGGCCAACGCTGCGAACGCGCCACTTGGGATCATGACGTTTGAACCGCACCCGCGTAGCTATTTTTCGAATGATCCCAATCCCTTCCGTCTGATGAATGCGGAAGCCAAAGCAAATCGCCTTGCACGTTTGGGCGTCGATAAACTGTATGAAGTGCCGTTCAACGCCGCCCTCGCCGCCCTGACGGCGCGCGAATTCACGCAACAGATAATCGTTGATCGACTGGGACTGAAACACGTCGTTGTCGGGTCTGATTTCTGCTTTGGAAAAGGCCGCGCAGGCACAACACAAGACTTAGCAGCGTTCGGCGCAGAAATGGGGTTTGGCGTGACTATTGCACCGATGAAAACCATCTCGACGGCAGAGGTATCGTCTACCGCGATCCGCACCGCATTGACCGAAGGTCGCCCGCGTGACGCCGCCGCGATGTTGGGCCATTGGCACCGCATCGAAGGTGAAGTGATCCGCGGCGAACAGCGCGGCCGTGAACTTGGCTATCCGACAGCCAACATGTCGATCAGCGGCCTACACCAGCCCAAATTCGGGGTTTATGCCGTGAAAGCCGACGTCTTGGACGGGCCGCACAAAGGCAGCTACAGTGGTGCCGCATCGATTGGTGTGCGCCCGATGTTTGGCGAGAATGTCCCGAACTGCGAAACCTTCATCTTTGATTTCAAAGGGGATTTATACGGGTCCACCGTGTCCATCGCCCTCGTAGACTACCTGCGGCCAGAACTGAAATTCGACGGGCTCAACGCGCTGATCACCCAAATGGACGCCGATTGCGACCAAGCCCGAAAGATACTAATCGATGTCTGATATCCCACGCGACGGCCTAGCGGATCGGTTTTGGGAAACCAAAAAGCTCGATCAGATGAACAAAGCCGAATGGGAAGCAGTTTGCGACGGCTGCGGCAAATGCTGCCTGAACAAACTGGAAGACGAAGACAGCGGCGAAGTCGCACTGACCCGTGTGGCGTGCCGCCTGCTCGACAACGAAACATGCCTTTGCACGCAATATCCGATCCGTCACCAGTTTGTGCCGGAATGCATCGTTCTGACACCTAAGACGTTGAAGGATAACATGTATTGGTTGCCGCGAACTTGCGGCTATCGGTTGTTGTATGAAGGGCGCGGTCTGTACGATTGGCACCCTTTGATTGCGGGCAATAGCACTGCAATCCACGAAGCGGGCGTGACCATGCAAGGCCGCACCGTCCCCGAATTCGAAGTCGATGAAGACGACTGGGAAGACCACATTATCGAGGAACCGACCTGATGTTTTTCGCGTCTGACAACGCTGGCCCCGTACATCCACGCGTGATGGACGCATTGAATGCAGCCAACACCGGTTACCGATCCGGCTATGGCGCGGACGCCGAAATGGCCGCTGTGACCCAACAAATCCGCGATTTGTTCGAAGCGCCCGACGCTGCCGTCTATTTGGTCGCGACCGGTACTGCCGCCAATGCGATCCTTTTGGGAACAATGGCAAATCCGTGGGACACGATCTTTTGCAGCCCCATGGCTCACATCCACGAAGACGAATGCAACGCGCCTGAATTTTACAGCGGCGCCAAGCTGACGCTGGTGCCTGCCACCCACGCCAAAATGACGCCGGACGCTCTGCGGACATCCATGGCAGGCGAAGGCAATCGCGGTGTTCACGGCCCACAGCACGGTCCGGTGTCCATCACCCAAGTCACGGAAATGGGCACGGTTCATACGCTGGATGAACTGAAAGCGCTCACCGCCGTGGCCCGTGAATTCGGCAGCTTGGTCCAAATGGACGGCGCGCGCTTTGCCAACGCAATTGCGACGCTCGACTGCACGCCCGCCGAAATGACATGGAAATCCGGCATCGATGCGGTCAGTTTTGGGGGCACCAAAAACGGTCTGCTCGGCGTCGAGGCCTGCGTCATCTTTGACCCCAAACTTGCATGGGAATTTGAGCTTCGGCGCAAACGCGGCGGCCATCTGTTTTCAAAACACAGATATCTATCTGCGCAGATGCTCGCATATTTGTCCGATGATCTGTGGCTGGACATGGCCAAAATGGCAAACGCACGCTGTGCGCAGTTGACCGACGGATTATCCCAACACGACGCGGTTAACTTCGTCGAAACGCCGCAGGCCAATATGATTTTCGCTCGCTATCCGCGCCACCTGCACCAGCGGCTTTTGAACGCTGGCGCGAATTACTACGTCACTGGCGGTGATCCGGCTGAAGGCGGCCCTGATGAAATTCTCACCGCGCGCTTGGTGACAGATTGGTCCGCAACTTCGGAAGATGTCGAAAGATTTGTCGCGGTTCTGAACAGCTAAAAATCTAAAGTGGCGGAGCATTGCTCCGCCACCGTTATCAGATCAAATCTTACCCGCAAGATGGGCATCCAGATCAGCCAAGCGATCTTCGCCCCAGAACTTTTCTTCGCCGACTACAAAGAATGGTGCGCCAAACACACCTGCGTTGATCCCCTGTTCGAGGTTCGCAGCAAAGGTTTCCGCACTCGACAACATGTCTTTGTCAGCAAGATCAGCGTCGAACCCTGCCTCAACCAAACACGCACGGATCACGTCATCCTGTGAAATGTCTTTTTCATCGGCCCAGCAGGCCTTGGTGATGCACGCCACCAGCTTGGCCACATCGCCACCCGCTGCTTGCGCCGCAATAATCGCATATGACGCAGGCGCGCCATTTGTCGGCCAGAACGCAGGTTTGATGTTGATCGGCATCTCGGCCAAGGCGGCACGACGTCGCAATTCCTGCAAACGATATTCCTGCCGGTTTGGATGACGGTCCTTCGGTGGCACGCCGCCAGTCCGGCCGAACAATTGCATGATATCCAGCGGTTTGTACGTCAGGGTTGCACCATGGGCCTTTGCGATTTCCTCTGGACGGGTGCCGCACAGGTAGGTGAAGGGGGAAAGCGTTGCAAAGTAGTAATCGATATGGGCCATTTGGTCCTCCTGACGCGCATGATGTTTGCGTGACCGTAGCGGCGTGTTAAGCGGTGTCAACGCCACGAATCTGTTACAATGAACAGACCTTCTGCCAAAGGACCGCGCCAGATGACGACCACCGAACCCAAACTGATTTCAGGAAATGCCAACACCCCATTGGCCGAAAGGGTCGCACGACGCATGTCGATGCACCGTGGCCGGAAAGTAGGCCTTGTTGATGCCCGCGTTGAACGTTTCAACGACGGTGAAATTTTCGTCGAAGTGTTTGAAAACGTCCGCGGCGAAGACATGTTCATCATTCAGCCGACTTCAAATCCGGCAAACGATAACCTAATGGAATTGTTGATTATTGCCGATGCGCTGCGCCGTTCCTCTGCGGCCCGCATCACGGCTGTGATCCCCTACTTTGGCTACGCCCGTCAGGATCGCCGGTCGAAAGCGCGTACACCGATTACTGCGAAACTGGTTGCGAATATGATCGTCGAAGCGGGCGTTGAACGCATTCTGACCCTTGATCTTCATGCAACGCAAATTCAGGGCTTTTTTGATATCCCTGTCGACAACCTTTACGCCTCGCCGATCTTTGCGTTGGATGTGAAGCATAACTTCAAGCAGCAGATGGATGACATCATGGTGGTGTCCCCTGATGTTGGTGGTGTGGCCCGTGCCCGCGATTTGGCGCAGCGTATCGGTGCACCTTTGTCCATCGTTGACAAACGCCGCGGCAAACCCGGCGAAGTGGCAGAAATGACCGTCATCGGCGACGTCAAAGACCGGACCTGCCTGATCGTCGACGATATCGTGGATACAGCAGGCACGCTTTGCAAAGCGGCGGAAGTCCTGATGGAACACGGCGCAAAAGAAGTGCACGCCTACATCACACACGGTGTGCTGTCTGGCCCAGCGATCGAACGTGTTAACGCGTCTGTCATGAAGCATCTCGTGATCACCGACACAATCGAAGCGACCAAACCGGTGTTGGCGACTGACAAAATCCGGATCGTTCCGACCGCGCCTATGTTTGCCCAAGCAATCCTGAACACGTCAAACGGTACGTCTGTGTCGTCGCTGTTCGACCACGAAACGCTGGGCCCAATCTACGAAGGCATGTACACGAGCTAAATTATAGCTCCCAAGTATCATCGCTTGGCAGCGGTCCAATCGCCTGCCAAGCGACCCGAATGCGCGCAACGCGGCTGTCGCCCCACGTGCGAAAAACAATGTCAAAGCCCGCTTCTGAGATGTTTTCAGGCTGAAGATCCGCACGGATAAAGGCGTCGTTCGACATATCAATCATCGACATCTGCAGTGAAACCGTTGGCGCGTCGACATAGCGTTCCGAAAACGTGACGGAATGCCGGGCGGAACGCGGTCCTTCACCCTTCCACATCTCGCCATCATCTTCGAAGTCCGAAAACAATATGACATCGCCGTGGTCCACGCCAACGGCATGGCTTTCTAATCGCTTCATGGTTCACTCAGTCCTGCAGAAATCGTGCACATATTGCTCTCAAATCATGAAATGAAAACAAACTTTTGGGTCAAAATCGTATCGAATTATTCTACGCACATTTTGTGCAGATCAACGGCCCGTGATCAAGGCCTATCGTGGTATACAGAAGTATCGCTCCTAACCGCTGACCATCGTTAACTGTGCACCCTCAGCGGTGTTGAGCACCTTTCGAAGACACAACGCATACGTCGCAAACGCATTCTTCTACAGCCGGGGGCCGCTACAACACCGTGATTTCGTCGCCGATACGTATCGTCCCGCCCTTCACGACTTCAGCGTAAACGCCCATATCCATATGCCCAAAGTGTTTGCGCAACAGATATGGCACCTTCACGTCACGTTCCCCCGTCTGAAGGTTCACTTCAGTCGCAGCGCATCTTTTGGTGCGCTTGAGCACATGAAGATGAACCTCGCCAATCTGGACGGTCCGCCCCAGCAGATCCAATTCTTGAAATGCTGGCATGCCTGAGAAGACGATATTTCCGCGAAAACGCGCCGCATCAATTGAATGGCCGACAGTCCGCGCGAACGCATCAACGCTGTCTTGCGATATCAGAGAGACTGCGTTCATCAATTGGGCAGATGTCACTGATACGTCGGTGAAACGATGGGGGGATGCGCTGAATAATGTCGGCTTATGGGTGTCCGGCAAATCGAGATATTGCTGCAATGCGGTGCAGGCATCCGCCATCCCCGTGCCCGCATCAAGCTGAAACAATTGCGGGCCCTGCGGTCCATCAATCGTCAATTCGTTACGAGATACGTCGTAAGTCGTATCCAACAACGCCAAGCGCGGATCGTTTGCTAAAACGTGAAACTTGTCTTTGGATAACGGCATCGGATTGCTGGGATCGAAGCCGCTACCAGGCTTCGCAAACCCCATAACGCGATCAATTGGAAAACCACATTTCGGCGATAGATCTACCGTTTCCAACGCATGTCCGGAAAGCCCCTTGATCGGGTATTGGGTGAGACTGTCAATTGTCGCGTTCATGCTTGGCTTTCCCATTGCTAAGGCACCGAATTTCCAGCGGCACGATTGAAGATGGCCCCGCTGTTGGAACGATCAGTCCACCGGTAACCCGCTCGGCACGGTCTCCGGTCGCCCTAACGGGCGATCTTCGGCTGTTTTGCCGGTCAAGGCATTCAGAAATGCCACCAGATACTGCACATCATCCTCTGAAATGGACAACGAACGCAAATCTTGAACCGACGCCTGACGTTTCATTTCGGCAGCATCTTGCGCAATCGCCCCGTCTACTACAGCAATCCAAGGCACATCGGGAAGCTGGGCATCCGAAAGCGTCCAGCGCGAGCGCGACGCAACCGGATCAGCGTGATGCATGATCATCGCCTCAAGCGTCGGAAACGCTCCGTTATGACCGTAAGGACCCGTCAGGGCGACATTGCGCAAGGATGGGGTGCGAAAACGATAGGCGTCTTCCAGAAGGTCCGATTTGCCCATACGGCCAACGTCGCGCGGAATCGGATCAAACCGCCGCGTACGCCCCGGCCCAAAGGCAGGCAAACCCAGCGCATGAAACCCCTGATCCGTAAACAGATCACCACTATGGCAGCTACTACACCGCGCAGAATAAAAGAAAATTTCCCGTCCACGTTCCGCATCATCATCCAAAGGCACCCCTGCGAGCCAGTCGTCGAAGGGGCTATCAAAGCTTTGCCATTCTGACGCGATGAACGCGCCTAAGGCATTTCCAATTTCGACGATTGTTACCTGATCTGCGGTTTCGATATGGTTAAAGGCCGCGACAAATTTTTCGCCATATTCCGGAATAGTCCGCACGCGTTTTGCGATGATCGGCCAGCCGTAGTCGATGCGTTCGTGAACTGCCCCTGTGACCTCGTTTTCGCCGGGGTTTCCGGCCATTTCAAATTGCGATGTCATGGGGAACAACGCCTGTGCAGCAACGAGGTTATCAAGCCCTTCGGGCAACCATTCCTCTGCGGGACTATCGAAGCCGCTTTCGTACAGATCGGACCGCGTCAGGCGTCCATCGTGGAACATCACCTCAACGGATTTGTGCCCTAGATTCCAAAGGGCTGGCGCATTTCGCGGGATACGCTTGCGGATTGCGTCCGGCCCTTCACCAGCTGTCCTTTCCGGCCCGACACCAACCCCACCTTCACCAATCCCAAGCGACAAACCGTCGGTGCCAGCATGGTCGTGATGGTGGCATGTGCCGCAGCTGATATTGCGATTTCCAGACAGGATTTTATCATAGAACAGAAGCTGGCCAAGTTCGGCTTGCAAGGGGTCCACGGGGATGTAATCGTCTGCCGAAATACCCTGTGCAGCAGCCATGCTAGCACCGGCAAAAAGGTTAAGGAGCAAGATGTGAAACGCGTGCACAACCCGTACACAACCCGTGCACTGCTGATCGCGGTTTTCCTGTGGGCCAGCCCTGCGTCCGCCGACATGGAAGAAGCCCGCGATCTGATGGAAGCGGGGCAATTTGAAGAAGCCCGTGCGCTGTTCGAGGTCTACGCGCGATCCGGCAACGCCGACGCGGAGGAATTGATCGGCGTCATGTACGCGCTGGGGCTGGGTGTCGAACAGGACGATATCCGTGCGTTCGACTGGTATCTGCGGTCGTCGTTGAAAGGGCATCCGGGTGCGCAATCTGGGCTTGGCTGGTATTATGAAGTCGGCCGCGGCCTCCCCACCCCGGACTATGTCAGAGCGTACCTTTGGTATGCGTTGTCGGCAATAGGCGGGGACGTGGATGCACCGGATTCACTGGAAGAATTGTCGCCGAAGTTGACGGATGAGCAGCGGGCGCAGGCAGAGAAGATGGTGGATGACTATCGGGTGTGGATGTATCCGTTTCGGTGAGGGTCGAATGGCCGCTGAGCGGGACTTTTCTGCCATACACGTTTACGGTATGGGATTGCGTCGACAACAATCAGGAGCCACCATGGGTTCAGCACACCTACCCAAGCTGACAACGTCGCTTATGCATTCTTACAGCGAAGCCGCCCTTGGCAACGCGGGTGAACTGCTCGTTGAATCCACGCTCTTACGTGACCATGGTCACATGGCACGGGCTTACTTCTTGGCCGTTTCTTGTATTGAAGAAACGGGTAAGGCGCTGCTCGCCTTCGACTCCCAGAACCGCAACTTTACCGATCCGGCAGTTTGCAAGAAGCTGAAAGAGAAGATGGAAAACCACGAGCAAAAGATCAACTACGCATTGAGTAGCTGGGCCTTTAGTAGCCCTGATCCACGCGAAGCGCTTAAGGTGGCGCTTGATCTGATGTTTCACGTTAAAAACGGGCGTGAACCTTCAGTGTACAGCGATTTGAGGAACAACCCAGATCGGGTGCAAACCCCACGCGAGATCATTCGGTCTACCGCTGCGCGGGACTGTGTCAGGCTTGCAGAGGGCTGTCTTACACATGCACATCGTCACGTCAGTGATAAAACACCAGCCAAGTTCACGAACGCTCAAGATAGGCTATTAACAATGAAGTCCGCCAAGTTTCAGGAGATGCTAAGCGCGGAAGATTTCTGGTGGTACTACATCTCGCGCATGGAAGCAGGCCAGCAAGACATAGCGGAGGCGGTACTCGGGTACGAGCAGGACCACATCAAGACAGGCACGCAGTTTCGCGCTGCGAATTAGACGAGCGCTGCAGTTCATGGCGATCGTCGCAAACTACAACAAGTGCTCGAAGCAGACTTCCCCAATCGTAATGTTCACATGTTGAGACCAGCCAAATCTTCGATTTGGCAGCGCCCGTACCTCCCCCATGGGGAGGGCGCCTCTTGCAACGTTGCGCCAGTCGTTGCTTTACATTTTGTTGATGGGCTGCGGTTCATTGAGAGCCTCCCCGAGGTCCAGCCGCTCGTTTGGATCGACTGTTATGACTTAACCCCGCAGCGACCGCAGGAACAGTCCGATGCCTCCGAAGAGCAGCACGAGGATGACGAGCAGGTCGAAGGCGCTTAGGTTCGAGAATTGCAGTGTCAGGTTCGAGATCACGCCGACCACCAGCGCGATGACTGATCCGATCGCCAGCCCCCAGCCGATTTTGCTGCGTCCGTTGTAGAACACCATGGCCACCCCGAACATGAACGGGATCAGGATCATGCCTGTGGTGACGTCATAGCCCCCCATCCCGAAGGCCCGCGTGCCCATACCAAAGATGGGTCGGATCACGATGTTTGACAGCAGCAAATAGCCGCCTGCCACCATCATCACCAACCCGATGAGAAAGTTAAATTCGCCGCCGTCGCTGCCGCCTGCGCCTCGCATGGGTATCTCCCGTTTTTGTTGTGGGCATCGTAGCGGACGCGCGCGGGATCGCCAACGCAAAAGGGCCGCCCATGATGGACGGCCCTTTCGATGTGATGTGTGAACGCTTAGTTCAGGTCGCTTGCGTATTCTGCTGCGAGCTCTGTTTCGGCTGCATCCACGGCTGCGATCATCGCGTCGAGGATTTCGTTGCCGCCGTCTACGTTTTCACGGAACCATGCCTGAACTGGTGTCGCAGCTTCTGCGAAGGCTGCTTTTTCTTCAGGTGTTGGTACGTAAAGGTCACCGCCGCCTGCGACGAATGCTTCGTAGGCTTCGATGGACTTACGCTTTGGTGACGCGAAGGTCGCCTGCTGCAGTTGGGAGAACCCGTCAACAACCACGCGGCGCATGTCTTCTGGCATGCCGAGGAAGTTTTCGTTGTTCATGAACCAAAGTGCGCCCATGTAAGCGTGGCCGTCGAGTGTCACGTACTGCAGGCCCGCATCTGGGAATTTCATGCCCATGATGTCGGTGATGCCGTTTTTGGATCCTTCAACAACGCCCGTCTGGAACGATGTGAACAATTCAGGCCACGGGATCGGTGTCGGGGACGCGCCCAATGCACGGACCAGTTCCTGCGGCAGGTCAGCCACAACGGTCCGGATTTTCAGACCTTCCATGTCTGCCGGCCCCTGAACACGGCGCTGCGTGTTCGCGAAGTTGCGCCAGCCGCCTGTGTTACCGATTGTCATCAGACGCAGCGCGCCGTCAGTGGCTTCGAGACCCATGTCACGCATTGTGCGTGTGAAGTCGCCAGTCAGCACAGCCTCGGCCACGCGGTCATCGGACATCAGGTATGGCAGGTCGAGAACCTGAACGAATGGCATGATGCCAGCCGCACCACCGGATGTGGTGATGTAGACGTCGATGGACCCTTCAGCCACACCTTCGAGGCATTCAGCACCGCCGGAACACAGCTGTGTGCCGATGAACAGCTCAACGCCGATACGGCCGTTGGATGCGGATTCAACGTAGTTTTTGAAGACAACCAGACCGTCATAGTCTTCGTCGTTTTCATTCGAGTTCGCAGTCGCACGGATCGTAAATTCCTGATGACCGTCTGCCCAAGCTGCAAATGGCGCAGCAAGGAAAGCAGCTGTCGCCGCGACCTTTGATAGTGTTTTCAACATTTTCTTCTCCCTTTAGTAATTCTTAGTTTGGCGTTGGAACTGGACTGATACAAGCTGAGAAACCAACCTCTGGGCCGCAGCCGAGGAATCCAGTAAGATAAGGTACCGTCATCGAAATGGCGGGGATATAGGTGATGAGGAAGATCACGAAGATCTCGACGGCGAGGAACGGCAGGATCGCTTTTGCGATGGTTTCGACCTTTTCGCCGGACACCGTTGACGCGACGAATAGGACCAGCCCCATGGGCGGCGTCGCCAGCCCCACGGTCAGGTTCACCGACATGATGATCGCGAAATGCACAGGGTGCACGCCAAGGTCCACAAAGATTGGCCCCAAGATCGGCCCGAGGATGATGATCGCAGGACCCGCGTCCAAGAACATGCCGACGATGAACAACAGGATGTTGATCAAGAACAACAATACCAGCGGATTTTCGGACAGCGACAGAATGTAATCAGACAGAATTTGCGGCGCGTAGGACAGGCTGACCACGGTTTTGAACGCCACGGCTGCCCCCACGAGAAGCAGTACCGCTGAGGTGGACAGCGCGGATTTCGCCAGCACTTCAAGCAGGTCTTTGCCGTTCATCGATCGCAGCACAAAGAAGCTGACGATCAGGGCATAGGCCACGGCCACAGCAGAGGCTTCTGTCGGAGTGAAGACACCCACGAGGATACCGCCAAGAATGATGATCGGCGTTTGCAGCGGCGCGATGGCCTTTTTGCAGACGATGCGGAAATCATGGCTGACCCGCTTTTTGGTGGCTGTCGCAATGGCATGTGCAATTGGCAGCGCGATCAGGAAGATCAGCCAGCCGTTGACCTCTTGCGGGATGAAACGGGTGACGATGCCGGACACTGCGTACAGCAAACCTGCAATGTTGATCCGGATCAGGAAGAAGCTAACCCAGCTTTCCAGCGCCGTCATCGACTGGTTTTTCTGCACGATGCGTTCGGCTTTGGGCAGGTCGTATTTGTCGGCCAAGAGCCGGACCATGACCATCAGCCCCACACCGACCAATACGCCCGGCACGATACCCGCAAGGAACAGCGCCGCGACGCTTTCACCCATGACATAGGCGTAGATGATCATGATGCCGGATGGCGGGATGATCGGGCCGATGACGGACGATGCGGCTGTAATAGCCGCTGCAAATTTCCGGCTATAGCCGTTCTTTTCCATCGCGGGGATCAAGGTGGACCCAAGGGCCGATGTGTCTGCAACGGCAGACCCAGACAGGCCCGCGAACAGGATCGACGACAGGATGTTCACATGGGCCAGACCGCCGCGCAGGTGGCCCATGAACGCTTGGGAAAACTCGACCAGACGGACGGTGATACCACCGCGGTTCATGACCTCGCCAGCCAGCATAAAGAACGGCAGCGCCATCAATGGGAAGCTGTCCATGCCGTTATAGAAGTTACGATAAAGGCCCGCGACGACGTTGCGGGTATCGCCTTCGATCATGATGAGCGCGAATGGCGACACGAGCAGTGCGAACACCACCGGCAGGCCGATCATGATCAGGATCAGGAAAAGCGGAAGGAACCAAAGTAACATTATGAGGCCCCTGCGATATCTTCGTCCGCTGTCAGACGGCTTAGGCGGTCACCCTGCCCTCCGAGCGTAATGATTTGACGGATCATCAATTCGAGGTTCACGAGGATCAACAGGTTCACCCCGACCCAAAGCGATGCGTATTGGAACCGGTTCTGGAACTTCTCACCACATTTGCCGACTTCAATCCCGAACGGCCACCGCAACGAAGCAGAACAGCCTTTGCCCGACAAGGTGTCGATGTGGTTGTTCAAACCACGTTCCCACGCGACCATCAGAACCCACATCGTGAGGACCATCAGGACAAGCGATAGGATGCCCGCCAAAACGCGCGGCAACGCCCGTTCGAGCATGTCAATGCCGACAAAACCGCCCATGCGATATGCGAGCGGCGCCATCAGACCCGTCATCCACAACATCCCAAAGCGCGCGGCTTCTTCGGTCCAGTTCGGGGCATCATTCAGAATGTAGCGAAAGAAAACCTGGCCAAGGATCAAGCAAACCATGATGGCAAGAGCCGCAACGGCCACGACTTTACCAATCGCAAGCACGATGGAATTGATACGCTCTAATGGCCACAAAAGGCCAAACAGGACTGCCATGCAGCGTCTCCCCCCGACTTGTGTTTGACGACCCTCCCCGGCCATCGCGAGACACGATGTGTCCCACATTTTCATGGTCAACGCAGCAGGACGCATCTGTCAACTGAATGAATGATGCAACATGCATATGACAGACTTTGAAATTGCCTGCCAGATTGACCATCCAAAATTGGTAGCACGCACCAGATTATGACACAATGGTGTATCAATTTTGATTTTCACGTCGCATTCGGCTTATTTCTATGACGCGAGATCGTCGTCAGGTTTCCGTAGCGTTCCAGTCATTTTTGCCGCATTTGGCGGTGAAATTTGGGAAATGGATGGACGAAACGCGGCGCTGACATAAGACGACATCGCGCTTTTGCCCCGCCCCTATGCTGTATCAATCGCATCTTGCTTCAGCATCGCGGATGGTAATCGCATTGAACTGCGTTGCGCACGACCGCATAATTGCCTGATAACGCGGGGCAACACCCCATTCTCGTAGGAAGCCACCGATCAATGACGAAGCAATGCGATTGGACACAGGCACGATTCTGGATGGGATTAGCACCTTGATCGGCGGGATTGATCTTGGCGGCACAAAGATTGAAGCCCGCGCTTATGACGATGCGATGACGGAAGTGTCCCGTCGCCGTATCCCGACCGACACCACGTCCTATCAGGCGCTACTCGCAAGCATCACTGATCAAGTGTCTTGGCTAAAAGATCAAGGTGTTACGTCAACGATTGGACTTGGCACACCGGGGCTGATCCATCCCGAAACGGGGCGGATGTTAAGCGCAAATCTTCCTGCGACGGGGCATGCTTTGGGCGCTGATCTTGCCGCGCTAACGGGTCACATCATTCCTGTGATCAAAGATTGCAGAGCCTTTGCGCTTGCGGAAGCCACCCATGGCGCGGGCATTGGATATCGCAATGTCATCGGTCTAATTATCGGCACGGGGGTAGCTGGCGGCCATGTGATCGATCGCACGATACCGCCCGATCACAATGGCCAAAGCGGGGAATTCGGGCACCTGCCCCTGCCCGCGCACATTGTGTCGGAGCTGGATTTGCCAGTTTTGGCTTGCGGATGCGGCCTGGTCGGATGTTTCGAAACGCTGCTGTCTGGTCCGGGATTGACGCGCCTTGCCCACCACATGACCGGACAAGATCAAACCGCGCCGGACATTTGGACGACGATCCCGGAAGTGAAATCAACGTGGCTCCGCATTGCGGCGTCTTTGGTGGGCATCATTAGTCGCACCGCCGATCCCGATGCCATCGTGCTTGGCGGTGGTTTGGGCACGGCGCATGGCCTTGCGGACGAGCTAGCCAAAGCACTTGATGGCAACCTCTTGGCCGGCACCGCACCGCCGCGCATCCTGCCTGCGCAATTTGGTGATGCAAGCGGTGCATTTGGCGCAGCGATCTATGCACAACAACACGTGTTGAAAGGCGCCACATGACGCATTGGATTTCCGCCGATCAGGTCTTTGACGGGCGCAACCTGCGTGACAATTGTGCTGTCGGCATCAAGGACGGCGTGGTCACACAGATCAAAGCGACAGACGACCTGCCCGCCGAGCACATTCACCGCCATCATCAAGGCATCATCACCCCGGGTTTCTTTGATATACAAGTCAACGGTGGCGGCGGCGTCATGCTGAATTCGGACCCCAGTGCGGCTGGGATAGCCAAGATTGCGGCCGCACATCGGACATTCGGGATCACTGCCCTTTTCCCAACGGTGATCACCGACCGACCAGAGGTGCTTGATGCCGCGGTTGCTGCGGCGATTGATGCGATCGGGATAGACGGTTTCGCTGGTCTGCATATCGAAGGCCCACACATTGACGCCGCACGGCGCGGCACCCACGCAGAACGCTATATTCGGCCATGCGACGCCCACACCATTAACCTCGTTCGAACGCTGCGGGATCATGACATACCGACACTGATCACGGTCGCGCCCGAAGCGATCAGCGTATCCCAGATCAGCACCCTGCGCGAGATGGGTGTTGTCGTGTCCATCGGGCACAGCGACGCGGATGCTGCGACGACGCAGCAAGTCATTGGCGCAGGAGCCACCTGTTTCACCCATCTTTTCAATGCGATGTCGCCCATGTTATCCCGTGCGCCCGGCGTAACCGGCACGGCAATCGCAAGCGACGCGTGGTGTTCCTTCATCGCAGACGGGCATCACGTTGATCCGACGATGCTGCTGATCGCGATGAACGCTCGACCGACGCAGCGCCGGATGATCGCTGTATCCGATGCGATGGCAACGGTCGGCGGTCCGGATCATTTTAACCTCTACGGGCACGATATCTTTTTGAAAGACGGACGGCTGGTGAATACGGAAGGCGCACTTGCAGGCGCGCACCTTACGCTTCTTGAAGCGCTTCAAAACATGGTCGGCTTCGGCGTGCCGCTTGAGACAGCACTACAGATGTGCGGACCAAATGCGTACGATCTCATGGGATTAGATACGCGCGGAATGCTGATCAACCAACCCGCGCGCGACGTCTTGGCTCTGAATAGCGATCTTGGCCTGATCGCAGTCGGCATCGCGTAAACATGTAAACTGAGGGTAAAGTGGAGGCGAGTACCGGAATCGAACCGGTGTACACGGATTTGCAATTCTTGGAATAATGTTTCCTACAGCTTCCCACAGTTTCAAAATCGTTTGTTTGCATTGACTTATGAATTTTGAGGAATCAGGGTGAAGCTGTGTCCATGAATTGAAACGCCACCAAAGCGCCACCAAAATGCAAGCAAAACTGACTGAGACCTACATTACCAACCTAAAGCACAAGTCTGAACGCTACGACGTACGGGATACGATTGAGCGCGGCTTGGTCCTTCGTGTAGGCAAAAAGTTTGGTTCCAAACAATGGCATACTTTTGTGTATCGCGGCGCTAAACGCCGTATGGTCCGTCTTGGCTTGTTTCCACAGATGACCGTCCGCGATGCACGGATGGCCGCAATCCAAGCCAAAGCCAACTCGAATGCTCCTTGGACGCCAGAACACATCAAAACAGTTGCCGATCTCTTTGCAGAATATAAGACCGCGCGAGAACCGAAGATGCGCTCATGGTGTGATGTTCAATCCGCTTGGGACGTCTGGGCGGAAGAATTTGTCGGTCACCTCAAACTGACAGATATATCCATTCACCATGGCCGCGAGTTGCGTTCTCATGTCTCAAAGAAGTCGAGTGAGCTGAGAGGCAGCGCAGTAATAAGATATATTCGTCCAATGTTTGGCTGGGCTGTCGATGAGAGCTTAATCGACAAAAACCCTTGGATGGGATTGAAAGCCACCGCAATCGCAACCCCGCGTGACCGTGTCTTGAGCCACGGAGAATGGCAAAAAGTCTGGGACGCCACGTTCCAAGATACGCTTGGAGGATACTTTAGATTTCTGATGCTGTCGGCACAGCGCAAAGACAATGTCGCGAGTATGAAGTGGGAAGAGATCGAGGGTGATGTTTGGACGATCCCAGCAGAAAAATTCAAAGCGACAAAGAAAGAACGTGCGAAGGCGCATGAGGTGCCGCTCACGGCCGCGCTTATGGAAATATTGGAAAAGCAACCCAAGCGTGGCCCATTTGTGTTCGGACCAACGGGTCTAAAGCAGTTGCGCATGGGATCTCGAGAGAAGGATCGTTTGGCAAAGACTGCGGAGGTGGACGATTGGCGGATTCATGATTTGCGCCGTACTGCTGCAACGAGATTGACAGAGAATAAGGTGCCAAGATTTATCGTTGAACGAGTGCTGGGCCATGCAGATCGAAGCGTGACGGCAGTCTATGATCGTGCAAATTACAGGGAAGAAAAGAGGCAGGCATTAGACGTCTTATCAAAAAGCTACGACTGAGGGTTGCGCCCGTACAGTATCTAGATGCTGTCAACTACTTCATCGACAACGAACTGGGTAAAGATATCCAAAGTGGTCGAGAGGACTTTGATGACGTTTTCCCACAGTTGAAAAAGAACTGTTCGACTGACGAGGCCAAAGCCCACCTCAATGATATTGTGGCGCACTATGTGGAAGTACTGAACGCAAGTGAAACTCTTCTTTACTACCTCTGTTTCGACATCGGCATTGGATTTGTCCCGTTAAAGAAAGGTTACGCGCTAGACCACCGGTGGGCAAAGGGCGTCTATAGGGCTGCAAGGGAGGATCACAAAGTTTATACGCGTTTGCTTGAAGTCGCTTCAGAGAACTTACTTTACGGGAGAGCTTTGCCCCCACAGCTCAAGATATTTGTTGGTGAAGTGATTTCTGGGAACTTTCCTGTCCCTTCAAAAAAGGGCCCTGCCATAACAAGAGATCAGTTGCGGAACCTATGTATTTCAGAATGCATGATGTTGCTCTGTGACGAACTGGGCTTTCAGATAAAATCCGAAGCGAAAAAACCAGCACTTGAGGCGAGAGTTTTGGTTTGCGAGGCCTTTTCAAATGTTGAATTCAAAGTACCTGGCATGGCCAAGCCGACTTTTAGCGCAGTCGAACGTGTTTGGCTTTCCAAGGAAAGAGAGCAAGCACGATATGACGTGAAAATGCTTAGATGGTTGGAAAACCATGGAAAAAATAACAGATGGTATAAATACGTGCGAAATATGTACTGGATAAATAAATATCTCTGAAAACTAAACGCGTGCCTCTTGGGAGTACTTCGTCAACCTGAATGCAATTCGATGCAAAGAGGGAGACGATCATGCATTCAAAAGAAACCAGAGTAGCCCAACAAGAGATATTCCGAGCGCCTGATGCGGCAGTCTATCTTAAGATTTCAGAAAGTCAGCTCTCAAAGCTGCGCATGAAGGTGAATCGTGCGCGTGGCCCGAAATTCGCCAATGTTGCCGGATGCATTCTGTATCGGCGTATAGATCTTGATGCTTGGATCAGTTCGAAAATAGTTTCGAGTTAGGGCGCCGAGATGGCTGTAAAGTACTATGCACAGATAGACTTCGATCTGTTCTCCGAGCCTGTCTTTCGAAATCTGTCATCGAATGACGTGCGGTTTATCTACTTGACTGCGCATTGTTCGAAGCTGAGCAACTACCTTGGCTTGTTCCGCTATCCCAAAGAAATTTGGAGTTATGACGCCAACGTAAAGCCAGTCGAAATTGATGTAGCAATCGCTGAGTTAGAAGACAGCGGTTTAGTCGAATACGATGCGGCCACACAAACAATCCGTTTGGTAGACTGGTTCAAAACACTGAATGCCCCAGCAAACGGCAATCAAATGAAAGGGCATATCAAGAGTTTTCGTGGGCTCAGCCAAGTCGACGAAGGAATGCTCTGTCGTTCCGTAGCTGATTTCACCGTTTCCAGCTTTATCAAAGCGGTTCAATGGGAACTGACTAGTCCCGAGCATGGTAAGATCAACGAGGCGTTTCGCCCCTTCTTGTCTTCCTTATATTTTAGATTTGGCGATCTGTTTTCGAACACACTTCAGGCCGAGATTGATGCTTCTGGTCGTGAAACTCAGAGAGCAATTGAAGCTGTGTTCCACCTCTTACCCAGTATCGGCACTGGAGAGGTGAAACCCTTTCGAAAGGGTTGCGAAAGGGTTTCCCAACAAGAAAAGAAAGAAGAAGACAGGAAAACAAAAAACCAAAGAACAAACCCTGCCGTAACGAAAGATCAACGAGAAAATTCATCGGTTTCAAAGCAGGCTAAGGAAAGCAAGTTAGCTCTGGAAGCCAGACAGATGCAGTCATGATGTTTGGTGTTAGTTTCAGTCGCCAGCATACTTTTGTGGCCACGCTGCGCGTGAGCTCCCAAAAGGCTGGCGAGGGGGGGCTGCGCCTCCCCTTCGATCCCCTCAATCGGCTTTCAGCCGATGCAGCACCTTCGGCTTCCAAATATATGAAGGTTTGGAAACCGAAGGCGCATGCAAGTGGTTCTTCAATCGCAGGTCGTGCGTTATGTGGGTAAAGCTGCGCACGACACCAGACGAACGTGCTGCGTGGTACGCAAAGGCTGCAGCAAAAGGCGTCAGCTTCTCTGAGTTTGCCCGCAGCGCCATCGACGGTGTGGCCGTCCGCCGTCGCCCACAATTGCGTTGCGTTGACCCCGATTTGTTGCGGCAGTTGGCTCGTGTCGGCAACAACCTCAATCAGCTCGCACGTTGGGCCAATCGCGATCAGCAGTATGCTGACCGCGTCGCAATCATGGTCCAGCTCATGGGGATCGAACGCGAGCTGATGCGGTTGAGACAACACCATGAGGTATCCGATGCTGATTAAGTTCTTCGGTGGCACCGGCGGTGGAGGTGGCATCGCCAGCTACCTTGTCGATCCAGATCGCCAAGGCCGCGAAGATGCGCCCCCCGAAGTGTTGCGCGGCGATATAGCCCAGACCCGCGAGTTGATCGACAGCACCGACCGCAAGTGGACCTATTCGACCGGCGTGTTGAGTTTTGCGCCTGAAGATCGCCCCACTGAGGCGCAGCAAACCGCATTGATGGACGACTTTGAACGGTTGGCCTTCGCCGGTCTCGAGCGCGATCAATATGACATCACGTGGGTCCGCCACAGTCACACGCAAGGCGGTCGCGTCGAGTTGCATTTTTTGACGCCGCGCATGGAGCTTGTAAGCGGCAAGGCGTTCAACATCGCGCCGCCCGGTTGGGAGCGGTCCTATGCGCCGCTGAGAGACACCTACAACTATGAGCATGGCTGGGCGCGGCCCGACGACCCGGCCCGCGCACGTACGCAACAACGTACATCTGAGAGGTCCACACGTGGTGAAACCCGCGACAGCGTAACGGCGTACCTCGAAGGCAAAATTCTAACGGGCGAGATCGAAAATCGCGCCGACATCGTCGCGGCCCTGCATGAGGCCGGGCTCGAGACCCCACGCCAAGGCAAAAATTACATCACAGCGATGGACCCCGACACCGGGGATCGCTGGCGGCTGAAAGGGCGCATCTATGAAAAAGACTGGACCCGCGACGCAGAACTTGACCGAGGCGCTGCAAGAGAAAGCCAAGGTTCAGAGAACGCAGTTGACGGCAAAGATGAGCGAAGAGCTGCACAGTCTCGCGACAGACTTGAGGCGGTCATCATGCGACGCGCTGAGTGGGTTCGAGAACGATTTCCAGCAACAGCTCTCGAGGATTCAGAAAGACATCTACGAGAAGAACCAGCGGATCGAGATCGAGATGCGGCAGATCAGCGACAACCCGAAAAGGGCGGTCGTGATCAGCACGATGATCGGCGCGACCACTGCAGCGCTGATGATGGCGGCCCCCGAGATTTGGACGATTTGGCAGCTTCAAAGCGTGACGGTCGAGCAGACGGAGAACGGGACGTTTCTGATTCTGCCGAAGAGCGCCGAACAGGGCTGGACCTGTGGAACGCGGCCTTGCGTAAAATTGGAGGACTAGATGTCAGAGAACCTGACTCAGATCGAAAAAGCGCTCTTGCAAGAATTCGAGAGCTTGGCAGCAGCATTCGCGACTATGGCGCGGCAGCAATCACGATTGTCAGATCGTTTTTCGACCGAGACGAAGGCGCTAACCGACCGTCAGAACCAGCTCGAGACGCATTTGCAGCAAGTGAGCGCAGCCTTGCAGAGACAGAACAGACTAACGAGCGACTTGATCGAGAAAGCGCAACGCTTGAGCAGCAGGTCGCGCTGACCGAGAAAATGGCCGCGTTAGAGCGCGGCTTTGAGCGCAGCCGTGACCGTGAGTTAATCAAATAAAATAGGGAGAAAGACATGAGCGAAGCTTCAATCGTATTTCGGACCAAAGACATGTTCAGCACGGGGAAGATCTATCTCAACGACATGGAAAAGGCAGCGATATTGGCATCGACCTATCGAAACGCGTCGTACTTTGTCGATGTGATCAATCAACAAGACGAAGTTGCCTACCGTTGGGAAAACGGTGCGCCAGATTGGAAATTGGGAGAAGTTGTACCAGCAGCGCTTCAGTCCACACCATATCGATTTGAACGAAGAGATGATCCGACTTGGGACCCCCAGAACCGATTATGGGCGTTGGTCGAAACCGTGACGTTTGCCTTTGATACAGCCGTCCGACGTGCTGGCGAGCACGATTTTGATGCCATGGTCCTGCGTACCGAGCAGCTGGGAAATGATGACACTTGGAATCTGATCGCCGAAGCAAAGCAGGTGGCGAAAGTAGCCAAGAGGTTAAAATCAGCCACCGCATGGGGGGAGTTGATTGATGATTGGATGAGTGACACCGACCATCTCTTCGCAGCATACGCGCTCGAGCAGACTGCATTGGATATGTACGTCTTCGCACAGGAACCTTTATCGATTCCGAGCGATATGCACGGCACTATCCACGCGCTAAGCGTTGAGCTTGCTGACCTAGTATCCCAAAGGGCAAAACTGCTAAATTGAAATGAATCGAGCGCGAAGGGAACTATCCATTGCGATGTCGCGGACGGCCCATTGCGGTCATTGACCACTGATCTGGGTTTCTGCGGTGCGGCCCGTTAGACCGGATATTCGCTGCACACGCAAAATTCAGGGAAGGTCGAATTCACAGTCTGCGGACAAACCTGCCGTTCAAAGTTCGTTCTCAAATGTCCGATTTTGGACTAACAGCAATAAATTCAAACCATCAACCAAAGCATCACGACGGCCATTCCCACCATCATCAGGTTTTCTGTAAGACTCACAAATCCAAGAGGCACGTTTGAATTTCCTCCAACGCAGGCGCATTTGAGCTCACGTTTATCGATGTAGACAGCTTTGAGAACGCTGATTGCTCCGATACTCGCGATGAAAAGCGCCGCGGGTGCGGACACCCAGGTCAGGATCATCCCTGTCATGAGGATACCCGCGCCTGTTTCCACGAACGGATAAATATATGCGTATGGAACCCACTTCCGCGCAAGAAGGTCGTAGTTGAGGAACATCGTTGAGAAGCCCTCGACATCGCGCAGTTTTTGCATGCCGAGAAGGATCATCGATACCGAAATGAACCAACCGAGTGTCTGCCATGTGATCGTGCCTAGGAACCCAATGGAGAGCGCGATTGCGGTCAGAGCAGCGACAGCGAAGAGATAGAGCACTGGTCGATAGGTGGTTGCCTTCGGGTCCCAGCCGGTCAGCTTTTCGCGCAGGTCCGTGTAGCCGCCAACGCGTTCGCCTTCGATCCACGCTTGGGGCGTTGTCTTTACGTCGTGCTCAGCCTTGAAAGCGTCCACTTCGGAACGGGTTCGGAAAAGCCTGTCATCGACATCATATCCCTGACGTTCCAGCAGCCAGCGCGCCTTTTGACCAGATGGGCACAGATGATCTGGTAGAGCCATCCGGTAAAGCACAGCTGTTTTGCCCACCGCCACTTCGGCCGGGTTTGTATCAGTATCTGCAACGTCGCGTGTGTCTTTGGGCATTGGCTTCTCCGACGATCTATTTGCATGGGCATTCCTCATCTCTATATACCCCCCTAGGGTATATGATCAAGAGCGCGAGCTTTGGTTCCGCACTCACTCGACTTTTTGTCTGCCACCATGCGAAAAGAGACTATGCACGAAAACCGCCAAGCCACTTTGAAACGTCTGAAACGCCTGGAGGGTCAGGTCCGAGGGATCGCCCGGATGGTGGAAGAGGACCGTTATTGTGTTGATGTTCTGACGCAGATTGCGGCGGTGCGCGCCGCTCTCAAAGGCGTCGAAAAGCTCGTGATCGATGATCATGCATCGCATTGTATCGAGGATGCTCTGGCCTCGGGTGATCGGGAGGATCAGCGGGCGAAGTTCACAGAATTGCTTGAACTGCTCGACAAGGCGCGCGGCTAAAAGGTCAAAGATTGAAGGGTGGTGTCGTCACGCTGGTGATGGTTGCAGTTGCCAGTAGGACTAGGCAAACGGCCACCATTTCGATTGAAATAGACCGCCGCAGGGCATGGGCTGCACCGGGTTTCTCAGCACGCAAATCCGGGACCAGCTTCACTTTATTGAAAGCTGCAAAGCCCAGGAGCACTACAACAATCGCGACTTTGACCAAGAGTGCTAAGCCGTAGGCCGTTCCAAATAACGCAGTCACAGAGCCTGAGAGAAGCCACGCGAGCGATGTGCCCGCAAAGATCAGGGCGGCCACACCAAAAGCGGCGACGTTTCCAAAGTGGTGCAACAGATCAGCGCTCGTGGGCGCAAGCGCCGCCCTGCGTAATGGTACAAGCGCACCAACCCAGAAAGCAGCAGCCAGAAGATGCAGCACCAGCAGGACTGCCAGGGCTACTCGGGGCTCCCCAAGAGCGTGGCCAACTTGAGCAAAGGATATCGCCACAGCAAGGCTGCCTGCCAGAGCGATCCATTGTCCAATACGGGGCACCAGAATTGCAACGATAGCAAGTTCGCCTATCCCGCGCCAAATCGCGGCGGTGCCAAGTGGACTGTCCCAAACGAAACCGAGCATCATTGGGTCGGTCGCGCCCTCAAAGCCCATCCCGGAAATCCGTGCCGCGCGGATGCCGAACCGGACGGCGAGCACGACTAAGCCGACAAGCGCAGCACCGACCGCAAGCTGCCGCGCAAGGCGCAGGACAGATGCCTCTGCGTGCTTCGCAAAGATGAAGGAAAACAGCACGCCCCCCATCGCGAGCAAAGCCGCCCCATAGCCAATCGCCTTGGCCAAGATGGCCAAAACGACAAGACCGTCGATCGGTGCGAGTCCGATCACTCAGTGACCGTGAAGGAGAAGCTGCCCTGCATCGGGTGGCCGTCCGACGCCATTCCGCGCCAGTCGAAACGATAGCTTCCAGGCGGAAGCTCTTCCGATGGCAAAGCCCGGAACTCTGTAGCGGGGTCCATACCTGTCTCTCGTTCGATTTCGACGTCCCCATTTGGAGAAGTAAGCGTGACTGAAATGATGCGCATCGGATCATCGAACCGCATTGAAAGCTCCGGCACTTCTGTCACTGTCGCACCGTCGGCGGGTGTTGTGGCCTCAGACTTCGAATGGGCAAAGGCAAAAGTAGGCGCAAGCGCTAGGGCCAAGCCGAGAAGGGTCTGTTTGATCATCTGAATTTTCCTCTATTCGGACTGGGCATTCAGTTCGTTGTGATACTGACGAAGGTCGTCGGGCCAAGTTGATTTGATGAAGGACAGTACCGCAATGATCTCGTCATCAGTGAGCACACCCTCATAGACAGGCATGCCGGATGGTGGCGCGTTCTCCATCAGACCGGCAAGCCCATATTTGGTTAGGGTAAAAAGAGTTTCATCATCATGGTGCCACGTATGGCCTGTTGCGTCATGTGGCGGTGCTGGCAGCAGTCCATCCTCTCCACGTATTCGCCAGTTTGGCTGCCCCGCTAGGCGCGCACCATGGCAAGCGGCACATTGGTCTGCGTAGATGCCTTGGCCCACGGCGATCACTTCGGCGTCGTCAGGCGTCAAAATACCAACCGTTTGGAAAGGTTGCGCCAGAACAAATGCGGCTGCGAAACCGGCGAGCGTGAGCCCACCGGTTATCAAAACGGCTTTCCGACTTACCATCAGGTGTCGAACGGCTGCGCCGTGCCCGCGCGGTAGTATACCGTGCCGGTGCCAGCCTCTCCACCAAATGCAATGACATCGTAGCGGGCGGACGGGTCGTCGCCCATGCCAGGAGAGCCCATCGGCATGTCCGGAACAGCAAGCCCAGTGATGTCTGGGCGATCCTGCAAAACGGCTTCCAATGCTTCGAACGGCACATGCCCTTCGAAGACATAACCATCCGCTTCAATAGTGTGGCAGGAGGCGAGCTCAAGCGGAATGCCGCGCTCGGACTTTTGCGCCTCGGGATCGGTCAGTTCCTCTAAGGTGACGGCGTAGCCGCGTGCGCGAGCTAGGTCGGCCCAGGCGTGACAGCAACCGCAGCCGGGCGACGCGAGAACGCGCATAGGTGTGCCAGCACGAGCAGGCAGGGCAGCCACGACAAGAGCTGTTGCAGATAGAGTAGTGAAGTGACGACGTGTGATCATGTCTGTCGGTCCTTTGAATAAAAAGTTGAATGGACTGCGGGCAAGCGCCCGTTGCCGTTCAGACTTTCGGAGGACCGGTTGGGACAGCCAGCGTCAGGTTTGCAAAGTCGAAATCAGCGCACAGAACACTAACAACCGATCTGCTCGCGGGAATGACCTGCAAAGTAGCAGAAGTGGCCGCGAGATCGCCAAAACAGGGCGTCGAACCCATTCCACTGGTGGCGTCGCAGCAGTCCGCAAGCGCCTTCTCAGCATCAGCCAAGGGATCGCTTTCTGACATTTGGGCGTGGTGGTCGGCGTGATCCGGTCCATAATTCAAGCCATGCATTACCGACGCGGTAGATGCACCGGCGAATGCAACAACAAGAATGATCGACAGCATGAAGCGAAACATAACAAATACCTACTGGGGGTATATGGTTTTGACAAGTCACGAGGATGTGTCGCCGTAATCTAGCCTAATTGCACCCGTTATGGCTACGCCACATCTCCGGGTCATGCCCGTCTGGAACAGAGGCGCATGGATCATCTGAATAGCCGCGCAAGACCGAATACTGGCTGACTTGGGCATCGGTCAGCAGGGGTAAAGTCAACAGATGGGCATTTAGATGGACGAGGCGGAGAGCTGCCCGTGCTTGGCCTGCTTCAACTACCAACCGTTCAAGTGCCTCGTCATCTGGCGCTCCTTGTTGAAAAGCTGCGTCCAGCAATTGTTCTGCCTCGACGAACCGCTCTCCGGCGGCTATGGCGTCTGCTTGCATCTGCGTCCGGATCGCTTCGATTTCGCTGCGCTGCTGTTCGGTCAGACCGATTTCATCGGCAAGCTCAAGAAGGTGAGTTGGCCCTGGAACACCATTAAGCTCGGCGGCGCGGGCGAGTCCCCACCCGCTGCCACGCGCGATTTCCTCTAAGTCTTGCTCCGAAAGAGACTTGATTAAGCGTGTTTCCTCACCCGCGTAAGCTGACGGCGATGTGCTATGGTTTTCATCGTGTGTTTGGGCAAAGACTGTGGTGGGGATGAGAACCATCAACATTGCGACGTGTTTTGTTTCCATGAGTGAAGTCCTTGATTGATCCGGGATTGGCCCGAAGTTGTTGCACAATCTGCGCCTCCAACGCATGATAGAAATCATGTTGGATCATTGGCTCAACTGTTTTGATGGCGCGCCAGAACGCACGCTGGACGAAGGCGAAACGCTTTTTCGTCGGGACGATGAAGTTGAATGGGCCTTCTTGCTCCGTGAAGGGCGACTCTTCTTACGGCGGGCGCTGCAAGATGGGGGGCTTTTGACACTGCACACGGCCAATACAGGTGATCTGGTCGCGGAAGCGTCCCTTTTTGCGGATCAATATCACTGCGATGCTATTACGGATATAGCGACAACGGTCTCCATGATCCCCAAAGCCAAGTTGGTCGAGCATTTGGAGAATACCTCGTCAGATCGTCTTTCGATTAAAGCGTTCGAGCGAACAGCAAGAGAACTACAAACCTTGCGCACCCGCATTGAAATAATGCGCAGGCGAAAAGTGGCAGATCGTCTGGATGCCTATCTCGAACTCCTTGGCCACCCTAAACAGGGTGAGTGGGTCCGCGTCGCTGATTGGATCGGGGTAACGCCACCCGCTCTCTACCGTGAACTGGCAAGGCGTCGACGGCATGGCGCGAATATAACATGAGCGCAGCCATCTGTCGTGCAGAAGGGCTCTTGTCCCAGCACGGAACAGCTGTCGAAAGCACTGTCTGAAAATCAGTGTTCGTTCCCGCAAAGTTTATGGTCGGCCAAAGACGCGAGCACGTAGCAGTCTTCCGAAACGCCTTCACCATCGCAGCCTTTCGATATTCGGCTAAGTTCCTTTTCTAACGTCTTTAGACGTTTGATTTTTGCGCGGACGTCTTCGAGTTGCGATGAAGCAATGTCAGTTGCAGTCTTGCACGACCGGTCCGGGTGCTCTTGCAGTTCGATCAATGACGAAATCGCTTCAATCGAAAACCCTAGGTCACGCGCGTGGCGGATGAAACTCAGCCGCTCCAACCCAGCCTGATCGTATCGCCGTTGGTTACCGGACGTGCGCTCGGCCTCGGGCAAAAGCCCCATTTCTTCATAGTAGCGTATGGTCGGAACTTTGACCTTTGTGCGCTTCGAAAGCTCGCCGATGGAAAACATGAAGAAACCTCTTGAACCTCTAGTCACTAGAGACATTACACTATGAGCAAACAAAGATGAAAGAGGCTTCCCATGGCTGGTTGCTGCGGACATGACGCCAAGTTTGACGGCGTTTCAGATGATTACAAAAGACGGCTGTGGATCGTCATCGCGCTCAACGCGACGATGTTCTTTGTCGAGATGACAGCAGGCCATCTGGCTAAGTCTCAAGCGTTGCAAGCGGACGCGCTCGACTTCGCAGGCGATGCGCTGACCTATGGAATTTCACTTGCGGTCATCGGAGCCTCGCTCCGCGCGCGAACGAATGCGGCGCTGTTCAAAGGCGTCAGCCTTCTTCTGATGGGCCTTTGGGTGTTCGGATCAACGGTCTATCGCGTCTTCTATGTTGGCGTCCCCACCGCTGAGATCATGGGTATCGTCGGCTTTCTTGCGCTGCTCACCAATCTGGCGAGCGTCTTGCTGCTGGTCCGCTACAAAGATGGTGATGCCAATGTCCGGTCGGTCTGGCTGTGTTCGCGCAATGACGCGATTGGGAACGTGGCAGTGATGTTTGCAGCCCTCGGCGTGTGGGGCACGGCAACGGGCTGGCCCGACCTGATCGTGGCAACCATTATGGCTGGATTGTTCTTATCATCTGCCTTCCAGATCGTGCGCCAAGCCTTGGCAGAACGGCGCGAAACGACCGACCATAAGCACGTGGAAGTATGATGCAGGCGGTCTTGATCTTCGTCGGCCTTGTGATAGCGACAGGCACCCTAGCTGCGATACTTTGGTCTATCGCATACCCTGACCGCGGCCTTTGGCCGCCAAAACGATACACCAAGGCCACTCCTGTCTTGGTTTGGGTTCCGACATTCGCGCTATTCGGCATCCTGATCGTCTTAGGAGTGATGAATTGGGGAAGCCTACCAATCCCAACTTGGTTGCGGTTCGGAGTTGGCATTCCGCTGATTGTTGCAGGCAACGTCATCGTGTGGTCAGAGGTCGCGCAGTTCGGAATTGCCCAAACTGGCGGCGCGAAGGGATCGCTTCGAACGGGCGGCATGTATCGCTATTCCCGCAATCCACAGTACGTCGCAGATATAGCAATGATCATCGGCTGGATCTTGCTTTGTGCGTCGTCTGGAGCGGCGCTAGTAGGCTTTGCAGGAATAGCCGTTCTAATTGCCGCGCCTTTCGCTGAGGAACCATGGCTCAAAGAGCAATACTGTTCCCAGTTCGAGAACTACAGGGCAACGGTCCGACGGTTCTTGTAAGCAAATGACCAATTTCAAAAGCAGACCTTCGCCATGGTGCAGCATCTTGGTAGGTCAGGGCTCTCTGCCGCCATTAGATCGGTCGCAGCATATCTGCCGGTGGCTTAAGAAAACCAGACGTGGACGGCCCAAAGCCGCCTTCCACAGGCCATCATGCATGCTGCGGTGCAGCCCACCATTGCTGCCGTTCGCGGTCACGGTCGAACTCACTCTTCTAGGTCGTCATCTTCGTCTTCAGAAATTAGTCCCTCATATTCTTCACGGAGAAAATCAACCAGATCGGTAGTCACCCATTTCCGGCCATATCTTCGTATATTGCAGAAATACCGTTCTCGAAACGCCGCCAACGCTGAAGCAAATTGAACCATAATGAGAACTGCGTCGCTCACTTGTGGCAGGTCATCATCATTAAGTTTTTCCAAGTATTTTGCATCCGGCTGCCCTTCCAGAACGGTCAATAGGTTGCCCAAGACACGGTTTACAATCGTGACTTTCGCCTTGCTCATGGTGGCATCTGGCTTCTTCTTCGAAAGCTCCTTCACCTCACGGAGCAACGATTTGAATACATCGGTGCTAGCGTCATATTCCTCTGTTTTGGCGGAATCCGTGATATCTCGGATCCTGTAATAATCCTCAAAATTCATCTTTTCTTTCCAATTTTAGTTGGAGGGCCTGACTGAATGTCACTCATGCCGCCGTTAACGATGTAGTACCAACGGACCCCTGATTTCATCATCACGTTGTCTGATCTGAACCTTTCGGCCTCTTCCATGTACTGGGCTAGTACCATAGTGATGTCACTCGTCGTCGGTGCGTCATCGGCGTCAAAACTTTCAAAGTCATCGAATGGTTTGTATTTATCGCCAAGAACAGCGTTTCCCATTTCGATAACTTTGTTGATCATTTTCAACTTAAAAGCATTGACGGAATCGTTAGGCTTTTTCGCCAGAGCGCTTATTTCAGCATACATCCCATGCAACTGACCCGTTAGTTTTTCAAGTTGCTCTACATCTTCTTTGGTTTCCATCCGAGGCTCTCCTATGGACATTCACGTCGAAAATCGACATATTTTTTGTTCAGAATATCGATTGGATCTCGTTGCTTGCTATCGAACACTTCGACCATTTGTTCCAAGTCTGAATCAGTCAAAGTTATGACCGCCTTCCGTTGCCCCGCCCACAGATTTACGGCACGAGCTGTTTCGGCTCTCTTTAACGGGTTGCGGGTCACGAATACCCCAAACTTCCCAAGGTCATCAGTGAGGTAGCGGTTTATCTGATCGAAATGGATACGACCAATTTCCGCGACATTCTTCATCTCGAACGTAATTTGGCGCGACGCATAGTCATCCATAAGTTCTTGTAGCAAGGGCGTAGAGCGAGTGTTGTAAAAGATTAGGTCGCGTATGGAAACGCCGTCATCCGTACGTGCTTGTTCTTGGGCAAAATCTAGCTTCGGGTACAGTAGTGACGGCAGCAAACGTCCTACCAAATTCTCATACTTGATGTCCGCTCCGCCCGTCTTGCCTGTTGGCAGCTTCTTAATCTGCCCGAAAACGCGCTTCGCTGAAGTCACTGGAATTTGTGAGAACAAAGGGTCATTCTCGCAATCCTCGAAACTCCGCTCTTTCGCTTGGATGTACTTCTCTACCACCCCGTAGTTGTGGCGATTGTAGCTGAGGACTTTGACCCGCGTCAGGTCTTCCGGCTTGTGCGAAATCTCGTCTTGAGGGCAGTGTTTTTCATAGTAATCGTCGTAGTTAATCCACGGTGCAAAACGCATCCATCGTTTGGGAACAAGAATGATCGGTGCGCCGTTTTCGGGATTCACAGGCAACGCAACACCGTGTTCCTGAACAAACCTGTTCGCGCGGTAGTCGTAAACATGTTCCACGGTACATGGCTGTGTAGGAACACCAAGCTTCTCACATTGATCAATAGTGAAATCTATGAGGAAAGACTTCAAGAAGTTGCAGCTTATGTCTGAAATTCTGTCTTTCGAAATGCCTTCGACAAAGAATTGAATTTCTTCAAAATGACGGAAGCCGTTCTGCTGATATTGAGGTATCGCCTTAAAGAGAGCGATAACTTCCTTGGCCTTTTCAGGTCCAATCCTTTTGCCTTTTCTAGTGAGCGATGAGCCAAGGCCTACTTCATCACATTCTGACGCAATAGTAAGCGTTGCAATAGCTTCGTCTTCTTTGCCTTGCGAAGCAAGGAGGCCCAGATGATTGAATGCGTTTACCAGGCCGGTATGCATCGCCTGATCTTGCTGCGAAGGAGATCGCCAAAGCATGAATGGATCAAGATAAAGCGGAATATCTTCGTCAAGAAATGGAATGGCGAAGTCTAGATCGACTTGAGCCGCATGTATACCGTGATAGTCGGTAAGCCTTGGTCTAATCAACAAACTAGGAATGCCCCTCTTGGGTTGTGCCGACTTACAGCGCGCAAGACAAAAGGTTTGCCTAAATAGCCGAATGATGGGATGTACTCTAACGAGTGTACCAGATGTTGAGAAAGTAGTGCAATACCGCACACCACATACGTGTGTCGTCCAGCAGACCGTTATGTCGGGGCACATGCAGATGGTGTTTTTCCATGTCTGCTATCAGTTTGTTGGCAGTACACCTCGCATCTGCAGCGAACGGCAGCTCTCCGCACCTGTTTTTAGAGAATTTCAGAACTATTGAAGGCCAGTTGCGCTATTTCATACAACAAATAAACCATTGTGATTTTTTATGATGAAGCTGGCGTCGAAAAAACGCCACCAAATTCGCCACCAAAATATCCAGATCACGGTGTGAATATCAGTTAAATCATTGATTTTATTGGAGGCGAGTACCGGAATCGAACCGGTGTACACGGATTTGCAATCCGCTGCATAACCACTCTACCAACTCGCCGTCCTTGCGCTTGATTATGGCGTGTGTGCGGGGGCGTCAAGCGGTTATCCGCCCCCACATGCAATCCGTCGTGGCGCGCAGCTTAGACCGATGCGAGCAGGCTCGCGTTACCACCCGCCGCAGTCGTATCGATGCAGATGTGGCGTTCTAGCCTACATCGTTCGTTCAAATCCTTTTCGGCAAACAACGGGATCAGCTTTCCATCCCTTGCCGCCAAGGCCGCGCGGTACGATTTCAACGTCTCCTCGTCTGCATAAGATACGACCGCATCCAAACCGGTCAAAGCCGTCAGGGCGTCAGGCGTAATGCCGTCAGGCAAGATCGCGGCGGCACAACCAGCGGCCCTTGCGATGTTTGCTTGGTCATCAGCTGCCGCCTGCCCCGGTCCGAGGCAGAGCACTTTTCCGCGGCCGTAAACCGACAGCATGTTCGATTCCCCTGTCGGCCCCGGTAACGCAGTGGCGGTTAAGGCCGTTGTGGGCATGTCGATATCATCCAACGTCTTTTGCGCGCTTTCCTGCGATGCTGCAGCCAGATCACCGTTCAACGCAACGCGTCCCGGATCGGTAAACCGTTTGACGTAATCGGGGCCACCCGCCTTGGGGCCGGTTCCGGAAAGCCCTTCACCGCCAAAGGGTTGCGATCCAACAACCGCACCGATCTGGTTGCGATTCACGTAGATATTCCCGACGTTTACCTTGTTGGTGACCTCGGTCACGCGATCATCGATCCGCGTGTGAATGCCGAATGTTAGCCCAAAACCAGTCGCATTGATGTCCGCAATCACCTGATCAAGGTCGTCGGACTTGTAGCGCACAACATGTAAGATCGGGCCAAAGACTTCTTCCTTTAGATCACGAATGCTGTCGATTTGAATGACACATGTCGGGACAAAATGACCTTCTGCAGGGAAACGCACGTGCTTCAAAACCCGCCCCGTTTGCCCGTAAGGGTTAACATGCGCCTCGATGCCTTTTTTCGCGGTTTGGTTAATCAGTGGCCCAACGTCTGTCTTCAGGTGCCATGGATCACCAATGACCAGTTCATCAATGGCCCCGAAGAGCATTTTGAGAAACGGATCTGCGATGTCTTCTTGTAAATACAGAACGCGAAGCGCCGAACACCTTTGCCCTGCGGACTGAAACGCGGAAGCCACGATATCACGCACAGCCTGTTCTGGCAGCGCAGTGCTGTCCACGATCATCGCGTTCAGCCCACCCGTTTCAGCAATCAGTGGCGCGGTTGGCGACATGTTTTGCGCCATATTACGGTTAATGGCTTGGGCAGTACGCGTTGAACCTGTGAAGCAAACGCCATCGACTTTCGCTGATCCCGTTAACCATGTTCCGACATCATGCCCTTCCCCCGTTAGCAGTTGGACCGCCGCAACCGGAACCCCTGCTTCATGCAGCAATTGGGTTGCGAAGACAGCGGTCAAGGTGGTGGATTCCGCGGGCTTCGCGAGCACGCCGTTCCCAGCCGCCAATGCCGCGCTGATCTGCCCCGTGAAGATCGCGAGCGGGAAATTCCAAGGCGAAATGCACGTGATGATCCCGCGCGGAGGCTGATCCAATTCGACCGCACGGGCCGCATAGTAGCGTAAAAAATCGACCGCTTCGCGTAGCTCCGCAATCGCGTCCATCTGGGTTTTGCCGGCTTCGCGTGCCAATAACGCAAAAAATGCGCCAAAGTTCTGCTCATACAGATCGGCTGCTTTGTTCAAAATCGCGGCCCGTTCTGTGGGCGGCGCATCCCATTTGCGGGCATCGTTGATCGCGGTTTGCACCGTTTCTTCAGAACTGAATTGTATTAATCCGACCAAGTCCGCAGGTCTTGCCGGGTTTTGAACTGCGACTGTTTCACCATTCGAACTTCCGGCTGCAACAATTGGCCCTACCCGCCATTTCGCTGTAGCAAACGCGCCGCGTGCCTTTTCGATTGCGTCCAGATCATCCTGATCATGCAAATCCCAGCCTTTGGAATTAGAACGCTCGGGTGCGTATAGATCGGCAGGCGCCAGAACCGATTGCCGCCCCTTCACAATTGCTGCGAACGGGTCCGCCGCGACTTCAGCGGGCGGCACATCTTCATCCACGATCTGGTTAACAAAAGAACTGTTCGCGCCGTTTTCCAACAATCGGCGCACGAGATAGGCGAGCAAATCTTCGTGGGCCCCAACAGGTGCATAGATGCGGCACCGCGTCTGATTCTGCTTCAGAACAACGTCGTGCAACGCTTCGCCCATACCGTGAAGCCGTTGGAATTCATAGGTTTTCGGGTCTGCCCCGACTTCAAAAATCGCCGCAACAGAATGTGCGTTGTGCGTGGCGAACTGCGGATAAATCCGGTCGGTCAGCCCCAGCAATTGCTTGGCACAGCAAATATACGACACGTCCGTCGCCGCCTTTTGGGTAAACACGGGAAAGCCGCGCAACCCTTCAACTTGGGCCCGCTTGATTTCGGTATCCCAATACGCGCCCTTTACAAGCCGGACCATGATTTTGCGATCCTGATCAGCCGCGATACCGTAAAGGAAGTCGATCACGCCCGACGCCCGTTTCCCGTATGCCTGCACGACAACACCGAAACCGTCCCAGCCCTTTAGCGCTTCATTCGACAAAACCTGTGCGATCACATCAAGAGAAAGATCAAGTCTGTCAGCCTCTTCCGCGTCGATGTTCAACCCCATGCCCGCGTCGCGCGCCATCTTGGCAAGCGCTAGTGTGCGTTCTGTCAGCTCCGTCATCACGCGGTCACGCTGGCCAACCTCATAACGTGGATGAAGCGCGGACAGCTTGATCGAAATACCGGGGTTTTCGCGGATATCTTCAGATGTGCATTCGCTTGCGAGCGCCTTGATCGCATCAGCGTAGGCGTCAAAATAATCCTGCGCGTCGGCTGCCGTCAGCGCCGCTTCGCCCAGCATGTCATACGAAAAAGTGTAGCCCTGTTTTTCGCGCGCCCTGCCCCGTTCCAGCGCTTTCTCGATGGTTTCGCCCAACACAAACTGCGCGCCAAGCTCTTTCATCGCGCGTGATACGGCCACGCGGATCACGGGTTCGCCCAGCCGTTTGACGGCGGATCGTAGAACCCCTGCCATGCCTGTGCCGTCTTGCAAAACCTTGCCTGTCAGCATCAAAGCCCACGTCGACGCGTTCACCAGCGAAGAGCTTGATTTCCCAAGATGTTCGCCCCACGCGGATGGCGCGATCTTGTCTTCGATCAACGCGTCAATCGTGTCCTCGTCAGGGACACGCAACAATGCCTCGGCCAAACACATCAGCGCGATGCCTTCGTCTGTGGAAAGGCCATATTCGGCCAGAAAGACCTCCATCAATCCCGGCTTACTGTCGTTGCGGATGGCTTCGACAAACCGCGTGCCGCGCCGTACGGCGTCAGTACGGAAAGTATCTGAAAAATCAGCACGTTCTTGCAATTCGGCCAGTACGGCATCTTCGTCACGCAGATGGTCCGCACGGATTTTCTGACGCAGGGTTGAGAGGTCATTCATGTCTAAAAACCTTGATAAGAGTAGTCAAAACATAGCATAAGGCAAAAAGTCGTTCAGCCTAGAATATCGAAATGGACGAGACAAAAAACCAAATAATGGAATAATCATGGCCGATGAAACCGAAAATAGAGATAACGGAAGTCAGCTAGACCGTTTCGATATCGCGATTATCAAGATATTGCGCAGCGACGGCCGAATCTCTGTGACCGCACTGGCGGACAAAGTTGGCTTGACGAAAACCCCGTGCCAAGTGCGGCTTAAGCGGTTGATCCACAATGGTTATATTACGGGTTTTCGGGCCGTCGTGAACCCGGCCAAGTTGGGCCGCAGCAATGTAGCCTTTATAGAGGTCAAACTGAACGACACGACCGAAAAGGCGCTGCAGGCCTTCGATGAAGCCGTTCGCGCCACCCCTGAAATTGAAATGTGCCATATGATCGCTGGTGCCTTCGACTATCTTTTGAAGGTGCGCACAGCCGATATTCACGAATACCGCCGTGTTTTAGGCGAAAAGATTTCCGCGCTGCCACATGTCGCAAATACGTCGACGCATGTGTCGATGCAGTCGGTTGTCGACGAAGCGTTTTAGCCGCGCAACCCGCCGATTTCACGCTTTGCGATGCCGTGTGCCACGACCAGCGCGATGATCCAACCTGTCGTGACCGCCGTGCCGATACCGAACCAGACACCCCAAACGTCGAAGCCCATCAAGCCGACGTAGATCCAGATAAACAACGCGATCCCAATGCCTTGGCGATAGACGCTAATCCAAAGGGTCCAGATCGGTTTCTTTAGTCCTTGCAGGAAGGAATTGATCGAAAATAGCATCATGTAGATCGGGAACAGAAAACTATCGACCCGCAGGTAGCTGACGCCGACGTCAATTACATCCAGATCATCTGTGAATAGGCCCATCGCAAATCGCCCCCCGAACCAGAGCGCAGGCGTCGCGATCAGCGTCATGGCAAATCCGATCTTCCAACACAGAAACAACGCTTCGCGCACGCGATCAGGGTTAGATGCGCCAAAGTTCTGCCCGATAATCGGCAGAAGCGCACCGGTCATGCCAAGGACCGGCAGGAGCAGGATTTGTTCGATCCGCAGCGCAACCCCGTAGGCCGCAATCGCGTGTTCGCCAAACCCTTTCAGTGCGTATTGCACAACAAAGCCCGAGACGAACATCACCATCATCGCGGTGCTTGCCGGCAAAAGTTGCGCGGTGATTTCGCGTATTTTGGTGGCGTCGGGGATGAATTCGACACGCTTGATGCCGTCCATAATTTCGAGGTCGAAAACCTGCCACATCACCCATAGCATGACGCCTGTTTGGCTGATCACAGTGGCCAACGCGATGCCGTTGAAACCCAGCCCGTCCCAGATACCGGGTACGCCAAACATCAGCAGCGGGTTCAGCCCGATGTTCACAACAAACGCGACCATCAACCCGCGTTGCAATGTGACCGTGTCACCATGGGCCTGCAGCACGCCGTTGATACCGTAGGCCAGCATGAAACCGGGAAGCGAGAATATCAGCCAACGAAAATAACCGGTTGCCGCATCGCGATAGCCCCCCGGTTCGGAAACAAGCGCAATCAGATATGGGCCGCCGATCCAGCCGATGACCATCAGTGTGGCGGTTGCAATCACGCCAAATGTGATGCCCTGCGCCGTGAACTTACCAGCTTCGCTGTTGTTCTTCCCACCCTTCGCATTGCTGACCAACGCCGACATGGCAGAGCCAAGACCAAAGCCGACCGCCATCATGATAAAGAACGCTTGGAACCCGATCGACAGACCCGCTTGTGCTTCGGTCGACAACCGCCCCGCCCAATAGACATCGACGACGTTGTACAGCGTGGAAAACAGCATCCCGAACGCCGCAGGGATCGCGAGCGTACGGAAATGCCCGACAAGACCACCCGACGTCAGATCAAGATCGCGCGCGCTACTCATGCTTCGGACGCTTGCATGCGGCGTTCCAACCAGCGCACGCCAGCCGATACGATCAGGATCAGAACGAGGTATTCGAGCACCAGCACCGTGTAGATTTCCAGCGGTCGGTATTCTGACACCGATAACTCATTCGCCTTTCGCGTCAGTTCTTGCATGCCGATGACGGACACCAGCGACGACATTTTCAACATGTAAACCAATTGGTTACCCAGTGCGGGCAGGATGCGGCGGATCGCCTGTGGCAAGATCACGTAACGCATCGTGTCGCGGTAGTTCAGCGATATGGATTGTGCCGCCTCATATTGCCCACGTGCGATGGATTGGATGCCGCCGCGGAAAATCTCGGCTTGGAACGCGCTGTCGGATAGCGCGAGCGCCAGAACACCCGCCCAAAAGACATTCAGCGTGATGCCAGACAGCGTTGGCAACCCGTAATACACCCACAAAATCAGCACCAGAATTGGCACTGCCCGCACGATTTCGACGTAGGTCCGGTTGAACCGCCGCCATCCCTTTTTCTGGGACAACCCCGGAAGTGCGACTAACAGTCCAACCACGACCGAAATCGAGATCGCCGTCACCGATAGCAAGATCGTGTAGTACATGCCGGACAGCATGAATTTTAGGTTTATCAAACCCTTAGGGGTCGACGGGTCCACCACGTACCATCCCCAATTGCCGGAACATCCAGCAAGGGCGATCAGCGCTACGAAGATCATCAAACGTTTCATCTTGCGGCCCCTAGTGGTTCAAAATTTGCTGTAGGAAAGTCGCAAAACGCTGCGATTTTGGTGCGGTGAACACGTCTTCGGGCGCGCCAACTTCGACGATTTCGCCCTTGTCCATAAACACCATCGTATCGGCAACCTTACGGGCGAACCCCATCTCGTGGGTCACGACGATCATGGTCATGCCCGATGACGCGAGTTCGGTCATCACATCCAACACTTCAGCAATCATTTCGGGGTCGAGCGCAGACGTCGGTTCATCAAACAACAAAATGCGTGGTTCCATACATAGAGACCGTGCAATCGCCACGCGTTGCTGTTGGCCACCCGACAGTTGCCGCGGGAATTTATCTGCCTGATCAGGGATTTGCACACGTTCGAGGTATTTCATCCCCCGCGCATTCGCTTCTTCTGCGGACAAGCCCAGCACACGGCGCGGGCCAAGCGTGAGGTTTTCAAGAACGGTCAGATGCGGAAACAAATTGAACTGCTGAAAGACCATTCCGACAGTCCCACGGATTTTGTCCAGACTTTCAGGCTTGTCGGTTAACACCGTCCCATCGACCGTGATCTCGCCGCTTTCATGCGCCTCCAAACGGTTGATACAGCGGATCAGCGTCGACTTTCCGGACCCTGACGGCCCGCACACGACCACCCGTTCCCCCAGCGCCACGTCAAGGTTCACGCTCTTTAATGCTTGGAAATCACCAAAGAACTTGGACACATCTTTCATCGTAATTATGGGCGGCTTCGCGTCGGTCATCGGGTCGTCCTTGATCAGATCACGCAGCCGTGACCGGGGATAGCGCAAGTAAAAAGTGTCAGCACTTTGCATTGCCGCCTGTGTCAGGCAAACTAGGTAGCAACGTTCAAACGAAAAGGGAAACCCTATGAAATTCTTCAAAATTGCGGCCGCGACTGTCGTGCTTGCTGCCAGCACCGTGTCTGCGACAGCGCAATCTGCGTTGAACGACATCCTTAGCGAAGGCGTGTTGAAGGTCGGCACAACAGGCGACTGGAACCCGATGACGATGAAAGACGTCGCCACAAATTCTTACACTGGCTACGACATCGACGTGATGACAGCGCTTGCCGCAGATCTGGGTGTCGAAGTTGAATTCGTCGCGACAGATTGGAAAACATTGGTCAGCGGCGTCACCGCAGGTCAGTACCACATCACAGGCTCTGCCTCTGTTTCGCCTTCCCGCGCAAAGGCCGCTGGATATTCCGACAGCTATTTCTCATTGGCGACTGTGCCACTGACGCTGAAAGAAAACGCTGAACGCTTCACGTCTTGGGACAGCCTGAACATGGCAGACGTTTCTGTCGCAGCAACGCTTGGCACGACCCAAGAAGCGCAGGTTAAGGACTTCTTCCCAGACGCAGAGCACCGCATTGTCGAAGCCCCTGCCCGCGACTTCCAAGAAGTGCTGGTTGGCCGCGCAGATGCCAGCATCACATCCAACGTCGAGGCCAACAAACTGGTCGCGCAATACGATGAACTGATGATCGTACCTGTAGACGCTGGCCGCGCCCCAACACCGATCGCAATGCTGTTGCCGCAGGACGATCAGGTCTGGATCAACTACGTGAACACATGGATTACCCTGAAACAAGAACAGGGCTTTTTCGATGAGCTGGGCGTAAAATGGCAGCTTTTGGCGGAATAATTTTACCTTTTCGAACAATGGGCCGACCGTATGATTGCGGTCGGCCTTTGCATTGAAGGACATCACGATGCTGACGATCTACGCCGTTCCGGTTTCCGTTTATAACGCAAAACTGCGGATTTTGCTGCGCCACAAAGGTGTGGAATTTACGGAATTGCCGCCGCCGGGTGGTTACGGATCGGCGGAATACAAGGCGTTGATTCCGTCCGGTAATCTGCCCGCAATGATCCACGGTGACCTTGTTCTTGCCGATTCAGAAGCCATTGCCGAATACATCGAAGACGCTTTTCCCGATGTCCCGATGCTGCCCGCCAATATGCAGCTGCGCGCCAAGGCCCGCGAAAAAAGCCGGATGCATGACACGCGATTGGAACCCGCTGTAAGGGCTATTTATCCGCAAGTGGCCTATGCCACCCGCAATGTTGATGCCGTAAATGCAGGTGGTGCGGCCATTTCCAAACACCTCGCGTCACTGGCGCTGCTGCTGTCCACCGACCCGCTGGATCGCGATACGTTGTGGATGTGTGACTGCGGCTTTGCAGTGACATTCGCATGGATCAAAGCGTTTGAAACCGCCATAGACCTGCCGATCACGTGGCCCGAAGCGGTACTGGCCTATGATGCGCGTCTGCGCGGATTTCCCGAAGTCGCGAAAGAACTAATCGCTTACAAACCCGCGATGGACGCGTACCTCGAAAAAGCAAAACCGTCTGTCTAAACAGGCCCGACCGCCGTTGCTTTGAAAATCGCAAAGACGTTTTGCTCTGTCTCAAGTCCAAGGCGACGCACCGATAGCGGCGTGATTTCCGCCCAGATCGGCAATTCCTTCGCCCGCAACATCACCGCCAGATTGCCGTTTGGCAGCGGCGTGACTTCGGTGATGACGGTCGCAATCGCATTCAGGGCGGATTGCCCGACCGGCGCTGTCTGCGCCAAGATCACGTCTTGCGCGGGTATCCGCAATCGCAGCCCAGCGCCGACTTTCCCCACCTGCCCCGGCAACAGGATCGGCCCCGCGCCAGAGGCCAGCACGGTGACGCCTTCGTCCAGATCGTGTCGGTCGACGACGCAGGACACCAGCGCCCCCGCGTCGCGTTTCGCAAAAAACCGCGCGGCCATCGGGTCTGCTAAAACGTCGAACACCGGCCCTTTGCGCACGACCTGTCCTTGATCAATCACAACCAATTGATCGGCCAGCTGAGTAACCTCTGCCATCGCGTGGGTCACGTAGATGACAGGTATCTTCTGGGTCGCGGCGATATCGGCGATGTAGGGCAGCACCTCTGCTTTGCGCGGCCCGTCGAGCGCCGCGAGCGGTTCGTCCATCAACACCACATCAGGCTGCGCCATCAACGCTCGCCCCAATGCGACCCGCTGCTTTTCACCGCCCGATAACCCTGCAGGTCTGCGGTCCAACAGATCGCGCAGCCCAAGGATATCAATTATCCGGTCAAAGTCATTCCTGCCGCCATACGTCAGGTTCTGCAGCACGGTCATATGCGGGAAAAGGCGCGCATCTTGAAAGACATAGCCGACCTTTCGCCTGTGCACCGCAACGCTGTTTTGTCCGTCGTAAAGGACCTTTTTGTCTAACGAAATCAGCCCCTTGTCGGGTTTGATCAGTCCTGCAATCGCATTGATGACCGACGTTTTACCTGCCCCAGATGGCCCGAACAGAACCGTCACCCCCACTGGTGCGTCAAATTGCACATCAAGAGACAGATCACCCAATTGCGCTTGAATATCGACTTGCAACGTCATGCGGCCAACCTTTTGGCCATACGCGACGACAGCCATTCTGACACGATCAAAGCCCCCATCGCCAAGATGATCGAGACGACGACCAAGGTCACAACCGCGCCTTCCTGCCCCGGCACTTGCAACAGGCCGTATATGGCAGAGGGGATCGTTTGCGTTTGTCCGGGAATGGCCGCCACAAAGGTGATCGTCGCGCCAAATTCGCCCAGCGCCTTTGCAAAGCCCAGCACAGCGCCCGCTAAAATACCGGGAGCGATCAAAGGCAATGTGACTGTCATGAATACCCGCAAGGGCGATGCGCCTAGGGTGGCTGCCGCCGCCTCTAGCCCCGTATCGACCGCATCAAATCCCAACCGGATCGCGCGAACCATCAATGGAAACGCCATAATCCCAGCCGCCAACGCGGCCCCCGTCCATGTGAAGGCCAAGGTGATGCCGAACGTATCAAACAGGAACCCGCCCACAGGCCCATTGCGCCCAAACGTGATGAGCAACAGATAACCGGTCACGACGGGTGGCAAAACTAGCGGCAAATGGACGATGCCGTTCAACAAACCATGGCCCCAAAACTGCCGCCGCGCCAGAACCCACGCCGTGATGATCGCAAAAGGCAAAGCCACCAAGATCGCGACGGATGCTACCTTCAAAGACAGCGAAACGATGGTCCAGAAGGCCGGATCAAATTGCATGCTCAGCACCACCGCGCATCAGTGCAAAACCCTGCGGCATCAAAAATCTCTTTCGCGGTCGGCCCGCGCAATGCATCCACAAAGCTTTGCGCGTCAGGATGGTCGGATGTTGTTGTCATTGCTGCATAATATGCAATGTCTGGGTGACTGCCCTGCGGAAACTGCGCCACGATTTTCAGGTCCGGCACAATCAGCGCATCGCTTTGGTACACGATGCCCAACGGCACTTCACCACGCGCGACAAGGTTCAACGCCGCGCGCACGTTGTCCATTTCAACCACCGAAGGCGCAACTGTGTGCCATAGGCCCAAGCTTTCCAGCGCCGCTTTCCCGTAAATGCCCGCAGGCACACTGCTGGTAAAGCCCATGGCCAAGCGTCCGCCATTTAGTCCATTGGCCAAACCATCAGGCGTCAGTGCAACGTCGGCCGCGTCCGGCTGGCCCACAAAAACCAAACGATTGCCAACAAAGGTGATCGGGTCCGCCACGCTTTGCGCGTCAACAAGCACATCCATCCACGCCGCATTGGCCAGTAGAACAACATCAGCGGGCGCACCTTGGTTAATTTGGCGGGCCAACGTCCCGCTTCCCGCATATGACACGACGACATTTTCAAAGGGTGCCGCGATGGCATCCAAAGGCCCTTTCAGGCTGGCTGCGGCGAAGACAACAAGGTCATCGGCCAGCGCCTTTATCGGCAGCAGACACATGAAAAGACAAAGGGACATCATACGCATAGCAACCTTATCGGCACCAAGGCCCGCGCTGACAAGTCTAGATCCACTGACGCAGCCGCGCCTGCAATGTGGCTACCCGTGTTCTGACATCATCCGGGATACCGCCCATACGCGGCGCATCGACTAACGTTGTTAACCAATGATCCGGCGGCGTCTTCACGCGCCTTTGCCCGTCCCACTGTAAACCGCGCAACACGGACTGTGCCGCCTCTGGTAACGCATCAGGGATTTCGTGGTTGTTCAGCACGGCCCAAACGCCAGTCCAGCAGCGCCCGACAGACCACGGATTGTAGCCGCCCCCGCCCAAGACAAGATAACGTGGCGCCATGCCCATTAACGCCCGCACGATGGCGCGGTGCGCATTATTCGACCACGCCAGTCGGGACTGCGGGTCTTCCAGCACGGCGTCCGCCCCGCATTGCAACACGATCGCATCTGGTCGAAACGCTTGCACCACCGACAAAATCACGGCGTCACGCACCATGGCCGCGACATCATCCCCGACACCCGCAGGCAACGGCAAGTTCCACACGTTGCCCACCCCAACGTCCGTCATCGCACCGGTGCGCGGCCAACGGTTTTCTTCATGCGTAGAGATGAGCAACGTATCGAGATCATCGGCAAAGGCATGTTCCACCCCGTCGCAGTGATGCGCGTCGATATCAATATACGCGATCTTTGCCGCCCCGTTGCGGCGCAGCGATTGGATCGCGAGGACCGGATCGTTGAAATAGCAAAACCCGTTCGCGCGATCCGGCATGCCGTGGTGCGTGCCCCCTGCTGGCGAATACACCGTCCCGCCACGCGCCAACATTTCGCCCGCCAGCAAGGATGCGCCAGCCGATGTGGCAGGTCTGCGGTACATTTCCGCGAACACGGGATTGGATGGGGTGCCAAGCCCGTGGCGGGCTTTGACGGCGGGGCCGACGAATTGGGTCGCCTCGGCCGCCTGCAACGCGGCGATGTAGTCTGGCGTGTGAAATCCGGTTAAGGCGTTGGGTTTTGCGCGCGGGCTTTGGACAAACTGGTGCCGCGGCAACCACCCCATCGCACGCGACAGGTCCATGACGGTGGATACGCGCGGCACACGCAGCGGATGATGCGCCCCGTAGCTCGATCCGCGATAAATTTCGTGGCCGATCATTTTAGGCAAGGACGTGTCAGGCGCGGGGCTTGTAAGCCGTGGCTGGGCGTGGGACGTAAACGACATTCGCCATACCTAACCCGCAATCGACAAAGCGCCATGCCTAAACCGATCAAACCGAAACAACTTCCGCTTAAGCTGCGGCGCTTTGGGAAAACCGATGTGCGGACGCAGTTCGCGGCCCTTTGCTACCGGATGCGCAAAGATCGGGTCGAGGTTTGCATCATCACATCGCGCCGGACGAAACGCTGGATTTTGCCCAAAGGCTGGCCGATGCACAAACAAACGCCAGCACAGGCCGCCGCGACCGAAGCATGGGAAGAAGCCGGGCTGACAGGCAAAGCATATGATCGCTGTTTGGGCGTCTACACTTATCCCAAACGCACCAAGACCGAAACATTTCCTGTCATTACTTTGGTGTATCCGGTCAAGGTGACAGCCGTACACAGTGACTGGCCCGAAGCCCACCAAAGACGCCGCAAATGGGTCAGCCTGTCAAAGGCCGCCAGCCGCGTGCAAGAACCAGAACTGAAACGGATCATCGCCAGCTTTACCCCCGACATGGTAAAACGGTAAAAGTCTTTGATCCTATAGGACTTGTGATCCACGCACCGATCTCTATTTTTGATGCACACCCCGTTTAGAAAGCATCCCACCTGATGATCCGCTTCGATCTGACCTGCGCCAATGATCATACGTTCGACAGCTGGTTTCGGTCAGGGGCGGACTGCGACAAGCTTTTGAAGACGGGCATGGTCACCTGCACGACCTGTGGCGACACCGACATCCGCAAAGCGTTGATGGCCCCGAAGGTCGCAACATCCGACGCGGTGACTGCACCACGCCTGCGCGATGAGGAAAACCCGATCACGAAGCTGAAAAAGCACGTGGAAAGCAATGCGACCGACGTCGGCACAGATTTCTCAACCGAAGCACGCGCCATGCACGACGGGGAAAAGCCGGAACGGGCGATCTATGGGCAAGCGTCTGCGGCTGACACAAAGAAACTGCTAGAAGACGGCGTTCCCGTCCTGCCCTTGCCCTTCGTGCCGACCAAGAAAACCAACTGATCGGGCGCCCCCCGTATTCCTGATAGTTTGATCGATTTGTCCTGAAAAATCGCCCCCCGCTTGCCCCGCCCGCGCGAGCAGTCTAAAGGGGGCGCGATATTCCGGGACGGCTCCGGTTTTGCTAAAGGAACAGCGATGCCAACGCTTGTGATGAAATTCGGCGGAACCTCCGTCGCGAACCTTGACCGTATTGCGCGGGCCTCCAAACGTGTGGCTGTTGAAGTCGCTAAAGGCTATGACGTGATCGTCATCGTATCGGCCATGTCCGGCAAGACCAATGAACTGGTCGGCTGGGTCAATGAAACGTCCCCACTTTATGACGCGCGCGAATACGACGCGATTGTATCGTCCGGCGAAAACGTGACGGCTGGCCTGATGGCCCTCCGCCTGCAAGAAATGGATATTCCGGCCCGCAGTTGGCAAGGCTGGCAAGTGCCGCTTGTCACGAACTCAGCCCATTCATCCGCACGCATCGAAGAAATCCCGACCGACAATATCAACGCCAAATTCGGCGAAGGTATGAAGGTTGCGGTCGTTGCGGGTTTCCAAGGTATCAGCCCCGAAGGCCGGATCACTACGCTGGGTCGTGGCGGGTCTGACACCACGGCTGTGGCCTTTGCCGCCGCATTTGATGCGGAACGCTGTGATATCTATACTGACGTGGACGGAGTTTACACCACCGACCCACGGATCACCGACAAGGCCCGCAAGCTCGACAAGATCGCGTTTGAGGAAATGCTGGAATTGGCGTCGCTTGGCGCAAAAGTCCTACAAACGCGGTCAGTTGAATTGGCCATGCGTTACAAAGTGCGCCTGCGGGTGCTGTCATCATTTGAAGAACCATCGGACGACGCCGGTACGCTCGTCTGCGATGAGGAGGAAATCATGGAACAGAACGCAGTTGCAGGTGTGGCGTACAGCCGCGACGAAGCCAAAATGACGCTGATTTCCGTGGCTGACCGCCCCGGTATCGCGGCCGCAATCTTCGGCCCACTTGCCGAGGCGGGCGTGAACGTCGATATGATCGTCCAGAACATTTCTGAGGAAGGCCGCACTGACATGACCTTCTCTTGCCCGACTGATCAGGTGGCGCGCGCTGAAAAAGCGATGGCTGACGCGATGGCATCCGGCGAAATCAACTACCACGAGCTGGTGACTGATAACGGTGTGGCCAAAGTGTCTGTCGTAGGTATCGGCATGCGGTCCCACGCGGGTGTCGCGGCCAAGATGTTTGCGTCCCTTCAGGCTGAAGGCATCAACATCAAGGTCATCACCACATCCGAGATCAAAATCTCGGTCCTGATTGATCGCAAGTACATGGAGCTTGCCGTTCAAGCCCTGCACGATGCATTTGAACTGGAAAAAGCAGCGTAAGCTTTACGTATACGCACTTGGAAAATGAAAGAAGGGCAGCTAGCGTCAAACGCGAGTTGTCCTTTTTTATTGTCACAGGCACCTAAATGCCAAAACAAATCCTAGTTGCCGAAGATGACGCGTTTCTCGCCATGTCGCTGGTCATGGACCTTGAAGACGCGGGTTACGCGGTTGTCGGCCCCTACACAGGCGTTGCAAAAGCGCTTGTCGGATTGGCCGCCCATACGGTTGATTTTGGGATTTTGGATCTGAACCTTGGCGCGGAAACATCCGAAGTGATAGCCACCGCCCTTACACAAAAGGGCATCCCGTTTGTCGTGGCGACTGGCTACACCGAAGATCAACTAACGGGTGGTTTCGCAGGGGCCAAGACGTTGGGAAAGCCATATTTGACCGAAGACCTCCTTGCATTGTTGCCTGCCAATTAGCGCGGATCGCGCCCTTCCCGTCGTGAATAGCACCGGCGCCCCATTGCCGCGTTTTTAGGCCCGTTGGCACAAAGCCCCAAAAAATACCACTATAAGGCGAATTGCACGGGATCACCTGCCATTAGCTCTCCCAATCCGACTTGTTTGCCCATATAGCGGTGGCAGGAACAAAGGGAACATCATGCCGCACCGGGTTGAATCCGAAAGCAGAAAACTGCTGGGCAAGTTACGTGAAACGATGGCGGCACAGACCGCCGGTCAGGAACGGCTGGACGAAATCGTCGCGTTGATCGCGATGTCGATGCAGGCCGAAGTGTGTTCGATCTATCTGTTCCGCGATTCTGAAACGCTCGAACTTTGCGCGACGCAGGGTCTGGCTGCTGCTGCGGTTCATGAAACACGAATGCGTTTGGGCGAAGGTCTTGTCGGGCGCACCGCGCGGTCCCGTCGTGTGATCAACACGGCAGATGCGCCGTCTGAACGCGGTTTCCGCTATATGCCAGAGACAGGCGAAGAACGGTTTTCGTCGTTCTGCGGTGTCCCTGTACAACGCGTCGGCGATATCCTCGGCGTGCTTGTTGTTCAGTCCAAAACCGCCCGCAAATTCACGCCTGACGAAGTCTACGCGCTTGAAGTGGTCGCGATGGTGCTGGCCGAGATGGCCGAACTTGGCGCTTTTGTCGGCGAAGGTGCGGCACTTGCTGCCCCCCACCAACGTCCAAGCCTGATCAAAGGGTCGATTGCACAAGAAGGTGCCGCCGAAGGCCGCGTTTACCTGCATGAACCGCGCGTCGTTGTCACAAACCCGATCTCGGACGACCCCGAAGTCGAATTGGCCCGTTTGCGCGAAGCGATTGAAACCCTGCGGACATCCGTCGACGACATGCTGTCCGGCAACCGTTCATTAAACGGCGAACAAAAACAGATCCTTGAAGCCTACCGCATGTTTGCCAACTCGCGCAGTTGGAAAAAGCGAATGGAAGACGACGTCAGCAACGGTCTGTCCGCCGAAGCCGCTGTCGAAAAAGAGCAATCCCTTGCGAAGGCCCGCCTCAGCCATGCAGGCGACGCTTACATGCGTGAACGGTTGAACGATCTCGACGATCTATCGAACCGTTTGCTGCGTATTCTGACAGGCCAAGGGGCAGAAACCGGTGCTGAAATGCCGGATAACCCGATCCTTGTGGCCAAGAACATCGGCCCCGGCGAACTGCTGGACTACGGTAAAAAGCTGCGCGGGATCGTGTTGGAAGAAGGGTCTGTCGGGTCTCACGCGACCATCGTTGCGCGGGCTTGGGCCATTCCGCTTGTGATCAACGCAAAAGGCGTCACGACACAGGCGCTGAACGGCGACAACATGTTGGTCGACGGCGATCAGGGTTTTGTGCACCTGCGTCCAGACGAAACAGTACAAAGCGCGTTCCGCGAAAAAATCGCGATGCAGGCGCTGGCACAAGAACGTTATGCATCGATCCGCGAACATCCGGCGAAGACCAAATGCGGGTCAGTCATCCGACTGGATATGAACGCGGGCCTGATGGCCGATCTGCCGTCGCTTGAAGGGTCCGGTGCCGAAGGCGTTGGCCTGTTCCGCACCGAATTGCAGTTTCTGGTCCGCAATAAGATGCCCCGCCGCGGTGAACTGTCCGCGCTTTATTCGCGGGTGCTGAAAGCCTCTGCTGGTAAACGGGTCGCATTCCGGACGCTTGATATCGGGTCTGACAAAGTGCTGACCTACATGAAACCGAACGACGAACCGAACCCTGCGATGGGCTGGCGCGCGATCCGCGTAGGTCTAGATAAGCCGGGCGTGTTGCGGATGCAGTTACAGGCGCTGATCCGTGCGGCGGACGGTGGTCCCCTGACGGTCATGTTCCCGTTCATCACGCTCCACGAAGAATTCATCGCAGCCAAGGCCGAAATGGACAAAGCCTTGGCGCGCGAAAAACGGTTGGGCCATCCGGTGCCATCATCACTGGAAGTCGGCGCAATGATGGAAACACCATCACTGGCCTACGCGCCTGACGCATTCTTCAAGGACGTCGATTTCATCTCGATTGGCGGGAACGACCTGAAACAGTTCTTCTTTGCGGCCGACCGTGAAAACGAACGGGTGCGCAAACGTTATGACACGTTGTCACCCAGCTTTTTGAACTTCCTGTCCATGGTGATCGCGCGCTGCGAACAGAACGGCACGCCGATTTCATTCTGCGGCGAAGATGCCGGACGCCCCGTCGAAGCCTTGTGCTTTGCCGCACTCGGCCTGCGGTCACTATCGATGCGCCCTGCCTCTGTCGGTCCGGTCAAGCATATCCTGCGACGTGTCGATCTAAGCGAAGTACGGGCCGTGATCGAACAATCCATGGCGGATGGCGACACATCGGTCAGACGCGCTGTTGCCGATTGGCTAGCTTACCAAGTCTAATCGGTCGCCCGATTAATCGGCAGATCATTGGTCACCAAAAACTTGTGAAACGCATCCAGCACAGGGTCTTCGCCGTGTTCGCGCATCAATTTGCGCAAGCCGAAATGCACGTGCGCCATGCTGATGTAGTAATTCACGAACGCATAGTTTGTGCCAGCGCCTGCAATCGCCCCCAGAACCGGCACAGATTGTGACGCCAGTTTCTGGGACATCACGGTTGCAAAACGTGGTGCAACTTTGCTGATTAACGTGTTCAAGGCTGGTCCTGTAATGCTCAATCGTGCGCCGATGAACGACGTATCAACGCCATCGTCGTCAGTGCCAGGCCCACCTGCCCCGAAAACGGCCAAGCATTCCATGCGTGTTTCGGCTGATTGCGGGTCTTCACCGTATTCTTCGGCGACCGCTTGAACCGACCGAAAGATGATCGTCGTCGCAAATGGCAGTTCTGTCAGTGCCGTCCCGATGCCCGCAACGCCGCCAATCGCGCCAGATACAGTGCCCAACACACGGTGCATCCGGTCCGTGCCAATCGCGCGCCCGATCCGGCCTGTGCGGGTGCGCGCGGCGAGGTTAAAGCTTTTTTCAAGCGCGATCCGCGCCACGTTATCGATCTGGTCACGCACGCCTTGCGGAAAAACGTTCATGCCGCTTTCCACCTGACCGCCAACATAGTTGATGGCCTTCATCAGAACGCCATTCGCCGAATTTTGACGCACGGCGAGCGCCTTGATCTGACGAAGAGCATCTTCATCCAAGGCAACACGGTTGGTCTTGTCAGGCATCACTTGGACATCGTTCTGCGATTTGTTCATGCGACCTAAATGGGTCCTCCGCCGATCAAATGCAATCTTTTGGGCGTCTAACCTGTCCCGTGATGCCGTCCCAAGCCCCATCAACCAGCGAAAGCCCCAAGACACGGTCCGGATTGGTCGGCGGGGGCATGATGACGTCTGCCACAGGATCAAAGCCGAAGCGTTTGTAATAGGGATGATCGCCCACCAACAGGACACGTGACCAGCCAGCAGATCGCGCAGCATCGATGCAGTTCATCATCAAAATCGCGGCAATTCCTTCACCTTGACGGGTTGGATGGACGGCAATGGGCCCCAACAGAACCGCAGGCGCGTCACCCACACATGTGGGCCAGCATCGCACGACGCCCGCCAGGACGCCCGATGGATCACGGGCTGTCAGGCAGAGATCGGGCAGCGGCGCTACGTCTTCGCGCAAACGATAAGACGACAACGCGGTCCGGCCCGGTGCGAATGTGAGGTCATACAGTTCTTCGACTTCCCACCAATCGCCGGGGACTTCGCGCGCCAGATGTATCTTGATCTCTTGCATGCGGGTCGCTCGGGCTTTTGTCTGGTGTCAGGGCTGTCGCCACGCTACCCAAGACGAAGACAAAGGTTAAGGGACTACCGTCATGTTTTATGAACCAAAAAATGGGCACGGACTGCCGCACAATCCGTTTAATGCGATTGTCACGCCGCGGCCGATTGGTTGGATTTCAACCCGGGGTGCGGATGGCAAGGATAACCTCGCGCCCTATTCATTCTTCAACGCCGTGGCGTACACCCCGCCGCAGGTGATGTTTTCCTCAACAAGCGCGAAACCGGACCGCGACGGGACCAAAGACAGCGTGGCAAATATCCGCGAAACGGGCGTGTTCGTGGTCAATGTCGTCAGCTATGCACTGAAAGACGCGATGAACGTGACCTCTGGTCCTTGGGACAAAGATCAAGATGAATTTGGTCTGGCTGAGTTGGAAAAGGCCGAATCTAACACCATCAATTGTCCGCGCGTTGCGGCATCCCCCGCAGCTTTGGAATGCAAATTGACGCAGATCGTGGACCTTGCGGGTGACTACAACACGATGATCATCGGAGAGGTGACAGGCGTCCACATGGACGATGCGTGCTTGAAAGACGGGATGTTTGATGTGACAGCGTTCACTCCGCTGTCGCGCTTGGGCTACAAGGACTATTCTACAGTCCGCGACCTGTTTAGCCTGACGCGCCCCGGCCAAGACTAGGGACTGTACGGGGTTTCGTTGACGTCTTTCAAATCCCCGCCGGAGGTATGGGGTCCCTTCTTCAGGGACCCCATTTTTGTTTAGTGACCGCCCAGAATGCCGGTCCGGACAGAGTAATCCACAGCGATTTCGTAATCCGGATCATCGTCACTATCGACCATAAGGTGACCCGCTTTTGACAGCAGATTATGGCAATCACGGCTGAGGTGACGCAGTTGGATTTGCTTGCCTTGCGCCTCGTATTTGCCAGCAATGCCTTCAATCGCCTGCAACGCAGATTGGTCCACGACACGGCTGTCCGCAAAGTCCACGATCACCAAGGATGGGTCATTGTGGACGTCGAACAATTCGGCAAACCCTTCGGATGACCCGAAGAACAGCGGGCCCTGCACGCCGTAAACCTTCGCACCCTCTGGTGTCTGGTGGATTTTCGCAGAGATGCGTGTCGCGTTGTTCCACGAATAGGCCAAGGCCGACACGATCACACCAACCACAACAGCCGTGGCAAGGTCGGTCCAAACGGTCACGATGGTCACAAGGATCGTCACAAACGCGTCCATTTTCGGGACCTTGCGCAGGATCGTAAGCGAGTTCCAAGCGAACGTCCCGATCACAACCATGAACATCACACCGACCAATGCGGCCAGCGGGATTTGTTCGATCAGGCCTGATGCAAACAGGATGAACGCAAGCAGAAACAATGCTGCGGCGATGCCCGCGATCCGTGTCCGGCCGCCGGATTTCACGTTGATCATCGACTGACCGATCATCGCACAACCGCCCATGCCACCGAAGAAACCGGTCACTGTGTTGGACACGCCCTGCGCGATACATTCTTGCGACGCACCGCCCCGTTTATTGGTCATTTCACCAACAAGGTTCAGCGTCAGCAGACTTTCGATCAGGCCAATGGCAGACAGGATCAGGGCGAATGGCAAGATAATCCAAAGCGTTTCCAGATTGAACGGCGCCAGCATCGTTCCGTAGATGCCCGTCCCGTCACCGAAAGGCACGTGGAACTGCGGCAAACCACCGGAAATCGACGCCAAATCACCAACGCGCGGCACGTCCAGACCAAAGCCGATCACGACCGCTGCCACGATACCAATGCCCGCCAGCGGGGCCGGAATAACTGTTGTGATCTTCGGCATCACCCAGATGATCGCCATTGTCACAACAACCAGACCCAACATCAGATACAGCGGCATACCCGACAGCCATTCACCGCTGGCCATACCGTGACCAGATGCTTCGGCAGTACCCGGCACTTGGAATTGACCCAATTGGGCCAAGAAAATAACAATCGCGAGGCCGTTCACGAAGCCCAACATCACCGGATGCGGCACAAGCCGGATGAACTTACCCCACTTCATAATGCCGACGAATATCTGGATCAGCCCCATCAAGATGACAGTCGCAAACAGATATTCCACGCCGTGCAACGACACGAGCGACACCATAACAACCGCCAAAGCACCTGTCGCACCCGAAATCATCCCCGGCCGTCCGCCGAAGATCGCCGTGATCAGACCTACGATAAACGCGGCGTAAAGGCCGACCAGCGGGTGAACGCCGGCCACAAAGGCAAAAGCAACGGCTTCAGGCACAAGCGCCAAAGCCACGGTAAGACCGGACAACACTTCAGTCCGGAGACGTCCCGCATTCAACGGGGCGTCCTTGTCAGTCAAAGCAATACTATCGGCGAAGCTCGCCAGAAGTGCGCGGGGCATATCGATATCCTGTGAGGAAGGTCAGTTGCGCCCGCCCCTACCTTAGGCCAGCCCAAATGTCACCCCCGCAGGTGTAACAGCCATGAACCGCCATCCAATACCTGCAATGTAGCTTGACAGAATGAAGACCAGCTTAACAGCGCCGCTTATTCCAGATCGGCGCGCGTAAAGACCGGATAGACTGGCAGCGTTGGCGCGTTCGCAATCGCAGGATCCCCTTCACCGCGCCAGATCGCGCAGATCACACCCAGCACGTTCGCGTCTTCCTGCTTGGCCAACCCGTAGGCATCCGCCACGGCACCACCTGTGGTGATCACGTCCTCAATAAACGTCACCTTCTTGCCAGCTACATCTTGGCCTTCAATCGCGCGACATGTCCCGTATGTCTTCGCTTCCTTGCGGATGAACGCCGCTGGCAGTCCTGTTTCAATCGAAAGCGCCGTCACCAACGGCACCCCGCCCAATTCCAACCCTGCGATGATCTCTGTACCTTCGGGCAACAGCTTTGCCATTTCTTTTGCCAACGGCTGCAACAGCTTCGGATCGCCTTCGAAACGGTATTTGTCGAAATACCGGCTCGACACTTGGCCCGAACGCAAAGTGAATGACCCCTCCAACGTCGCAATATCAGCGATTTGGCGCGCGAGTTCGGCGTGGGATATGTCTTGGGTCATAGTACTTCTCTCATTTGAAGAATTTGTGCGGGCATAAACGACCACGTTGTGACCATCAAGGCGCGCACGCCCTCTTGTCAGCATGTTAACCCTCTGCTTGTCTGGTGGCGCGGCAACAGGGGCACATCCATGGCAAAATTAGGCATCATCGGCGGGTCGGGCATCTATCAGATGGCTGGTCTGGAAAACGCGCAGTGGGAAACGGTCGAAACGCCTTGGGGGACGCCATCCGACGCGGTTTTGACAGGGCAACTGGGCGGAACCGACATGGTGTTCTTGCCTCGCCACGGACGGGGCCATACGCACACGCCAACGACCGTGCCGTATCAGGCCAACATCGACGCGCTCAAACGGCTTGGCGTGACCGATATCATTAGCGTCAGCGCCTGCGGATCGTTTCAAGACCACATGGCGCCGGGTGACTTTGTTCTTGTGGATCAATTCATTGATCGGACATTCGCGCGGGACAAATCATTCTTCGGTCCGGGGTGCGTGGGTCACGTCAGTGTTGCCCACCCGACCTGCCAACGCCTGTCCGACGCCTGTCTGCAAGCGGGCCAAGACGCAGGCATCACAATGCACCAAGGCGGAACCTATCTGGCGATGGAAGGGCCACAGTTTTCATCAATGGCCGAATCGCAGCTGTATAAATCATGGGCCTGCGATGTGATCGGGATGACCAATATGCCCGAAGCCAAACTCGCCCGTGAAGCTGAAATTTGCTACATCACAGTCGCCATGGTCACCGACTATGACAGTTGGCATCCCGATCACGGTGCGGTGGACGTTAGCGACGTCATTAAAACGCTCCAAGGTAACGGCACCAAGGCCGCTGACCTGATCACCCGCCTGCCCGCTTTGCTAACCCAACGTCCTACGACTTGCCCCCACGGGTGCGATACGGCATTGGAACACGCGATTATGACCGCACCCGATCATCGGGATGCGACCCTTGTAGCAAAACTAGATGCGGTCGCAGGCCGCGTGCTGTGAAAGAAGACACCTGATGAAAACCGTCCAAGATTACATTCGCACGATCCCCGATTTCCCGCACGAAGGGATCATGTTCCGCGACGTGACCACGCTGTTCAGCGACCCGCGCGGGTTCCGTCTGGCCATCGACCAGTTGCTGCACCCTTACGTCGGCGTGAAAATTGACCGGATCGTGGGGCTAGAGGCGCGCGGTTTCATCCTCGGCGGGGCCATTGCGCACCAATTATCGTTGGGCTTTGTGCCAATCCGCAAAAAGGGCAAGCTGCCCGGCAAGACAATCGAACAAGCCTACACGCTAGAATACGGCGAAGCCGTGATGGAAGTGCACGACGACGCGCTCCAGCCCGGCGAAAAGGTTCTGATCGTCGATGATCTGCTGGCCACCGGCGGGACGGCAGAGGCCGGCATCAAACTGGTCGAAAAAATGGGGGCAGAAGTCATCGGCTGCGCCTTCATCATCGATCTGCCCGATCTGGGCGGCCGCAAAAAGCTGGAAACGATGGGCATGGACGTCCACGCGCTGTGTGCATTCGACGGCGACTGACCGCTCATAAACAGTCGCGCGCGCAATTTGTCTGATTGCATCAGGCCTGCGGGCGCGGCATAGTTAGCGCATCCCATTTCGACGAAAAAGAGGCCCCCATGCGTCGTGCATTTGTGACACTTTCCCTTGTAGCATTGACCGCCGCCTGTAGTTCCGGCGTGAACGGAAAAGTGGGAAAAGCATGTATCGACGCGGACAGGTCCGCCGCCAGCAACCGCCTGTGTTCATGTGTGCAACGCGTGGCCGACCAATCGCTCAGCGGCTCTGACCAGTCCTTGGCGGTGAAGTTCTTCGAAGAACCGCAGCTGGCCCAAGACACAAGGCAATCCGACAATCCGCGCTCCGAAGCATTCTGGCAACGCTACCGCGCCTTCGCCAACTCTGCCCGCCGTCAATGCGGCTAAGGGCTGCGCCGCCGCCCCCCTTCTTTTGGTCCTAAATATCTCGGGGGTTTGGGGGCTGGCCCCCAAGTCTGAGATCAGCGTAAAACACCACGTCGCGTCATGGCGCGCGCGTAGACCCACAGCAGCACCAGCACCACATAGATGGCCGCCGTAAAGCCGAGTTGAGTTGGCGTCATATCCATTCCGGTGCGGTCCGCGATGCCAAAACTGTAAACGGACGACACAATCAGCCCCACCAGCGACAGGCCAAAGGCAGGCCCCGCCAAACGTGACCGTAACAGCAGCAACAAAGCCCCCAACATCGAAAACCAGACCCCAATAGCCCACGCCGTTTCGAACCAGATTGGCCCGTTATCAAGAAACGCCTTTTGCGCGTCGCTCAGCATCGCGAGATAGGCTTCGTTTTCGGTCTGCGTCATCACATAATCATACGCGCCACCCGCATTCCAAATCAGCGCTATGATCCCGACGATCCACACATGAAACGGTGTTTTCATACCCAATCCCCTTACCAATCACGCTTGAATGCTATGACGGGCTTGCCATTCGGGCAAGGATTGCTTCGCGGGTCAGGTTCGGATCAGTAGGCAGGTTCACCCCGCATCATGCGGTAATGCGCAGCAATGGACGGGATAAAGAACAGCACCCAGCCTTGGAAATAGAACACGGCAACCATGGCCGGAATCCACATGATCGACATGGCCAAACCAACTGCGCCTGTGACCTGTTGGGCCGCCTCACCGCGCATAAAACGCAGCATCAGCAGATGGAATAACTTACCGCCATCCAGCGGCTGCACAGGGATCATGTTGAACACAGCAAGGTAGAAATTGATCTGCCCGAACAGCCAAATGAAATACATGACCTCGGACGCCAGATAGCTGGGTTCGGTCCCCGCATGCGTCCAATGGTTCCACATGAAGGTGTCAAACAGCGAACAAGTCGCCCAAAGGGTCGCGTTCACAATCGGGCCCATCGCCACGATCAGTTCTTGCTGATACGCGCTCGACGTCCGCTTGCTTTCGCAAAAACCGCCCGCCCCGTGCAGCATAATCCGCCTGACGGGAACGCCTTGGATTTGGTTGCCCCAAGCATGGCCCAGCTCGTGCAAATAGATCGCCAATACAATGGCGACGCAGATCATCACGGCGTAGGCCAGATCAACGCCAATGCTGAAATAGAACAAGATCGCGAGCAGCCCAAGCAGCGTTTGCCCGACTTCCACCCGAACGCCCAGCGGGCCGACAAAGCTGAAAATTACCGTATCTTTGTTCATCATTAGGCAGGTCCCACACGCGTTATTCGATCGACATTCGCGCAACCATCGGATGAAACAGGGGCCGGATTGTGGCGCATCCATGATCAATTGGTGGATTTGACGCAGTGGACATCCCCCTAAGGCGCGATAAAAAGCGATATGACCACGCAAATGAACACCACCGCAGCCCTGACCGAAACCGCCACCAAGATCGCATCCGGTGACCGTCGCGCGCTCGCCCGCGCGATTACACTTGTCGAAAGCGCGCGGGATGATCACCGCGCAACCGCGCTTGCCTTGCTCGACACCTTAGGGACCAGCAAGCAGGCGTTGCGTATTGGCCTGTCCGGCACACCTGGTGTTGGCAAATCGACCTTCATCGAAAGCTTTGGCTTGATGTTGACGGGTCTTGGCAAAAAGGTTGCCGTGCTGGCCGTCGATCCGTCTTCTGCCCGATCCGGCGGGTCAATCCTTGGCGACAAAACCCGCATGGATTTTCTGGCCCGCGATCCTAACGCCTTTATCCGCCCGTCCCCATCGCAAACCCAATTGGGTGGCGTGGCGCGCCGCACACGCGAAGCTGTGGCACTCTGCGAAGCCGCTGGATACGACGTTGTACTGATCGAGACTGTCGGCGTTGGCCAATCCGAAACCGTTGTGGCGCAGATGTCGGACCTGTTTGTCTTGCTATTGGCCCCTGCTGGCGGGGATGAACTGCAAGGCGTCAAACGCGGCATCATGGAAATCGCCGATATGGTTTTGGTCAACAAAGCCGACGGTGAATTGAAAGCCCAAGCCACGCGCACCTGTGCCGACTATGCAGGCGCGCTGCGGCTCTTGCGTAAACGCCCCCAAGATCCCGACGGGTTCCCGATGGCCCGCACCGTATCCGCGCTTGAAAGCGAAGGCCTGACAGAGGCATGGGATCAGATGCAAACGCTGATGCAGTGGCGGCAAGATAACGGAGTTTGGGATAAAACTCGCGCGGATCAAGCCCGGCACTGGTTCCAAGAAGAAGTCCGCCTTCAGCTTATGGCGCAACTGACCGCAGATGCAGGTCTACGCGACCGCCTGACACAAATGGAAGGCCAAGTCGTTGCAGGGACAATGTCGCCCGCCGCCGCAGCCGCGCACGTCCTGCGTCAATCATAAGGCGAACCGATGATATACCTGATCCCGATCCTGATCATCGCGGGCCTCTGCTACCTCGCCTATAGGTCATGGGCGGCAGCGCAGACCCGTAAACACCTGTTGGCCAGCCCCCTCTCTGACGCAGACCGCACGATCCTTCACGGACAGGTCCCGCTGATCCGGCGATTGCCGCCAGAACTACACGCGCCGTTAGAGGGCAAGATCAACCTCTTCCTGCACCAGACAGATATGTACGGCTGCGACGGGCTAGAGATCACCGATGAAATGGTCCTATCCATCGCGGGCCAAGCCTGCCTGCTGATCGTCAATACCGACGCATGGTACAAAAACCTGCGGACCATTTTGATTTACCCAAGCGCATTTCATTCGGTTCGGAAATCCAGCGACGGTTTTGTCGTCAAAGAAGAACGTGTCATCCGGTTGGGTGAAAGTTGGGCGCGCGGCCCTGTGATCCTGTCTTGGGCGCATAGCCAACAGGGTGCGATGAACGATCAAGACGGGCACAACGTCGTGCTCCATGAATTCGCCCATCAGCTTGATGATCTATCAGGGGGTGTGAACGGCATTCCTGTGCTGCAAAAGCGGCAGTCTTTCGCACAATGGGAACGGGTCTTTGTTGACGCCTACGACAGGCATCTCAAAAAGGTGCGGCGCGGGCGAAAGACCTTGCTGGATGCTTACGGGGCCACGAACCATCAGGAATTCTTGGCCGTTTCAGTCGAAGCATTCTTCGAAAAAGCAGAACAGCTGCAAGAACATGAACCAGCGCTCTATGCGCAGCTGTCCACACTGTTGCAGCTTGATCCGGCCGCTTGGCCAGATTGACGCGGCCGATCTATTTCGCATTTTTGACGATGGCTTGGGCAATATAGAAACTGGCGGGCACGGCCAGCACAGCCCCGATGCAAGCCGCGACAATCAGTTGAAGCCATGTGTCGTATCCAGCGACCAAGGCCGCAACGATCAAACTGCCAGCCAATGTCGTGGCGATCATAGCGTAAAGCATTGTGGCGAGACGGAACATGAAAACTCTCCTTCAGGAAATCGTTCCCTATGGATAACAAATCCGTCTGCGGATGCTTTGACCCAAATCAAAAGGGGCCCAACGGGGCCCCTTTCATTGTCGTGATGTCGTTAGGTTGATTTACGCATCGTCGATTTTACTGAAATCAAGCGTATTGGCCTTGGGTGACCGCGTGATCCCCAGCACCGCATCGCGCTTGACGAAAACAACGTAGGCCAGACAGGCCAGGTAGATACCAACAACAATCGAACCGACCCACTGGATTTGCAGCCACTGGCTTTGGAACAACAAGGTCAGCGCAAACAACACAACCGCATTGCCCAGCACATAGGTCGCCGTTCCCAAACGGTTCGTCGTCAGGTTCAGGTTATCTGTGTAAAGCCGGATCAAACTGTCGAATGAATTGATCACGAAGATGATCCCGACGATGGTCATGAACCAGTTCGCCGCACCCGCAGTCGCAATGCCGTTCTCGTGGTAGAAATACAGAACAGAGAACCAGACACCCAACGGGATGGACGGGAACACCAGCAATGACGCCAGCAACTGCCACGTTTTCAGGCCGCCCACAAAACGCGCGGTGAATTGGCCAATCATGATCGACCAAGCAAACCACCAGAACAGGTAGAATTCATGGTAATCCGTCAGCGGAATGATAAATTTGTGGATGTTCGCGAAATAACCGCTGATATTGCCAGCCGTACCCGTGAAGTCCGCAAAGCCCATGCCAGCGTTCAACCACATGAATGCGATCAGGGCGAAGAACAACACGCTGGAACTGATTGATAGAATCTTCACGAACTTGATGTCTGTAGACGAAAACGCGGCCAAAAGAATCACCAAGAAACAGATCAGGTAAAAGACCGGCAAAATCGTCTCACCATCGCCCACTTCGGCGATGTAATACGGCATGTAGATCAGGAACAACGCGCCCGTGAAGGCACAGGTCGTGATGATCACGATGTTATTCAGCAATTTAACCGCCGGAATTTCGAAAAACTTCACGCGCGGTTCAACCACGCAGAAGTAAAACGCAGTCAGGAAATAGAAGGCCCAGATCAAGAACCCCCAAAACCCGAATTCAAGCGCCAAGGGGGTGGTGAACCCGTAAGCAGGCTCTGTCGCTGTGTCCGCATAGAGCGGATAATCGAAAGCCAGCGGGAACATAATCAACCCGACATCCAAGCCGGATGTGAACAAAATCGCAATAAACGTGAACAATGGGACGGGTGTGACCCCGACAATACGCAAATTCCACCACTTTATCGTGCAAAACAGCGTCAGGCCCAAGGCCAGCACCGTTCCGAATGTAATGATCGACGTAAGCACTGCGGCCATCGTCTTCCCCCTTTTCTGTCTATATGAATATTGGGCAATCAGGCCGCTGAACGACCACGTTGATGCGTCGCGCCTAACATGCGATATGCCGATAGCAACAGGCGAAGAACGACAGCTTTGTCGCAATCGGCATTTTGGGGCCAACTTCACGTCAATCTGGGTTGACGCACGACAGGAATCCTCATATCTGGCCGGAACTGATTTATGGCTATGCCCCGCATGGCCCTTTTGCTGATACCGAGGTGACCCGCCATAGGGGCGTGTGACACCTGCTAAGACAAGGAATGATCATATGTCGCGCCGTTGCGAACTTACCGGAAAAGGCCCAATGTCTGGCAACAATGTCAGCCACGCGAAAAACCGTACACGTCGTCGGTTCTTGCCAAACCTTCAGGACGTGACTTTGCAGTCCGACGTTCTGGGCCGCTCTTTCAAATTCCGTATCTCTAACGCTGCCCTGCGCACCGTTGATCACCGTGGTGGTCTGGACGCGTTCATGGCGAAAGCAAAAGACGCTGAGCTGTCCGATGGCGCGCTCAAAGTCAAAAAAGAGATCTCAAAGGCGACTGCGGCTTAAGCCAGTCCCGTTGATTTGAATTGGAAGGCCCGGTTGTTTTAGAACAGCCGGGTTTTTCGTTTTGAGGATCCCCGATGCCCCCTTTCACCATCCGCCCGCTGGAAACGGATGACATTCCGGATGTCGTGCGGATGATCCACGAACTGACCGCGTTTCATAACGACACAGGCACCGCCAGTATCGAAACGGTGACGCGCGACACCGCAGGCCCCAATCCGTGGTGGCATGTTTTTGTCGCGGTTCTGGACGGGCAGTTGATCGGCTACATGGTGCTGCTTCCGCTCTCCAAGGTCGCAGACGGGACGCGCGGGATCGACATCAACCACCTCTACCTGCGCGACGGGCAAAGGGGCGCAGGCGTCGGGCGTGCTTTCATTGAAACAGCCGCGCATTTTGCGGCGGCCAACGCCTGCAGCTACCTGCACATCGCAACAGCAGCTGAAAACACGGCAGCGCAAAACGCATACCTCGCGTGTGGTTTTGAGGCACGCCCAGACCCCGGTGGCCCCAGATTTCGCATGGTGATCTAGGCACGGATTTTCCCAGAAAATCCGCCCCCAGCTTGACCCCATGCGCACAAACACGCACCAAGCAGCATGACCAAACTTCCCGTCGATATCGTCTTACCGGACCTAATCACTGCGCTGCGCAGTCATAACCGTGCCGTTCTGCAGGCCCCGCCGGGCGCAGGTAAGACGTCGCGGGTGCCTCTCGCGATGCTGGAAGCGGACCTGACGCCCGGCAAAATCATCATGCTCGAACCCCGCCGCCTTGCCGCGCGGGCCGCGGCAGATCGTCTTGCCGAACAGCTCGGGGAAAAGACAGGCCAAACCGTCGGTTACCGCATGCGCGGCGATAGCAAATCGGGCAGCAGGATCGAGGTCGTGACCGAAGGCATCCTGACCCGCATGATCCAATCCGATCCCGAACTACCGGGCATCGGGGCCGTTATTTTCGACGAATTCCACGAACGGTCGCTCAACGCTGACCTTGGTCTCGCCTTCGTTTGGGAAATCGCCCAAGTCCTGCGCGACGACCTACAGATCGTCGTCATGTCCGCCACTTTGGATGCAGCGCCCGTCGCGGCCCTTTTGGACGACGCGCCGATCATCACCTCCGAAGGCCGGACCTTCCCCGTCACCCGCCATTATCTGCCCCGCGCCCTGCCCGCGAAAACACGGATCGCCCATGCGACGGCGGATATGATCCACGAAATCGCACCGCAATCCACAGGCGGCATCCTCGTCTTTCTCCCCGGTGAAGGCGAAATCCGCGAAACTGCGAAACGCCTGAACCTGCCCGCCGACCATCACATCCGCCCGCTTTATGGCGCGATGCCGTTCAAAGACCAACGCGCCGCCATCGCGCCCGTCACACAGGGTCGCAAAATCGTGCTGGCCACATCTATCGCCGAAACCTCGCTAACCATCGAAGATATCACGGTTGTCATCGACGCAGGCCGCGCACGCAGGTCACGGTTCGATCCGAACTCAGGCATGTCGCGCCTTGTCACCGAAAAAGTCAGTCGCGCCGAAGCGACCCAACGCGCAGGTCGGGCGGGTCGTGTCGCGGCAGGCGACGCATATGCGCTCTGGACCAAAGGCGAAGACGGGGCGCTCGCGGCCTTCCCGCCCGCAGGTATCGAAGTCGAAGACCTCGCCCCGCTGGCCATAGAACTTGACGTTTGGGGCAGCGACGACCTGTCGTTCCTGACACCACCACCACCGGGACCATTGGCCGAAGCGCGCGCGCTGCTCACCACTCTTGGCGCACGCGACGAACAGGGTAAAATCACCGCACACGGACGCAAGTTAGCCGCGTTGCCAGTCCACCCACGCTTGGGTCACATGCTGCTCACTGCGGGCAAACAGGCAGCCCCCACAGCAGCCCTCCTATCGGCACGCGATCCGCTGCGTGGCGCACCAGCGGATCTGTCGTTGCGGATCAAAGCCCTGGGTGGCAATTACGACGGCCCCGGTCAAATCAACCACGCGACCTTGCAGCAGATCAAAGCTGACATTCCACGCCTTGCCAAAGGGTTGGATGACAAACCTCATCTGGAATTGGCCGCGCAACTTGCTTTAGCCTATCCCGACCGGATCGGGCTGCGGCGCAAAGGGGACGCGCCACGCTACGTTCTGTCAGGCGGCAAAGGGGCGGTGTTTGACGCGGCCGACACCCTCGCAGGCCAACGTCTGATCGTCGCGACAGATCTGGACGGCGACACCCGCGAAGCCAAGATCAGGCAGGCCGCCGCGATCGACGAAGCCACTCTGCGCGACCTCTACGGCGACCAAATCCACTGGCACGACATTTGCACATGGTCCAAGCGCGATGGACGGGTTCTAACGCGCAAACAAGAAACCTTCGGGGCGCTTATCCTCGACGACCGCAACTGGACTGCCCCCGACCCGATGATGGTCGCTACCGCAATGTGCGACGGCATCAGGCAGCTCGGCCTGCGCTTTTCAGCAGCGGCAAACCGTTTCCGCGCCCGCGTCGCATTGGGACGCGACAGTGACCCCAGCCTGCCGGATATGACCGATGAGACGTTGATTGAGACACTCGACGACTGGCTTCTACCGCACCTAGACGGTGTAAAAACCACCGCAGATTGGAAAAACTTCGACGCATTGCAAGCGCTACGATCAATGCTCGACTGGGGGCAAATGCAACGGCTCGACACGGCCGTGCCACCGCATTTCACGACACCCATGGGGCGCAAGACACCCATCGACTACGACGGCGAAGCCCCTGAAATCACGCTGCGTTTGCAAGAACTCTTCGGTGTCACCCGCCACCCGACAGTCGGAAAAACACCGCTGCGGATCACACTGCTTTCACCGGGACAAAAGCCGGTACAAACGACGACTGATCTGCCGAATTTTTGGAAAACATCCTACGCAGACGTGCGCAAAGACATGCGGGGCCGCTACCCGCGTCACCCATGGCCCGAAGACCCAACACAAGCGGACCCCACGCTAAGGGCAAAACCCCGCGGCACATGACCCTTCTTTTGGTCACAAATATCTCGGGGAGGTCTGGAGGGGCTAGCCCCTCCAGCGGCGCGACGCCAAAGGCGGCGCAAATCCTCGCTTAGACACCCAAACAGTGACGCATGATCGCCTTTTGGGCATGCAACCGGTTTTCGGCCTCGTCAAAAATCACCGAATGTTTGCCGTCCATCACCGAACTGGTGGCTTCATCATCACGGTGTGCCGGCAGGCAGTGCATAAACAATGAATCCGGCTTTGCCTTTGCCATCAACGCATCATTCACCTGATAACCGCGCAGCTGGTTATGGCGACGTTCACGGGCAGATTGCGGATCATGCATCGACACCCACGTGTCAGTCACGACCAGATCAGCTCCTTCAACGGCTTCATTCGGATCACGCACCGTGGTGTATAGACCCGCCAAAGCTGGCTCTGGATCCAACGGTTCTGGCCCGGTGAAGACGAGATCAAATTCAAACTGCTTGGCGGCATGGGCGAAGCTTGCAAAAACGTTGTTCCCGTCACCAGACCACACAACTTTCTTGCCTTTAATCGGGCCGTTATGTTCTTCGAACGTCATGATATCCGCCATGATCTGGCAGGGATGCGTCCGGTTTGTCAGACCGTTGATCACAGGTACTGTCGCATATTCCGCCATGTCGAGCAGTGTCTGCTCTTCGAATGTCCGGATCATGATCAAATCAACGTAACGCGACAACACGCGGGCGGTGTCTGCAATCGTTTCACCGTGGCCCAATTGCATGTCAGCACCAGACAGCACCATTGTCTGACCGCCCAACTGGCGCACACCAACGTCAAAACTGACGCGGGTCCGTGTGGATGGCTTTTCAAAAATCAGCGCAACCATGTGATTGGCCAGCGGCGTATCGGCGTCAGGCGTGCCCTTGGGCAGGCCCTTGCGTGCCGTCTTCATTGATTTCGCTTGGTCGATAATCTTGTGCAGATCAGCAGGATCGGTTGTGTGAATGTCGAGAAAATGTGTCATTGTATGCTCTTATTTGCGAGGTCGCTTGGGGGTTTCACACCCCCAAACCCCCGTGGGATATTTCGGGCCAAAAGAAGTCAGCCAAGGCTTTCTGCGGCGCTGTTGAGACGCGTCACCGCTTCTGCGATGTCTTCGTCCGGAATGTTCAGTGCGGGCAACAGGCGGATCACGTTATCAGCCGCGGGCACCGTCATGACCCCCGCCGCGTAGCCCGCATTCACCACGTCGATGTTCGGCTTTTTGCATTTGATGCCCATCATCAGGCCAGACCCGCGCACCAGTTCAAACACGTCAGGATGTGCTGCAACCAAACCTTCCAATTTCTGGCGCAATAAACCTGCTTTACGGTTCACTTCTGCGAGGAAGGCGTCGCTGCCGACTTCTTCTAGGACGGCGCAACCGATCGCACAGCCCAAAGGGTTGCCGCCATAGGTGGACCCATGCGTGCCCGCCGTCATGCCGGACGCTGCATCTTCGGTCGCCAGCACACAGCCCAGTGGGAAGCCCCCACCGATGCCTTTTGCCACCATCATGATGTCAGGTGTGACCCCTGCCCATTCATGCGCAAACAGCTTACCGGTCCGGCCCACACCGCATTGCACCTCGTCAAGGATCATCAGAATTCCGTGGCTATCGCACAGGTCGCGCAGCCCTTTCAGGCAAGCGTCTGGCAGCGGGATGATCCCGCCTTCGCCCAGTACCGGTTCTACGATAATCGCCGCCGTTTTGTCGCTAATCGCCGCCTGTAACGCATCATGATCACCCAAAGGTAAATGCGTGAAGCCCGGCAAAAGCGGACCAAAGCCTTTGGTCATCTTCTCGGATCCCGCTGCTGCAATCCCTGCGGCCGACCGCCCATGGAACGATCCTTCAAACGCGATGATCTCGGTCCGATCGGTCTGGCCTTTTTCAAACCAATACTTACGCGCCATTTTCACGGCCAATTCGCAGGCTTCTGTCCCGGAATTCGTAAAGAACACGGTGTCTGCAAAGGTCTTTTCGACCAACATATCCGCCAGCTTTTGTTGCGCTGGAATGTGATACAGGTTCGATGTATGCCAAACCGCTTGCGCCTGTTCTGTCAGGGCTGCAACCAATTTAGGATGCGCGTGCCCTAATGCATTCACCGCGATTCCTGCCCCTAGATCCAGAAAACGTCGTCCGTCGGCTTCTATCAACCAAGACCCTTCGCCTTTGACGAAGGACATCGGAGCACGAGAATAGGTAGGCAAGATTGAGGGGATCATAGCGATCAGCCTTTGCGAAAAATGAAGCCCGAGTGGTGCCAAGCGGCAGGGGCTAAGTCAACGATATTTGTGAAAAAGAAGAGAGGACGTGCAGAAACGGCGGACGGGCTTAGCGTCGGCGTCGGATATTCTGTGTGGTCAGTGTCTTCATGACGGTTGACTTAGCGGACAGCGGACGACCTGTGAACCCCTTAAATCAGGTGCTTTACAGCGGCCCTGTTTGGGACAATGACCGTCGCATGACTTTGAAACGCCCGAACCCGCCACTTGCCATTGCATTTATGCTGACCGCGACCGCGTTTATCGCGGGTACCATGGTCTTGGCCAAGACCATCGGCACGGGCGTGCTGGGCGACCCCTTGCATCCGCTCCAGGTCAGCCACGCCCGGTTCGTTTTTGCATTCCTCGCGATTGGCGCTGCGACCCTTGTGATGCGGCCCCAATTTACGCGGCCTGCCCTTCCGATCCACATCGGACGCACATTGTTCGGCTGGGGCGGCGTGACATTGATGTTCGCAGCTGTGGCCTTCATCCCCCTGCCCGATGCAACCGCCATCAGCTTTCTCAATCCGGTTTTCGGGATGTTGCTTGCGATCCCGCTGCTCGGCGAACGGGTTGGTCCGTGGCGCTGGACCGCGGCAGGTCTGGCTTTGCTGGGCGCGATGATCTTATTACGCCCCGGACCTGAGACGTTTCAATGGGCGGGACTTTTGTCATTGGGGGCCGCTGCACTGCTGGGGATGGAGCTGATTTTCATCAAAAAGCTGGCAGACCGCGAACCACCTTTTCAGATATTACTGATCAACAACGCGCTTGGCCTGCTGATCGCGACAATTGCGGTGATCCCGTTCTGGACCATGCCAACGATGGGCCAATGGGCGGCACTTGCCGGGATCGGCGTTCTTATGGCGGGTGCCCAGACCTGTTTTATCAACGCAATGGCGCGGGCGGACGCCAGTTTCGTGACGCCCTTCAGCTATCTGACACTGATCTTTGCGGCGATCTACGACGCGCTGTTCTACGATCAAGTGCCCGACATCATCAGTTGGACGGGTGCCGCGATCATTATTGGGGGTGCCGCGCTACTGGCATGGCGAGAAGGCCGCGCAAAGCGATCCTAACACGCGCCGCCGCCCCCAAATATTTGCGAAAGGCGTTACGCCTTCAGCCGATACCCGCGATCCAGCCACGTCCAGCAAATCGCCATCACAACCGCACAGGCCAGCGTCACAATACCAAGCCCGACCCACGGGCTACTATCGCTCACCCCGATCATGCCAAAGCGGACACCGTCGATGATGTAGAAGAACGGATTGATGTGACACAGCGTCTGCATTAGCGCAGGCAGCGCATCGATGGAATAAAAAGTCCCCGACAAAAACGCGAGCGGCGTCACGATGAAGTTCGAAATCGCGGACAATTGGTCAAATTTGTTCGCATAGATACCGGCAATCAAACCCAAACCGCCCATAAAGATGGACCCGAGCAAAACAAATGTGATCACCCAGAACGGATTCTGCATGCCCACACCCAAAAACAACCAAGACCCAAGCGCGATCACTGTGGCGACCATCGCTCCCCGCGCAAACGATCCGAAGATATACCCTGCCAGCAGTTCGCCCGCGGACAAGGGCGGCATCAATGTATCGACGATATTGCCCTGCACCTTGGCGGATGCCATCGACGACGATGTGTTTGCAAAAGCGTTCTGAATAACGGTCATCGTCAGGATTCCTGGGGCTAGAAACGTCATGAAGTCGACGCCCATCACATCGCCGCGGTTCGGGCCAATCGCAATGGTGAAAATCATCAGCAACAGGCCCGCATTGATCAACGGCGCCATAATTGTCTGCGACCAGACGTTCATAAACCGCCGGACTTCACGCTCCATTAAGGTCGCTGTGCCAGTCCAGTTCACGCGCCCAAACCGGCGTTCACCCATGTTTGCTGCTAAAGTTGTCTGTTCCGACATTGCCATACCTCATTTCATTTCAGCGGATGCGCTTCACATCCCCGCTTGCAATGCTTAGAATAGGGGATCAAGGAATTAGACAAGGCCAGATGTCAAAACATTCGGCACCCTGACATAAGGAAATTGCATGTCCTGGACAGACGAGCGCGTCGAGACGCTCAAAAAAATGTGGGGCGAAGGCCAGTCGGCAAGCCAGATTGCCAAGGAACTTGGCGGCGTCACCCGCAACGCGGTTATCGGCAAAGTGCATCGGCTTGGGCTTTCCAACCGTGCGGGATCAGGTGCGTCTGCGCCTGCCAAACCTGCGGCCAAGGAAAAAGCAGCACCCGCTGCCCCCACAAAGATGGAAACCAAACCCGCGATCAAGCCAAAGCCAGCCGCGCCAAAGGCATCCGTGCCTGCGGTGAAGGAAGAGGTTTTGCTGGACGAAAACGGTATTCCTATTTCCGCCGCCCGTCGCGCGATTATTCCGGCCGGTCAGCCGCTGCCGCCGCAACCGTCTGCGAACGAAATTTCGCCGGAAGCATTGGCTAAGGTCAATGAGGTTGAAAAGACGGCCAAGAAGATCAGCCTGATGGAATTGACCGAAAAGACCTGCAAATGGCCTGTTGGTGATCCTGCGACACCTGACTTCTGGTTCTGCGGCCTGCCTGTACAATCCGGCAAACCATATTGCGAAGCCCACGTCGGCGTGGCCTTCCAACCGATGAGCAGCCGTCGCGATCGCCGTCGGTAAGACCGACGAGCAAAACAGATTTAAAAGGGCGGCAGATCATCTGCCGCCTTTTTTGTGTCTGGCCGTTCGTTTCGACTGCAATCCCGAACGATCACCCCAACGACTTATCAGCTAAGAAGCCAAGCGGTTTCCGTTGCAGGCACTTCGCCCTTAAATCCACCCGGAACGTCCTGCGTTTTCAGGTTTGTCAGTGTGTAGCTGTCCGCATACAGCGCTTTGATCATATCCTCAGATATCGAAAACGGCGGGCCATTCATCCGGCTTTGATCGTAGGTGAACGTGACCACCAATTGCGCCGCATTTCCTGTAATTTCAAGAAGATGCATCGCGTATTTCCCGCGCACAGCATCCGGCAAAGCAACCAAAGCCGCACGATCAAACACCGCATCAATCGGCCCCAAAAGCTGTGCAGTCACTGCAAAAACATCACCAACAAAGACGGTGACATCACCGCTCGCGTATCGCTTGAGGTCCCCCAAATCGACGACTTCGGGAACGACGCCCATCTCTGCGAACAGGTCCTGCACTGCGATTTCGGACAGTTCCGCCCCGATGACCTTGCACCCTTGATCCCTGATCCATGCGATGTCGCGGGTCTTGCCGCATAGGGGCACAAAAACGCTCGCCCTTTTGGGTAATTTCAGGTGATCGAAATACGCGACCAACAGCGGGTTTCCTGCGCTCTGATGAAACCCGATCTGCTGCTTTTCCCATTTATCGTGCCAAAACGCAGCATCCATCAGTCAGCAACCCCTAGCCAAAGAAGCGCCAGCCATACCACGCCGACGCCAATAAAGATGATAGCCACAACGCCAAGCACAGGACTGGATAAAACTCCACCTAACCAGCCGATGCCAACACCGAGCGCAATCAAGATCAGCGGCGTCAGCGTCCAGAATGCAATGTCTTTCAAAAGACCCCAAAGAAATTGCACCACGTTATCGTCCCGTCATCGCTACCAGTTTCGCAACCGTGTTCATGTTTCGCGCGGTCCCCGCCGCGGCGGCGGGGATCATCAATTTCGACCCACCCTGCCCCCGCGGATAATGCACGTATATGTCGCGCGATCCCAGCGTAATGGCTTCGTCTTTGATATTGCGCGCCCGTGTCGCTGCATCCGTCGGGATCAGGTCGTCGCAAAAGATGGTCACGACCTTATTGCCGGCCGCGTCGGCATACGGATTAGCCGCCAGCACAGCCGCCATTTCGTCCGCCGTTCGGATCATGACAGGAACGGCCTTTCCGGCATACTGCGCGAGGCTTTGTTCCAATTTCGCTTTGGCGTTCCCCACATCCAACGCAGATGAAAATACGACGTTCCCGCTCGCAATGTAGGTGGCTACGTCGATGAACCCGATGTCTGCACACATCGCGCGCAAATCCGCCATCGGCAGCTTGCCCGTGCCGCCGACGTTCACCGCCCGCAGAAGGCCAACATAGCGGTTCATTTCACCACATTTCCTTGTAAAGACCGACAATCTCCGCCTCAGTCGGGACCTTCGGGTTATGTGCGGGCGATCCTGATGCCAGCGCTTGTCGCGCCATCAAACCCAGCATGTCATCATCTGCAACATGGCCCAACGCGGACGGCGACGGCACCGCCAGATCATCGTTCAACCGCCGCAAACCGTCGATCAGCTTGCCGCATGCTACAGTGTCTGTGTCCGTGACCTGCGCCATACCCATGACGCGCGCACAGGTCGCATATCGGTCTGGCGCGGCATCAACAGAATACGCGGTCACCGTTGGCAACAGCATCGCATTCGACAACCCATGGGCCACGTGGAAATGGGCACCAATCGGGCGGCTCATGCCATGTACCAATGCCACAGAGGCATTCGAAAAAGCCATTCCGGCCTGCCCTGCCGCCAACATCAATGCCTCGCGGGCGACGGCATCTTCTGGATCGGTATAGGCGCGGCGCACATGATCCGTGATCAACGGCATCGCGGACAGGGCAAAAGCGTCAGTATAGGGAAACGCGCGACGGCTGACGAAGGCTTCAATCGCATGGGTCAGGCTATCAACTGCAGTATCCGCAGTGATACGCGGCGGCTTTGTTACGCTAAACGTCCAGTCGATCAACGCGACCGTCGCAACACAGGCGAGGCCAGAAAGGTTATACTTTTCAGGGCTTTGCGTATCAGCAATCACGCACCAACGCGTCAATTCAGACCCTGTGCCGCCGGTCGTTGGGATCAACACAATCGGCACGCCACACCGATCAATCTGAAACGGCGCTTTATAATCGCGCACATGACCAGGGTTGACCGCCATGAACGACACGGCCTTCGCCGTGTCCATCGGACTACCACCACCAAACCCGATCACGCAGTCGAAATCACCCGCACGAAATGCTGCTAAGGCTTCATCGACACAGGTATCCGTCGGGTCTTCAACAACGCCATCAAACACCGCGTAGGACATCCCCGCAGCATCCAAAGGTCCGGTCACCGCGCCCAGATGGCCAAGCGACCGCACGCCCTTGTCCGTCACAATTAACGGACGCGACAAACCAAGCTGCGCTAAGGTTTCCGCGACTTCACCCGCAACACCGCCACCGATCCGAATTATCCGCGGCGATTGCACCCGCCCTATCGTTCCTGCCAGCATCCGTTCGTCCCCCAATTGATGCGACCAGCAAACCGGACGCACCCGAAACACACAAGGTTTTTCGCCCAATCGCCCAAGACTTTTGCAACGAACGGGAACCAATCGACCTGCCTGCGGTACCTCTAACGCAATGACAAACGGGCGTCGGACCCACTGACAAACACCATCCGACGACTTACATCTTCACAAAGCCTGCCACAAAAGGACGACATCACATGGCAAATACAGCACTTGTAACTGGCGCTTCCTCTGGGATTGGCGCGGAATTTGCACGGTATCACGCGGAAAAAGGCGGCGATCTGATCATCACGGCACGCCGTGGCGACGCGTTAGATGTGCTCAAAACCGAAATAGAGGCAGCCCACGGCGTCACGGTCACCACCGTCGCGCTTGATCTAGGCGCCGCAGACGGTGCGCAGGCGCTGTATGATGCGGTGAAAGGTCACAAGATCGACATTTTGATTAACAATGCTGGGTTCGGCGGGCACGGTTTGTTCATCGAACGCGATCTCGACGCGGACCTCGCGATGATCGACCTGAACGTCAAAGCCTTGGCATCGCTGTGCCACATGGTCGGGTCCGACATGGTCAAAAATGGCGGCGGCAAAATCCTGAACGTGTCGTCCACAGCATCCTACATGGCCGGACCGTTGCAAGCGACTTACTTTGCGACAAAGGCCTATGTGTCCAGCTTCTCGATGGCGTTAGACGAAGAACTGCGAGACAAGGGCGTGACCGTCACAGCGCTTGAACCGGGCTATGTCGAAACAGAATTCGCGACCTCCGCAAACCTCGAAGATACGCCTCTGACCAAATCCGGCGCGACGCCGCGTTCGGTCGCGAAATACGGCTACGACGCCATGCGGCGCGGCGAATTGCGCGCGATCAATGACGGAAAACTGCGGTTTATGTTGAACTGGGTGTTCCCATGGCTGCCAAACCGTATGAAGCTGAAGCAAGTCCGCAAAATGCAGGAAAAATCCAGCTAAAAGCGGCGGCTTGGCCAGAGCTTTCTGGCCAAGCGCAACTGACTACTTCTTCAGATACGCAAACAGATCATCCTTCAACGCGATCCGTTCTTTCCGCATCTGCGCAAGGTGATCATCCGACGTTGGTTCCACATCGGTTTCGGCACGATGAACGTCGCGGTTCAGCTGATGATAAGCATCGGCCATCTTCACAAAATGCGCATCCGTTTCACGCAGGCTGTGGATTTTGTCTGCAAACTCAGGCAAGTCCGCGGCGAGTTCGTGTGGGGTATGTGACATTGTAAGCCTTTCTTTTGGATAGATTTGTTGTTTTCAGCATCCACTAGAAATGCGGGGCGCTGTGCACCACATCATCGGGGTTGTGAACGATTTTGGGATCAGGTGCCTTGGCCACCTTCAGATCCTTATCCGGATAATCCAACACGGATAAAAAGTGACGCATGCAGTTCAAACGCGCCCGTTTTTTGTCGTTGGATCGGATCACGGTCCACGGCGCGTCGGCGGTGTCGGTGTAAAAGAACATCGCTTCCTTGGCTTCGGCATACGCGCCCCATTTATCCAAGCTGGCGCGATCAATCGGCGACAGTTTCCATTGCTTAAGCGGGTCGGTTTCGCGTGATGCAAAACGCAGCCGTTGCTCTTCTTGCGTGACCGAGAACCAATATTTGAACAGCCTAATCCCGCTGCGGGTCAACATGCGTTCAAATTCAGGCGTTTGGCGCATGAATTCGAGGTATTCATTCGGCTCGCAAAACTGCATGACGCGCTCGACGCCCGCGCGGTTGTACCAAGACCGATCATACAAAACCATTTCACCGGCAGTCGGCAAGTGTTTGACATAACGCTGGAAATACCATTGCCCGCGTTCTTCGTCCGTTGGTTTGTTCAGCGCGACAACGCGCGCCTGACGCGGATTCAGATGTTCGGTGAACCGCTTAATCGTGCCGCCCTTACCGGCGGCATCACGACCCTCGAACAAGAGCACAAACTTCTGATCTGTCTCCTCGATCCAGTGCTGCACCTTCAGCAATTCGACCTGCAACGCAGCCTTCTCAGCTTCATAAGCACGCCGGGTCAAACGCGTCGCATACGGATATTCGCCCTGTTCAAAACCAGTTATCTGTTGGGACCGGACCTTACGATCCTCACCCAGCTTCGTCTCTTCATCATCCACCATCGCGGCCCCCTCTTTGTTAAGGTCTACCTAACAAAGAGCAGCAGCGACGGCTTTGACCTGCGTCAAGAAGATCAAACGATAATGCCAGCGTATTGCCCCAGGCGTCGCACAACGTCGTGACTGGGAGGACTTAGTTCGTCACCCCAATTGCGCTGACGGCAAGCGTTGGCAGAGACGACCGATCTGCGAGGTTACCGTCTATCCGACCACCAAACGCGATTCCGCCTTCGACAAATGCCACTTCATTCGGCCCATGGACCGAAACGAATGTATTTTGCATGTCATCCGGCGCGTCAGGAAAGACCACCGAACCAATCAAATTAAGGCTTGCATCTATCGGTGCGGACGGGTTGACTCCTGTTTCATTCACGTTGCCCGTCATTGAAACTGAGCCAAGAACGGAACGCGCCCCAGCGGAATCGCCCAAAATGGTGGACCCTTCAGGAAAATATACAAACGATCTCGCTATGCCACGCATGTCATCACCGTTGAACGGTACAGTCAGGTTAAATTGGCCTGAAACGAAATCATCAGACATTGGTCCGGTATAGCCGTCAGCACGCCGAATTGTCATGATCCCATGGTAAAAAGCGCGTCCAACCGGCGCGTCCATGTTCGTCAATTCCGGGCCCGCGAAATCACCATTACGCAGCGCTAAAGCGACATCAGCTGCGTTATTCTGCAGTTCATCCAAGGCCTGAAATGAAGGCGTCTCGACAATAATTGGCTTTTCAACAGCTGGTACCGTCGGTTCGTCCGGCGTACCATCATCGACATTTCCTTGATCTTCATCGAACGCGAGGATTTCGTCAGTCACCTCGTCCACCGCTATGTCGGGCGTTTCGACATTTTGGATGGCTGGTCCGCCTGATCCACCACAAGCAGACATAAAAACGAAGCCAACAAGCCCCCAACAAATTCCTTTTAGCATGCGTACACCGCTCCATAGATTACAACCGTCGCTGAGGGATGCCTATTACAAAAAAGAGTGCCCGATCAAGCCCTCGCTGCCCACGCGATATCTTTCCATTCCCAACGCCCCGCACATCAGCTAAACCCGCCAAATGTCCCAGAATCCGCCAAATCTTCGCCCCGACCTTGCCCCGAAAGCCACTTTCACAGAGCCAAAGCGCCCTGATCAGCCGACCATCGGTATGGTGTCGCTGGGCTGCCCTAAGGCTTTGGTCGATAGCGAACGCATCCTCACGCGCCTGCGGGCCGAAGGATACGCGATTTCGCCTGATTACGCAGGCGCTGAGGCGGTCATCGTGAACACCTGCGGGTTCCTCGACAGCGCCAAAGCCGAAAGCCTCGATGCCATTGGCGAGGCCCTGCAGGAAAACGGCAAGGTTATCGTCACAGGCTGTCTGGGCGCCGAACCGGACTACATCCGCGAACACCACCCGCAAATCCTCGCCGTCACGGGGCCGCACCAATACGAACAGGTGCTCGACGCCGTGCATGCCAACGTGCCGCCCGCGCCCGATCCGTTTATCGACCTGCTGCCTGCATCCGGCGTGTCCTTGACGCCGCGCCACTACAGCTACCTCAAGATTTCAGAGGGCTGTAACCATAAATGTAAGTTCTGCATCATTCCGGACATGCGCGGCAAACTCGCGTCACGGCCCGCCCACGCGGTGCTGCGCGAGGCGGAAAAACTGGTCGATGCTGGTGTCAAAGAACTCCTCGTGATTTCTCAGGATACCTCAGCTTACGGGCTGGATCGTAAATACGACGTAAACCCGTGGAAAGATCGCGATGTGCGCAGCCATATCCTTGATCTTACACGGGAATTAGGGACGCTGGGGGCGTGGGTGCGGCTGCATTACGTCTACCCCTACCCGCATGTGCGCGACCTGATTCCGGTCATGGCGGACCCGTCGAACGGGGTTCTGCCCTACCTCGACATCCCGTTCCAACACAGCCACCCCGACGTGCTGCGGCGCATGGCGCGGCCTGCGGCGGGGGCCAAAACGCTCGATGAAATCGCAGCTTGGCGCGCCCAATGCCCCGACATCACACTGCGATCGACCTTCATCGTCGGCTACCCCGGTGAAACCGAGGCCGAATTCCAACACCTGCTGGATTGGCTGGACGAAGCACAACTGGACCGTGTTGGCTGCTTCCAATACGAAAACGTCGCAGGGGCACGGTCAGCCGCACTGCCCGACCACGTCGATGCAGCGGTAAAACAAGACCGCTGGGACCGCTTCATGGCCAAAGCCCAGGCAATTTCAGCGGCGAAGCTAGAGGCGAAAGTCGGGCGGACGCTAGAGGTTATCGTAGACGAAATCGACGACGAGGCCGCCACCTGCCGCACATGGGCCGACGCGCCAGAGATCGACGGGAACCTGTTCATCGACGAAGGGTTCGAGGGGCTTTCAGTCGGAGACGTCGTTCGCGTTGAAGTTGAAGAAGCTGGGGAGTATGATTTGTGGGGGTCACTCGCGAAATAGAATAAGGTCCAGTGGACCTTTTCAGCGAGTGACTGGCGGAGCCCGTGACGACGACGGGAGAATTGCTTCCCGATTTGGTGTTTGAGTAATACTCAATCAGTATTTACTTCAATTTCCGAAACCTTCTCAGCGATTGAGTCTGCTAGTTTGTTAAACTGCATAATAACCCTGACAGTCTCACTGTGTGCGTTTTCAATAGCAACAATGCCGATATTTCGTTGGCGCTTTACCGAACCGCCAAATAGACCAAAAGACATCGAACCCAGCTTATCTTTCATTGCGACAAATATTTCGGCCGCTTCTTCCAGCTCTGCTTCAAGCACAATCATTTTCTCCTCCTCGAAGGAAACACGTTTTCCGAATGTGTCTAACTTGGATGGAGTAATGCCACGGCCGCCGCTGAGTGAGTTAATTGCTTTATTAAGGCGCGACACGATTGCATCGCCCTTCTTTGCTATTGCCTCAACTCGGTCTAGCCGTTTGCCAGCAAGTTCCATAATTCCAGAAATCACTTGGGCATTGGAATTGGATGTTCCCGCATTCCAACCAGTTGTTCTTGACCACGACAAGCCTGTTCCCGGTATATTTGCAGTCTGGGTAACACCGCGTTTACCTACGTTAAGTGTAGCCCCCTTGCCTCCAACGCTGAGAGATGTTCCCCCACCCGACAGGTTCAGCTTTACACCAGGCATCACACGAACACTTTTTCGGAATCGCAACATGTTCCGTTTCTCCTCAAGCCACATTCAACCCTAGGTAACTCAGAATCGAAGGCCAGCCTCAAGCGAAATTGCGAGCAATTTTTTTGATTCTTCTGCATTTTGGCAATATCGCTATTTACATCGTCTCGCCCGGCATCGCCGGGCAGCGCCCGGACCTCCCCCATGGGGAGGGCGCTATACGCAACGATCCACCAACAACCATCATCAAAAATAGTATTAAGGGCTCGCCACACGACAGCCTCCCCGAGGTCCATGCGCTGGCCGACACTGTTCCGCGCAACAACAACCTCCGGCTGGCCGCTGGCCGGCTGCGTTCCGCCCTACTTCAACCCCGCAAACACATCCTTATTCACGCAATAGCTTGGCGCCGCGTCGAGCGTTGGTTTGTCCTCCAACAAACGTCCACACGCCGCGACGCCCCTACATCCACGGCACCGATTGATCATGGCTGCGTGGTCGGCTGTCGAAAGCTCTCCCTTGTCCCAAGCATCTGCTAACGACACCCCCACGGCGGCAGCCATATCGGTTACTTTCCAGTAATGATCCCGGGCCGCGCCCAAGGGTTTCAGGTTTGGTTTGGTATCCATCGCGTTCTCCTTTGGTGGGTTCAGCCTGCCCTGCCGGAAAACGCTGCGCTTTGCGCTAGATCAAATGACGCCCTCAATCGCCGCGAAGCCCGACATCGCGGTGCACGGGTTGTGCACGCCTTGTGCACGCAAGTCACAATTGGTTTTAGCCCAGATCGTCCAGATAGACGCGGACCGCATCTTGGACACGGCGGAACCGATCCCCGCCCAGTTTTGTGCCCCCGAACCAGCGGGTGACGACGATAATATGGCCCGTCAGGTCTTCGCGTTCGAGCATCCGCAAGATCACGATCCCCGCCCCGCTTTCGCCGTCGTCGTTCTTGATCGGGGTTCCGTCCGGCAGGATCACCGCCCAAGTGTTGTGCGTGGCCTTGGCGAATTTCTTGTTGCGGCACAGCTGTTTAACAAAGGCCTTGGCGTCGTCCTGCGTCGTTACAGGTCCGCCAGACACCGCGTATTTCGATCCACGGTCTGTTAACGCATTCATGATAGTCTTAATGACGCACCCCCTTGTCCGGTGCTGCCCAGACGGTATCTGTGTCTTATGACAAAAACCGACGTATTATATAATGGCGAATGTCCCGTTTGTTCGTTCGAGATGGATCATTACGCGAAAATCGCGGATCGCGATGATCTGCCGATGACGTTCCAACCGCTAAAGGATAACGCCGCCAATTGGGGCATTGATCCGGATGATGCGGCGAAGCGCATCCATGTGCGCCGCGATGGTCAGATTTATGTCGGTATGGATGCGTTCATTCTGCTGTGGCGGGATTTGCCCCGCTATGGGTGGCTTGCGACGCTGTGCTCATGGCCCGTCGTTCGGCCCGCGACCGTGTTTCTGTATGATCGTGTGGTTGCCCCGCTGATCCATGGCTGGCACAAACGCCGCCAACGCAAGGCTGTGACCTAAGGGAACGATTGACCCAGTGCCTCGCGGGCCGCACCCTATCGCCAAACGATAAAGAGGCCCAGATGTACCCCACCTACGCGAAATCAGAACGTATTGCCGACGGCAGCATGCACGCCATTGGCGTGATCGGCGCGTTGACCGGAACGATCCTGTTGATGGTTTGGACAGCGGGCGATGTATCGGCGTGGCAGATGACCGCGCTTGCCATTTATGGCGTTGGGCTGATCACGACCTTTGCCGCGTCTGCATTTTACCACATGACGCCCTGGCCCACGATCCGCCCGATCCTGCGCCGGATTGATCACGCCGCGATCTATCTCAAGATTGCCGCCACCTACACGCCCTTGGTCGTTATGGTCGGCACGCCATTTGCTTATACGATCCTTGGTGTAGTCTGGCTGTTGGGGCTGATTGGCATGACACTGAAGCTGTTCTTCTGGCAGACACCCGGTCGCTATGGTCCCGCCCTTTATCTGGTGATGGGTTGGCTGAGCGTCGGGCTGATCTGGTCGATCTGGCCTGTGTTGCCCGGGTCCGTCATCGCGCTGATCGCAGCGGGCGGGCTGACCTACACGGTCGGCGTTCTGTTCTACATCAGCAAGAAAAAGTACACGACAGCGATCTGGCATGGCTTTGTCGTGGCAGCATCCGCTTGCTTCTGGGCCGCGATTCTGATCGGTGCCATGTCGTCAATCTGACAGCGCATTCCGAAAAGGCGGGGAAACCTTACCCTGCATTCCCCTCAAAGTCAGGATTGCCTGACCTGACGTCAGGGATGGCCGTTTCTACAGTGTTCATACCGCACCGTGGACGGCCTCCCAAAGGACTATTTGCTTCCTTGTTCACGGTGCTCTTTTTGACAGGACACATAGAACGATGACGTATTTTAGCAGTCTCCCAACCGAAGTTCTCGACGCCATCGGCGTCGCGGGCTTCGGTTTATACGTTTTGAATTACAGCCTTTTAACCGTACAGCGGATCCAGTCCCATCAGGCCTTGTATTTCATGATCAATGGCTTGGCGGCGACCATGGTTTTGATTGGCCTGTTGAGTGCATTCAATTTGGCCGCAGCCCTGATACAGATCTTCTGGATCGTGATCTCGATCATTGCGATCTTCATCCGGCTGCGCAAACGGGTCGACCCCGTTTTTGCCCACCAATCCAAAAGCTAGAAACCAAACCGTGCGGCGGTCCGCTGCACGATTGCGACCCGATCAGCATTGGCCGGATGGGTGCCCAAGAACGTATTGCCCGGATCAGGAATACGGAAAAAGAAGTCAGCACCGCGCAACGGATTATAACCTGCTTTTGCGGTGATAATGGTGCCTAGCGCATCGGCCTCGAGTTCGAAGTCTTTCGAATAGGTCCGCGCCCCCAAGGCCGCACCAAATTCTTGCGCTGCCAACACAGCATCCGGATTTGCCCCCCCGATCAAGCCTGCCACCTGTCCAAAGACCGCAGCCCCTACGGTCGCGTTCTGACGCTGCCGCATCAAATGTCCTTCGATGTGATGGGCCGCTTCATGCGCAAGGATAAAAGCCATTTCGTCGCGATTACGGACCTCGACGATCAGCGGAATTGTGAATGCTACAATTGGCCGACCGTTGTCATCCAGCGTCTGATAGGCATTGGGCGGCAGGTTAGGACGGTCGTCCACAACGATGCGGAAATCACAGTTGGCTTGCGGGGCTCTTGCGCGGCATTCGGCTTCGGCGACCGGTTCGACGGTTTCGATCACTTCAATAAAACTGCGGACCGCATTGCGGGCAAATGCACGCGATCCTTCAGGAATGGTCGCGGGGTCAGGCGCGCTGACCTCTACGGGCGTTTTGGCGATTGTATCGGGCGTGTTGCCGCCGCGATCAATTGGAACCGCACATGCGCCAAGCAAACCACACAGAAGCAATGGGAGGTGTCTGACCATGTTGATCGGCGTCCTTATCGTTTGCATGGTGTTCTAGCGACCATTCATGAACAATCCTTGTATGACGGCAGCTTACGAAGCTTCGCGCAGTTCTTCTAGCCCTTCACAGCCCGTGATCACACGATTGGCATACTGTCGCTTGCAAACCGTCCGGACACAGGTAAGCTTCTGATATGTTTACAATCGAGCACACATTTGACTGTTCCGTTATCACCCTAGTGGACGAAGGACAGGCCCCCCTGAACGAAGACGTGATCCTGAATGCATTTGAAGACTGCATCACAGTCACGCAGTTTGATCCACGCACGGAAGAAGCTGTCAAAATCACGCTTTCCCTCGAACAGGTCCGTGATCTGGGGGCCGCTTTGGATCTGCCGGAAGGTATTTACCGGATCAGACCTGAACAAGATTAGGCGCGTGGCGCAGGCCCCTCCGGAGGGGGTATTTAAGGCCAAAAGTAACAAAGGGACCGATGATGACGACTGGGTTTTATTGGGATGAACGGTGCTTTTGGCATGGCGGCGGCAACTATGCAGGCACCTTGCCCGTCGGTGGTTTGGTCCAACCTTTGGATGGTGGGCTTCCTGAAAGTCCCGAGACAAAACGGCGGTTGAAGAATTTGATCGACGTAACGGGACTGGCCCGCGATCTTGATCTGCGGGGTGCGGCCTCTGCCAGTATGGAAGACCTTTTGCGCGTTCATCCCGAAAGCTATCTGGCGACGTTCAAAGCGATGTCAGACGCAGGCGGTGGAGAAATCGGCCTGCGCACGCCCTTTGGTCAGGGCGGGTTCGAAATCGCAGCCTTGTCGGCGGGGTTAGCGAAACAGGCTTTGATCGATGTTTTGGACGGTCATGTCAGCAATGCATATGCCCTTTCGCGCCCGCCCGGACATCATTGCCTACCCGATTTCCCGAACGGGTTCTGTCTGCTGGCCAATATCGCAATCGCGATTGAAGCCGCCATGGCACAAGGCAAGGCCCAGAAGGTCGCGGTGCTGGATTGGGACGTGCATCACGGCAATGGCACAGAGGCGATTTTCTACGACCGTGCAGATGTGCTGACCGTGTCCCTGCACCAAGAACACAATTACCCGCTTGATACCGGCGACTTTGCAGATCGTGGGCGTGGCACCGGCGAAGGCGCAAACCTGAACATCCCCCTGCCTCCCGGAACAGGCCATATCGGGTATCTGCAAGCGATGGATCGCCTTGCCCTGCCCGCGATCCGTGCTTTTGCCCCTGATGTGTTGATCATCGCTTGCGGTTTCGATGCAGCAGCGACAGACCCGCTGTCACGCACGATGGCGCATCAAGGCACGTTTCAAGCCATGACCGCCCGCGTCATGGACCTCGCCGCAGAGGTCTGCGCGGGTAAATTGGTGATGGTGCACGAGGGCGGGTATTCAGAAACCTATGTCCCGTTTTGCGGCCATGCGGTGCTGTCGGAAATGTCCGGCAGCGGGATCACGGCACCTGATCCTTACGGCGAAACCTGGATCAAACGCCAACCGGATGCCCGTTTCGATGCCTACCTCGACGGGATCATTACAGATATGGCACAAGCGCTGGGTTAACCTTATAACACGTCCAAACGGTCTTTCGGAGCTTTCATGCCTATACGTAACGACGCCGCCCTCGATTTCCTGATGACCCGCCGATCACGTCCTGCGAAGACGCTGACGGGACCTGTGCCAGATAGGGACACGTTGCTGACATTGCTGACGGCCGCAGCCCGCACGCCAGATCACGGTAAACTGGAACCTTGGCGCTTTATCGTTCTGGAAAAGCCGGCGTTGTTGCGCCTGTCATCGCTGGTTCTGGATCGCGGGACAGCTTTGGGTAAAGACAAGGACATGATCACAAAAGCCATTGATCAATATGCGAATGCAGAATTGGCCGTGGCGGTGATTAGCGCACCAAAACCGTCCGAAAAAATTCCTGCGATTGAACAAACCTATTCGGCGGGCGCGGTCTGTTTGTCGTTGCTGAACGCGGCGCTGGCTGCTGGATGGGGGGCGAACTGGTTATCCGGATGGGCATCACACGATGCAATCTTCGCGCGCGAGGGACTTGGTCTAGCTGATCACGAAACGATCGCGGGCTTTATCCATATTGGAACAGAAACATCTGCGCCGCCCGAACGCCCGCGTCCGGACATCGACGCGATCACCACATGGGTGGCCGAATGATATTCGACGATTTTTTCAAAGCCATCGGCCAAATGCCGGACCCACGATTCCGGCGGGTTCTGTGGCTAGGGATTATGCTGACGATTGCATTGCTCGTCGGGGCTTATGCGCTGATCCTGTGGTTCATTTCAGCCACCACCAGCGAAGGGATCGAGATTCCGGGCGTTGATGGTCCTGTGACATGGATTGGTGATTTGCTTGGCTGGGGATCACTTGCGATCATGCTGGTCCTGTCGGTGCTCCTGATGGTGCCCGTGGCGTCAGCGATTACATCGCTCTTTCTGGACGACGTCGCCCAAGCCGTCGAAGACAAACACTACCCACATCTCAAACCTGTGCCGCGCGTACCGTTCTTTGACGGATTGCGGGACACCGTGAATTTTCTGGGCGTTCTGATTGGCGCAAATATCCTTGCGATATTTGCTTATATGGCGCTGCCGTTTCTGTCGTTTGCCATCTTCTACGGTCTCAACGGCTATCTGCTCGGTCGGGAATATTTCCAAGTCGTCGCGATGCGGCGCTTGGGACACCAAGGCGCAAAAGACCTGCGCAAACAACACAAAGGCCAGATCTGGATGGCAGGTTGCCTGATGGCTGTCCCGCTATCGATCCCGCTGATCAATCTTGTGATCCCGATCTTAGGCGCGGCGACATTCACCCATCTGTTTCACAGGCTTAGTCAGCGCTGACTGCAGGGGTGGCCATCCGGTCGAACCAATCAAGATCGCGCACAGTGATGGCACCTGACAGGATCGTTCCCGCGATGATGACCCAAAGGCCAATCGCCCAATAGGTCGTGATCTTGGCCTTACGTTTCACCTGCGGGTGGGCGGGTGCGGACGCATGGGTGCCCGGCACGATTTCGCCTTCGTCGCCTTGACTGACCATGCGCAAGGGCAGCACCACAAAAAACACCATGAACCAGATCACGGCAAACAGAACAATCGCAGACGTAATGCCCATCATGGACCTTTCCGGGCACTAGGCCCTGTTTCTTTTGGCTCTAAATATCCCCGCCGGAGGCTCCGGCAAGGACCAATCGCGCAATCAGTCGTTTAGACCTGTTCAAGCTCAACCAAGCATCCGTTGAAGTCCTTGGGGTGCAAGAACAAAACCGGCTTGCCATGCGCACCGATTTTCGGCTCGCCGGATCCCAAGACCCGCGCACCTTCGGCCAGCAAATGGTCGCGTGCAGCAAGGATATCATCAACTTCATAGCAGATGTGATGGATACCACCTGCTGGGTTCTTTTCCAGAAAGCCGTTGATCGGGGATTCGTCGCCAAGCGGGTACAACAACTCGATTTTCGTATTCGGCAATTCGATAAAGACGACCGTCACACCGTGATCCGGTTCATCCTGAGGGGCGCCGACATTTGCACCAAGCGTGTTGCGATACTGCGCGCTTGCGGCTTCTAGATCAGGAACGGCAATAGCAACGTGGTTCAAGCGACCGATCATATCGGGTCTCCTTTGGATCAGGTATTCGTCTTTGACTTGGGGTGTTATGCCAGCCAACCCCTGCCCCCGCAATTGGCCAAGCTGCGGCATTCTGGCCTGTCTTAAGGGCCTGTTCACCTTGAGATGCGTCAATAGGAGCAGCTATCAGAATCGGGGAACAACATGGATGGCACAGAGGATCTATTTCTACACCAACCCGCCACCGCGCGACGGCCCCTTCTGGGATTGACCGTCTTGGTGGTCGAAGACAGTCGTTTCGCAAGCGAAGCAATCCGTCTGCTTTGCTTACGTTCAGGCGCACGTATTCGGCGCGCCGACAGCCTGTCGCATGCTGAACGACATCTGCGCATTTACCGGCCTTGTGTGATGATCGTGGATGTTGGCCTACCCGACGGATCGGGGCTGAAGCTGATTAACGATATGTCCAGCGCCGTGCCACGGATCGACGTTATTCTCGGCACCAGCGGTGACGATACAATGGCATCGCAGGTCATGGCAAACGGGGCTGACGGGTTTCTCGCGAAACCGGTCCTGTCATTGTCAGCGTTTCAAGACGCGATCCTGTCGCACCTGCCGCAAGACAGGCAGCCGCCCGGTCCGCGTTTGTTAAGCGATGAAGAAGTGCAGCCAGACATGATCGCGTTTCACGACGACCTAAGCCACGTGGCACAAGTGCTTGATGGCGGTCAAGAACTTGCATCGATCGACTACGTGACACAATTCCTTGGCGGCGTTGCGCGTAGTGTATCGGACCCTGACCTAGGTAATGCGGTCGACGAACTTGCCCTGCGACGCACCAATGGCGAACCGCTAAAGCCGCAAATCGCGCTGCTTGCAGCGCTGGTGCAGGCGCGATTAGCGAGCGCGGAGTTTATGTGACCGGATCGGCCTGAAACAGATATGGCCGCGTTAAATCGGCCAGCGACACCCGTTGTTGGCCAGCCGCATCGAAATTGGACGGATCGAACCATTTCACAAATGCAGACTGCACATTGGGCCAATCATCGTCCGTCAGCGCGAACCATGCTGTATCCCTGTTCCGGTCTTTCACAATCAGATGTTTACGAAACACGCCCTCATACGAAAAACCCATACGCTGCGCCGCTTTGCGCGACGGCATATTCAGCGCGTTACATTTCCATTCGACGCGGCGATATCCGTTGGCAATCGCCCAATCGATCATCAGGAAAAACGCCTCTGTCGCGATGGGTGTTCGTTGCAACGTGGGCGATAGGTTCACATTCCCGATCTCGATGCTGCCCATATCAGGGTCAACCGTCCAAAAGCAGGCATAGCCGAGCGGTTTTGGATCATCGGTCGCAGTGATCGTATAGCAAGGTTGCATGGGGCGTGATGCGTTATCGTGCACGATCTTGGTAAACGCTGCTTTGTCTGCGGGCGCTTCCCCGTAAAGGTAATCCCAGACCTGAGGCGCATCACGAAAGACGTCCCACAAACCATCGACGTCAGTCGCCGCGCTGAGCGGACGTATTGCGGCCCAACGTCCCGACAGTGTTAGATCTGCCGGACGTTTGGCAGGTTTCCAGTTCTCGACAATCGGACCAAGCGGGCGGGACATAATTCACTTTCTTTCTCGATTTTGGCCAACGTGGCCCAACTTGGTGGACATTTGCTAGGGCAAAACAACAAGACAGCGATCAAAAACGAAAATGGGCGCGGAAGCCAATGCCCGCGCCCATTCCCAAACTCTAATAATCTTTAGCTTTCGACCGGCAGAACGCGCAGGTTCAATTCGCGCAGCTGTTCGTTCTGCGGATCGTTTGGCGCGCCCATCATCAAATCTTCAGCGCGTTGGTTCATCGGGAACATGATGACTTCGCGAATGTTAGTGGCGTCGGCCAGAAGCATCACGATCCGGTCGATCCCAGCGGCGCAACCACCGTGTGGCGGGGCACCGTATTGGAATGCATTCACCATCCCGCCGAAGCGCTTTTCGACTTCGTCTGCGCCGTAACCTGCGATTTCAAACGCCTTGAACATGATTTCAGGACGGTGGTTCCGGATCGCACCGGACACCAATTCGTAGCCGTTACAGGCCAGATCGTATTGGTAGCCCAAGACATCCTCTGGATCGCCTTCAAGTGCGGCCATACCGCCTTGTGGCATAGAGAACGGGTTGTGTTCGAAATCGATTTTGCCAGTCTCTTCGTCACGCTCGTAGATCGGGAAATCGACGATCCATGCGAATGCAAAGCGGTTCGTGTCGGTCAGGCCAAGTTCGTCACCGATAGTGACACGAGCACGGCCAGCGACCGCTTCAAACGCTTTCGGCTTACCGCCAAGGAAGAAAGCCGCATCGCCAAGACCAAGGCCCAGCTGCTGACGGATCGCTTCGGTCCGTTCTGGCCCGATGTTTTTCGCCAGTGGCCCTGCGGCTTCCATGCCGCCTTCCACTTCGCCGGATTTCAGTTTGGCCTGCGCTTCTTTTACAGTGATCCCAAGCTCTTGGGCCACAGCATCCGCTGTCTTTTCGCGCCAGAAGATATAGCCCATGCCAGGCAGACCTTCTTTTTGCGCAAAGGCATTCATGCGGTCGCAGAATTTACGCGACCCGCCTGTTGGGGCAGGAATGGCGCGGACTTCGGTGCCGTCCTGTTCCAGTAACTTCGCGAAGATCGCAAAGCCGGAATCTTTGAAGTGTTCGGACACGACCTGCATCTTAATCGGGTTCCGCAGGTCAGGCTTATCAGACCCGTACCACAGGGCAGCATCGCGGTACGAAATCTGTTCCCACGTCTGGTCAACCTTACGGCCACCGCCGAATTCTTCGAAAATACCAGTGATGACAGGCTGGATCGTGTCGAACACGTCCTGCTGTTCAACAAACGACATTTCGAGGTCGAGCTGGTAGAAATCTGTTGGTGAACGGTCAGCGCGTGGGTCTTCGTCGCGGAAACATGGCGCGATCTGGAAGTATTTGTCGTAGCCAGACACCATGATCAGCTGCTTGAACTGCTGTGGGGCCTGCGGCAATGCGTAGAATTTGCCCGGATGCAGGCGTGATGGGATCAAAAAGTCGCGCGCACCTTCAGGCGATGACGATGTGATGATCGGCGTTTGGTATTCGCGGAAACCGGTGTCCCACATGCGTTTGCGCATGGACGCAACAACGTCTGACCGCAGCTTCATGTTCTCTTGCATCGCTTCACGACGCAGGTCGAGGTAGCGGTATTTCAGGCGTGTTTCCTCAGGATATTCCTGATCGCCGAATACCATCAAAGGCAGTTCTTTGGATTCACCCAACACTTCAATCGCGCGGATGAACACTTCGACTTCGCCGGTTGGCAATTTGCTGTTCACCAGTTCAGGATCACGTGCCTTCACTTCGCCATCGATGCGGATACACCATTCTGAGCGCACCTTTTCCACGTCCGCAAAGGCCGCCGAATCCGGGTCACATAGCACCTGCGTGATGCCGTAATGGTCGCGCAAATCGATAAAAAGGATACCGCCGTGATCGCGCACCCGATTGACCCAACCGGACAGACGAACAGTTTCGCCAACATTGGCGGCAGTCAGGGCGGCGCAGGAATGGGAACGATAGGCGTGCATTATAAGGTCCTTCACGAGACGAATTTGCCCCGTCTACACCTTGTTGCACAGCCAAAGTCAAGCAAACCACAGCGCGACATGGTCTGTTTTGTGCAAACAGCCCGACGCACCCCGAGTTTTCGCGAAATTTCATCCGATTTTTCCGGAAAAATCGCCGTGCCACGCCGACTGTGAAAAACATCCAAAATCTACCTTGCACATGCCCGCGCCATCCCTATAACGCAGGACAATTTGCACATACTGGGGGTCTACCATGCCAAAACGTGATGATATCAAGTCGATCATGATTATCGGTGCAGGCCCTATTATTATTGGGCAAGCCTGCGAATTCGATTATTCCGGTGCTCAGGCCTGTAAGGCGCTGCGCGAAGAAGGCTACCGCGTCGTTCTCGTGAACTCTAACCCTGCGACGATCATGACTGATCCGGGTCTGGCGGATGCGACTTATATTGAACCGATCACGCCTGAAGTCGTCGCCAAGATCATCGAAAAAGAACGTCCCGATGCGCTGCTGCCAACAATGGGCGGTCAGACTGGTTTGAACACATCCCTTGCCCTCGAAGAAATGGGCGTTTTGGAAAAGTTCAACGTTCAGATGATCGGCGCAAACCGCGAAGCCATTGAAATGGCAGAAGATCGCAAACTGTTCCGCGAAGCGATGGATCGCCTCGGCATCGAAAACCCGAAGGCCACCATCGTCACAGCACCTAAGAATGACAACGGCAAATTCGACATCCAAGCAGGTCTTCAGCTTGCGATTGATGCTATCGAATACGTGGGTCTGCCAGCCATTATCCGCCCTGCCTTTACTCTTGGCGGCACCGGCGGTGGCGTCGCATACAACCGCGAAGAATACGAATTTTACTGCCGCTCTGGGATGGAAGCGTCCCCTGTTGGTCAGATCCTCGTCGATGAATCACTGCTCGGCTGGAAAGAGTTCGAGATGGAAGTCGTCCGCGACAAAGCCGACAACGCGATCATCGTGTGTGCCATCGAAAACGTCGACCCAATGGGTGTTCACACGGGCGATTCGATCACCGTGGCCCCTGCCCTCACGCTGACTGACAAAGAATATCAGATCATGCGGACCCATTCGATCAACGTTCTGCGCGAGATCGGGGTCGAAACCGGCGGATCCAACGTACAGTGGGCTGTGAACCCTGCTGACGGTCGTATGGTCGTCATCGAAATGAACCCGCGGGTGTCGCGTTCGTCCGCTTTGGCATCCAAGGCAACAGGTTTCCCGATTGCGAAAATCGCCGCGAAACTGGCGGTTGGTTACACGTTAGACGAGTTGGACAATGACATTACGGGCGTCACCCCTGCGTCGTTTGAACCGACAATCGACTATGTCGTCACCAAAATTCCGCGTTTTGCGTTTGAGAAATTCGCAGGTTCTGAACCACATCTGACCACCGCGATGAAGTCCGTTGGCGAAGCCATGGCGATTGGCCGGACGTTCCACGAATCCATGCAAAAGGCGCTGGCGTCGATGGAAACGGGTTTGACTGGTTTTGACGAAATCGACATTCCCGGTGCGCCTGAAATTCCTGCGATCACCAAAGAGCTGGCCAAACAAACACCGGATCGTATCCGTGTGATTGCCCAAGCCATGCGGCACGGCTTGTCCGACGACGATATCCATGCGGTCACCAAATTCGACCCTTGGTTCCTCGCGCGTATCCGCGAGATCGTTCAGAAAGAAGCCGAAATCGCGGTGAATGGCCTACCCCTGACCGAGGCCGGTTTGCGTGCCGTTAAGATGATGGGCTTTACCGACGCCCGTCTTGCAAAGCTAACAGGTCGTGATGAAGATAACGTGCGCCGCGCGCGTCAGAACCTCGGCGTGAATGCATCGTTCAAACGGATCGACACTTGCGCGGCAGAATTTGAGGCGCAAACGCCATACATGTATTCCACCTACGAGGCCCCCGTGATGGGCGACGTGGAATGCGAGGCGCGTCCGTCTGATCGCAAGAAAGTCGTGATTCTTGGCGGCGGTCCAAACCGGATCGGCCAGGGGATCGAATTCGATTACTGCTGCTGTCACGCCTGTTTTGCGCTGACAGATCAGGGCTATGAGACGATCATGATCAACTGTAACCCAGAAACCGTGTCGACCGACTATGACACCTCTGACCGTTTGTATTTTGAACCGCTGACGTTCGAACACGTGATGGAAATTCTGCGGGTTGAGCAGGAAAATGGCACGCTTCACGGTGTGATCGTCCAGTTTGGCGGTCAGACACCGTTGAAACTGGCGAACGCGCTGGAATCCGAAGGCATTCCGATCCTTGGCACCACGCCAGACGCAATTGATCTGGCGGAAGACCGTGAGCGTTTCCAACAGCTTGTGAACAAACTTGGTCTTAAGCAGCCTGTGAACGGCATCGCATCGACAGATGCTGAGGCGCTCGAAATTGCTGAAGGCATCGGTTTCCCGCTGGTTATCCGCCCATCCTTCGTTCTGGGTGGTCGCGCGATGGAAATCGTACGCGATATGGACCAGCTGCGCCGCTATATTTCAGAGGCCGTTGTGGTTTCTGGCGACAGCCCTGTTCTGCTCGACAGCTACTTGTCCGGTGCGGTTGAGGTCGATGTTGACTGCTTGTCCGATGGCAAAGCGACCCATGTCGCGGGTATCATGCAACACATTGAAGAAGCTGGCGTTCATTCCGGTGACAGTGCCTGTTCACTGCCGCCGCACAGCTTGTCCGACGCGATGATTGCTGAAATTCGTAAGCAGACAGAAGCACTTGCAAAGGCGCTGAACGTTGTCGGCCTGATGAACATCCAGTTCGCGGTTAAAGACGAAGAGGTCTATCTGATCGAGGTGAACCCACGCGCATCCCGGACGGTGCCGTTTGTTGCAAAAGCAACGGACAGCGCAATCGCATCTATCGCTGCGCGTCTCATGGCGGGTGAACCGTTGTCCAACTTCCCGCTGCGCGACCCGTATCCGGTGTCTGAAAATCCAATGGATGTGCTTCCGATGGGCGACGCGTTTACATTGGCCGATCCAAACACACCGTGGTTCTCGGTGAAAGAAGCCGTACTGCCATTCGCGCGCTTCCCCGGTGTCGATACGATCCTTGGGCCGGAAATGCGGTCCACTGGTGAAGTTATGGGCTGGGATCGTAACTTTGCCCGCGCATTCCTGAAAGCGCAGATGGGCGCAGGTGTTGATCTGCCAACCGAAGGCACCGTGTTCCTGTCGATCAAAGATATGGACAAAACCGACGCGATGATCGAAGCCTGCACCATTATGACATCGCTTGGCTATGACATCGTGGCGACGCGCGGGACGGCATCATGGTTGTCCGAGAACAACGTTACCTGCGAAGTTGTGAACAAGGTCTATGAAGGCGGATTGACGATCGTTGACCGCCTGAAAGACGGGCATATCGCGCTTGTCATGAACACCACCGAAGGTGCGCAAGCTGTTGAAGATAGTCGTGAAATCCGCGCCGTCGCACTTTACGACAAGATCCCGTACTTCACCACGGCTGCGGCGTCCCACGCTGCCGCCTTGGCCCTGCGCGAACAAGCGGGTGGTGAAGTTGGTGTGCGGTCTTTACAGGGCTAACCTGACAACAATCGGTTTGAAGAATGGCTGTGCTGAAAAGCATGGCCATTTTTTATGGGATGATGATCCTCGGGTCGTCCGCGAACATAGTAAACGGGAATTCTAACCGCCCTTCCCCGAACCGTTGGGTCGCGAAAAGGCCGTGTTCCCCAAATCGAAACCACCACCCTTGGGTTTCACCGATGCCAGACTTGAACGCGGCACATGTGAGCACGGCAAGATTCACCCCGCCCTTATCGCGAACCGACGGGAACCGGATAATTTGGCCATCTGCCGCGCGAACTTGTGCCGCCAACGTGTGAGGTGCCGCATAACTCGTAGGGTCCACGTATGGCCCAACGTCGTCAAAAGTTGTGATATCAGCAGTTGCCCCCCCTACTTGCGTCCGAAACGCCGTCATCTCAAATGGGCGCGGTGACGGGGATGTATCGGGGCTTTCGAGGTAAAATAGCACACGATAGAAGGCGACTTCGGTCGCGCATGTTTCTACCTTTTCAGAGGCGTAGTAGACGCCGCGTCGGTCCCCTTTTTCGCGAAATCGCGTAGCATGACGGGCTGTGTATCTGAAGGGCGTGTATTGCAGATAGTGCAGGTGCTGGCAGGCCGCAGGCACAGGCGGCTTAGACACATCCAGCATGTCTTCCAGCAACGCCTGTTCATCCACGCTATCGACAAGTTTCATCGTGGAGGATGTATTCTGATCCTCTACAAACCGCCAACAGGCCCCCAGATAGGGGCTTAATTCAAAGGGGGGCGCGGCGTTGGTCAAGGTAGCTGACGGTATCAACGAGCCCGTAAACAGATTTCATGTACTGCAATGGCGGCGCACCCAATGCCGTGTTTTCATGACGCAACCAAGCGGCGGCAGTCATTTCGTCGCCACCAACGATCGCATCCAATGACCGATACGCACGGATAAAATGAGCCGCAAGTTCCGCAGGTTTGCTTTCCATCGCCAAAACGGCGGACCCAGATTTCAGGTTACTGACAAACGAAGGGGAAACGCCAATAATTTCAGACAGTTCCCTATTTGTGACCTTTAACAATGCCGCAGCGCGCAACACTGCCTTGGTCAACACAGTTGCCCTTTGATCAACGTCACGTGGTTTCAATTGTAAGGTCATTGGTGCTCCTTTACAGGATCAACATAGCAACACTGGTGCATTATTTCAACCAGTATTACACAGGTGCTCAATGACGGCAGCAGAATGCCCCCTATGCAATCACAGCTGTAGCTGCCAAACTCCATGCATTCCAATTATAGTAAGACGCTTGGCATTATCATGATCCTATTGCGACTGATTACAATGATTGCTGCCCTCTTGGGGTACAACTGGACAGCCAGCCCGCAACCCGTTGTGCCTGAGGCAATGATCGTGGTGCCAGATGCGCCATGGGATGGCGGTGATATCAACCGCGGGTCAGAACCCCCAATCGCAGAACTTTTCCCTCAAGCGGTGCCACCACCACCGGTCGCTGCCGCGCCGCCGCCAGTGCAAGACGAAAACTACGCGACCGTTGATCTGACCTTTGCAACAAACCGTGCCGAAATTCCCAACGCCCCGCTACCCGAGCGATTTGGCGGGGAACTGGCTGATCTCGTCTATGGTACAGCAACGGTATCGATCCCACACGACCACGAACCAGGTGTGCTTGAAAGCCAGAACTGGTTCATGTCGCTGATCGTCGCGCCGAATCCGGAAAGCCATGTGTTGGTCCAAGACCTTGCAGTCATTGACCGCGACACTGTTTTGTCGATCCTGAACGGTCAAGCCGCCGACGGGAACCGCGCCATTTTGGCTTACATTCACGGGTACAACACTAGTTTCGACAAGGCGGCGCGGCGCATGGGGCAGATGGCGTATGACCTGAATTGGACGGGTGGGACGTTCTTTTATAGCTGGCCGTCGCAAGGTCAGGCGAAGGATTATCTGGTTGATGACACCACGGCAGAACGATCCGTCAGGGTCATGAAACAAGTGCTGACTGACCTCGGAACGTCCGCAGATGCCGACCGTATCATATTGATTGCACATTCGATGGGAACGCGTGTTTTGAGCCGCGCACTGCAAGAACTTGTCGCCGAACGAAACCCAGCGGCGGACCGGATCACAACAGTCATCCTTGCCGCCCCTGACATCGACAAAGCGGTTTTCATAGACGATATCGCGCCGCGGCTAACCGCCATGACGAACGCGACCGTCACTTTATACGCGTCATCCGAAGACACCGCGCTGAAGGCATCACAGGCCGCACGCGGTTTTCCACGAATCGGCGATAGCAGCGACGGGCTTGTTCTGATCGACGGGATTGAGATCGTTGATGCGACAGGTGCGGAAAGTGATTTCTTTGGACACACGTATTTCGGGGATAATGCGCGGATCATCGACGACATGAGCGGGTTGATCAACGACGGATTGCCAGCTGCAAGTCGCCCTATGCTGTCGCCCGTTCCCTTTGGCGACGGTACATTTTGGCGCATACGTAACGTAGAGTAACGTGTCGTTAAGATGGACGCTCCGCCTAACCCCGCATAAGGTTTGCGGACCTAAAATGGATGGGCACATGTTCAAAGTTGCAATCACCGGCACCGGCGTCTTTACCCCTAAAGACGCGATCACCAACGACGAATTGGTCGTCGCGTTTAACGCCTATGCGGATAAGCAGAACGCCAAAAACGCGGACGCGATTGCGGCCGGAGATATGGACCCCGTACCGCATTCATCTGCGGACTTTATCGTTGCGGCATCGGGCATTGAACAGCGCTATGTCTTGAATAAATCAGGCATTCTTGATCCCGACCGTATGTCCCCATCGCTGGCGCCACGCGAAGACGACGCACCAAGCATCATGGCCGAGATCGGCGTCGACGCCTGTCAAAAGGCGTTGGACGAAGGAGGCATCGATGCCGCTGATGTCGATCTGGTGATCTGTGCAGCGTCCAACCATGAACGCGCCTATCCCGCCATTGCCGTTGAAATTCAACAGCTTCTTGGTGCGGGCGGCTTTGCCTTCGATATGAATGTCGCCTGTTCTTCTGCCACCTTTGGCATCCAGACAGCCGCCGACATGATCAAATCCGGATCGATCCGCCGCGCGTTGGTCGTGAACCCAGAGATTTGTTCGGCGCATCTGGAATGGCGCGACCGCGACTGCCACTTCATCTTTGGCGACGTTGCCACAGCGACTTTGCTGGAACGCGACGAAGGCCTGACCAAGCCGCATTTCAAAGTCAAATCGACGCGGTGTGCTACACAGTTTTCGAACAACATTCGCAACAACAATGGTTTCTTGCGCCGCGCCCATGACCAGATGGGTGATCAGCGCGACATGCAATTTATGCAGAACGGGCGTAAAGTTTTCAAAGAGGTCCTGCCGCTTGTCAGCCGCCATATTGCGGAACACATGGCCGACGAAGGCGTTCAAGCGGACGATTTGAACCGTCTCTGGCTACACCAAGCCAACAAGACGATGAACGATTATATTGGCAAAAAGGTACTGGGCCGTGAACCTGCCGAAGGTGAACAGCCGAACATTCTGCAAGACTACGCCAACACATCCTCTGCAGGATCGATCATTGCGTTTTCACAAAACTCCAAGGATTTGCAGGCAGGTGACACCGGAATCATCTGTTCGTTCGGCGCGGGCTATTCTGTTGGTTCGGTGATCGTCACACGCAGCTAAAGCTTGATGACACGCTCGTGCGTCTGTTCCAGCGTTTCAACGCGTTCGGAATAGCGATCTGTTAATTGCGGCCGACCCCGCGTCATGATCGTGAAACGCGCGAGTTCTTCCATCACGTCAACGATCCGATTGTAATGCGACCCGGGCAGCATCCGGCCCTTTTCAAACTTGTTGTAGGCGGCGGGTACGGACGACTGGTTCGGGATCGTGATCAGACGCATCCAGCGGCCCAGAATGCGAAGCTGGTTCACAGTGTTAAACGATTGCGAACCGCCACACACCTGCATCACAGCAAGCGTCTTGCCCTGCGTCGGGCGAATTCCGCCAATCGGGGATAAGGGAATATGGTCGATCTGCGTCTTCATCAAACCCGTCATCGCGCCATGCCGTTCAGGGCTGGACCACACCATCCCTTCGGACCACATCACAAGATCACGCAATTCTTGAACCTTACATTCGTCCGCTGTCGGATCATCCGGCGCGCCAAGACCTGTTGGATCGAAAAAGCGGACATCGCAGCCCAGAACACGCAAAACACGCGCCCCTTCTTCGGCGGCAAGCCGCGAATAGCTGTCAGACCGCAGGCTTCCGTAAAGAATCAGGATGCGTGGCGGATGTTGCGGCGCATCCGGCCCAGCGAGTGACGTAACGTCGATTGGATGCAATGCACCCGGCACAATCAAGGGGAGATCAACTAGATCGGTAGCTGACCATGAATCGTTATCACTCGTGCTCATCTTCTAGATGCAACTTCATTTCGATCAGAACTTTTTGCAAAGCGAGCGTTTCGCGCAGCAGGCGCTTTGCTTCGTTTGCAGAGATTACACCGTCTTCTATCGACTGATTGTATTCGCCCATCAACATCGCAAAACGCTGGCTCAGCATGATCACATCAGAATTGATGCCGCCTTCTTTGTTCGGACGTTCATCATTGTAAGACATTGTAATGCCGCGCATTTCTGCCAATGCTGACGTGACATGCGGATAGGATGCAGCTGCTTCCAATGCGGCAACAGCATCAACAGGCATGAACCGATCAGAATGCTCTTCGCTGTCCGAATAGTACCGTCCCAACGTTGCCTTGGACCGACCAGTTAGCTTACATGCGTTTTCGATACCGACATCCTTGACCAAGGCTTCGGTGTGCTTCTTTAGGTAACCGTTATATTCGGCCATCGTGTCCCCCAAGGTGTTTCATGCACTTTACGCACCCCACCACGTATAGGCAATGGAGGGGAAAAGCATTCTGTCATTCCCATTATTCAAATCACGGTTGTTTGTCATTTGGAAAGTGTCCTTGGGACGGGGGCACACAGAAGACCCGACCATCTATTGCATTCGCTTTCTGATTTGAAACGCGGTGCAGCCAGTTTCCAACAACTGGCCACTCACGGTTGATGGTAAGGGTCTGACGTCTGGTGGCTAAAGCGCAGATGACGATCTTGCATTTAGTCGCCAGGCGACGCTATTTGGGCGCATGGCAAAGCTCTATTTCAATTACTCGACAATGAACGCAGGCAAATCGACTGTCCTTTTGCAGGCATCCCATAACTACATCGAACGGGGCATGCAGACCTATTTGCTGACCGCCCAATTCGACAATCGTGCGGGCGAAGGACGTATTGCCAGCCGCATTGGTATTGGCGAAGATGCCGACACGTTCTGCCCCGGCGAAGACCTTTTTTCTAAGGTCAAAACCCGCCTCGACGCAGGTCCATGCGCTTGCGTCTTTATCGACGAAGCACAATTCCTAGGTGAAGATCAGGTTTGGCAACTGGCCCGTGCAGTGGACGATCTGAAAGTGCCGATTATGTGCTTTGGCCTGCGGGTCGATTTCCAAGGAAAGCTATTTCCGGGCTCTGCTGCATTGCTCGCGATTTGTGACGAAATGCGCGAAGTCCGCACGATTTGTCATTGCGGGAAAAAGGCGACGATGGTCGTTCGCAAAGACGACACTGGCCGCGTATTAACGGACGGGGATCAAGTATCCATCGGCGGAAATGAACGCTATGTTTCTTTGTGCAGGCGCCATTGGCGCGCCGCCGTTGGCGACACGAATTAACTACCCAAAAGAATAGCGACCCTAGCCGTAAGAATTTCCGGCGGTCACGGAAATTTGTTTGTTCTGCGCAACAATCGTTTCAATTCAAACGGATTGCGCCGGAGCGTTTCCATTTGACCACGCAATAATATTGTCCAAAGCCATTTGGCCCATCGCCTGCCGTGTTTCGACTGTCGCGCTGCCAAGATGCGGCAGTAGCACACAGTGATCCATTGCCTTGAGCGCATCAGGCACGACCGGTTCGTTCTCGTAGACGTCCAGACCAGCCCCCGCGATTTGTCCCGCTTCAAGCGCCGCGACCAATGCAGGTTCATCAACAACTTCACCACGACTGATGTTTACAAAAATGCTGGACGGTTTCATCGCCGATAGGGCGGCGCTGTCGATCAGGTGAGTTGTCGCGGCACCACCGGGTGTTGCCACAACGACAAAATCAGCGGCCCCCATCGTATCCGCGAGCGTGGGCAGTTGCGTCGCAGGAAAATCAACGGTCTTCGCGGAACGGTTGTAGAAAACGACGTTCATTCCGAAACCAAAATGGCATCGCCGCGCAATCGCTTGGCCGATCCGACCCATCCCAACGATCCCGACGGTTTTCCCTGTCACATGCGTGCCAAGCAGGTCCTTGGGGCCAAAGCCGCCCCAGTTGCCGGACCGGACAAGCCGTTCGCCTTCCCCTGCCCGCCGCGCCGTTGCCAAAATCAACGTCATCGCGATATCTGCTGTCGCGTCGGTCAGCACGTCAGGCGTGTTGGACACCAGCACGCCGGCCTGTTTTGCAGCGGCCACGTCGATATGGTTGTAGCCCACCCCAAAATTGCCCAGCATTTTGCAACGCATATTTCCAGCCGCCCCTGCAAACGCCTGCGCGCTGAATAGATCGCCCAAAGTCGGCAAAATAGCGTCGTAGCTTTGTAACGCTTGTTCCGCTGCGGCTTCATCCAATGCGCCCGTTTCGCTGACGGTCACATCAAACAATTCACGGGCTTGGTCGATCACCGCTTCGGCGATGGGTCGCGTAATCAGAAGTGTTTTCAATGTAGTCGCCCTCCCACGGGTACATTCTGGTCTGGCCCTACAAGCACCACACCACCATCTTTGTCCGGCATGCCAAGCACAAGAACCTCTGACATGAACTTACCAATCTGTCGCGGCGGAAAGTTCACAACGGCCAGAACTTGTTTGCCAATAATCATATCAGGATCGTAATGCGCTGTGATCTGAGCGGACGTTTTTTTCTCGCCAATCTCTTCGCCAAAATCGATCCAAAGCTTGATCGCGGGCACGCGTGCCTCTGGGTAGGCTTCGGCGCGCAGGACGGTACCGACACGCACATCTACCTTCAGGAAATCGTCAAATGTAATCTCGTCAGTCACGGCCCAATTCCTCTGATCTGTCAGCAGCAGCATCAACAGCGCGCGCTAATAACGCTGGAAAACCGTCATTCTGATTCATAAGCACATTAAGTGCCGCTTGCGTCGTACCACCCGGCGATGTCACGTTTACCCGCAATTGGTCGGGTCCTTCTTCCGCTTGCGCGGCCAGTGCACCCGCGCCAGCAACTGTCGCTTTCGCAAGCTGCATGGCCATATCCGCAGGCAGACCACGCGCTGTTCCTGCTGCGGCCAAGGTCTCTATCAGGTGGAAGACGTAAGCTGGGCCTGATCCAGACACAGCTGTCACCGCATCTATTTGTCCTTCATTTTCCAAACGCACCGTCTGCCCTACTGCCGCCAAAAACTGATCCGCGAGATCAAGCTGGGCATCGGTCACACGAGCATTCCCGATCAACGCTGTGATCCCCTGCCCGATGGCAGCGGGTGTATTTGGCATGGCGCGCACGATGGGGGTCTGTGCCCCCAAAACCTCTTCGAATGTCGCAATTGAGGTACCAGCAGCAACGGACACGAACAATGTTTCGCCATTGCCAAGCGCCTGTAGGCTGGGCAAAGCATCGCCCATCATTTGCGGCTTCACAGCGACCAAAATGATCGCGGGGTTAGCGGGTAAATCTGTATTGATATGAACGCCTTGGGCCTTCACCCAATCCGACGGATGCGGGTCCAACACCCAGACCGACGCAGCGGGCAAGCCACCCGCCAGCCATCCGGCCAGCATTGCAGATCCCATCTTGCCGCATCCCAGCAAGACCAAACCGCGTTCAGCGACATCGTTGTTTTGCATCACGTCCCCCTTTTTCAAAATGTCTAAGGGGTCATCGCACAAACGGCAATCAAATCAGGCGGAGTTTTTCAGCCAACCAAGGATGCTCTGCCACGGCCGGGTCAACGATCATGTCTTTGAGCAACGGGCGCAACCGTTCCGCGATCGTCGCGGGCATCGTTGACAGCACATCTCTGCGGGACGTCAGCGTGATTTTGCGTGAAATTGGCGCAAACGGCAGTTCAATCAGATCCACATCATCGCGGAACCGCGCAGCCCGCATCCAACCAAGCGGCGTCAGGATAGACCACCCTGCCCCTTCAGCGACCATGGCCATAATCGCGTGATAGCTGTCCAATTCGAACCTGTGGGACAACGTAATACCTTCTTGATCCAAGTGCGCTTTGACCATGCGCCCCATATGATGGCGCGTTGTGTATTGGATCAACGGCATGCGGCGTAGCTGTTTGGCGATGTCGCCTTCTTTGATCCGGCCCTTTGGCACAGCGGCGACAAACGGCTCTTCCATCAGCGGGTAAACTTCAACGCCCGGATCATGGCGACCTGTCTCAGCAGCAACGATAATATCCAAAGCCCGAGAATCGAGAAGTTCGGTCAGTTGATGGGTCGCGCCCGTCTCAAGCAGGAAGTGGCAGTTCATCAAATCAGCGGACATTTCGGCGAGTAAAGCTGGCGTCACATCCGCCGAGAAATCTTCGACCATCCCTAGACGTAACCGCGTCAGACGCGACAAATCTGCCATCGCCAATTCGGCGCGGGCTTGTTCCGCTTCGTTCAAGATCGTGTTCGCGCGGCGCAGGAACATTTCGCCAGCAGGTGTTAACGTCACAGGACGTGCGCCCCGATCAAGTAGGGTCGTGCCAATCGCGCCTTCAAGGTTCGTCAACTGTTGGCTTACCGTCGCTGCAGAGGTGCCCAGCCGCCGCGAAGCTGCTGAAATCGCTCCTTCTTCTGCCGTCGCCACAAAGACTTCGATCCCCCATAAGGTGACACGTCCGGCCGTCGTAACCATCGTTTTATCCTTCGCGCCGAAAAGGCGTTATTTGCCCATTTTGGCTAGTTTTTCTTGCAATGCGGACAGCTGGTCCTTGATGTCACTCAGATCGTCGCCGGATGATTTTTCGGCGGATGAACTGTCCGGTGTCGTGCCACCAGGCATCATGCCACCGGTCATCGCCTTCATGAACATCTCTTGCTGCGCACGCATTGCATCGAACCCAGGCATCGCGGCCATCGGGTTCACCTTGGTCATGTTTTCCATCGCTTTGGATTGACCGTTTTGCAGCATCTCAAAGCTTGCCCGCAGAAAATCCGGAACGACGGAAGACGCCTGACTGGTGTAGCTGCGCACGAGATCGGTCAGAATATCAACGCCCAACACGCTTTCGCCGCGGCTTTCATGTTCGGCGATAATTTGCAGCAGGTACTGACGGGTCAGGTCATCGCCAGATTTCAGGTCAACGATCTGGACCTCGCGCCCCTCACGAATGAACGTCGCGATATCTTCCAGCGTCACGTAATCGCTCGTCTCGGTGTTGTAGAGACGACGGCTCGCGTAGCGCTTGATAAGCAATGGTTTGTTAGCCTCGGCCATATGCTGTCCCTCCCTAGACGTACTGCATTGCAGCAAAGCCTAAGCGGCAGTGCCGCAAAAGAAAAGAAAAGAAAACGGGCGGGGTTGTCGCTGAGAAGGCAAAGGGGGCCGCGCGGCCCCCTTTTTTGGTTTGCTTAACCGACGATCGCAGTGATCCCGAAGAAGATCAGCGCAGACAAAATCGCGGCAGCAGGCACAGTAATGACCCATGCGGCGATGATCGTCATGAAGTGTGAACGGCGCACCAATTTACGGCGACGGCGTTCCTCTGGACCGTAGCTTGGCCGATCAGGCATCGCCTGACGCGCGGCTTTGATCCGGCGTTCCGCATCCCATTCGCGGAAGAAACCAACACCAAACACACCACCAACGGCAATGTGAGTAGAGCTAACAGGCAGCCCCAGCCAACTGGCCACGATTACGGTAATCGCCGCAGACAGCGCCACACAATACGCACGCATCGGGTTCAGCTTTGTGATCTGACCACCCACCATGCGGATCAGCTTTGGCCCGAACAGGAACAGACCAAAGGAAATCCCGAAAGCACCGATGATCATAACCCAAGCAGGGATGCTAAACGCCTGCGTGAAATCACCGGATTCAGCCACCTGCACAATCGCGGCCAATGGACCAACGGCGTTCGCAACATCGTTCGCACCATGCGCAAAGCTGAGCAATGCAGCCGACACGACTAACGGAATACCGAACAAAACCTTCAGGGATTTGTTGCGATTTTCCAGACCTTCGGATTGCTTTTTGATGACTGGGATCATCACCAGCCACGTGATCACGCCGATTGCAGCACCAATCATCAACGCTGTCAGGATGTCGATCTTGATCAGTTTCTTGATGCCTTTCAACGCCAGATAAGCGGCAAAAGCAGCCGCCATGATGCCCACCAAGATCGGCACCCACTTGCGCGCAGCGGCTATTTTGTCAGGCGTGTAAATGATCTTCGACTTGATCAACCACAAGAAACCGGCGGCAATCGCACCACCCAGCACAGGCGAAATCACCCAGCTTGCGGCAATCGCGCCCATCGTCGGCCAAGTCACCGCAGCAAAGCCAGCCGCGGCGATCCCCGCGCCCATCACGCCACCAACGACCGAATGGGTCGTGGACACAGGTGCGCCGACCCACGTGGCAAGGTTCACCCAAAGTGCGGCGGACAAAAGCGCTGCCATCATCGCCCACATAAACGTTTGGGCGTCGCCCATGCTTTCTGGTTCAATGATGCCCTTAGCAATCGTGGACACCACGTCGCCGCCTGCGATCAATGCGCCAGCACTTTCAAAGACAATCGCGATCCCAATCGCGCCGCCCATCGACAACGCATTGGCACCAACGGCTGGCCCCATGTTGTTGGCAACATCGTTCGCACCGATATTCAAGGCCATGTAGGCGCCCAAACATGCTGCGATCACAACGATCAAGGTGTTCGTCGTTTGTCCGAGGAACAACAAGGCCAACAGGCCTGCAAGTACGACGAACAAGATCGAAATCCCGGGCCCGACCATCGGGCGGGACACATATTGTGTCGCAAGTTCTAAATTTGAAAATCGTGCTAAGTCACGATCGAGCGTATCTAGGTGACGCCCGTCGTCGTTTTTGTTGGTCATGTCCCACTCCCGTATAGTCGGGGGCAGCTTTCAACGATTATTCGCAATAAAGCAACAAAAGCCTATCGTTTTAGATGCTGCGCAGAATGTTCTGCAATTCCGGTTCTTGCACCAGATCAGCGGCGTCGTCGGGGCTTACCCATTGACGTTTGCGCTGTGACACCTCTGGAAATTCATCCTCGATGGTTTCCACAGCGACAGGATAAACCATCGTCTCAACGGGTATGGACCAACCGGTCGACTGGCGTTTGTCGTATGTATACGTGCCAATCGCATCGGCATCAGTTGTGCCTTTACGCACGCCGGCTTCTTCCCACGCTTCCTGCATCGCAGATTGCGGGCCGTTTTTGCCGCGGATCGGCCAGCCCTTTGGAATAATCCAGCGGCCAGTATCGCGACTGGAGATCAGCAATACCTCTTTGTCCGCCCCATCGCCACGATAGCAAAGGGCAGCAACTTGCTGGCGCTTAGGACGCTGCAAAAGCGGGCCGAGGACGTTATCCCAGACGCTGTTAAAAATTGTGAACATTAGAAGAAACCGCTCAAGTCATTATTTTTATTGGAAACGTTATACGCACTTACGACAAAAGTTGCAAATCACAGCACTTCAGCGCGACGTGATCTGGATTGTTTTGCACCACCAACCTTCACAAATCGTTAACCGGATGTGACGGCTGTTCGGTACGAAAAAAGGCGGCCTGCATTGCAGACCGCCTCGAAATACCGACACCTAAGGGAGGAGAGGCGCGGTTAATTTCTTACGACGCTTACTTTGCAGAAGCAGTCGCTTTTTTCGCAGCTGTTGTCAGCTCTGTCTGTGCTTTCTTCGCAGCAGCAGTCATGTCTTCGGACATGTCTTTGCCAGCAGCCATCATCAGTTCCATTGTCTGAGTCTGAACTTTTTTCGCGATTTCAGCGAATGCTGACATGTGCTCTGCAGCAGCTTCAGCAGATGTAGACGCGAAGTCTGTCATTGCTTTTGCGTAATCAGCAGGCTCTGCCTTTGCTTTGGACATTGCTTCAACTTTAGCAAGTGTGTCCTGTGTCCATTTTGCGGACAGCTCAGCAGATTTGCCAGCAGCGTCGATTGCAACGCCGGACATTTTTTCAGCCAAAGTCGTGGAAGACTTGAACTGCTCTTCAACTGCTTTTGTGTCGATTGGGAAAGAACCCATCATGTCTTTAAAAACAGCTGTGAAATCTTGTGTGTTAGCCATGGTACTGACCTTTCAGGTAAATGGTTTCGCGGGGGAGGACCGCATCATTTCGTCTGACACCAATATGCATGCTGCAATGCGGCATTTCAAGTCTTTTTCTGCATTGCAGCATAAAAATTCTGCACATGCATATTATCCAGTCTTTACGTGGGGTTAAGTCGCATAGCCCTTAAAAACAGGGATCATACAAACATAAAAATTGGAAAAAACACGCTTCAGGCGAACGCGATTTCGCGACTCACTTGGCCACATATGTCCCCGGAGCAGGCCCAAGAACCGGGTGTTTTTTGTCCCCCGGCGTGCGCGCCTTCACCTGTTTACCTGACCGCGGCGCAAGCCATGCATCCCAACGTGGCCACCACGATCCTTCGTGTTTGTCCGCATCAGCGAGCCAATCGTCCGGCGTCAGCCCCAGTTCGGGATTGGTGTAGTGTCCATACTTCTTCTTGGACGGCGGATTGATGATACCCGCGATGTGACCAGACTCTGACAGAATGAACGTCTTGTCCTTCGACCCCATCCCCTGAACCCCACGGTAGCTGCTTTTCCAAGCCGCAATATGATCGGTTTCGCAAGCAATGGCGCAGATCGGCACTGTCACCTCTGACAGGCGCACAGTCGTGTCCGCGATATCAAAACCGGACGTCGCGAAATTATCGCCTTGGCAGAGACCCCTTAGGTATTCGACCGACATTTTCGCAGGCAAGTTCGTCCCGTCCCCGTTCCAATACAGCAGATCAAACGCAGGTGGGGCTTTGCCCAGCATGTAGCTTTTGATCGCCGGACCGTAGATCAAGTCATTCGAACGTAGGAAGCTGAACGTCCGCGACATATAATACCGGTCAAGCACGCCTGCTTCCGCGACTTCGGCTTCGATCCCGTCAACAAAATCGTCATCCAAGAACACACCAACTTCGCCCCGATCCGAGAAATCCGTTAGAGTTGTGAATAAGGTGGCTGAGTTGATCGACTTATCCCCGCGCTGCGCCATCAATGCCATGGTAATCGACAGGGTTGTGCCTGCGATACAATAACCAACTGCGTTCACCTTCTTGACGCCGCAAATCGATTTCACTTGATCAATCGCCGTCAGGTAACCGTCTTCGACGTAGTTTGTCATCGACGTGTCACGGTAGGTTGCGTCTGGGTTGACCCAAGACACCACAAAGACCGTGTACCCCTGCTCTACCGCCCATTTGATCATGCTGTTGGCTGGTTTCAGATCAAGGATGTAGAACTTGTTGATCCACGGCGGGAAGATCACCAACGGGATTTCATGCACCTTTTCGGTGCTCGGGGTGTATTGGATCAATTCAAACAGATGATTGCGGTACACGACCTCGCCGGGTGACGTGGCAAGGTTGCGCCCCACTTCAAACGCTTCCTTATCGGCAAGCGTCACAACCAGATCACCGTCGTTTGCTTCAAGATCACGGATCAGGTTTTCTAACCCCGCGACAAGGCTTTCACCTTCTGTCTCAGCGGCGAGACTTAATGCTTCGGGATTGGTGGCAAGGAAGTTTGTCGGGCTGAACATGTCGACAATCTGTTCCCCGAAATATTCGAGACGACGCTTTTCGCCGTCGTCCATCGTATCGATCGCGGAAATCGCATCACGTACGGCGTCTGCGTTCATCAGATACTGCTGCTTGATGAAATTGAAATACGGGTTCGTGTCCCACAGTTCATGGGCAAACCTACGGTCAGGCGCGGTTTCATCCGCGGGATGCGCCAATTTGCCTTGGGCAAGCAGATGCTGCGACTCAATATAGTGTTTGACCGATTTGCCCCAGAACGCGACCTGCTGTTCGATTATCTTGCCCGGATTGTTCATCATTTCGGTGACGTATGCGGATGCTGCTTTTGCATAAAGGTCTGGAGACGGGCCTTGCAACGACGTCGGGACGTGCCGTTTGGGATTCATTGCAATAAGCAACCGCTGAGTAAGCTCTTCTATTCGCGAAAGATTCGCTTCAAGGGTCGTTGCATTTGTTTCATTTATTGCGCGGTCGTCTGATTCAGTTGTTGTCATCTTAATCTATGCGTCCTACCGTGCAGCTGCAGCATTTCGTTACTTTTGTATTAACAGGCGTTAATAAATACCAAGTGCGCGCGAACAGGAGCCGTCTCAAATGAAATACATGATGACATACGACCTCATGGAAGCCACTCGCAACACCAACCAATGGTTGGGCGCAACAGCACGCGCATTTGCAGACTACCCGATGATGTCGCTTACCACAAACCCCGCGATGGACTGGTTGCGCGCTTGGGGCGAAGTAACTGAGCGGACATTTGGTCGCATGGTTGTAAAACCGGATTGGAATATCCCGCCTGTCCCGACAGGCGACGGCCGCGATCACCCTGTCGACGTCAAAGTTGTTCTGGAACGCGATTTCGGCGATTTGATCCATATCGAGGTCCAAGGCCGCGAACCTATGAAGCGTCGCGTTCTGCTGGCCGCACCAATGTCCGGCCACTATGCCACATTGCTGCGCAAAACGGTGATCAGCCTTCTGCCCGATTGCGAAGTCTACGTGACCGACTGGCACAATGCGCGCGACATCCCCGTCAGCGCAGGCAAGTTCGACGTCGAAGACTACACATTATACCTCGTTGATTTCATGAAAGAGCTTGGATCAGACATCCACGTGATTGCCGTTTGCCAGCCCGTGCCGCTCGCACTTGCTGCAACCGCCTATCTCGCGGGTGAAGATCCGACTGCCCAGCCTAAATCCCTGACATTGATCGGCGGCCCCGTTGACCCCGAAGCGAACCATACTGAAGTCACAGATTTTGGCCGGTCCGTCACCATGGGCCAGCTTGAACAGACTATGATCCAGCGGGTTGGTTTCAAATATGCAGGCGTTGGCCGCATGGTCTACCCAGGTTTGCTGCAATTGGCGTCCTTCATTTCGATGAACGGCGAAACCCACGCAAACGCATTCCGCGACCAGATTATTAAGTCCGCGAAGGGCGAAGCCCGCGATCACGACAAACACAACATCTTCTACGACGAATACCTTGCCGTGATGGACATGACCGCTGAATTCTACCTGTCGACGGTTGAACGTATTTTCAAAGGCCGCGACATCGCGCGCAACGCCTTTGTCGTGAACGGCCAACAAGTCGATATCGGCAAAATTGATAATGTCGCAGTGAAGATTGTCGAAGGCGAAGAAGACGATATCTCAGCGCCGGGCCAATGCCTTGCGGCCTTGGGGCTTTTGACTGGATTGGACGACAGCAAAAAAGCGTCACACCTCGAACCGGGTGCTGGTCACTACGGTATCTTTGCGGGGCGCAGCTGGCGGGACAACATCCGCCCATTGGTGCTGGATTTCATTGACGCCAATTCCGAAGACCCAGCACCCGCGGCAAAGCCAGCACCAGCTAAGGCTGACCTGAAGGTCGTCGCAGACAATCCACCGAAGAAACCTGCCGCCAGAAAGACCAAAGCGGCCCCGAAGGCCGAACCGGTGAAAGCTGCGGAAAAGCCGGAAAAGAAGCCGACCAAAGCGAAAGCAGCCCCCAAAACAAGGGCCGGACGCAAAGCGGCAAACAGCAAGAAATAAAAGAAGGCGGTCCCAGCGACCGCCTTTTTCTTTAGCGCAACACCAGCGGTTGGCGGCACCAATCCCTGAGTATCTTTGACAACTGCGCGGGCTGTTCAAGCGATGGCAAAAGCCCTGCGCCTTTGATCACCTCGTGTTTGGCATACGGGATCATCTCGGCCACGAAATCTTGCCTGCGTTTCGTGTTGTCTGGGTCGCTGTCGCTTGAAATCACCAATGCAGGCTGCTTGATCTTGCGCAGCACTGCTTGTTGGTCTTTGCGGCGCTGGACCGCACGCGCCTGCTTTACGAACGCCTCTGCGCCAATGCCCTCCGCCATATCCTGCAGCAACGGCATCAAGGCTGTGACGTCGGTGTCGTCGCAAAACCGTTCTGGTGCGAAGCGTTCGGCGATCACATCGTTAAAGCGGCCCGCCTTGGCGGCAATGATGATCGGTTCGCGGTCTGCTGCGGTTTTAGGTGTATCGGCTTGGGCATTCACATTGATGAACGCCACACGCGTGATGCGTTTGGGCGCGCGGCGCAGCAATTCAAGCGCGACCATGCCGCCCATGCCACCGCCAGCCAAAGCAAATTCCTGCGGTGCCCATGACAATATCTGGGCCGCAATCGCCTCGATCGTATCCATGTCGCGCGTGGGCGCAAACAGGACGGGGTGGTCGCGCGACAATTCCGCGATTTGATCCGCAAAAACACGGGCATCGCATAACATTGGCGGAATAAAGACTACCGGATCGCCCATACTAACTGAGGGCCTTGAACAATTTCATGGGTCTGCTTGCCTGATACTTTTTTGATTGTGACGACACTGCCGTCCGCATTCTTTAGGCGCAAGTCTTTCCCCAATGGAAGAGGGAAAGTCAGAGATTATGTGCCCATTCGACAATACGTGCCGCAAGTGGCGCAGTTTGGCCGGGACTAAAGACATCACCCGCCATGACGTGTCCCATGGCGTCGTCATCCTTGGTCTGCTGCAGCGCCAACTTATAGGTTGGGCCGCCCCATTCCATCATCACTTTGCGGGCACGCGTCGGGTTAATCACCTGATCATCCGGGTTCACGGCCATAAACATTGGCGTATCAATGGCTGACAAATTGGATCGCATCGCCGCACGTACCGCATCCCCCATCGGTTTTACCGCCTTGGTCGGATAGCGTGTCGTCCAGAACTGAGCGTGACCATCGCTAATGATGTCGAATTTGCGTTCTTTACCAATTAAATAAGGGGCCCAGTATTCCGAAAACGGGATGTCCAACACGGCCTGCGCTGCCTTGTGCCGCAGTCCAAAATTGGGTGAAACAAACACCGCGCCCAGCGCCGTGTCTGGTGAAATATCACCATTCGTCAGCCCCAAGGTCGTCAGCGTGCATCCCGTCGAACAGCCGATGTAAAGCACTTTTTTGCCAAGGCTTTGCCCGATGGCTGCTGCCTCGCGCACGTCAGCGCGCCATCCATCCAACGTGGCGCGACCCATTGCGTCGCCGTCTTGGCCATGCCCCATCAAACGCGTGCAAAACAGGTTTGCGCCCAGCGCCTCTGCGATCATTTCTGGCAATGGGCGCAATTCACCGCATGTCGCTGAAAACCCGTGGATAAACACGACGGCCACATCCGTTTGTACGCCTGCGTCCCCTGCCCAACTGATACATTTGGCACATCCATCACGTAGATGGTCTACCTTTGCTTCCGCCGCCGCGATGTCCGCTTCAAGCGTTTGGATCTCATACATTTATCTGCCAAGTGCTGCCTGTGCCAACGGTCGGTATACCAAACCCAGCCCCAAAAGAGAAACCACCAAAATGGCTGCAGGGATCAATGTGATTGCGACATGCAGCATTGTGATCGCGGTCGGTTCTTGGGTCACCACGCCTGCCGTTGTCTCTAGCCAGCCCGCTGCCTGCAAGAAAAGCCCCAACACCAGCGGTGCCAACGCGTTCGCCAGTTTTTGACCGAACAGCCAGACCGCAGAAAACGCACCTTCGATCGCAGCCCCCGTCTTGGCCCGCGTGACATCCATCAGATCAGGGTACAACGCCCAAGGGATTTGCTGGTACGATCCGTTCGCAAAACCAGCGAGCACAAACATCCCCGCCATCGCCGTGACATTGACCGACGGCAGCACAGAAAAAAGTCCGCACAGCAACGTCACATACAAAACCAGTCCACCCTGCAACGCCGCTAATTTGCCGATCTGATTAGACAACCGAACCCAAAACGCTTGGCTGACGATAGAACCGACAACAAAGGCCGCGAACATCAAGCTGAGCGTCGTCAACGCCTCGTCCACGCCTGACAGCGCGTTGTCCCCCGCATCAACGATGAGATAGATCGCAGCAAACGGCAATCCGGCGGTGATCAGTGCAATCGCAAGGGTCATCACGCCGTAAAGCGCCACCAACACCATGAAGGCGCGGTTGTCGAAAACCAAACGATAGGCTTCTTTCAACGGGATCGGGGCGTCTTGCGCCAGTCGCGGGGCTTTGCGCGTCGCAAACAGGGATATCCAGATCGCACCGATGATCAGGGGGCTGACGGCCACAGCGGCCATGGCGTATCCCATGTTTGCGGCCAATCCGGGCACCAATGCGCCGCCGATTAGGATACCAACACTCGCGAAGCCCATGCGCCAACCGGTCATGGCGGACCGTTCACGCGGATCCTGGGTCATTTCGCCCGCTTGCGCACTAAACGGGATCGCAACCATCGTGAAGCCAATGGTGGCGACACCAAAAAATGCGATGACCCAAGCCAGATCGCCGGCTAAGGGCAACCCATCGGGCACAGCAAACAATGCGGCCATTCCTGCTGCCATCACAACCGCGCCAACCGCCATCCACGGGGCGCGTCGCCCGAACCGGCTATGGGTTCTGTCGCTATAGTGACCGACAAGCGGGTCTGTAATCATATCGAAGATCAACACAGCCGTGGTGACAAACCCTGCGATCCCGACAGGGACCCCTAAAACGGACGTCAGGAAAACCAGCACAAGCAGTTGCTTGACCACGACAAAGACCACGATGCCCATGTCGGCCAGCCCCCAGCCCGCCTTTTGCCCCAAAGATAACGCCATGCCTTAATCCTCCCACGTATTTGGTTGGATCGTGCCTAAGCGGTCTGTGACGCTGTCCCTAGCGTGACGTCACGTTTGATCGGCTTTAGGTCAGGGACTGCAGCACGTCCACGACGGAAGTTTGGATCAGATCAAGGCAGGTCTCATCAGAAAACCGGTGATCCGCCCCATCCACAAGCGTCAGCCGCATGTCAGGACCACTGGCATGATCAAGCAGGCGCAATGCGACGGACATATCCACATCTGCGTCCGCCGTACCCTGCAAGAATCGTGTCGGGAACGGCAGATCCAGCGGATCACGCAGGACAAGGCGATCACGCCCTTCTGCGATCAGGCGCTTTGTGATTATGTAGGGATCACCATACTCTGACGGCAATGCGACCTGCCCGTCAGTTTCCAGCGCCGCCTTCTGCGCATCATCAAATCCGGCCCACATGCTGTCTTCGGTAAAATCAGGAGCGGCAGCGATGGTCACTAACCCTGCAATCCGTTCAGGCATATCGCGGGCCAAAAGCAACGAAATCCACCCGCCCATGGAGGACCCGACCAAGACAACCTTGCCTGCGATCAAGCCGATGGCGGCGCGCGCATCTTCGAACCAGTCGCCAATCGCGCCGTCCGTAGAGGCGCCGTCGCTTTCCCCATGCCCAGAATAATCGAACCGCAAAAAAGCACGACCTTCACGACGCGCCCATTCTTCAAGGAACACAGCCTTGGTGCCCATCATATCGGATTTGAAACCGCCTAGGAAAACAACCGCAGGCGCGGCGCCGTCCGTCAGGTGATAGGCGATACGACGGCCTTGCGGCGTCACGAAAAATGCGGGATCAGATGTCTGTGTCATGATGCCAAATGACCACACAGCCCACCGCCCCGCAAGATCGTATTGTGCAGGTTGCGCGACTACTGGCGTTCGACGATGAACCCACCCTCAAGTGTCGAAGTAATAATTGGCCCGTCGCCTGGCAATTGCCAGTCATAATCCAATTCGACAAGCCCAGCCACGATTTCGCCGCTGTCGCCTGCGACACCTCCACCTAAGATGCCTTCTACGTCTTTCACTTCGCCGTAAATCTCTAGGTCACCGGACACTTCCGCACCGACGAAAACCCCGTCTGCAAAAGCAAAAGCCGCGCCGTTCGACAGGGTCAAAGCACCGTCAAGAGCTTCGCCATCGCGACTGTAAAAATCGACAACTTCACCAGTCACATCGCCGGTATCGAAATCGACGCCCATGGTCATATTACCGCCCAAGCCGATCCCACTAAATGTGTCAGGCAGTAAACCAACCGCCAAAACGCCTTTAAATTCGGCGCCTCCGGTGACTGCAACTGAATCGGCGGGCGTGACATCGAGCGTCTCGCCTATTGCGGCAAGTCGGGACGTTTCCGCGCGGAGCGCATTAATCCCAGATATTGGCGGCGGATTTGACGTACTTCCCCCGCCACAGGCCGACAGGATCGCCAAAGTGAAAAAAACCCAGTAAAATCTCTTTCATTAGATGACACCTTGCTCATAAGAATACTACTTGGCGCCGTTTTGCCGTCCAATTGTGGCACAAGGACGGATGGTGAATGGCGATAGCGTGTCGCGCGTCGTCACCTTTCAAGATGACGGATCGTGACCGCACAGGTGGTGCCTTGACCGCTTCGCGAAGTTTCGCCATTTAGGCCGAACACATAACCCGCAACCGGGCGCTTCGTAGGCGCCAAACTGACGAGGAGCCCAATAGCATGGCCCAAATCTCTCTTACATTTCCTGATGGCAACGCGCGCCAATACGAGGCTGGCATCACTGCGGCTGACGTGGCTGCTGACATTTCAAGCAGCCTGCGCAAAAAGGCGATTTCTGCGACTGTGAACGGTCAGCATTACGACCTGCAGTGGCCGATTGAAGAAGACGCGTCTATCGCCCTGCACACCATGAAAGACGAAGAGCAAGCGCTGGAACTTGTTCGTCACGATTTGGCGCACATCATGGCGCGCGCTGTCCAAGAATTGTGGCCAGATGTGCAGGTCACCATTGGGCCTGTGATCAAAGACGGTTGGTACTACGACTTTGATCGCAAAGAACCTTTCGTTCCAGAAGATCTCGCGACTATCGAAAAGAAGATGAAGGAAATCATCAACAAGCGTGATGAAGTCCGGACCGAAATTTGGGACCGCCCACGGGCAATTCAGCACTACAAAGATAAGGGCGAACCGTACAAGGTCGAACTGATCGAAAGCATCCCGGGTGATGAACCGCTGCGCATGTATTGGCACGGCGATTGGCAAGACCTGTGTCGTGGGCCGCACCTGCAGCACACTGGGCAGATCGCGGGCGATTGTTTCAAACTGATGTCCATCGCAGGTGCCTACTGGCGCGGCGACAGCGACCGTCCGATGTTGCAACGTATCTACGGCGCGGCCTTCACCAACAAGGAAGGTCTGAAACAACACCTGCACCGTCTGGAAGAAGCAGCCTTGCGTGATCACCGCAAACTGGGCCGCGAAATGGACCTGTTCCATATGCAAGAAGAAGCCCCCGGTCAGGTCTTCTGGCACCCTAACGGCTGGCAGGTATACACCGAACTGCAAGACTACATGCGCCGCCAACAGCGCAAAGGCGGCTACGTCGAAGTGAACACACCACAAGTCGTGGACCGCAAATTGTGGGAAGCATCAGGTCACTGGGAAAAGTACCAAGAAAACATGTTCATCGTCGAAGTTGACGAAGACCATGCACGTGAAAAAGCGGTCAACGCGCTTAAACCGATGAACTGCCCCTGCCACGTGCAAATCTTTAACCAAGGTCTGAAATCCTACCGCGACCTGCCGTTACGTATGGCTGAATTTGGGTCCTGCGCACGGTACGAACCGTCAGGCGCGCTGCACGGCATCATGCGCGTGCGCGGTTTCACCCAAGACGACGGGCACATTTTCTGCGCCGAAGACCAGATCACAGCGGAAACCAAAGTCTTCATCGACTTCCTGTCCCGCGTCTACAGCGATCTCGGCTTTGACGACTGGACCATCAAACTGTCCACACGTCCTGAAAAACGGATCGGGTCGGATGAGACTTGGGACCAAATGGAAGCAGCCCTTGGCGATGCATGTCGTGCAGCCGGTCACGAATTCGAGATTCTCGAAGGTGAAGGCGCGTTCTACGGGCCGAAGCTTGAATTCACACTAACCGACGCGATTGGCCGCGACTGGCAATGTGGCACACTTCAGGTGGACGCAAACCTTCCCGAACGGCTCGACGCGAGTTACATCGGTCAGGATGGCAACAAACATCAGCCGGTTATGCTGCACCGCGCGACCCTCGGATCCTTTGAACGCTTTATCGGCATTCTGATCGAGGAACACGCAGGCAAACTGCCGTTCTGGCTGGCACCGCGTCAGGTCGTCGTGGCCTCGATCATCTCGGATGCCAATGACTACGTGCACGAAGTTGTTGCGGCGCTGAAAGCTGCGGGCGTGCGGGCTGAAGCCGACATTCGCAACGAAAAGATCAACTATAAGGTCCGCGAACATTCGCTCGGCAAAGTGCCTGCGATCCTCGCAATCGGTGCGCGTGAAGTAGAAGAACGGACAGTCAACCTGCGTCGTTTGGGCGAAAAGCAGACCAAGGTGATTGCACTCGACGAGATCGTCAAAGATCTCGGCCTAGAAGCCACCCCGCCCGATCTCCGAACCTAACGCAAAAGGGGGCCACCGCGGCCCCCTTTTCTTTTGGTCATAAATATCTCGGGGGTTTGGGGGCTGGCCCCCAATCATCGCCTACGCCAAAATACAGCTGCTAAAAATGGGCCTTTTCTTCGTCAGGTTTCCCCGCGGCAATCGCCAACAGACCGCCCAAACCAGCGAACCCGATCGGGAACATTGTACCGATATTAAACCCGAACGCCGTGTAGAACGCCGCACAAGACAGCAGCAACGCGATCCCGGCCCACAGGGCGCGGGTCTTGGCCATCGCACCACCCGCAATCGCGAATAACGGGGCCAGAAAGCTCATCGCGCGGATGTAATCAGGGTTTTCAAGCAACCAGAATGTCTCGCCTACCTCTGGCACATTCGCAGTCAGTTCGGCATAGCCGTAGCCCACCAATCCAACCACGATCCCCATCAGGCCCGCGATAATTCCTAAAATGCCAGCAGCATTACGCATGTCGTTCTCCTTTGACTGTAGGTATGAACGGCATGCTTATGCGCCAAGCCATTTGGCCTGCGTGGCTTTGTCCCAGCCGATGGTCCATTCGTCACCGATCAGCACCGGGCGCTTCATCAATGTCGGATGGGCGCGCAGCAAGCCCTTGGGATCGCTTTCTTTTTCGGCATCACTCAACCCACGCCACGTGGTTGAAGCCTTGTTAATCGCCTTAGCGGGGAATTTCTCGACGATTTGCTCAATTTCGGCGTCGGTCAATCCATCGGCCCTAACATCGGTGACCTGCACATCATATCCAGCAGCCTCTAACGCCTTCAGCGCCTTACGGCACGTGTCGCAGGTTTTCAGTCCAATAAAGCGCATTTCCGCCTCCTTTTTAGGCAATTCGAGCGCCTTTAGATTTTATTGCCGCTCAGATTTGCCTTCTCAAAAATCGCCCTATCCTTACGTGAAGCAATATCCAAATTGAAGACAACATCGAATGACTAGGAGACGTCCAAATGCCAAGCGGGACAGTAAAATGGTTCAACACAGCCAAGGGTTTCGGGTTTATTGCCCCTGAAGAAGGCGGCGCCGACGTTTTCGTGCATATCTCTGCGGTTGAACAATCAGGCCTGACGGGCTTGGCAGATGACGAAAAGGTCACCTACGAATTGATCGACGGACGCGATGGTCGTCAGATGGCCGGGAACATTGTGAAGCAATAAGACACTTGTGGGCCTGTCAGTGCCCTAGTCCATATTGCACCCAAAAGTGCGGCGGTGATGGTCGCCTCACTTAACCAATTCGCGCAACACGCAGGCGGGTCCTTCTGTGCGCAACACATGCTGGCCGATCTGACGCCATTCGGTTTCATCGAATGTAGGGAAAAAAGTATCGGCGTCAGGCACAGTCAGGTCAACTTCGGTGATCAAGAGCCTGTCCGCCAATGGAAGTAGCGCCCCATAGATACCCGCACCGCCAATCCCGTAGACACGGGTGTAGCCCGCCGCCTGACACGCCGCGATGGCCGCTTCGATTGATCCGACAACGTCATCGGGTCCATCAAGCGCAGACCGCGTAACCACGACATTATGGCGCCCTTTGAGCGGCCGGTACGCCTCGGGCAGGCTGTCCCATGTCCGCCGTCCCATGATGACCGCCCCACCCCGCGTTTCGCGTTGGAACATCGCGAGGTCTTCGGGCAGGTGCCAAGGCATATCCCCGTCCCGCCCGATTGCGTTGTTTTTGGCCCGTGCTACGATCAGTGTAATCATGGTCTAAACCGCCACTGGCGCTTTGATCACCGGTTCCGGATTGTAGTTTTCGAACGCAAAGTCGTCGAACTTGAAGTCAAAGATGCTGTCGACTTTCCGTTTTATGACCAAACGCGGCGCTTCGTGCGGCGTGCGCGCAAGCTGGGTCGCGACCTGATCCATGTGGTTCGAATAGATATGCGCGTCGCCCATCGTGTGAATGAATTCACCCGCTTTGTACCCCGTCACATGGGCCAACATTTCCAGCAGCAGTGCGTAAGACGCGATGTTGAACGGCACCCCGAGGAACATATCCGCAGAGCGTTGATAAAGCTGCATATGCATCGTGTCGCCCTGGACGCGCACCTGCCACAACGTATGACAAGGCGGCAGCGCCATGTCGTCAACGTCGCCGGGGTTCCATGCGGACACGATATGACGGCGCGACGATGGGTTGGTTTTAATCGCCTCTACCAGTGCTGCGATCTGGTCGATCTCGCCCACACAGGTCCCGTTTTTCACCTGCGGAAAATGCCGCCATTGGTAGCCATAGACAGGCCCCAAATCACCATCTGCATCGGCCCATTCATCCCAGATGCGGACACCGTTTTCTTTCAGATATCCAATGTTTGTATCACCAGCGAGAAACCACAGCAGTTCGTGGATAATCGACTTAAGATGCAGCTTCTTGGTCGTCACCAGTGGAAAGCCGTCGCGCAGATCGTAACGGCATTGCATCCCGAAATAAGACGTCGTGCCGGTGCCGGTCCGGTCATCAGACGGCACCCCTTTGTCCAGAACGGTTCGAAGTGCGTTAAGATATTCTTGCATGCCGGTCCCCCTGTGACGCTCGAATCGCGGCGCCTTGTGAAGGCAAGACTTAACGGAGCAGGCAGGACCGACAAGGGTACTACTGGAATCAAGGCCCGCGATTTACCGCCGATCCAGACAAAAACACCGTGCAAACACATGAATAATTAACCATTTTCGCGCAACGTGTGGTGGAATGGAAATGTCTTGCTACAGCTATTTCAGGCCTAAAAATTGCCATTTTGATCTGTCACCAGACAACTACATATAGGGCGGCGTTGCCGAAATTCCGCGATATCACGTGGAAAATGCGTATATTTTCGCCTCTCGCACGTTGACACGCAGCCCCCCAAACACGAGAGTGACACAAATCTTGACTTTGCAGAAAAAGCGGACGCCACCTATGACACGCACCCCACTTACACTGGCCATGCTGGCCGTTCTCGCGGCTTGTGGCGATGGACAGCCGCTTTTCGATGTCGAAGACGCGACTGATGGCACCGAAACAGACATCCCCTTTCAGGACGTAGAGCCGGATGATGTTGACGAACCGGAAGACGTCTTGAACGCCGGTACTATTGCGCCACCGCTGCGCGGCGTATTGTCTGATCGCGGCGACATTGTGCGTGTAGAGGCCCCGAATGAAATCGGTGGGGGCGTCACGTCGCTATTCAACTATAGTGGCGATGGCGACGTTTTTGTCATCGACGGGATCGCATTTGATGGCCTGAACCAATACGAACGGTTCGAAGCGCTGCCACAAATTGGAACTGTTGCTGTTTACCAAGGCGACCTGCAAGTTACGGATTCCTTGTCCGGCAACCAGATCGACCAGATCGTTCCGTATTTTGCTTTGTACGATGTCAGTGACGTCATCGTCGGCGAAGGTGAAGATGATCAAGCTTTCCGGACATCATTCGCAGTTGTACGGACCGGCGGATACGGCGACTACGGTTTTGGTACCTTTGCCTATCAACGCGCGGGTGATTTCACCGTTCCGACGACCGGCCAAGCCACATTCAACGGCACATATGCCGGTGTTCGTGTTTCGGACACATTCGCAACGTCTGACTTGCCAGTGCGTGATATCCTGACGTCAGCTGACATCAATATTGATATCGATTTCGACGACTTTAACGGAACGCCTGGTATCAAAGGTGTCCTTAGCAACCGTCAGGCCTATAACGAATTCGGCTCTGCCATTGAAACGAACCGCAACATTGATGCGTCGCTTGGCAGCACAAATGCAGTCCAACTGCCGAACCTGCCATTCATTATCCGCGAAGGCGGCACGACAATTTCCGAGAATGGCGAAATTGGTGGCAACCTTTCCAACACAATTATCGACCGTACTGGCGCGATCCGTGTCTACGAAACGGGAACATACGCTGGTATCATCGCAGGTGACCTGACCGATGCGGCTGATGGTGGTGAAATTGTTGGTGTGATCGTGATCGAATCCGAAGATTCGCGTTTTCAGGGTGTAAACTTCCAAGAGACCGGAGGCTTTATTGCCACACGTTAAACAATTGGGGCGGCGCGTCTGCGTCGCCATTGTTGCGGCAACCCTAAGCGTTTCACCGGCTGTATCCCAGCAGTTGCAATTGACTGCAGGACAAGTGCAGCAAATCGCGCTTGCCGCTCTGCAACAAGGTGATGCACGCGTAGCCGCCCAAGCGGCCAACGCGCTCCTCGTACGTGATCCCCAAAACGCCGGCGCGCTAATTCTACGCACCGAAGCTGCACTACTCGCAGAGGATTTTACTGGTGCTGTTGATTTTGGTAGCCGTGCACATTGGAATGCAGCGACAGCAAATCAGCGCTTTTCAGCAGCGCGTTTGGTCGCATTCGCGCACGTCGAACAAGAAAACTACACGCGATCCCAAGCTTGGCTGCGCTTGGCGCGGCAGGATGCGCCAAACGATCAGGCGCGTGAAGCGGTCGCTCGCGATTTCCGCGCCGTTCGGTCCCGTAACCCGCTGTCCGTCAATTTGCGTTTCGGCATCACGCCATCGACAAACGTGAACAATGGCAGCTCCAGCGAGACGACAGATCTTTTCGATCTTGGCCTGCCCTTCGTACTCAACGGCGATGCGCGCGCCTTATCCGGTTGGGAAGCCTCGGCAAGTGCAAACCTGCGTTATCGCGCCCATACAAACGAGACGTCAGCGACATTCTTGGATCTCGGATTCTCCGGCCGCACCTATTGGCTGACGGAAAATGCAAAAGACCAAGCTGGTGAAGGCGTCACAGGCGGTGATTTTTCAAACGCGACGCTCAGTCTTGGCGCAACACACCGCTTCCTCCTTTCGCCAGACATGCAACCGACCAGTGCGACGCTGTCCTTTGGGCAAAGCTGGTATGGCGGCGATGCGAACGCGCGTTTTGTAACGGCATCGGCATCCCAGTCGTGGAAGTTGTCGGATGTAGATACGATCCTGCTGTCCGGTTTTGCGCAAAAGCAAACGAGCCTCGAAGACAGTGATCCGGTCATGACATATAACCTGCAAACGGTTTGGGCGCGTGACCTTGCCGACTACGGTAATTTGGCGGTGTCTTTTGCTGTGCGCGATAGCCAGTCAAACAACCGTGACGCGGACTATGATTCCGCCCGCGTTGGCATCAACTATGATTTCCCAGAGCCGCTATTTGGTGTGCAAATCGGCACGACCTTTAGTTACGAAGCACGCGATTTCGAAACGTCCCGTTTTAGTCCTTTATTTGGGCGCGACGAGACGATCAAATCCGCCAGCGTTCGCGCGGTGTTCACAGATATCGAATATCTTGGCTTCCAGCCGGTCGTGAACATCGAACGCACGGTTCAAGAATCGTCGATCGACCTGTTTGACCGTGAATTCACGAACTTCGGGTTTGATATCACGTCATCGTTCTAACCGATTGCGCTTGGCCAAAGCGCGGCAGCGCCCTAGGTTGTGACCACAATCAAGGAGCCTTTAATGTCACTTAAATATTTGCACACCATGGTGCGCGTGAAAGACTTGGACGCGTCTATCGCGTTTTTTGAACTGCTCGGGATGAAAGAAACAAAGCGGCACGAAAATGAAGGTGGTCGTTTTACGCTACTGTTCATGGCCGCCCCCGGCGATGAAGATTGTCCTGTTGAGCTGACGTATAACTGGGACGGCGACGATGGCCTGCCATCCGACAGTCGCCACTTTGGTCACCTCGCCTATCGTACATCCGATATTTATGCGTTGTGCCAACACCTTATGGACAATGGCGTGACAATTAATCGACCGCCGCGCGATGGCCATATGGCTTTTGTCCGCTCACCAGACAATGTGTCTATCGAGCTGCTGCAAGAAGGTGAAAACCTACCTGCTCAAGAACCATGGGCGAGCATGGAAAACACCGGCCATTGGTAAGACACGCTGTCTTTTGTTTGATATTTGCGTGGGCAGCATTGCCCGCGCAAGCCTGCCGTTTGGCGCTCGTTCTTGCCATTGATGTCTCGAATTCTGTCGATGAAGCCGAAGATCAGTTGCAGCGCCAAGGTCTTGCCAGCGCCTTACTCGCCCCTGACGTACAAAGCGCGTTTTTTGTAACAGACGATCCCGTTGCTTTGCTAGTTTATGAATGGAGCGGGCGTTATCACCAGAAAGTTTTGGTCGAATGGCGCGACATCACACGTGAACAAGATTTGCAGGACGTATCCAGAAGTATCGCAAATTCGACGCGGGGACAGCGCGATTTCCCAACCGCGATGGGCTACGCGCTTGGCTTTGCCGCAACGCGGCTACGCGAACGGCCTGATTGTTTCGCAAAAACCGTTGATATCGCCGGAGACGGTAAAAACAATGACGGTTTTGGCCCGGCCGAAGCCTACAATGCGTTTGCGTTTGAAAACGTGACGGTGAATGGTCTGGTCGTCGATGCGTCCATTCTTGAAACGCGGGACGACCTTGTGGCTTTCTTCCAAGACGAAGTCATTCGGGGGCCAGCGTCTTTCATCGAAATCGCCGATGGCTTTGCTGACTACGAAGATACGATGCGTCGGAAACTGATCAGAGAGCTTCTATCTCAAATGATCGGGGATGCAGCACCGCCGCCATCCCCTACCCCACGCGGTTGATCAATAGATATAACGGATTTGTTCAGTCCAATAACGTTCGACTCGACGCAAAGCCGTCGTGATGTCGTCCATACCCTGATGATCAAGCACGCCGCGTCCCATCAGACCATCGGCGTGTGTCGCAAATAGTTTCGCCACTATAGTTCGGATATGCCGCCCTTTTTCCGTTAGGCTGACCCGCACGGATCGGCGATCAACCTCGGACCGTTGATGGTGCATATACCCCATATCAACGAGTTTCTTCAGGTTATAGCTGACATTGGACCCCTGATAATACCCGCGGGACTTCAGTTCGCCTGCCGTCACTTCGTTGTCGCCGATGTTGAACAACAGCAGCGCCTGTACCGCATTAATTTCCAACACGCCGACACGTTCAAATTCGTCTTTGATCACATCAAGCAATAGCCGATGCAGCCGTTCCACCAGCGTCAGACCTTCAAGGTAACTGGCCATAAACGCGACGGTGCTGGCCTGTTCGGGCGCTTTTTCATCTGTCGCCAAATGGGAATGAATGCTCATCACTATCTCCGTCAATCACTGCTTCATTGAGCAATGACAGGAGAATCCCAACATTTCGTTAAATTTTCCCCAAAAACGGGGGACCTAATTTGGTCGGGTCAATCCAGACGCGAGGCCCATGATCACGGTCATAATACCTGCGTATTCTTCCGGTGCCTCGCCTTGGCCCGTGATCCAACCGTAAATATCGTGATCGTATTCTTTGAGAAAGCTGTCGTAGGTCTCAAGCTCTTCGTCCGACAGATCCGGCATATAGTCCGTGGCATAGGCCGTCAGGATCAGGTCCATTTCCTTGATCCCACGGCGTATCGAGCGCATATGAAGCCGCTTGATTTTGGTGTCTCGTGTCTCTGTCATCATTCGGTCAGCGACTTACGCAACCTTTTCTCCAGCTCGCCCAGCTTTACGGACGATTTTGCGATTTGTGCCCGTAGGCGGCGCATCTCGACCAACATGTCATTCACGTCATTCGAAATTTCGGTGCCGTCTTCAGGGTTCTCCGGACCTTCGCCGACGCCTGTCAGTAACCAACGCAAAGATACGCCCAACAGGCCCGTCAGCATTTGTAGCCGGTTCGCCCGTGGTTCTTTCCAGTCGTTTTCCCATGCATCAAGCGTCGTCACTTTGACACCAAGTTGCGTGGCAAGTTCCACTTGGTCCAAGCCGGCTGCAGATCGTGCCGCAACCAACCGGTCCCCTAGCGTTGCTGCGTCGTCGCTGTACCAATTATCATCGTCAGTCATCATGTCGTCCTTGTCGCTTGCGTCAGGGGCCGTGTCCACCCTATGACATGGCTAACCTTAGTTGACCACAGGACCAGCGCCATGAACTTTCTGTCCGCGACACTCGACCGCGTTAAGCCGTCACCGACCATTGCAGTGACCACGAAAGCGCAGGAACTGAAGGCCGCTGGCCGCGATGTAATCGGTCTGGGTGCTGGTGAACCTGATTTCGACACGCCGCAGAACATCAAGGACGCAGGCATTGCTGCGATTAACGCGGGCAAGACCAAATATACCGCTGTCGATGGTATCCCTGAGTTGAAGCAGGCAATCTGCACCAAATTCAAGCGTGACAACGATCTGGACTATACCCCTTCCCAAGTGACCGTAGGGACTGGCGGCAAGCAGGTGTTGTACAATGCCTTTATCGCAACGCTGAACGCGGGTGACGAGGTGATCATTCCCGCCCCCTATTGGGTGTCCTACCCTGATATGGTGAAGCTGGGCGGCGGGGAGCCGGTGTTTATCGAAGGCGCGATGGAACGGGGATACAAGATCACCGCCGACCAGCTAGAGGCCGCGATTACGCCCAAGACAAAGTGGTTTCTGTTCAATTCCCCGTCCAACCCCACCGGTGCGGGCTATTCGTGGGACGAGTTGAAGGCGCTGACCGATGTGCTGGTCCGCCATCCCCATGTTTGGGTGATGACCGACGATATGTATGAACATCTGGCCTATGGGGATTTCAAATTCTGCACCCCGGCGCAGGTTGAACCCGCATTATATGACCGCACGTTGACCATCAACGGCGTGTCCAAGGCATATGCGATGACAGGTTGGCGGATCGGCTATGCAGCAGGGCCCGAGATGCTGATCAAGGCGATCCGCAAGGTCCAATCGCAGTCCACGTCGAACGCCTGCACGATCAGCCAATGGGCGGCGGTAGAGGCTTTGAACGGCACACAAGATTACCTTGCGCCAAACAACGACCTGTTCATCACCCGTCGCGATCTGGTGGTGGACCTGCTGAACAAGGCCCCTGGTATCGTCTGCCCGAAACCGGAAGGCGCGTTCTATGTCTATCCGTCGATTGCTGGCTGCATCGGAAAAACGTCGAAAGCGGGCGTGACGATTATTGATGACGAAGTCTTTGCAACAGCGCTTCTGGAAGAAACGGGCGTCGCTGTCGTGTTTGGCGCTGCGTTTGGTTTGTCACCGAATTTTCGGGTCAGCTATGCCACCTCGAACGAGGCGCTGCGCGAGGCCTGCAACCGGATTATCACGTTCTGTGAAGGCCTTTCCTGATCAGCAAAGCAAGGTAGCTTGTGCATCATCCTACTGCTAAGGTTCATGCATAAGCCCTGTTGATCACACGAGTTTCGCCATGTCCGCCGAATTACCAGACTACTACTTCCGCGTTCGCGAAAACGGCGCGTTTGTGTTTCGTGTCGACACGGAAAACCGTCAGCGCCGGATCGAGATGGATCAGATTGCGGTCGTGAATGTGCGCAACGGCGAGGTCAAACCACATGGCGACCGCGTACTATCAGAAGCGGACATCGCAGCCATCCAAGATTGGTTAAACGACCGCGTCGCTTTGTTGGCCGAACGTGATGTCGATGACATTCTGCGCGCCGTGGATCACATGAACCTGACAACGCAATGGGTTCAATCACGGGCAACAGAAGAGCAACTGGATCAGGTGACAGATTCCTTACTGCTGGCTATGCATGATCTTCGGACGGTACTTGTACGGAAAAAAGCAGACCGTCTTTTGCGCGAAAGCAGCAATGAATAATTCAGCTCCTGCGCTGTATATTTCTATCCAGATGCCGCTGTTCTTTTAATTCTATGAGCGCATCACAATCGCCCAAAACGACGACGCGAATTGAAATCTGTAATAGACGAATTCAGGTCGTAGCCTTCAATAGAATTGCCAGCACTCAAGATGGTCGCCCGTGAAAACTGAACACTTAATGTTTTTAATCAATCAAAATCAATAGCTTAAAGAAGAGATCCCACCTTTCTCACGTTTTTCTTGAATTTCACCGCAACCATTTTCGTTCCGCCCAGTTGCTATATCAACCGCAGCAAGCGGATAACGAACTAACGGAGACGAAAATGAAAAACCTTATTAAACCAGCTGTCTTGAGCCTTTTTGCAATTACTGCTGCTAATTCAGCATTTGCCGACGCACACGAAACAGCAACTGATTTGACATGTGCTGAATTCATGGAAATGGAACGCATTGACCAAACACAGGCACTGAACGCGCTGACAGGCGAAGTTGACGGCGTAATGAAAGACGACGATTCAATCGCAGAGATCGCAGTACTGTGTAACGGACGTGACGACGATAACCTTGCGGAAATCCTTGACGATGATGCGGATTCCTAAATCCAGCGTCTCGCGCAAGTGAGATATTATGGGGCGTGCCAGCGATGGTGCGCCCTTTATCGTTTTAGGCGTGACTGTTGATCCGCACCGACCGTCCCCAGAACCGCCACAACAGCAGAACTGCAGCAACTGCCAGCCCGACGACTAACCCGAGCCATAGTCCCACGCCCTCTAGGCCAAGCGGGAAGGCCAGGATGTAACTGATCGGCAGTCCGATCACCCAGTAGCTGATCGTCGCCATGACCATCGGCACGCGTGTATCCTGAACCCCGCGCAAAAGGCCAAGCGCCATGACTTGCAATGCGTCCACAACTTGGAACAATCCCGCGCAAGCCAGCAAGGCGACCCCAATTTTCAAAAGCTCTGCTTTGGCTGGTTCATCCGGATCGATAAAGGCCGAAATCAAGGGTTCGGGAAAGAAGAAGAAAACAAACATCGTGAACACGGCAAAGACAGCCGACAATGTGATCGCAACCTTACCGCCCCGCCGCAGACTGTCTTCGTCGCGCCGCCCCAATGCACGTCCCGCCCGCACAGTTGCCGCTTGGGAAAATCCAATGTGAACCATGAACGTCAGGCTTGCCAACTGGATTGCGATGCCGTGTGCCGCCAATGGCAACGGCCCCAGCCATCCGATCATCACAGCGGACGCACTAAACAATCCGCCTTCCGCCAAAGCCGTCAAACCGATGGGCCAGCCCAGCGCAAAGACCCGCTTCATGACCTCTGTATCTGGCGCAAAGACATTGCGCAGCAATTGGAACTGCGGCGTCTTCCACAACGCGTAGATCAACAGGATCACGACGTTCAAGATCGTCAGGCTTAGCGATGCAATCGCGGCCCCTTTGATCCCAAGTTCAGGTGCACCCCAGTTACCGAAGATCAGCGCGTAGTTCACGAACCCGTTCAGCACCGCTGATCCAATCGTCGACCATAGAATTATGGCCGTTTTTTCCAGTGCCGCCAGAAAGCTCTTCAGCGTCATCACCAGCAAGGCCGGGATCATCTGGAATGCCACGATGTGCAGGTAAATTTGGGCTTCGGCTGCAACCGCTGGGTCTTGGCCAATCGCGATCAAAAGCGCCTCAGTCCAGATAAACGGGATCATGATCACCCCGCCATAAATAATCGACAACCACAGTGCCATGCGTGTTGCGCGGCGGACCTGCTGGTCATCGCCTGCCTCTGCTGCGGCTGCGACCAATGGCGTCACGGCCTGCGCAAAGCCGGATCCAACGATGAACGTCAGAAAGAAAAATGTCCCGGCAATCGTCGATGCCGCAAGCGCGGTGACCGAATACCACCCCAGCATCACAGTGTCCGTGATATGGATCGCGAATTGCGCGAGATTACTCAGGATCAACGGCATTCCGAGCTTCATGATAGCGCGCGAATGTTCCGGATATGTGGTAGCTATTTGTTGCATGCCGTAGGCTTAGGCCTAGGGTTGGTATGCGTCCAGCCCTATCGCGCTATGGGCGCACATTTTGGATATTGGTCAGACGGCTGCATCGAACCCAATCAAGCTTATTGCATGATCGCAGCCGATTGTGCGGGATTGGCGCCGCGCAACAGCGAGCGTGCGTATAGTTTGTGAAGCGGGGTAATGGCCCGCACGACAACGCCATCACCCGGTGTGACCGCCGATCCAAAATGTAGCCGCGTACCACCGTCTATGGGCGAAACCATAAACCACGACCGCGTGTGTCCCGCCATATCGCACAGAAGCACTTGGTCTTCGGTCCGATCTTCCACGGTCCATGCTGCGAATTCTTGCGTGTCGCCATGTGCGACGGCGTGGACGTCTTCGTCTGTCGATGGCCGACGGACCGCATATTTAAGAATCAGCCGTTCCGCCCTGAACAACGGGGTCGTATAAAAAGCGGTAATAAAGTCCGACAGACTGACGTGACCTGCGATGTCCTTCACGTAGCAATCAGTGTAGTTTTTCGGGTCTACAGTGTAGCGTTGCAGCAGCGCGTCTGCTGGTAACGGGATTGCGTGTACGGCGGCGTTGGCAGGCATCGATTGATCCTCTCATCATGGTACAGGCGCACGATGCTCCCACGCTGATCAGATGACAACGGTCTTCGGGTGCGACAGATTCACCCCGATGCCGCGTTGAATTTCCTCATCAGGTAATCCCCAAAGGTGATAGGCGGATACGCAGCTGATCCATCCAGCGGCTTGATCACCGCGTCCCAGTTCGGTTGGTAAAAGTAGGCGAGCGACAGGCGTTTAGGCTGGTCAGGTTTGGCCACGACACGGTGCAATGTGCTGACCCAACGGTCCGCGGTCCAACGCGCCATAAGGTCACCGATATTGATCACAAACGCATCTTTCGGCGCATCGACATCAACCCAGCCGTCATCTTGCTTTACCTGCAAGCCCTGCGATCCTTGCTGCGGCAACAGGATTGTCAGCGCCCCATAATCCGTATGCGCACCCGCCCGTTGCTGGCCGACGAGCGCCTGCCCCTGTGTGGCTGGATAATGCAAAGCACGTAAGGCGGACGCCGGTTCTGTGCCGAAGGGGGCAAAGAAATCCGTCGGCAAATCAAGTGCTTCGGCAAAGGCACACATGATGCGACCACCTAGATCTTCCACGGCTTGGTAATAGGCCACCCATGCCTCGCGAAACCCTGCCAATTCGGGCCAAGGCGTTCGCGCGGACGCAAATGCCTGCGATTGCGGATCATCGACTTGAACCTGAAGCGGAAACGCGCGTCCGTTAAAGCTTTCCTTGAGGTCCGGAGGTGTATCCACGCCTTTGCTTTTCGCCAACGCTTCTTGGTCGGGACCAAGGTAACCATAGGGGCCTCCAGCGACCGGAGGGCGGGCCGCCTGTTTTGATGCACTATCCAGCGCAAAAAACGCATCGGCTGCAGCCCACATGTCGCGGATCGTTTTTGCAGCGACCCCGTGACCTGACAGCACTATAAACCCTGTCGTGCGGCACATTTCGTCAAGGGTAGCAGCACGCGCTTTACGGTCAGCCCCTGTGGCAGCTTCGAACGCAGCAAGATCAAATGCCCCAATGCTCACGCTTTTGCCCTGCCACATGGCAGTTGCGTCACGTCACGACAGCCGATCGTCAAAACACGCATCTAGATATCCTTCAGCTTTGTACTATCGTTCTGGTTATCTGAGCAGCGCACGCCGCGAATAGCAATGCTTGTCGGTGTGCCGTTCACGTCTCATCTTTGGAGGAAGATACCCGATGCAAACCAAGACCACGGCCCTTGCCTTGTCCCTTATAGCAGGTTCTGCCCTTGCCGATGGCCACGCCACGAACCGCGTTGACGGGTTGCGCCCCGATGCGCCCGCGCTTGCAGCACTCGGCGATTATAAGGTGGGGGTGCAGACATTCAGCTTCACCAATCCCGACCAGATCGACATCGTCAACACAGCCGCAGAAGGTGACATTGCGCGCGCGGGTCGCACATTGGATGTAGAAATCTGGTATCCCGCTGATGCGACGACACAGGCAGGCGGCACCTATGAAACCGTCACCCGCGACGGCGTCACGGCCGTCGTACTTCACGGTCAGGCCGCGCGTGATGCAGCACCGATGACTGGCGAAACCTATCCGCTTGTGATCCTCAGCCACGGCTATCCAGGCGATCGTTTCCTGATGTCCCACTTGGGCGAAAACCTAGCATCCAAAGGCTACGTTGTAGCGTCGATTGACCACACCGACAGCACCTATTCGGATCAGGCAGCGTTTGGATCAACGCTCGTAAACCGACCATGGGACCAACGGTTTGTATTGGACCAAATTGCGGCGCTCGACGGCGACTTAGGCGCGATGACGGACGCGGATAACAGCGCCGTTGTGGGCTATTCGATGGGCGGATACGGGGCGTTGATCTATGCAGGCGCAGGCGTAACCGAGGTCAGCACGACCTACGAATGGGGCGCGCCGCAAGGGTTGCTGAGCCGGAACCTTGCCGGATCAGAAAGCCATGCCGCACTGGAGGATGACCGCGTGAAAGCATTCGTGGCCATCGGTCCGTGGGGCAAAAACACTGGGTTCTGGGACGATACCGGCCTTGCAGGTATCACCAAGCCCTTGATGTTGATTGCTGGTGGCATTGATGACGTGTCCATCTACGACGCAATCCGCGAAATTTTCGCAAGCACAGTCAACACAACGCGTCACCTGTTGACGTTTGATAACGCCAACCACAACGCCGCAGCACCGATCCCTGCCCCCGCCGAAAGCTACGGCATTTCGGACGCCTTAGGGCGCAGCACCTTTGACCACTACAGCGATGCGGTTTGGGATAACGTACGGATGAACAACATCACCCAGCATTTTGTCACCGCTTACCTCGATCAACATCTCAAGGGCGCGGATACCACTGACTTCCTCGACCTGACACCAAACGCCGCCGATGGGGTTTGGGATATCGCGGAAGACGGCACCGTCGGCGCGGATCACACCTATTGGGCCGGTTTTGCAGATCGAACAGCCGTTGGGCTGCGGTTCGAAACACTGACCCAAGGCGAATAGCCCCAACATCTTGTGGATAAGGGCAAGGATGCGATTGCCCTTATCCACGCCGCACATCATAATGCGTCCAAACAAATAAGGGGCGGCAGTATGGCGAGCGATCTTCTTTCAGGCTCTGGCGGCAACGAGAAAAATACATATGACGCATCCAGCATTCAGGTGCTGGAAGATATGGAACACGTCCGCCTGCGCCCCGGCATGTACATCGGCGGTAAAGACGACCGCGCGTTGCACCATATGGTCGCGGAAATTGTCGATAACTCGATGGATGAAGCGGTGGCTGGTCACGCCACGTGGATCGAAATTGAACTGCACGAAAACGGCCATTGCACGGTGCGCGACAACGGACGCGGTATCCCGACCGATCCGCACCCCAAGGACCCCAGCAAAACCGCGCTCGAAATCATCTTCTGTACGCTAAACGCTGGTGGTAAATTCTCGGGCGATAGCTACGAAACCTCAGGCGGTTTGCACGGTGTGGGGTCATCCGTTGTGAACGCGCTGTCCGATCACCTACGGGTTGAAGTGGCGCGCAACAAAGAACTGATGATGATGGAATTTTCGCGCGGTGTGCCTCAAGCCCCGCTGGCGAAAATCGGTGCCGCCCCAAACCGACGCGGCACCTCTGTGACCTTCCATCCTGACGCGGAAATTTTTGGGTCGTTGAAGCTGAAACCTGCGCGCCTGTTCAAAATGGCACGGTCCAAGGCGTACCTTTTCTCGGGCGTGGAAATCCGTTGGAAAACGGGCATCGACGACGGGGAAACGCCGAAAGAGGCGATGTTCAAATTCCCCGGTGGTCTGGCCGATTACCTGAACGAAACGCTGTCGGGCGCTACAACATACGCGGATGCACCTTTTGCCGGAACTGTTGATTTCAAAGATAAATTCAACGTACCGGGCAAAGTCGAATGGGCCGTGAACTGGACCCCGACGCGCGACGGTTTCATCCAGTCCTATTGTAATACCGTGCCAACGCCTGAAGGCGGGACGCACGAGGCCGGTTTCTGGTCCGCGATCCTGAAAGGCATCAAGGCGTACGGCGAACTTGTGTCGAACCGCAAAGCCAGCACGATCACCCGTGACGACCTGACAACGGGGGCCGGCGCGCTTGTGTCCTGCTTTATCCGCGAACCGGAATTTGTGGGGCAAACGAAGGACCGACTGGCCACGACCGAAGCACAGCGTATGGTTGAAAATTCGGTCCGCGACCACTTTGACAACTGGTTGGCAGCGGACACGAAATCAGCGGGTGCGATTTTGGACTTTTTGGTGCTGCGGGCCGAAGAACGGCTGCGCCGCAAACAGGAAAAAGAAACCGCACGGAAGACAGCGACAAAGAAACTGCGCCTACCCGGCAAGCTGGTCGATTGTTCAGCCACGAACCGCGAGGGCACAGAGCTGTTTATCGTCGAGGGTGATTCCGCGGGTGGTTCTGCCAAAATGGCGCGAGACCGCAAAACGCAGGCCCTGCTTCCGCTGCGTGGTAAGATTTTGAACGTCCTCGGGGCCGCGTCGAACAAACTGGGCTCCAACGCAGAAATCAACGATCTGACACAAGCGCTTGGCGTGCAACTGGGGCCAAAATTTGTCGTGGATGACCTGCGCTACGACAAGATTATCATTATGACCGATGCGGACGTCGACGGCGCGCATATCGCGGCGCTGCTGATGACATTCTTCTTTACGCAGATGCGGCCGATGATCGACAATGGGCACCTCTATCTGGCCTGCCCGCCGCTGTACCGCCTGACCCAAGGCGCCAAACGGTTGTACGTGGCCGACGACGCCGAGAAGAACGTGATGATGGAGAAAGGTCTGGGCGGCAAAGGCAAAATCGACGTGCAGCGCTTTAAGGGTCTGGGCGAGATGGACGCAAAAGACCTGAAGGACACGACCATGAACCCCGAAACCCGCAAACTGATCCGCGTGTCCATCGACGACGACATGCCGGGCGAAACGGGCGATCTGGTGGAACGGCTGATGGGCAAGAAACCCGAATTACGGTTCCAATACATCCAAGAAAACGCGCGGTTCGTGGAGGAGTTGGATGTTTGATATCGAAATTGGTACTTTTACGGATTCGAAAGTTTTGCGCCGCAACTTTATTTGACTACAACCAAGTTATAACCTGACGGTGAAATAGGGGACGGATTAATAAATGAGAGTAATCCTAAGAGCCGTGTTTGTGTCTACGTTTCTATTCTTTTCTAGCCCCCCGGTGGCATCAATGACCTTAGAAACTTTAGGAGAATACTGTAAGGGATCGGCTCCCCAGTCAGAAACCGCTTTGGATGGAAGCTCCCAAATTGGCTATTGTTTGGGTTTGCTTCAAGGCACGGCCTATACAATGCATAACAACTGTATTTTTGGCCGGAATGCGCAAGCCATCGGAAAAATTGGACACATGCCAGAGAATGCAACCTCAGTCTCAGATTTTTTAGGATGGGTAGACGACAACAGCGAGCTCGGACCGATGGACGCCCCACTTGGGCTTATGATTGGCTTGCAAGCAATTTATCCATGTAACTGAGTGCTCCAATTGATCGCGTAGGGATTACTTGTAAACAAGCCCTATGCATGGCCCGCTTGACAGCAATCGCCTCCAAAGAACGAGATTCGAGAGTTACCGAGTGTTTAACTAATTTCAATTAAGGCTACGGTCGCCCCCCCTGTGACGCCCGTCACATCCCTCCCCCGTTAGAATCGTTAACACTTTCCGTATCAACTTATTACGGAAGGCTTTGATCATGACATTTTCTCGCAACTTCGCGCTATTACTCGTCCCCTTTACCCTCGCCGCTTGTGGCGGAACGACGACGCCGCCCGAATTCGAAAATCCTGATCCCCCTGCCCCGACAACCCAGGCGGTGGCCCGCGCCGATGTTGCCTCTGCGTCGGTCTTTTCCGATTGGGTCGAGGCAGGTGATACCCGTACGGTTCTGCGCACCCGTCCATCGGATGGGGACACGACCACCTATGCGTTGACCCTTGAGGATGTGGATGCGTTGAACGGTTCCACGTTTTCATCATTTTCCAACACCGATAGCGGCCCCCGCTGGCGGATGTTCGAAGCAAAGGGTCCAGGAGGCGCTGTGGCCCGTTTGACCGGATTTATGGATGATCGGGGCAACCTGTCTTACGCCCCCCAATCCGAATTTATCACGACAGGCGGATCCATTCCCTTGACCGGCAACGCCAATTATAGCGGCGATTATGTGGGCACGTTGACCTTGGGATCGGGCACGCTAAACCCGAATTATACTTCGAACTATGTGACCGGTGACGTCTCAATCACCGCCGATTTCGGAAACGAAGTGTTGGATGGGCGCATTTCGAACCGTACCGCGTACAGAACGGCAAGCAACAATGAGATTTTCGATCTTGCGGATGTGACGCTTGGTCGATTGGAGCTAACGGGCGGACGCAGCAACGCCCCTTATGGTGGTGGCACGTTAGGTGGTACAATTCAGGCGTCCGGATATACGCCGCAGAATTCCACGATCAACGGGTCATGGAATGCGGCAGCGTCCGGCGATGCGGCTGAAGCAATCACGGGTTCAGTTTCGATCAACCACGCGTACACTGGCACAACGCGCGACCAGACCGAAACCGGCGTTTTCGTCACAACGCAAGATTAATCCAGATCGGGGCGCGCGTTAAGGGCGCCCCTTATTCACCATCTCGATCGCTGCACGCAGATGTTCAAGCCGGAACGAATGTCCCCCTTCAAACATGCAGAACCCCAAAGTTAGATCTTCGGCATTATCGCGCACAGCACAGTCAAGTCCGCCCACTTGCTGTGAAACCGCGTTCCCAAAGCCTCCGTGGCGTGCGTACATGCCAAGGGCCGTCGGGACGTCGCCTTGATGCGACGTCCTGATCGCGCGTCCTGATAGTGGCACGGTAGGGTCGTTATCGCCGTGAATGTGGATAACGCTAATGGGTGGCGTATCGCAGGTGGTTGGGATGTCTTCCCAGAACGTGCCGGACATCGGCACAGCCGCACGCAACAAATTGGATCGGTCGCAGATTAAGTTCCACGTCATCATCCCGCCCGCCGAAAAACCGGTTGCGATGATGTTGTCTTGATTGATGCCAAACTGCGTTGCTGCATCGTCTAAGACAGCTTCGAAATAGGCCAGTTCTCCTGCCCCGTCCGATGACGGATTTGACGGGCTACCCGGCAGGTCCCACGTCCCATCCACGCCATTTGCCGCGATCAACGCGTACCCCATGTCGGCCGCAAGCCTGCGCAACCCGCCGTTGTTCATGACCCCGCGCGCTGATCCGCGATGCCCATGTGAAAACACGATAGCACCGGGGTTTTCCACGGTGTCCGGCATTGCGATCCGGTAGCTACGGTCGCCCACCACACAATCCGTGTCAGCGCCGCATGCCATCCCTCCGGTCGGAAGGATCGCAAGCGCCAATGCAGCAAACCACCGCATCAGTTAAGCGTCAGGTTGCCGATGGCGGCCCGGATCGTGCTGTCCGTGTCATCGCTATCGCCGGATACAGCAATGCCCACAAGCGATCCCGGCTGGCCACCAAACGCCTGCGCATAGTCCGCAGCCAGATTGACGTTTTCGCTATACGACCCTGTGCCCGCCTGCCGCAGCATCACATTCACGCCTTGGCCCCGCAGATACGGTGACTGGAACTGTGATCCACGTGCATGGTTTCCGCCCCATACGTACAGCAGAACGCGGACGTCATCATTGCCGAGCAGTTGCCGGATGCTCGCGTTTTGCAGACCTGCCGCCTGATCATCGGGCACAAAAACAAAGTAGAGCGACATATTCCGATCATCGCCGCCTTTTTGGCGCAGGTCAGTCGCCGGCACGGACTGTTCAACCGTCCAGTTCCACCGCCCGTTTGTCGACTGCCAGTCGCTTTGTGGAATGCGTTTCCACGCAATTGATACGCCACCGTCCGACGTCATGCTCAACGTGTTTCCAAAGCTGTAGCGATTGTTGGAAAACAGCGACAACTTTTGCTCGGACCAGCCGCTGGAAAAGCTGACCGGGCCGGCGGCCGCGGTGTTTGCGACCAAAGTCGCTGCAATCGCTAAAGTACGGAAAAACGTCATGGGGTGCTCCTTTAGGTGACCTGTTGACCAAGTCACGTAGCAGGATCACCCAAAGTTTCACCACACGTTTGCGTGGGTCACGGGAATGTCAAAGCTCTTGGATGCTTTCAAGGTAATCGGCGAGCGCGATCAACCCGACTGGCGTCGGTGTGCCAAGACCATCTTCACCTTCGACAATCACAGCTTCGCCGAGATCACCTGCGCCAAATTCCGGCATCGCATTGGAAAAGTGCGGATCGCGGTCCAAACCGTCGATGATGGCCATAATGTCCTGACGTGGGAACGTTCCCCCATTGCGCGCGGAAATCATTGTCAGATCGGCCGCAATAAGCCCAACGCCCGTGACAAGCGGTCCGGACCCTTTGCCGTCAACACCGTGACAACCTGCGCAATTTTCCATGAACGATGCACGTCCATCTGGAATTTCGAGTTCTTCTACACATGCCGCCAGCATGAGTGGAATGAAAAGTGCCGATAGTCGCATCTTGGCCTCCCTGTTTTGTTCGTTTTTCCGAGCGTCGCCGAAATTGGCGGTTGTTACTTTGATATGGATCAGACTGCTTCTAAGCTAGTCATATATGAGGAGCCCAGATGCACAATTCCTATCTTATCATGCTCGCCGCTGGTATCGGCGTGCCCATGCTGGCCGCTTTGAACGCCGCGCTTGGCCGGACCATTGGGTCACCTGCTGTTGCAGCAGCCACGTTGTTCTTGGTCGCCTTTGCATCGGCGGCCATAGTGGCGCTTTTGACCGCCCCGCAGGCCGCTGCAAAAATCGCGACAGCCCCGAAACATCTGCTGCTTGGCGGCGTGCTAATCGCGTTTTACGTCCTGTCTATCACTTGGATCGCACCGGTTATCGGTGTTGGTAACGCGGTGTTCCTCGTCCTGATCGGGCAAATGATTGCAGCAGCAACGATTGATCACTTTGGTTTGTTTGGTGCTAACGTCGCACCGCTAAACGCAACACGTGCGGCGGGCATATGCGTCATGGCAGCAGGCGTTTTCATCACTCAAAAAGCCTAAGCAGACAGGCCCTTCACAGACGCCCAAAGCGCGTCAGGTACGTCAACATCGACCAGAACCTTGCGGTTCGCGCCGGGAATGCGTCCGCCGTCTTGTTCTGCAATCGCGTCCGCCACACGGGCAAACCGATCCGCGAAATGGTCCCCGTGGGTTGCCGGATCAATCAGAATGTAAAACTGACCGAGCCCGTGGGGGGCGCCGTCCGGCAGTTTTAGCCCACTTACGTCAAGCGAATTGACGCTGCCCGTCAGACCAGCGGCCAACAGTTCCACCATCAGGCCGAAACCCCAGCCTTTATAACCCCCGGCAGAAACCAATGCGCCTTTCAACGCCGCCTCTGGGTCGGTGGTCGGTTGCCCGTCTTGATCAACGGCCCAGCCAAGCGGGATAGTCTCGCCTGCGGCTTTCGCCATCGTGATCTTGCCCAATGCCACGGCAGAGGTTGAAAAGTCGAAATGCATTGCAGGCGCGGGATCACCCGGCACCGTCATCGCAATCGGGTTTGTGCCGATCACGGCCTTGTTCCCACCCGGTGGCGCGACCACGGGTGACGCGTTGGTCATCCCGATCCCGATCAAACCCGCCGCCGCGATTTGTTCGGTAAAGAAGCCTAGCGATGTACACGTATGCGCATGCGCGACCGACAACGTCGCGACACCCATTTCGCGCGCGGCCTCTATCGCGCGGGGCAGCCCTGCGGCAAAGGCGGGTTGTGCAAAACCGAATTTCGCGTCCGCCATGATGGACGCAGGGCGCGGCGCTGACACGACTGGCGTGACTTGGCCATCGACCCGTCCAGACTTCAGCTGCGTGCAGTAGCTTTCAAGATAATACAGACCGCAGATGACATTGCCTGTTTCTTCGGCCCGCGCGACGGCCTTGGCAACATGGGCCGCTTGTTCTGTGCCTGCACCGTGATGAATCAACGCGGCGTAGGTGGCATCATAGATTTCAGACACAGTCACTTGCATGTCGTCTCTTCCTTTGCGGTTTCGTCAGACAGGTGCCAACGTGCCTGCGGTCATCCGTACCGTCCGGTCCATCCGTGCGGCCAATTCGAGGTTATGTGTCGCGATCACAGCGGACAGACCAGTCCCACGCACCAATTCCATCAGCGCGTCAAACACCCTATCCGATGTGTCAGGGTCAAGGTTGCCTGTCGGTTCATCCGCCAACAAAAGCGACGGATTATTCGCCAATGCGCGGCAAAAGGCGACCCGTTGCTGTTCCCCGCCTGACAAGGCAGCGGGACGGTGTTTGGCCCGCGTATCAACACCAACTCTGCCAAGCAGATCCATCGCGTGTTCTGTCGCAGCACCTTCTGCGACACCATTTGCCAATTGCGGTAGCACGATGTTTTCCAGCGCTGTGAACTCGGGCAGCAAGTGGTGGAATTGGTAAATAAAACCGACCTCAGACCGTCGCACCGCCGTCCGTTTGCGATCCGACAGTTTCGTCATATCGGTGCCATTGATCGTCACCGTGCCGTCGTCGGGACTGTCTAGCAGGCCAGCGATGTGCAAAAGCGTCGATTTACCGGCACCCGACGGGGCCACCAGCGCCACAACTTCGCCCGGTGCAACAGCCAAATCAGCGCCTTGAAGCACGGTCACCGCGTTGGGTTTGCCTTTGTTATAGGTCTTTGTGATCCCAGCCACATTCAAAACGTTATTCATAGCGCAGCGCCTCAACGGGGTTCATCCGTGCCGCACGACGCGCAGGGAAAATGGTGATGATCCACGACAGCGACAGTGACAACGTCACAGCAGAGATCACGTCTTTCAACTGCAGTTCCGCAGGCAACCGGTAGATACCCCGAATGGACGGGTCCCAAACGCCGCCGTTGCCGATGGAATTCACGAAGCCAAAGATTTGGTCGATATAAAGCGCAAACAAGCAGCCCAAGATCACACCAAACAACGTGCCTGCCGTTCCGATCCCTGCCCCGCAAATGAAGAAAATCCGCAGGATCGACCCTTCGGTCAGGCCCATTGTGCGCAGAATACCGACGTCGCGGCCCTTGTTTTTAACGAGCATGATCAAGCCGGAAATGATGTTCATCGACGCGATCAGGACGAGGATCGACAGAATGACGAACATCACGTTGTCCTCGACTTCAAGCGCGCGCAAAAATGCGCCAGCGCTGTCGCGCCATGTCCAGACGTAGCCGCCTTCACCGATGGTCGCCATGACCTGCGGCAGGTACTTTTCAATCTCGTCAGGGTCTTCGACCATGACTTCGATCTCTGTTGCGACGCCATCGCGGTTAAAGAACAACTGCGCCTCTGCGATCGGCAGATAAGCACGGATTTTGTCGATGTCGTAGCGGCCAGCCGTGAAGATATAGACGACGTCATAAACGTTCACCCGTGGCGTGGTGCCAAGCGCGGTACGTGCCCCGTTGGGCGAAATAATCTTGATCCGGTCGCCGACCCCAACGCCAAGATCTTTGGCCAAGGCCGATCCAATCGCGATACCGTCTTCGAAGTTGTTGATATCGCCCGACGAATCCTCAGGGTTCGCGATACGTGGGATCGTTAGAAGATTGTCAAAAGAAATGCCGTAAACGTCCACAGCCGCGTTGTTATCACCGTAGTTGCCCATGACCTGACCGCGAACCAACGGTGCTGTCCGCGTGACGCCCGGGATAGCGGCAAGGTCAGTGGCCAATTCGTCGTAGCCCTTAATCAGCTGCGTATAGCGGCCTGAATCCGGTACCACCTCGGACTGGCGGTAAACGGCGACATGGGCGTTCGAGCCAAGGATCGTGTCGACAAATTCCGCCCGAAACCCGGACCGCACGGCCAAAGTCGCGATCAACGCAAACACTGCAAGCGTCACGCCGATCAGGCTGATCCACGTCATGACGCTGACACCACCTTCGGCCCGTTTCGCCCGAATGTAACGCCACGCGATCATCCACTCAAATTTCGCAAATGGGGCTGTTTTGCCTGCCATTTTCGGCCTCCTACTGCTCGGATTGCAAACTGGGGCTTGCGGGGTGCAAGGTCAAGCGCTGGGATGCAGCCCAAGCGGACAAACGTCATTCAGCCGAGTTTGCAGAATATCACGCAAAGACAGGATGTTCGCAGCTTTCGCTTCAAGTTCTGTGATCTTGGCTTGCAGCAAACTGCCGACATCATCCGCCGACATCTGCGCATCTTGCAGTGCTGACGTCAGATCCGCGATTTCGCGCAGAGTAAAGCCAAGCTGCTGTGCGAGCCGGATCATCTTAAGCAATTGTACCGTCGCGGGGCTGAAATCGCGGTACCCATTGGCCCGCCTGTCTGCCGCGATCAATCCGCGTTTTTCGTAGAACCGAATGGTGTCCGTGGTGACCCCCAGTGAATCTGCAAGTTCCCCGATACGCATGATAAACCTCTTGACCTTGGATCATACTCCAAGGTGTAGGGCTATCCGGTCAATTGCAAGAAAGGAAATTGCAGATGCTATCGGAAACAACATTCCGGCGGATTTACCGGATAGGATCGTGGTACGATTTGATCGTCACATGGCCGCTCGCTACGCCGATCACGTTGGCCATGCTTTGGGCAACCATGGGCGGCATTCACACCCAATTCGGGCTCCCACCCTTGCCCACACTGGACACCTACGCGGTCCTTTTCGCCAATATGGCTGGCACGGTCGTCCTGATCTGGACCGTGCTGCGGATCGGGTGGGACGACTTGCGACTAGCGCGTTACGACGCCGTCGGGCGCTTCGCGTTTTCAACGTGGATGATCGTGGCACTTAGCAACGGGGGCAGCCCAATTCTGTACGGGTTTCTGGCATTCGAAGTGACGTTCGGCGTTCTACAGGCATTGCCGTATCGCCGCGACACTTAAAAAACGGCGCCCCGACCACAAAGTCGGGGCGCTACATTACCAGTGATTGCCAGCCGTTTGCAGCGGGCTAAGATCACGCCCCTTCGCGGCCTCTTTACTATCAGCCGCCCAAAGCACACCGCGTTTGATCATTTCAAACGCGGGTCCAGTGGCCACAACATTCGCCTGATGGCCCAGCGCGTTGTAGTAAACGCGGCCAAGCCCCCACGTCCGCGTCCAAGCCACCGGCATATCCACTGCGCCGTTCGGCGTGTGATACCAATCGACGACATCGGTGCGGGTGGTCGCAAGCACTTTGTTCGCCGGATCGACGTGCAGGTAATATTGCTCTGTCTCGACGTCAAAATCGCCGATACCCGCAACAAGCGGATCGTCAGATGTGATTTGCACCCGATGTTTCACCCCGTCACCGCCCGGATGTGCGACCCAATTGGCCCCCGTCATGAACTGCCACAACGGCACCCCACGAAAAGCGTCACACATCCCGCCATGACAGCCTGCCAGACCTGTGCCATGTGCAACGGCTTCGGACACGTTGGTGGCGGCATCACGACTAATATCGCTCATGGTCCAGACCGGAATGATCAGGTCGTAAGTCTTCAACTTGTCCGCATCGTCGAAGCAATCGAGGCTGTCAGTAACGTCCGGCGTGCCGCCAGCATCCGCAATGATGGACCGGAAAATCTCGGCAACTTTGTCGGGCTCATGGCCATCCCAGCCGCCCCATGTGATCAGTGCTTTCATGGTCTTGTCTCCCCCATCAGGCGCGGTGCCTGACTTACGTTTTGATGTGGTCGCCGGATCGGCGGATCGCGGCGAATTGAAACTTGATCGGGTTTTGCGGGTTTCGTCCGGCGACGGCGGAACGGCAGCGCAAGCAGTGACAGAATGGCCCCCAAGCCAGCCCAACCACCCAGAAACCCAGCCGCGGCAGACGTCAGCCCCGCTGTCGTCATGGGCACTGCAGGCGCGAAATCAGCCCACGTATTACGCAGAATTTCGGCATCGTTCATCCGATGAAACAGGGCCAAACGCTCCATCTCTGTCGCACTGCGCAGCTGGCTCAGCGCCGTCGTCAACGCTGTATGCCGCGCAAATGTCGTTTGCATATCCGCTTGGCGGGCATCCAGAAATGCGGTTCCGGACAATTGCGCCAAAGCCTGCGACCGCGTCAGCCCAGCGTCCAACGCAGACTGGTCAAAATCCGCGACGATCACATCCAACGCATCAACTTGTCCGGCCAAACGCTGGACATATTGCTGTGCAAATTCAGGATACTGGGACAAAACACCTGCCCCGCAAAGCCCGGCACATAATGAAAAGACGCGGATCATCGATCCGCCCAACGGGTATGGGAAAGTGTCATGTCTGCCTGCCTGTATTTTTGAAAACTTTACCATGGAATTCAGATTCGGGGAGATCGATTTTGGGGTATCGTGTTTGATATTATTGACTCAGTGTAAAATATTTTATACCTTGAGTACAGAATCATTAACCTGAGGTACCCATGTCCCACGAAGAACGCAATACCTTTGCAGGCATTATCACCAGCCTGATTGTCATCCTTTATTTCGGTAGCAAAATCCGCAGTAACTGGGGTGCCGGTCTTTACGACGGGCCGAATGGCGCAAGCGTTTGGGCCCAAGATGTTTTGTGGATGATTCCTGTCTGCATCGTTTTGATGATTGCCCTGACAATCGCGTTCAATATCCTGCACGCGATCATCACGAATACGCCGAACCCCAGCTCTCTCACTGACGAACGCGACACCATGATCGGACGACGGGGGTCCATTGCAACGATGATTGTCGCCAGCATGGGATTTATCGCGGCCCTGATCGGTATGGCGATGGGCTGGACGGCGCTGGGTGGTCTCAACATGATCTTGGTCAGCTTCGCGGTGGCTGATCTGGTCGGGAACGTGACCAAGGTCGCAGCCTACCGGTTTGGCATCTAAAACATGGCCAAGTCGCATATCACCAACACGATCCGCAAATGCCGCTTTGACGCGGATGAAATGACCCAGAAAGCCTTGGCCGAAAAGGTCGGCGTCACTCGCCAAACCATCATGGCTATCGAGAACGCAAAATATTCACCGACGTTAGAGCTCGCGTTCCAGATCGCGGCTGTCTTTGGCAAAAACCTAGACGAAATTTTTAAGTACGACCCTTAGTCAACCAACAAAGGTTATTTCTATGAAACGCATTTTTGTGCGCCCTATTGTGGTGCCGTTGGTACTGTTTCTGATCAGCGGCATGACAATTCTTTTCGCGTCAGTCCAAGCCGTTCAAATCCCAACAGGCACCCTTCCCGCGGAAAGCGCACGGATCGCCACTGCCCCAATCGGTCACTTCGCCCACGTAATCGGCGGGATCGTCTTCGGTGTGTTAGGCCCAATTCAATTTGGCCGCGTTTTGGCCCGCAAATTCGGCAGGCTTCACCGCATCATGGGCCGCGTTTTCGTCTTGGCAGGCGCATGTCTGGCACTCAGTTCGCTGAGCCTGTTATGGGCGTTTCCCACCGCCGCTGGCAACCTCGTGAACATAGGTCGTTTGGTATTCGGGATCGCGCTGGCAATTGCATTATGCATCGCCATGCAGGCCATCCGTGCCCGCAATATCCCGCGTCACCGCGACTGGATGATCCGCGCCTATGCCATTGGTATGGGCGCCACATTGGTGTCTGTCGCCTTCCTACCGATCTTCCTGATTACGGGAACGCCTCCGTCAGGTTTGATGTCTGACGTTATCTTTATCGGATCTTGGGCCGCGTGCATTGTGTTCGCAGAATGGATCATTCGCAGGGCGCAGCCCCGCACAACAGCAGGAGCAATCGCATGAGCCGCGACGTTACATTTTGGAACCTGATGGCCAAACGTTATGCAAAGTCCGACATCGCGGATGTAGCCGCCTACGAACGAAAACTGGCAATGACCCAAGCGGTCATGCACCCTGACATGGACGCGCTAGAATTCGGCTGCGGCACGGGATCAACCGCCGTGATCCATGCGCCATTTGTGAAACAGATGACGGGAATCGACTATTCCCGGAACATGATCGAAATCGCGCGGGCCAAGGCGGAAACGGTGCAAAACCTGCAGTTTGAAGTGTCCGAATTGGGCAATTGGCCGGCAAGTAATGCCAGCTACGACATCATTCTAGGCATGAACATTCTGCACTTACTGCCTGACCATCGCGCAGCTTTGGCCGATGTCCGACGCCTGATCAAAACGGGAGGTTATTTCGTCAGCACCACAGTTTGTCTGGGTGATATGTCCGGTATCTTGCCACGGCTGTTGCCGCTACTTTCAGCCACAAGGCTCATCCCAAAGGTGGTGCCGATCGCGTCGGACACGTTGGCTCAGGATATCCGCGACGCCGGTTTCGAAATCGTAGAGAACTGGCGGCCCGAACCGGGCCGCTCAGCTTTTATCATCGCAAAGGCGGTTTAAAGCGTCGCGTAAATCGCTTTGATCTTCGCGATTGCATCGGCGGCAGGCATTTCCTCGCTCTCGCCGGTGCGGCGCGATGTGACTTCGACAACACCGTTTTTGATGCCGCGCGGGCCAACAGTGATCCGCCATGGCAGGCCGATCATATCCATGGTGCCAAACTTGGCCCCTGCACGTTCGTCACGGTCATCGTAAAGCGGGTCGAGACCTGCGGCGATGAACTGCTTGTACAGGTCTTCACACGCCGCATCGCAAGCATCGTCGCCCGCACGCATGTTCAGAATACCAACGTCGAACGGTGTCACGCCTTCTGGCCAGATGATACCCTTGTCGTCGTGTGACGCTTCGATGATCGCGCCAAGCAGACGGGACACGCCGATACCGTGCGACCCCATGTGAACGTTCACTTTACCGCCCTGACCATCATCGACAGCGGCGTTCAGTGCGTCAGAATACTTAGTCCCGAAGTAGAAGATTTGACCAACTTCGATGCCGCGGGCCGTCTTGCGACGTTCTTCCGGCACCTCGTTGAACAACGCCTCGTCATGCGTTTCGTCGGTACGGGCATACTTCGTGGTGAATTCTTCCATCACTGCCGCGCAGGCCGCTTTGTCATCAAAATCGATCTCGCGGTCGCCGAAGGTCAGGTCAGTGACGGCGCTATCGTAAAACACTTCGGATTCACCGGTTTCGGCGAGCACGAGGAATTCATGCGTATCTTCACCACCAATCGGACCGGAATCAGCCCGCATCGGGATCGCCTTCAGGCCCATGCGTTCGTATGTCCGCAGGTACGACACAAGATGGCGGTTATATGCGTGCAGCGCATCTTCTTTTGTCAGATCAAAGTTGTATCCGTCTTTCATGTAAAATTCACGACCACGCATCACGCCAAAACGCGGGCGCACTTCGTCGCGGAATTTCCACTGGATCTGGTACATCGTCAGCGGCAGGTCTTTGTAAGACGTGACGTTGGCGCGGAAGATATCGGTGATCAGTTCCTCAGCCGTTGGCGTAAACAACATATCGCGGTCGTGACGATCTTTGATCCGCAGCATTTCGTCGCCGTAGGCATCATAGCGCCCGCTTTCGCGCCACAGATCAGCCGACTGGATCGTTGGCATCAGCATCGCGTGATGACCGGCCTTGGCCTGTTCTTCGTGCACGATGTTTTCGATCTTTTTCAGGACTTTGTAGCCCAATGGCAGCCAAGAATAGATACCAGCGCTGGCCTGTTTGATCATGCCTGCTTGCAGCATGTAGCGGTGCGACACGACCTGCGCCTCGCGCGGGGTTTCTTTGAGGACGGGCAGGAAGTAGCGGCTCATGCGCATGGGAGGCGACCTTTATCACGAGGGATGTTTCAGCGAACGGGTTTAAGGGCCGCACGCCAGCGTGGCAAGGTCGCGCGACGTATCTAGCGCGGTTTTGGATCAAAGATTTCACAGGCCTGACATTGTTGTCAGCCAAGTGAACCAGCCCCACAGAACCCGCGTAAACCTTATCACATGCACCAACGCATGACGGGAAATTTTTAGGGGAAGACAAATGACCGTGACCAAAACCTTCGCAATCGCCGCAGCAGCCGCGCTGACCATGTTCGCAGGATCAGCCAAAGCCAACACAATCGTCGACATCGCTGCCGCGGACGACCGGTTCTCAACACTCGTCGCAGCCGTCGGTGCCGCAGGCCTTGCCGAAACGCTGTCCGGTCCGGGTCCATTCACAGTTTACGCGCCATTGAACGATGCGTTTGACGCACTGCCAGCGGGGACCGTCACCACATTGCTTCAGTCTGAAAACAAAGACCAATTGATCAACGTTCTGCTGTACCACGTAGATGACCGCGAACTGCAGGCGTCCGATTTCGCAGCCGGTGCGAACTACTACAAACCCGTTTTGGCATCCGAACGTCTTTGCATCACCAGCCACGGTGGCGTTTCAATCACTGACGGGACAGGCGACACAGCCAACGTCGTTGTCGCAAATATCCAAGCGAGCAACGGCGTGATCCACGTCATCGACAAAGTACTGCTGCCAGGCACGCGCCCTGCTTGCCACTAAACCGAACGATCGGGCTGGCCGTATTTCGGGATGGTCAGTCCGAGACTTGAATACACGTCCAGACTTGCGCCTCCGGCCCCTTTGTCCCATTTATTAGGGAATTGGCAGGGGATGAAGACACATGGCGCTGAGCGTGCAACAACAAACGGTCTATTGGGGCGTCGCGACAGCGGTGTTCTGCGGTGTGTTGTGGGTCTTGGGCGACGTAATCATGCCGTTCATCCTTGGCGGGGCGATTGCATATTGCCTTGATCCGGTAGCGGACCGGCTCGAAAAAATGGGTCTTAGTCGTGTATTATCCGTCACGCTGATCACCCTCGCCGCATTCCTGATCTTCATTCTGTTGGTGCTCTTGGTCATCCCGACGCTTGTCACCCAAGCAACCGCGTTGATCGAAGCGGCTCCAGACGCGCCCGCACGTCTACGCGAATTCCTGACGACGAACTTCCCCGCCTTGCTGGACGAAGAAAGCACCATCTACAAACAGTTGCTCGCGATTGGTGAAACGATCCAAGCCAAGGGCGGCGAACTGATCAGCGGCTTGCTAAGCTCAGCCGCGGGATTGCTGAACGTCCTTGTTTTGCTGGTCGTTGTCCCTGTTGTTGCATTCTACCTTCTGCTTGACTGGGACAACATGGTTGCCCGTATTGATGACCTGATCCCGCTGGATCACGCTGATACACTACGCCATTTGGCAAGCGAAATTGACGGCACATTGGCGTCGTTCATTCGGGGTCAAGGCACGGTATGCCTCGTGATGGGGACGTTTTACGCGGTCGGTCTGATGTCTGTCGGACTGAACTTTGGGCTGGTCGTTGGGGCATTCGCGGGTTTGATTACATTCATCCCATACGTCGGCGCGCTTGTTGGCGGCGTCTTGGCAATTGGTCTGGCCATCTTCCAGTTCTGGGGCGAATGGGGCTGGATGGCCGCTGTCGCCGCGGTCTTTGCGTTGGGCCAATTCCTAGAAGGCAACATCATCACGCCGCGCCTTGTTGGTAATTCTGTGGGCCTTCATCCTGTCTGGCTGATCTTCGCATTGTCGGTTTTTGGCGCATTGTTCGGATTCGTTGGGATGCTGGTTGCGGTTCCTGTCGCGGCGATGATCGGCGTACTGATCCGCTTCGGGATCACAAAATACAAAGAAAGCCTGCTATATCGCGGCAAGTCAGGCACCTAATAGATGGCAGAGCAACTTACATTCGACCTTCCGGCTGGGGTCGCGTTGACGGCTGGGGACTTTTTCGTGTCCGAAGCCAACGCTGCGGCCTACGTGCTGGTCACCCATGTTGACAGCTGGCCTGAACGTAAACTGGTTCTGACAGGTCCTGAAGGGTCCGGCAAAAGCCATCTGGCCCGTGTTTTTGCGACCAACGAAGACGCCATCATCATTCCTGCGGCGACCCTGACCGGCGAAATGACACGCCCGAAGAAACCCGTCGTGATCGAAGATATCGAAACCCTGACCGCATCGGGCGAAACGGCCCTGTTCCATCTGCATAACCATATGCGCGACGTTGGTTTGCCGCTGCTGATCACCGCCCGCAGCGCACCAACGCGTTGGAACATCGCGCTGCCCGATCTGGCAAGCCGCATGCAGGCTGCGACCCCGACTGTAATCGGTGATCCTGACGACGATCTGCTGACTGCGATCATCATGAAGTTGTTCGCCGACCGTCAAATCATGCCGTCGCCGAAACTGCCGTCTTATCTGACACTGCGGATTGAACGATCTTTCCGCGCTGCTGCTGAAATCGTCGAAGCGATGGATGCTGCGGCACTGACCCACAAACGGGACGTGAACGAAAAGCTGGCGGGTCAGGTCCTTGCGCAAGTAGAGGCCGAAGTCTAACCTGCAAAGATCACCGCTAAACCGTCATAAAACCATCGCTTTTCAGCTTTAAGCAGGGCCCATGATTAACGCAGACTTCCTAGAAAGCGATACGGCCACGCCGCAATCGCTTGAACTCGATATGACCTCTGACGCGCGGTTCGTGAACCGCGAATTAAGCTGGCTTAGCTTCAACAACCGCGTGCTTGAAGAAGCCGAAAACCCGCGCGTACCATTGTTAGAACGCCTACGTTTCCTATCGATTTCGGCGACCAACCTTGATGAATTCTATACGGTGCGCGTGGCAGGCCTGCGTGAACTGGCCCTTGCTGGCAACGTGACCCCGGGTTTGGACGGTCGCACGCCAGCCGAACAGTTGAAACTAATCGACGTCGATGCGCGCGCGCTGTTGCATCGTCAGCAGGACGTGTTCCGGACCCTGATTGCCGAGATGGCCGAGCAAGACATGCATCTGCTCAGCCGCGCCACGATCACCGAAGACGACAAACCCTTCCTAAGCGAAATGTTCTTGGATCAGGTGTTTCCGGTCCTATCGCCCTTGGCAATTGATCCGGCGCACCCGTTCCCGTTCTTGCCGAATGAAGGGTACGCACTGGCGCTCGATCTGGAACGCGCGAGCGACAAACGCCCGTTGCGCGCCCTGCTACCTGTGCCCGCGCAAATCGACCGCTTCATTTCGTTGCCAACCGAAAAAGGCCACCGGTTCCTGCCGCTCGAAGAACTGCTGTTGATGCATGTGGGACAGCTTTTCCCAGGCTACAAACTGAAAGGCCACGGCGCGTTCCGTGTGCTGCGCGACAGTGACCTTGAAGTCGAAGATGAAGCCGAAGATCTGGTCCGCGAATTTGAAACCGCCCTGAAACGCAGGCGTCGTGGTGAAGTCGTGCGGCTGAAAATGGCGGCGCGTGCGCCCGATACGCTCAAGGCGTTTATCATGGCCGAAATGCACCTGACGGCAGATGAAATGATCGAGGTAAACGGGCTCATCGGCATCGCTGACCTCAAGGAACTGGTCATCGATGACCGCGCAGACCTGCTTTGGCCCGCGTTCACGCCACGCGTGCCTGAACGAGTGCAAGACCACGACGGCGACATGTTCGCGGCCATCCGCAAAAAGGACATGCTGCTGCACCACCCCTACGAAACCTTCGACATGGTCGTGCGGTTTCTGCGCCAAGCCGCCCGCGACCCAAATGTCGTCGCGATCAAGCAGACGCTATACCGGACGTCGCGCAAATCCCCGATTGTCGAGGCACTATGCGAAGCCGCCGAAGACGGCAAATCGGTCACAGCACTCGTCGAACTCAAGGCCCGCTTTGACGAAGCCGCCAACATCCGCCAGTCGCGGCGTCTGGAACGGGCCGGCGCACATGTCGTGTACGGCTTCCTAAACTACAAAACCCACGCCAAGATCAGCACCGTTGTGCGCCGCGAAGGCAGCAAATTGGTCACTTACACGCATTTTGGCACCGGCAATTACCACCCGATCACCGCGCGGATTTACACCGACCTTAGTCTTTTCACCTGTGACGCCAAACTTGGGCGCGACGCCACAAAAGTGTTCAACTACCTGTCTGGTTACGCCCAACCCGAAGGTCTGGAAAATCTCGCCATTTCACCGATTGATCTGAAAAAGACATTGCTTGAACGGATCAAAGGCGAAATTGAGAACGTCAAAAATGGCAAACCCGGCGTGATCTGGGCCAAGATGAATTCACTCATCGAACGCGACGTGATTGACGCCCTCTACGAAGCATCACAGGCGGGCGTGAAGATTGATCTGGTGATCCGCGGTATCTGTGGCCTGCGGCCCGGCGTGATTGGATTGTCCGAAAATATCCGTGTGAAATCAATTGTCGGGCGTTTTCTGGAACATTCCCGGATTGTGTGTTTCGGGAACGGTCACAAGCTACCGTCGAAAAAGGCCGCCGTGTTCATTTCCTCTGCGGACTGGATGAGCCGGAACCTGAACCGCCGTGTCGAAACGCTGGTCGAAATCAAGAACAACACCGTTAAAGCCCAGATCGTCAGTCAGATTATGGCTGCAAACCTTCATGATGTGGCGCAAAGCTGGGTCATGGGGCCGGAAGGCGATTTCACTCGTCCTATCATCCCCGATGGCGAATTTGCGTTTAACTGCCACCGCTTCTTCATGGAAAATCCGTCGCTGTCAGGGCGCGGATCAGCGGGTGCATCCGACGTGCCACAGTTGACGCATACCGAAGAAGACCCAGCTTAACCTTCGCTGTGAATTGACATGCGGGGCATGCCTGTCACAAGGTCGTTCTACGAATAAGGGGAGACACCATGCTGGGACCTGACAGCTCTGACGACGCCATCGACTGGGGCGGATTTGGCAGACCTTTGTTCGAAGATGCAGCCGCCATGGGACTTGGCCGCGTTGGCGTGATCGACGTTGGGTCCAACTCTGTCCGGATGGTTGTGTTTGATGGCGCTGCGCGGTCGCCTGCCTATTTTTACAACGAAAAAATCATGTGCGGCTTGGGCGCAGGCCTGTCGGAATCGGGACGTCTGAACCCCGAAGGCCGCGTTCGCGCCCTATCCGCCATCCGCCGCTTCGCCGCATTGGCCGAAGGCATGGGCATCACGCCGCTGACAGCCGTCGCGACAGCCGCGGTGCGCGAAGCATCCGATGGCCGCGATTTCCGCGATGAAGTTGAACGCAAAACAGGCATCAAAATCTGGATCATTGATGGGCGTGAAGAAGCGCGCTTGTCAGCCCAAGGTGTCTTGCTTGGATGGCCCGGGTCCTACGGTCTGGTGTGTGACATTGGCGGGTCGTCCTTGGAGTTGGCTGATCTCGCAGAAGGACGCGTTGGCAGACGCGTGACATCGCCGCTTGGCCCCCTGAAACTGCGAGATATCAAAGGCGGCAAGAAAGCAAAAAAGGCCCACATCAACGAAGTCATGACCCAATTGCACACCGAAATGGGCACGCCCAGCGCGATGCGCCTGTTTCTGGTTGGTGGATCATGGCGGGCCATTGCGCGGATTGATATGGAACGGCGCGGTCATCCGCTGACCGTTCTGCATGAATACCGGATGACGGCCCGTCAGGTGTCGAAGACAGCGGATTACATCGCCAAATCCGACCTGCAGGAATTGCGGGCGAAATGCCATATCTCTGACAGCCGAATGTCGCTGGTGCCGTTGGCCATTCTCGTTTTGAAATCACTGGTCCGCAAATTCAAACCCAAAGACATCGCCATTTCATCCTACGGTATCCGCGAAGGGATGTTGTACGAACAAATGCCGCGCGAACTGCGCGAACGTGATCCACTGATCGAGGCATGCCGTTTTGCCGAAAGCAAAGATGCGCGCCTGCCCGGCTTTGGCCGCATCCTGTACGATTTCGTCAAGCCGTTGTTTCCACGCGCAAATTGGCAACGCAAACGGATCATTAAGGCCGCCTGCCTGCTGCATGATGTCAGTTGGCGCGCCCACCCGGATTACCGCGCAGAGGTGACATTCGACAACGCCACCCGCGCCAATCTTGGTGGGTTGAAGCACTACGAACGGGTCTTCATGGGCTTGGCGTTGATGTATCGCTACACGTCGAAACCCGGTGGTGGCCGCTTTAGCGATCTGATCGACATGCTGGATGATCGGCAAATCAAAGACGCCGAAATCCTCGGGCGGGCCATGCGGTTGGGGGCCATGTTGTGGGTCGATGGAAAACAGGACCCCGGCACGCTGAAATGGAAACCGAAGTCCGGCGAACTGCATCTACGGTTGACCAAAAACGCCGAACCTTTGTTCGGTGAAGTCGCCGAGGCACGTTTTAATGCGCTCGCAACGGCGCTGAACGGCACGGGCAAGGTCAAATTCGCGAAATAGCCCGCTAAAGTTCGATGTCCTCAGGCAGTTCAGGCGTAAATTCCGGCGCGTCGTCACGTCTGCGAATGATAATGTCCCCGTTCGGCAGAAACTCTGGTGCCTGATACTGGGTGATATCGTCGATCTGATCCAACAGGTCGGCAAAGGCAGGTCCCATCTGATCCGTTAGCATTTGCATTCGCGGCCCCATGTCTTCGGCAAAGTCCTGTAGATCATCCAACGCGGGTTCCATTTCCGTCAAAAGCCCGCGCAGCAACAGCTTGGCCCCCTCTTCCATCAGGCTCACGCCATCATCTTCGGGTGTGGGAGCATCGGTTTGCGCAGCAAGCGGGCTTACGGCAAGGGACAGGGCGAAAACGGGGATCAATATCTGTTTCATGCCCATAATATAGGGACACGATGCCGGTTTTCCAAATCAGAGCGTCAGGTCGAGCGTGACAGGAAAATGATCAGACGCGGCAAGCAGCGCTTCGCGCAACGGTAAATTGTCATAACAGGCGGGATGATCAAAAGGGTGCCAAATCTGCCAGTTTGGGTCCATTTTGCGCAGGTTTGGTGACACCATCACGTAATCCAAAAGCGCGTTCAAATAGGTCCCGTTGCGCTGCTTGAACCGCGACGTCGCAGGGGCCACGCCGATCCGACGCCCAAGCACAAGCGCCGCGTGCGGATCATATAGTGGGGCTGCGTTTTCTTCGCCCAGCACAATTTCGATACTTGAATGGCCAAACAGCTTTTCGAATTCATCCAGCCCCGGACCATCGTTAAAGTCGCCCATCACGATTAGGTCGTCGCCCGCATCAAGATGTTGGTTCACCCGCTGCCGCAGCCAGATACATTGCGCGAGCTGTTTGCGGCGGTTCTGAATAGAAATCCGCGCAGCTTCCGCATCATTACGCGCGCCATGCGGGGCCTTTGACTTCGCATGCACACCTATGAACCGAAACGCTTTTTCGCCGACCTTCGCTGCAATTTCCAACGGCGGTTTTGACCACCTGACCACATCAAGCGCCGCGTCAGAATCAAGATCGACACGTAATTCGGCATCAAAACGCGGCGCAGGGCTTTCAACGTCCAGATCGCCTATTGGATTATGCACCGCCGTGATCACATCGGGATCGTAGAGAAACGCAATTTCCTGTTGCGTATCATTCGTAAAACCGATGACGGCTTTGCGTGCCCGCAACCCAAAATGCGCAGCAAATGTTTCCAACGCAGTGACACCGTCGCGGTTACGGCTACTGTCAGGCGCTTCGATGATCATGATGCCATCGGCATCCATCGCCTGAAACACCAGCCCCAGCGCCGCTGTTTGTTGGGCGCGCGTAACATTCCAGCGCCCTGACCATTCGTCTGAATTATGCAAAGCACCCGCGTCGTCAAACAACGTATTAAACCATTCCACGTTATAAGTGGCGATGCGCAGTTGTTTGGTCATGCGGGTGTGAAATCATCGTGATTGGATCGCGCCGCGTTGATCTGTTCCCACGCCTTATTCACGGCAATCAAACGTGCCTCAGCTAGTTTCACGGCTTCTTCCGGCACCCCGCGTGCGCGGAGCTGGTCTGGGTGGCTTTCGCGTACCAATTGGCGCCATGCCTTACGCACGGCTGCCATGTCTGTGCCTGTAGGCACGCCCAAGACGTCATAGGGATCGCGATCAGCATCGGGCACGAATTGCGACCGAATGCGTGTAAATCTTTGGTGGCTGAACCCGAAAATCCCCGCAACTTCTTCAAGGAAGACATTTTCGTTCGGGTGGTATTCGCCGTCCGCCAAGGCAATGTGGAACAACCCCTCCATAAGGTCGCAAAGCGGCGCGTCGTCCTGCGCGTACATCGCTTTGATTCGCCGTGCGTAGTCATCGAAACCGGTCACATCCTGCCGCGCGAGGTTGAAAACGCGGGCTGCTTTTGGTTCATCTTCGGGCGCGATGTGGAACACTTCGCGAAAGGCTGTGACCTCATCACGGGTCACGTGGCCGTCCGCTTTGGCCATTTTTGCGCCTAAAGCGATGACTGCGATGGTAAACGCCACCGATTTGTCCGGTGACGTCCGCAATCGATCAAACACAGCAGACAGCCCTTCACCAGAGGTAAGGGCGGACAGCGCGTCAGCAATGCGGGACCAAATCGACATGACCCAAGTTTAGCGGTTTGTGCCCCGGATGTCAGAGCCGTTTTTGCATAAAAATGAGATCAAGCGATTTGCCCCACTTTTGCCCCGCATCAAGCAGTCGCCCGACCTGCGTAAACCCGTTGGAAAGATGAAACTTGATCGCGGCATCGTTGTCGCTGCTTACAGCACCGATGATCTGCTTTATCGTGTTAGAACGGGCCAGATCACATAAGTCATTCAACAAAGCCCGCCCCGTGCCGTGCCCTTGCGCCGCTTCTGACAAGGCAATCGAATATTCAGCGACATGCGCATAGCCGGGGCCTGTGCGGAAACTGAAATAACGTGCGTAGCCGGCAACCTCGCCGTCAAAATCAACAACAAGACAGGGTTGCGGTGGCGAAATTTCTGCCGCGACCTGATCAACCGTTTTTGTCACGGTCGTAAAGGTCGCCGTCGTATCGGTAATGATTTGATTCATGATCTCCGCCACCGCTCGCGCGTCCGCACGGGTAGCGGGGCGAATAATCACAACACAACGGTCCCGTTTGGCGTCTCGAAGGTGGCTTTGAAACCGATCGGACCAGACTGAAAACAAACAACGTCGCTATCAAGGGTGATCGCCTCGCGCAGCCAATCGGCTTGCGGATGCCACACTTCCCATTTGGTCAGGCGTACACCGCTAGCGGGCAATGATCCGGACGGCGGCGTAATCCCTGCACCCCATTTCAATAGAGACGGATACCCGCCTTGCATCGGCAGCGATCCATCATCAGGAACCGTCAGTTGCCAGTGCAAATCATCCCGCGTCAGCGACACAGGCGGTCCTGTGATCGCTTGTGCATTTTCAACGTCATCACTGCGACAAATCCAATTGGCAAGGCGCGGCGGTCCGGTGAAATTGTCCAAATCGAACCAAGTCGGGCGATCAATGGGCGCGTCTGGGTTCTTCGCAATCACCTCTAGGTACAGCCCGTCATCCAAGCCCAGCAGGCGGTTGTGCGTCCCGAAATGCGCGTGCTGTCCGCCCGCTTGCATCTTAACGCCCAGCCGTTCTTCGGCCCACGCGACGCCCTGTGCGAGGTCAGTGCAGCCAATCGCGATATGATCAAGCTGGTAGGTCATCTAGCCCCGTGTTTCGCGGATAATGCCAAGAATATCTTCGGCGGCTTTCGGGATGTTCGTGCCCGGCCCAAAGATTGCTTTAACGCCGCTGTCGTACAAGAATTGATAGTCTTGCTGCGGAATCACGCCACCGCAAATCACGATGATATCCTCGGCACCGGCTTCTTTCAGCGCCTCAACCAATTTCGGGGCCAGCGTTTTATGTCCGGCGGCCTGCGAACTGATGCCGATCACATGCACGTCGTTGTCGATGGCGTCTTGGGCGGCTTCCGCAGGCGTCTGGAACAATGGGCCGACGTCCACGTCAAATCCAATGTCGGCAAAGGCGGTCGCGATGACCTTGGCACCACGATCATGCCCGTCTTGGCCCATTTTCACGACCAGCATGCGCGGGCGACGGCCTTCTTCTTCCGCGAAATCATCGACTGACTTCTGGATCGCGGCGAAACCTGCGTCACCTTCGTAGGCCGCACCATAAACGCCTGCCAATGTCTTCACCTCGGCGCGGTGACGCCCGAATACTTTTTCCATCGCCATTGAGATTTCTCCAACAGTTGCGCGTGCGCGAGATGCCGCGACCGCTGCCTCCAACAGATTGCCGCCTTCTTCCGCACGACGGCTCAGTTCGGCCAATGCAGCATCACATGCCGCCTGATCACGCCCTGCCTTCGTCCGTTCGATCCGCGCGATTTGCGCATCGCGCACAGCGGCATTGTCGATATCGCGGATATCAATCGGGTCTTCGTTGTCTTTGCGGTATTTGTTCACCCCGACGATCACTTCGGTGCCGCGGTCGATCATCGCTTGGCGTTTGGCGGCGGTTTCTTCGATCCGCAGTTTCGGCATCCCCGATGCGACGGCCTTGGTCATGCCGCCCATTTCTTCGACTTCTTCGATGATCGCCCATGCCTGTTCGGCCAATTCATGCGTGAGATTCTCGACGTAGTAGGACCCCGCCAAAGGATCGACGACATTGGTCACGCCGGTTTCTTCCTGCAAAATCAACTGTGTATTCCGCGCGATCCGGCTAGAGAAGTCGGTCGGCAAAGCAATGGCTTCGTCCAAGGCATTTGTGTGCAACGATTGCGTGCCGCCCAACACCGCCGACATCGCTTCGTACGCCGTACGGATTACGTTGTTGTAGGGGTCCTGTTCTTGCAACGACACGCCAGACGTCTGACAATGGGTCCGCAGCATAGACGATTTTTCGTTCTTCGGCTCAAATTCCGCCATGACGCGCGACCAAAGCAGACGCGCTGCCCGCAGTTTCGCGGCCTCCATGAAAAAGTTCATACCGATAGCAAAGAAGAACGACAGACGCGGCGCAAATTTATCCACATCCATGCCTGCCGCAATCGCGGTGCGCACGTATTCGCGTCCATCCGCGATGGTGAAGGCAAGTTCTTGGACAAGGTTCGCACCCGCCTCTTGCATGTGGTAGCCCGAGATCGAGATCGAGTTGAACTTCGGCATCTCGTTGGCTGTATACTCAATAATATCCGCGATGATCCGCATCGATGCTTCTGGCGGATAGACGTAGGTATTGCGGACCATGAATTCCTTCAGAATGTCGTTCTGGATCGTACCTGCGAGCAGTGATTTATCGTGGCCTTGTTCTTCGCCAGTCACGATGAAATTCGCGAGAATTGGAATAACAGCGCCGTTCATCGTCATGGAAACGCTGACTTTATCCAGCGGGATACCATCAAACAGGATCTTCATATCCTCGACGCTATCAATCGCCACGCCGGCCTTACCAACGTCACCTTCAACCCGTTCGTGGTCACTGTCATAACCACGGTGCGTCGCCAGATCGAACGCCACCGACACGCCTTGCTGACCAGCCTCCAACGCCTTGCGGTAGAATGCATTGGATTCCTCAGCCGTCGAAAAACCCGCGTATTGCCGGATCGTCCAAGGACGGCCCGCATACATCGTGGCCTTTACGCCGCGGGTGTAAGGCGCCTGCCCCGGAATCCCGCCCATATGTGGCAGATCAGCGGTATCATCAGCCGTATAAAGCGGCTGCACAGGAATGCCTTCCAGCGTGTTCCACGTCAGGTCGTCCAGTGGTTTGCCGCGCAGTTCTTTCGCGGCGATTTCGGACCATTTGGCTTTATCTGTCATGTCAGGCTCCGGTGTTGGGCGATAAGTTGGATGCAGGGTTAGCAATCCGCACAAATGCACCTATATCTTTTGGTATGAAGAGAATTTTGATGATTGCAGCGCTGATCGCAGCCCCATTTGCCGCCAGCGCTGATACGTTTGAAGCGTGGCTGGCAGACCCCGCAAAAGTGTTCGCGCCAGAAGAGGTCGATCTCGACGATCTGCAGTGGCAATTGCGCGCGCTAGTCGTGTTTGGCCAAGGCGAAAACGATCCGTTGTTCCGCGAACAAATGGAATTGATCACCGCACGGATGGACGAACTGATCGAACGTGACGTGATCGTCATTGCCGACACGGATACCAGCACACTAAGCGATTTGCGCCGCAAACTGCGCCCGCGTGCGTTCATGATGGTATTGATGGACAAAGCGGGCCAAGTCGAATTGCGCAAACCGGCCCCTTGGGACGTGCGTGAATTATCACGCTCCATCGACAAGATGCCGTTACGCCAGCAGGAAATCAGCGACCGACGCACGGGGGCATTGCCCCCGCTATAGGTGGTGACGCGGATCACTCAAACTCCATGATCACGTCATCAACGGCAAGGTTGTCACCCGCCGCCGCATTGATCTTGGACACGACGCATTTCTTTTCGGCCCGCAGGATGTTTTCCATTTTCATGGCTTCCACGGTGCACAGCGCCTGACCTTCTTGGATTTCGTCACCAACTTCGACGTTCACAGTGACGATCAGACCCGGCATCGGGCACAGCAACAATTTAGATGTATCCGCCGCAACCTTTTCCGGCATCAATGCGGCCAGTTCGGCCTGACGCGGTGTGTAGACGTTCACAGGCATATCTGCGCCGCGATACCGAACGCGGAAACCACCTGGCAATTTGCTGATTTTCAATACCAACGGCTTTCCGTCGACCATCAGCTTGGCCAGCGGCTGGCCCGGTGTCCAGTCGCTTTCCACGCGGAACACATCGTCGCCAATGCCGATGGTCGCACCATCTTTATCAGCAGCGACAGTCGCTTCAAGCGATTGATCTTGCAAGCGAACAACCCAGTCACCGCCAACCACACGTTCGTGGTTATCCATCCGGCCCGAAATACGTGACCGCCGGATTTCAGCGACACGGTGCATGGCAGCGGCGGCAGCGGCGATACGGTTGATGTCTTCATCCGGCAGCGTCACACCTTCGAACCCTTCGGGATATTCTTCCTCGATGAACGCGGTGGTCATGTTGCCGGACGTAAATTTCGGATGGTCGTATACGGCGGCAAGGAACGGCAGGTTATGCCCGATGCCCTCAACCTCAAACGCATCCAGCGCAAGGCGCATTTCCTCAATCGCATCCGCGCGGTTCGGCGCCCAAGTGCACAGTTTCGCGATCATTGGATCGTAATACATGCTGATTTCGCCGCCTTCATAGACGCCAGTGTCGTTCCGGACAGCGCGCGTCGGCGTGGCCTCTTCTGCAGGTGGACGGTACCGGGTCAAACGCCCAATAGACGGCAGGAATCCACGATATGGGTCTTCGGCATACAGGCGGCTTTCCATCGCCCAGCCGTTAATTTTCAGATCTTCCTGCTTCATCGGCAGCGTTTCACCGTAAGCGACACGGATCATCTGTTCGACCAGATCAACGCCTGTGATCAGTTCGGTGACAGGGTGTTCCACCTGCAAACGTGTATTCATTTCAAGGAAATAGAAGTTACGGTCACCATCAACGATGAATTCCACTGTACCAGCAGAGGAATAATCAACGGCCTGCGCCAAAGCGACAGATTGCTTGCCCATCGCCGCACGAGTTTCTTCATCAAGGAATGGGCTTGGTGCCTCTTCAATGACTTTCTGGTTCCGACGCTGGATCGAACATTCGCGTTCGTGCAGGTAAACGCCGTTGCCGTGTTTGTCGCAAAGCACCTGAATTTCGATGTGACGCGGCTGTGTCACGAATTTCTCAATGAAAATACGGTCATCGCCGAATGAATTAGCCGCTTCGTTCTTAGACGACTGAAACCCTTCACGGGCTTCCTCATCATTCCACGCGATACGCATACCCTTACCACCGCCACCGGCAGAGGCTTTAATCATCACGGGATAGCCAACCTCGTTGGAGATTTTCACCGCGTGTTCCGCGTCGTCAATCAAGCCCATGAAACCGGGCACAGTTGATACGTTCGCTTCTTTTGCCAATTTTTTGGACGTAATCTTGTCGCCCATCGCTTCGATCGCGCCTTTTGGCGGCCCGATGAAAGCAACGCCAGCGGCCTCTAATGCTTCTGCAAACTTGGAGTTCTCGGAAAGGAACCCGTACCCCGGATGCACGGCTTCGGCACCAGTTTGCTTGATCGCATCCATGACCTTGTCGATCACGATGTAGGATTGGTTCGCAGGGGCCGGTCCGATATGCACCGCCTCATCCGCCATTTTCACATGCAACGCATTGCGATCCGCGTCAGAATAGATGGCGACCGTTTGGATACCCATCTTTTTAGCGGTCTTAATGACGCGGCAAGCAATTTCGCCACGGTTCGCGATGAGGATTTTCTTAAACATATGCGGTGTCCTTTGAACGCAAAACAGCCGCCAAGGACGGACCCTGACGGCTGTTCATGATAGTGTGACGCGCCAGAGCGGCGCGAAATGTCTTAGCGTGACGCGCGGCAGATGCCTGCGTCGTCGCACAGTAGGCCAGCAGCTGCGCCCGCAAGTGCTGTCGCTGTTTGGTCTGTGCCAAGCGCATCTGCAGCAACCGCACCAGCGGCTGCGCCAACAGCGCCACGCTGCAAATCTGTTTCCAAGCAACCCGCGAGAGCGAATGAAGCAGCTGCTGCGATGATCCAAGTTTTCTTAAGCATGTTTTTTTGCCTTTGTCTGAAATTTCAATAGCCAATAATGTGACTGTATCGGACGTAACAACAAGAGCAACCAAAAGGTTCCGGCATTTTTTTGCGCATACGTCAAAAAAAGAAACCGGCTGACCCTTTGCAGGGGCAGACCGGTAGGAGTGAGGGTCACGCACGAGACAGTAGGCTATTAGACGTGGGGTCCAACTATGCGTGCCCAATCGGTGACATGCCGCCCACAAACCTGCAAAGGTTTCTACAAAACCGAAACGCGGATGCGCTAAGTCTTGCTGAAATTGCAGGTCACTACGCGAATTCATGCCGAAACGTGCCATAACTACAGCCCCGGCACTTCGGGGAAACTGATCCGCGCACGTGCGGTATCGATCTGAAGCAACGCGTCATAACTTTGCGGATCAAACGGATCTTCAGCCGGAATAACCTCGCGCCCGAACAACCAACTTAGCCGTCCTGCATCCAGGTTTCCGCGCACGAACGGTTCGTCGCCAAACTGTTCCCAAAGCGCCTGCATGAACCCCGCATCAGCCCGCCGGTCCGCTGGCTTGCGGTCGGGATGCCGTGTGCGTTCCGTGATTTCGGTCGCGACACCGTCTTTGGTGCCACGGCGAATGGTGAACTGAAAATCAGTACCGGGTAATCTGCCGGGGAAGCCGCGATGTTTTTCCATCACAGACCTGCCCGCGCGGAGGCGCTAGTTGATGGGCGTGCTGACCGGTGCGCTGTGCAACGTGTCCGCGTTTGACGCGCCGATGCTTCCGAAGAATGCGGCGACTGCCATGAACGCCGCGACCATGAAGGTCTTGGTGCCAAATGCCATTGGGTTGTCCTGCTCTGCTCTGTTGGTGCCGGATCGTTCGATCTCATCCACCTGCCTGTCGATGGCATAGCAATAGCAGAACACGGTTGATCCCCAAAGGGGGCCGTTCCGAATTCGTTGATCTGTGTTTGGGGTGCATCAGCGGAATTCCCCCATTGGTGTGTCTGTTTCATTCTCAGAAATCCTCCCACATGCAGGCACCTGCCTGAATACTGAAAGGCTGGAAATACTGGACAACCTCAGGGCTGGCCACGCCAAACTCGACCTCGGACGCAGAAAGTGAAATCACCACGTCCCCATCCGTCCAGCCGTTTTCGGCCAGTCCCGGCACGACGATCTTATCACACAGGTACTGCAGGTCAGGTACGACATCCGTGAATGTGGCCCCATTTTCGATACCAATTTGCGGAGCCAAAAACCGGAACCGCGCGGTCTGTTGAGCGGGCTCCAAGATCACATCGTACAGCGCAATATCCAAACCTGACGGGACAGACACCTGCTGGGCGCCCCCCATGGACGTGGTCAGAACCAGCGCGATTGCGGCAAAACATCTTTTCATCATCACTGGCTCCTTTCTATTCTTTTGGCTGCAAATATCCCGGGTGAGGCCGCAGGCCGAGGGCAGCGCCCTCTTCTACAACGGAATGTTATCGTGCTTTTTCCACGGGTTCTTAGCTTGCTTGCCGCGCAGTGACGCAAAGGCCCGACAGACGCGTTTGCGTGTGGAATGCGGCATGATCACTTCGTCGATGAAGCCCTTTTCAGCGGCGACAAACGGGTTCGCGAACCGATCCTCGTAATCTTTGGTGTGCTGCGCGATCTTGTCAGCATCGGCCAAATCGGCGCGATGAATAATCTCGGTCGCGCCCTTCGCCCCCATCACAGCGATTTCGGCAGTTGGCCACGCGTAGTTGAAATCGCCACGCAGGTGTTTGGACGCCATCACGTCATAGGCCCCACCGTAGGCTTTACGCGTGATGACCGTGACCTTCGGCACAGTCGCCTCACCATAAGCGAACAGCAGCTTCGCGCCGTGTTTAATTACGCCGCCATATTCCTGCGACGTCCCCGGCAAGAAGCCCGGCACATCGACAAGCGTCAGGATAGGAATTTCAAACGCATCACAGAAACGCACAAAACGCGCCGCTTTACGCGAACTATCAATATCCAAACAACCGGCCAGAACCATTGGCTGGTTCGCGATGACACCAACGGTCTGACCTTCCAGCCGGATAAAGCCGGTCAGGATGTTCTTCGCGTAGTCTTCCTGAATTTCATAGAAGTCACCTTCGTCACCCAGTTTGGTGATCAGTTCCTTCATGTCATATGGCGTGTTCGCGTTGTCAGGGATCAGCGTATCAAGACTGTCCTCCAACCGGTTCACGTCATCAAAGAACGGACGCACGGGCGCTTTCTGGCGGTTGTTCAACGGCAGGAAATCAACCAAACGGCGCACTTCGATCAACGCCTCGACATCATTTTCAAACGCGCCATCCGCAACCGAAGACTTCTTCGTGTGGGTCGATGCACCACCTAGTTCTTCCGCCGTAACCACTTCATTCGTAACTGTTTTCACAACATCAGGGCCAGTGACGAACATATAAGACGTGTCTTTCACCATAAAGATGAAATCGGTCATCGCAGGCGAATAAACCGCACCACCTGCACAAGGCCCCATGATCACACTGATCTGCGGGACAACGCCGGACGCCATAATGTTGCGCTGGAAAACCTCAGCGTAACCGGCAAGTGACGCCACACCTTCTTGGATACGTGCGCCACCAGAATCGTTCAGGCCAATCACAGGCGCACCGTTTTGCACGGCCATATCCATGATTTTACAAATCTTTTGCGCATGTGTTTCTGACAGCGATCCACCAAAGACGGTGAAATCCTGAGAGAACACATAAACCATACGGCCATTGATTGTGCCCCAACCGGTCACAACACCATCACCCGCAGGCCGTTGTTCTTCCATGCCAAAATCGGTGCAGCGATGTACGACGAACATATCGAATTCTTCAAACGACCCATCATCCAGCAAGAGATCGATCCGCTCGCGCGCGGTCAGCTTGCCCTTGGCGTGCTGCGCCGCAATTCGTTTTTCACCACCACCCAAACGGGCCGTGTCGCGGCGATCTTGAAGCTCTTGCAGAATATCCATGGCGTGTCTCTTTTGCTGCGGTTCTGCAGACCCTAGGTCTAATCGGTAAATTTCTAAAGAACGAATGAGCAGATTTGCAAATAAACCAAGTTACCAAATTCACGATTTGAATAGTTGCAAATTTTATCTCTGCATTTTTGCACATAGCTGTCGCAGCGCCAGCCATGGACAGGCCAATACGACAGGCATAGGTCTTGGGCATGACAACGCTTCCGAATGTGCGCTTCTTATCTCGCACCACACCGCCTCACATCGTGACTCTTGTTTTACTCGCCGGCATCGGCGCGTTGAACATGTCGATCTTTTTGCCGTCGCTCAACGCCATGACGGATTACTTCGACACGACCTATGCCGTGATGCAGATTTCCCTGTCGGGATATCTGGCGGCAACGGCGGCGCTGCAGATATTTATTGGACCAATCTCGGATAAAGTTGGGCGACGCAAAGTTGTTTTGGTCGCGATCGGCATTTTTATCCTCGCCACAATCGGCGCTATGTTTGCAAAATCCGTTGAGGTTTTCCTGGCTTTCCGGCTCTTGCAAGCCTCGGTCGCGACTTCGCTCGTCCTAAGCCGCACAATCGTGCGCGACATGGTCCCACAGGACCAAGCGGCCTCCATGATTGGCTATGTGACAATGGGGATGGCATTGGTGCCTATGTTCGGCCCGATGATTGGCGGCGTCCTGCAGGAACTTTTCGACTGGCACGCGACCTTTGCGTTTCTAGCACTAGCCGGAATCGGAGTTTTTGCATTGGCCTACTTCGATCTTGGCGAAACCGTGCAAGACGGCGGCATGGGCTTCGGCGAACAGATCAAAAGCTACCCCGCCCTGTTCGCGTCACCACGTTTCTGGGGCTACGCATTATGCGCGGCATTCGCCAGCGGCGCATTCTTTGCGCTCCTAGGTGGCGCATCTTTCATCGCCAGCAGCGTCTTTAAACTATCTCCATTCTGGAGCGGCGTCGGCCTCGGCGCCCCCGCCATCGGCTACGCTGCGGGCAACTTCTTGTCAGGCCGCTATTCCGTGCAGCTCGGCATCAACAAAATGGCGTTGATCGGCACAATCGTCACCTTGGTCGGCATGGGCGCATCACTGGGTCTGTCGCTAGCTGGTTTCAATCATCCCCTTGCTTTCTTTGGCTTTTGTACATTCTTGGGCCTCGGCAACGGCATGTCGATGCCCAACGCAACGGCAGGCTTATTGTCCGTGCGCCCGCGCCTTGCGGGCACCGCAAGCGGGTTGGGCGGTGCCATCATGGTTGGCGGCGGCGCGGCGTTATCGCAATTCGCAGGCGGCTTGTTAACCGTAGAAAGCGGCACGATCCCACTGCAATGGCTGATGTTCATCGTCTCTGCACTGGCAATGGTGTCGCTGTTGCTGGTCATGCAACGGACACGACAGATCAACGCTTGATTTGCAATATTTGCAGGCGCTATGACGGTGCCTAGCTAAATTGCAAAGGGCGGCACCATGGCGGTTCAGAAACTTTACGCGGGCGCGAAGCTGCGCGAGCTACGTGGTCGCGTATCCCTGACGCAAAAAGCGTTTGCCGACAGGTTGGGGGTGTCCCTTCCGTATCTGAACCAAATGGAAAACAACAACCGGCCGGTCAGTACTGCAGTTGTTCTTGGTCTTGCGCAGGAATTCGGGTTCGATGTGACAGAATTGCAGGCAGGCGACGAAGCCCGTCTTGTCAGCGATATGCGCGAAGCTTTGGCCGATCCCGTGTTCACAGGCCCTACCCCGCCTCTTGTAGATTTACGACTTGCGGCAGCAAACGCGCCCGCATTGGTCCGCGCGTTTTTGGATTTGCACACGGGCTACCGTCAAAGCCAAGAACGCCTCGCTTCGCTTGACGAAGCATTGGGTCGTGAAGACGCCAGACCCACCCCAAGCCCTTGGGAAGAGGTGCGCGACTTCTTTCACTATTGTGATAATTACATCGATCCGGTCGACCGTGCCGCTGAACGTTTTACGCAGACAATTCCGCCTGACGAAACGCTGATGCAAGCCACGACATCCGCATTGTCAAAGGCAGGTGTGCGGGTCAGGATCGAACCCGTTGATACTATAAGGTCCTATGATGCCAGCACAAAAACGCTGACCCTGTCGCAGTTCGCGCCCGCCGCGACACAAAGCTTTCAGCTTTTACTGCAACTGGCGCTGCTCACCCGCAGCGACCTGCTCGAAGCCACGCTCGATCTTGCACGTTTCCAATCTGACGCAGCGCGCAACATCGCCAAGGTCGGCTTGGCCAACTACTTTGCCGGGGCTGCGTTGATGCCCTACACTGCTTTCTTGGAGGCAGCGCAAAACACCCGCCACGATCTGGAAATCCTGTCTGCACGATTTGGCGCATCGCTTGAACAAATCGCACATCGATTGTCCACGCTGCAACGACCCAACGCCAAAGGCATCCCCTTCTTCTTTGTGCGCGTTGATCAGGCAGGCACAATCACAAAACGGCATTCAGCCACGACATTGCAATTCGCACGTTACGGCGGCGCGTGCCCGCTGTGGAACGTGCACCGCGCGTTTGAAACCCAAGGCCAGTTTCTACGTCAATTGGCTGAAACGCCTGACGGGGCACGTTATTTTTGTCTCGCCCGCGACGTCAGTAAATCAGGTGGATCCTACACGGCCCCCGTCCGCCGCTATGCCATCGGTCTAGGCTGCGAAGTCAAACACGCAGATGCCGTCGTCTACGCCGATCACATGAACACCAGCGCGCCAGAAGCCTACGAACCCATCGGAATTTCTTGCCGCATTTGCGAACGTAAAACCTGCCACCAACGCGCAGTCCCGCCATTAGAACGAGAACTGCACGTTGATCCAAACCATCGCGGAATGCTGCCGTATCAGGTCGATTAACGCTGTTCGGTTGCCCACCGCGGATGAATCCACGGCTGGTCATTTGCAGGCGCAAGCGGCTGTTTTCCAAGCACAAAGTCAGCGATTTTTTCACCAACCATGATCGACGGCCCGTTCAAATTCCCGTTCGTAATCCGTGGGAAAATCGAACTATCAGCAACCCGCAAACCGTCAACGCCAATGACACGTCCTTCGGGATCAACAACTGCGTTCGGATCATCTGCCGCGCCCATCTTACACGTGCCACACGGATGGTAAGCGCTTTCAACGTGCTCTTTGATGAAAGCATCAAGCGCTTCGTCGCTTTGCGCATCTTCACCCGGTTGGATTTCCTTACCACGGTAAGGTGCGAATGCATCCTGTCCGAAAATTTCGCGCGTCAGGCGAATACATTTCCGGAAATCAGCCCAATCTGACGGATCAGACATGTAGTTGAACAGGATTTTCGGATTGTCCTTCGGATCAGCCGACCGTAGCGAAACATGCCCCCGCGACACGGACCGCATTGGGCCAACATGGGCCTGATATCCGTGCCCTTCCGCCGCGACTTTTCCGTCGTAACGCACTGCAATTGGTAGAAAGTGATACTGAATATCCGGATACTTAACGCCTGCTTTCGACCGAATAAACGCGGCACTTTCGAACTGGTTCGATGTGCCAAGACCGGTTTTGCGGATCAACCATTCAAGACCAATTCGGCTTTTCCACAGCAGCGTCCAATATTTGAACAAAGACACAGGTCGGATGGCGGCCTGTTGAATGTAAAGTTCAAGATGGTCTTGCAGGTTTTGCCCCACACCTGGTCGATCTGCGACCACATCAATGCCGTGCTCAGCCAAATGCGCCGCTGGCCCAACGCCAGACAACATCAACAGTTTTGGAGAGTTCAACGACGACGCCGCCACAATGACTTCGACATTAGCCTTGATAATTTGCGTCTGCCCTTTGATGTCGACTTCAACCCCAACCGCTTTCCCATTTTCAATCACAACCCGCCGTGCGAAGGCGCGGACGAGGTTGCAATTGTCTTTTTTCAACGCGGGCCGCAGATAGGCGTTGGCTGCAGACCAACGCCGCCCCTTCCAGATCGTCGCATCGAAAGGACCAAAGCCTTCCTGCTGTTCACCGTTGTAATCGTCGGTCGTCTCATAGCCAGCTTGCTTGCCCGCCTCGACGAAAGCAAGCGTCAGCGGGTTTTTCCGCGGCCCGCGCGTCACATGCAAAGGGCCGTCCTCGCCGCGCCACGCCGGATCGCCGCCGTGACCGCCGGAATGCCAGCTCTCCATACGCTTGAAGTAGGGAAGCACATCCGCATAAGACCACCCATGCGCGCCGCTTTCCGCCCAATGGTCGTAGTCCATCGCGTGACCGCGCACGTAGATCATACCGTTGATCGAAGATGATCCACCGATGACTTTACCGCGTGGGGTGACAAGGGTCCGACCATCCAAATGTGGTTCAGGTTCGGTCTGTAAGCCCCAGTCATACATCGACATATTCATCGGATAGGACAAGGCGGCAGGCATCTGGATGAATGGACCACCGTCCCAACCGCCGTGTTCGATCACAAGCACATCTTTGCCCGCTTCGGCCAATCGGTACGCCATCGCGCAGCCAGCAGACCCCGCCCCGATGATTACATAATCCGCTTGCATCAGAATGGTGCCTCAACGTCTGTCATCGCCACATAAACGCCCTTTACCTGCGAATAGTGGTCAATCGCTGCCTTCGAGTTTTCACGACCAACGCCGGACATTTTCATCCCGCCAAACGGGGCTTCGACCGGCGCGAGGTTATAAGTGTTAATGTAGCAAGTGCCTGCTTCAAACCCCGCGACCATCCGATGCGCACGCGTCAGATCTGCGGTAAAAACGCCAGCGGCCAGACCAAATTCGGTGTCATTGGCGCGGCGCAGCACTTCCTCTTCAGTGTCGAAATCAAGAACGGACAGAACCGGTCCAAAGATTTCTTCGCGCGCGATGGTCATGTCATCAGTCACGTCGGCAAAGACGGTCGGTTCGATGAAAAACCCATCGCGATCAACGCGTTTGCCACCAAAAGTGATCCGCGCGCCTTCCTCAACGCCCTTCGCAATATAGCCTTCCACGATGTCGCGCTGGTTTTCCGACACCATAGGTCCGAAATTCGTATCTGGGTCCTGCGGGTCCCCCATCACAACACCACCAAGCCGTTCAGACATCCGTTTCAGAAACGCGTCCTTGATGCCTTTTTGAACGAACACACGGGTGCCGTTGGAACAGACCTGCCCCGTCGAATAAAAGTTGCCAAGGATCGCGCCAGACACGGCATTTTCCAGATCGGCATCGTCAAAGATCACCAGCGGAGATTTCCCGCCCAGCTCCATCGTGACGTGCTTCATGCCAGCGGCAGCAGCAGCGTAAACCTTTTTACCCGTCGGAACCGACCCCGTCAGGGACACCTTATCAACGCGCGGATCGGTCACCAGCGATGCACCAACGGCGCCAAGCCCTTGCACCACATTGTAAATCCCCGCAGGTGCACCCGCTTCCATCAGGATTTCGGCGACTTTCAACGCAGACAATGGCGTGGTTTCAGACGGCTTGAATACCATCGCATTCCCGCAGGCCAGCGCTGGTGCGCCTTTCCAACAGGCGATTTGCGTCGGGTAGTTCCACGCACCGATGCCAACGCAAACGCCAAGCGCTTCGCGGCGGGAATACACGAAATCTTCGCCCAATTGGATGTGTTCGCCCGTCAGGCTACCCGCCAAGCCACCGAAGTATTCCAATGCATCAGCGCCCGATGTCGCATCCGCAACGGACGTTTCTTGATAGGGTTTGCCCGTGTCGTAGGTTTCCAGCACGGATAGATCGTGATTGCGTTCACGCATGATATCCGCAGCACGGCGCAGCACACGGCCACGTTCGGTGCCAGTCATCGCGGCCCAATCTTTTTGCGCGCGCTTCGCAGCGTCCAAGGCTTGGTTAATGATCGCAGGGGTCGCTGCATGCAGCTTTGCAATCACTTCGCCCGTTGCAGGGTAGATCACATCAAAGGCTTCGCCCGCTGTGTCTTCGATATACTGGCCATCAATAAAATGGCTGGCTTTAGGTTGTTGGTGCATAGGTCGGATACCTTCGGAAGGAGATGTCAGGACAGGTGAATGCGGTCATTCACCCCTTGGAAACCGTTGATTTTCTTCGAGAACATTCAGGTCCATGTGATTGCGCATGTACCGTTCGGACGCTTTTTGCAGCGGCTGGAAATCCCACGGAAAATAGGCGCCATTGCGCAAGGATTCGTAGACAACCCAGCGGCCCGCTTGGGAATGTCGGACGTCCGCATCAAACGCTGCAAGATCCCAGCGCTTTTCAGCTTTGGCTTTGATCGTGGTTAACGTGCCTTGGTGATCGGGATGATCCGCAAGGTTCGTCAACTCATGCGGGTCGTTTTCCATGTCAAACAGCTGATCGGGATCAAGGCTGCACATGTTGAACTTCCACTTACCATACCGCAGGGATACGACAGGCGCATAAGATGCCTCTGCCGCGTATTCCATCGCGACAGGTGTGTCGCGCGTGGCACCTTGCCCAAGCGGCTTGATGCTCTCGCCCCGCGTCCACGGCATCACCTCAGACATGTCAATATTGGCCAAATCACACAGCGTCGGACAGACGTCGATGTTGGAAACGGGCGTCGTGACCAACCCCGGTTCCATATCAGGGCTGCTGATCATCATCGGCACGCGGGCGGACCCGTCGTAGAAGGACATTTTGAACCAAAGCCCGCGTTCGCCCAGCATATCGCCGTGATCGGACACAAACAGGATCGTTGCTTCTTGCCGCGTGTCTTCAAGCGTTTGCAGCAATTCACCAACCTTATCATCAAGGTAGGAAATATTCGCAAAATAGGCCCGCCGCGCCCGTTTGATCATGTCTTCCGTGATGTTGAAATTATCGCGGTCGTTCGCGTCCAGAATACGCTGGGAATGGGCGTCCTGATCTTCGTACGGGATCGGCCCAATTTCTGGCATCAGGTGGTCGCAATCCTCGTAAAGGTCCCAGTATTTCTTGCGGGTCACGTACGGATCATGCGGATGTGTGAAGCTGACGGTCAAGCACCACGGACGGTCGTCATGCCCGCGGGACAGGTCATACAACTTGCGGGTCGCGTGATACGCCACCTCGTCATCGTATTCCATCTGGTTGCTGATTTCAGCAACGCCAGCACCCGTCACAGACCCCATGTTGTGATACCACCAGTCAATCCGTTCACCTGGTTTGCGGTAATCGGGTGTCCAACCAAAATCGGGTGGGTAGATGTCAGTCGTCAGGCGTTCTTCGAAACCGTGCAACTGATCGGGGCCAACAAAGTGCATCTTGCCGGACAGACATGTCTGATACCCAGCGCGGCGCAAGTGATGGGCATAGGTTGGCAAACTGGACGCAAATTCAGCGGCATTGTCATACACACCCGTCCGCGACGGCAACTGGCCAGTCATGAACGACGCACGCCCCGGCGCGCACAGCGGGGACGCCGTGTAACACTGCTGGAACCGTGTGGATTTTGCGGCCAGTTTCTTCATGTTCGGCGCATGCAACCAGTCCGCAGGACCGTCGGGAAACAATGTCCCGTTTAGTTGGTCCACCATGATTATCAGGATATTTGGCTTGGTCATGCAGCACCTTTTGTTAAAGAGGAAAGTAGCGCCAAAGCTTGGCCTTCAGGGTTCGCGTCCGGCCCCGTTAGGGTCGCGCGGATATACAATCCGTCGATCAGCGCGGCCAACATGTCGGCCGCCGCTTGTGGATCTTCGCACATCGGACGCAAGGCATCCGTCAGGTTTGAGCGAAGTCGTTTTTGATAAATCCGCAGCAAATGCAAGGCGTCAGGATTTGTCTGGGCCTGCGCGTAAAACGTCATCCATGCGCTGACCGTGGCTGGTGCAAAGCAGGATGCAGCAAAACTGGCACGGATAATTGCCTGTGCCCGCCCAGCAGGTGTCTTTGCCTTTGCTAGCTCCGCACGCACCTCAGCCCCGTACTCCGTCAGAATATGGCGCATGGCTGCGACAAAAATCTGGTCCTTGCCACCAAAGTAATGGTGGGCCAACGCGGACGACATGCCAGCACGCTTAGCAATCTTGCTAACCGTCACATCAAGCGATCCCGCCGCGCCGATTTCAGCAATCGTCGCTTCGACCAAAGCTGCGCGTCTGATGGGTTCCATTCCGATTTTAGGCATTGAAGGCTCCTTTCCCGACCTCTCGCATTATTTTAATTGACTCGTCAATCAATAAAAAATCCGCGCGAAATGAGCTGAAGACCCACATCGCAGGTTTTCATTGGATCAGAGTTTTGTCGCGGGTACTGACGGCGTCACGGATCGACGGGCGACGGCTTCGCGCCATGTGATAAAGCTAACGGACGCCATGATGACCAAACCACCCACCACAACCCAGCCATCCACGGCTTCGTCAAAGACCAGAAACCCAAGCAAAACCGCCCAGATCAATTGTAGGAACGTGACAGGTTGCGTGACCGTCAATGGGGCGGCCGCGAAGGCCAATGTCATCGTGTAATGACCAGCGGTCGCAAAGCAGGCGACCAAAAACAGCCAGCCCAGTTGCGCAAGCGTCGGCGTGACCCAAACCGCAATCGCAAAAGGTGCCAGACCGATTGTCACGGTCACCGACAACATCCCAACGACAACAGCCGGAGAAACCTCGCCCGACAATTGCTTCGCAACAAGGTATCCGACCGCAAACAAAAGCGCCGTGCCGATCATGGCAATGTGCCCTTCTTCGACCGCTTTGATGCCCGGACGCAGAATAATCATGGCGCCGATTAAGGCGATAATCACAGCCGCTAACCGGCGGGGTGGCAATTTCTCTTTCAAAAACAGGGTCGCACCGATCGTGACATAGATCGGGGAAAGGTAATTCATCGCGGTCACTTCGGCGATCGGAATGCGCGCCATGGCAAAGAACCACAGAATGACGGCAAGCGTATGCGCCACGCCGCGCATCGCGAACAGCTTCAGCTGACGACCGGTCAAACGGGCCGCCAGAATGGGCCGGATCATCGGAATGAGGAAGACAAGACCAAGTACATAACGCAGAAAAGCGCCTTGCGCGGCAGGCACGTCCGACCCGACGTGCTTCACCAGCGCCGTCACGGCCACAAAGTTGAGGCCGGTCATCACCATCCAAAAAATGCCAAGTGCGGGACGCGGGTTTGTCATGGCCTAGCGGTGACACCTGCCCCACCAAATGACAAGAGGCGAACCGATAACGGTCCGCCCCAAAATTTTCGCGATAGATCGTGGTCGCACTTAGCTTTCAGCGTAGGCGGCCATGACTTCGTCAGACGCTTCAAAGTTGGTTGTGACGGTTTGCACATCGTCATCATCTTCCAGCGCTTCTACCAGCTTCATCAGCTTGGTCAGGCTTTCAAGATCCAGATCAGTCTGGATATTCGGCTTCCAGATCAGTTTCGAACTTTCGCTTTCGCCCAAATCAGCCTCCAACGCGTTCGACACTTCGTGCAAATCGGTGTCGCCTGTGTAGATCACGTGGCCTTCTTCATCGCTTTCGACGTCTTCTGCGCCAGCTTCGAGGGCTGCCATCATCACAGTGTCCGCATCGCCGACTGACGCCGGATATGTGACCATGCCCTTACGGTCGAACATGAAGCCAACAGACCCCGTTTCGCCCAAGTTGCCGCCGTTTTTCGTGAACGTCGACCGCACCGTTGACGCGGTCCGGTTGCGGTTGTCGGTCATCGCCTCGACAATTACAGCGACGCCGTTTGGACCGTAGCCTTCATAGCGGATTTCATCGTAGTTTTCCGCATCACCACCAGTGGCTTTGTTGATCGCGCGATCAATCACGTCCTTTGGCACAGAAACAGATTTCGCTTCTTTTACCGCCATCCGCAAGCGCGGGTTTTTATCCGGATCAGGGTCGCCCATTTTGGCGGCGACAGTGATTTCTTTACTCATTTTCGAGAACACCTTGGCGCGGATTTTGTCCTGACGCCCTTTACGGTGCTGAATATTCGCCCATTTGGAATGGCCTGCCATGGGAAATCCCCTTTGTCTTACCTGTCGGCTGTACTGTCATAAATCTGCGCCTCTATAGGGCACCGAAGGGGTGTGTTGCAACGTCAATGGGGGCTTTGCCCCCGCACTTGCGTGCTCCCCCAGGATATTTCAGGCCAAAAGAAGATCAGAGCGGCCAGATGAACGGGATCACGAAGGACACAATGGGCGCGAGCGACAAGTTCAGCGGGACCCCGAATTTCAGGAAATCGCTGAATTTGTACCCGCCTGGCCCGTAGACCAGCGTGTTCGTTTGATAACCGATTGGCGTCGCAAAACTGGCTGACGCCGCGACCATAACGGCGACCACGAGCGGGCGCGCGTCAACGCCAAGTGCTGATGCCAAACCGATTGCGATAGGTGTCATAACAACCGCAACGGCATTGTTGCTGACTAATTCCGTCAGAAGACTGGACAGCAGGTAAACGGCCAACACTACAAAGAACGGCGGCAAGGCCAGCATAACAGGCGACAGCGAATCCGCGACCAACTCGACCGCCCCGGACGATTGTAGTGCGGCACCAACCCCGAGCATGGCGAAGATCAACGCAAGCAGGCGACCATCTATGTAAGAAAACGCTTCTTCGGCATCAATGCAGCCCGTCATCAAAACAATCGTCACGCCGATCATCGCCAGCATCAAAATCGGCGCGACATTCATTGCGGCAAGCATGACAACACCCGCAAGCACAGCCATCGCGATCCACGATTTTTCACGCCGGAAAGCTCGCGCCGAAGGTTTGGAAACGTCACCAAGATTCATGTCGTCAGAAAGGCGCTGGATATCCTCTGGCGATCCTTCAAGCAAAAGTGTGTCGCCAACTTTAACAACGATATCATCAATTTGGCGATTGATGTTCGCGTCACGACGATGGACCGCCAGCGTATAGACCGCATAGCGACGCCGCAGCCGCAGGGAAGCCAAGGTGCGCCCGACCATCCGGCAGTTTGGTGTGATCAACACTTCAACAGTCGTGGTTTCTACCGCAGACAATTGGTCGACACGGCGCAGATCCTTCGTGGCCTGAAGTGACAAAAGTTCTGTCATCGCAGTACGAAGGATCACGCGATCCCCGATTTGAAGTTCCACATCGTCCATATTGCGCCGCAACGACGCATCACCACGGACGATATCGATCAACCGCACACCGTCCCGTTGGAACAGTTTCACGTCTGTGGCTTGGCGACCGATCAGGTTACTATCGGGCGGAATAATGGCCTCCGTAAAGAACCGCATCTTCGACCGGTCGGACAGCATTTGACCCATCGACGCACGTTCTGGCAGCAGACGCGGCCCTGCAAAATAAAGGTAAATGAACGTCCATGTCACGACGACCAATCCGATTGGCGTGATTTCGAGGATGCTGAACGGCTCCAGCCCGGACGCACGTGCAACACCATCGACAAGCAAGTTGGTCGATGTTCCAAGCAGCGTCATCGTCCCGCCGACAATCGCGGCATAACTCAGCGGGATCAGCAGCTTAGACGCCGTTGTTCCCAAGGTTCGCGCAAGCTGGATGAACACTGGGATCATGACAACGACAAGCGGCGTGTTGTTCATAATCGCACTGGCAAAGGCCACAAAAACCAGTGATCCCGCAATCGCGCGGGCCGGATTGATTTTGGCTTGCCGTTCCGCAATTTCGGTCAGCGCATTCAGCGCCCCTGTGCGGACCAAGGCACCCACAATGATGAACATCGCGGCGATCGTCCAAGGGGCAGGATTGGCCAAGGCGTTTACCGCATCGTCGTAAGACAAAACACCCGCAACCAACAGGATCGACACACCGATCATGGCCACGACTTCGGTCGGATACACCTCTTTCAGGAACATCCCGAACATGCCGACGACGACAGCCAACGTCAAAAGGGCGGCCTGCGTATCGGATAGGAAGGAAAAGTCGGTCATGATGCTGCCCTATGCTCGCTTCACAGTGTTACGCTTTGCGCACAGGCTTGCAAGCGTCGTCAGGCAGGTCCCGCTTGGGCAAGCCGTCCACCTTGGCGCACCATTTCAACGCGTGTTGCCTTGCCTGTCAGGTCATCGGTTTCGACATATAGCCCGCTCAGCGTGGCCTCGCCCGCCGCAGGGGTGAACCGCGCCTTGGGCATGCCCGTGATAAAGCGCCGCAGAGGTTCTTCTTTTTCCATGCCGATCACGGAATCATAATCGCCACACATGCCCGCATCCGACAAATACGCAGTCCCGCGCGGCAAGATCATCGCGTCAGCCGTCGGCACATGCGTATGCGTGCCCACAACGATGCTGGCACGACCATCGCAGAAATGACCAACGGCCATCTTTTCGGACGTCGCTTCGCAGTGGATATCAACAAGGCTGGCTTGAACCTGACCGCCAATCGGATACTGGCGCAGCGTCGCATCAAGGGCAGAAAACGGGTCATCAAAGGGGCGTTTCATGAAAACTTGGCCCAAGACCTGCGTAACCAACACTTTGCGACCACGCGTGGCTTCGAACACGCGCGCGCCAATGCCCGGTGCCTTTTTCGAGAAATTCATCGGGCGGATGATCCGCGTTTCTTTCTCGATATATGTCAGCATGTCCTTTTGATCGAAGGCATGATCGCCCAAGGTCACAACATCTGCACCAGCCGCAAAAATCAGTTCAGCATGTGCGCCGGACAGGCCCATGCCAGAGGTCGCATTTTCGCCGTTCACAACAACAAAATCCAGCGCCCATTCGGCCCGCAAACGTGGCAGATGTTCAGTGATGGCCGCACGGCCCGCGCGACCCATAACGTCGCCAAGAAACAGTATTTTCATAGCACTGCCTTATGGGCTAGGGATCGAATTTTCTAGGAAATTCGTACCCTTTTCCGCGAAAAATCAGCGTGCGTGACTAGGGTTGGATCACTCCACGTTCCGTCACAATCAAATCCAGCGGCTGGTCCGTGGCTTCCAACGGCAAATCATCCGCCTCTTGATCCGCATAGGCAAAACCAATCGCAAGCGTGGGCTGTTTTGCACGCAGTTGTTCCAGCGTCCGATCATAAAAACCGCCGCCATATCCCAAACGCCCGCCGGCCTTATCGAAAGCCACCAAGGGGACAATCACGATTTCGGGCGTGATCCAGTCACCCGCCTCGGGAATTGCGGCACCAAATGTACCCGGAACCATAACACTGTCCGGAGTCCATTGCCGGAACTTCAACGGTTGCCCCGCGCCGATGATCACCGGAACGCCGACGGGTCCATGTGCGGCGGCCTCTTCCATCGCAGCACTTGGGTCAATTTCAGTCCGCATCGCCATATAACCAGCGACAGGCACGCCGCGGTAGCCCGCCAAAACCTCGGACAGATATCCAGCCGTCCCCTGCCCCAGATCATGCACAACCTTACGACGGGCAAAGGCGGCCTTACGTGCTTTTACTTTTACGTCCGCCAGATCCATTACAACAACCACATCGCAGCCAGCCCCAAAAAGGCAAAGAAACCAACAACATCGGTTACCGTCGTCACAAAGGCACCGGACGCCAGCGCGGGATCGACCCCTACTTTTTCCAACACCACGGGGACCATCGTGCCGGCTAAGCCTGCCACGATTAAGTTAATCACCATCGCCGCTGCAATCACGACACCCAACATCGGCGTGCCAAACCAAACCGCGCCAATTACGCCCATCACGACCGCAAAAATAGCACCGTTGATCAGGCCGACCAACGCTTCACGACGGATAACCCGCCACACGTTTGAACTGGTCAAATCACGCGTCGCAAGTGCGCGCACCGCCACCGTCAACGATTGCGTACCAGCGTTCCCGCCCATCGACGCCACAATGGGCATCAGGACAGCCAGCGCCACAGATTGCTGCAACGTGCCCTCAAATAACGAAATGACCAAAGACGCAAAAATAGCGGTCACAAGGTTAACAGCCAGCCACGGAAATCGCTGTTTTGTGGTGTCGATGACCCTGTCGGACAAACTGCCTTCGCCAACGCCGGCCAAGCGCATCAAATCTTCTTCGGCCTCTTCTTCGATAAAGGCCATCGCGTCATCAATCGTGATCACACCGACGATCCGGTCGTCATCATCCACCACTGGGGCCGTGATCATGTGGTAGTGGTTGATCGCATTCGCGACCTCTTCCACGTCTTGGTTCACGTTGAAGGTGCGGAAACTATCCTCTGCGATATCAAGCAGTTTCACATCGCGGCGGGTCGACAAAATCCGGCCAAGCGTCACATATCCCACCGCCTTCATCCGTGGATCAACAAGGATCAGATGATAGAACTGGTCCGGCAAAGTGTTGTCGTCGGATCGCAGGTAATCAATCGCCTCGCCCACATTCCAATGGGTAGGCGCACGCACCAATTCCACCTGCATGTGACGACCAGCGGATTCTTCCGGATAGGCCAACGCCTTTTCGACCGCGACACGATCAGGGGCGTCCAATGCACCCAGAACAGCTTCTTGTTGCTCTGACCCCAGATCTTCGACCAGATCAACGACGTCATCGCTGTCCAACTCGCGCACCGCCTCTACCAATTCGGCGGGTGCGAGGCTGTCGATCACCTCTTCACGTAGGTTTTCATCCAGCTCTGACAGCACTTCACCGTCGAGCCCGCCTTTCCAAAGGGTCAACAATTCGGTCCGGCGGCGGCCGTCGATCACTTCGATCAAATGCGCGATGTCGGCAGGGTGGACGTCTTCCAACATGCCGTCCAACGCGACGGAATCGCGGTTTTCAATCGCTTCAAGAACTTCATCGACGAATAAGTCGTTGATACCGAATGCTTCGTCTTCGGCGTCTGGCGTGAATTGGTCTGAGTCTGTCATGCCCGCCTCCTGCATTTGTTCGCAACATAGTCGAACGCCAAACGTTCACAATGGGTTTCACCGATTTACGTCCGCTGATTTCGGTCGTAGGTCAGTGGCATGAAACAATATCTTCTTCTTGGACAAACACTGTCGTTCTCGGGCAATCCATTGCTGACGCCGTGGGAAAATGTGACGCATCACAATAGCGCAGGCGGTGTGCTGATCACTGGTGACCGGATTACGGCAGTGGACAATGCCGACACGCTGAAACGCGCCCATCCCGACGCTACAATTGTTGATTATGGCGACGCGTTGATCCACGCCGGATTTGTCGATGCGCACATGCATTATCCGCAAACGCGGATGATCGCGAGCTGGGGCAAACAGCTGATCGATTGGCTCAACACCTACACATTTCCAGAAGAATCCCGCTTTGGTGATCGCGCTTATGCAGATGCCGTGGCCGCCGACACGCTTGACTTGGCACTGGCGCACGGCACCACAACGCTGACCAGTTTCTGCACCATTCATCCTGAAAGCGTCGACGCATTTTTCGGGGCTGCAGCCCAACGCAATATGGCTGTGGTCGCGGGTAAAACCTGCATGGATCGCAACGCGCCTGACACTTTGGTCGATACAGTGCAGTCAGCTTATGACGACAGCAAAGCACTGCTGGAAAAGTGGCACGGCATAGGTCGCGCGACCTACGCGATCACGCCACGCTTTTCACCGACATCAACACCGGACCAATTGCAGGTATTGGGCGATCTGTGGGCTGAAAACCCTGACTGCCTGATGCAAACACATCTCAGCGAACAACTGCCTGAAATCGCGTGGGTCAAGGACCTGTATCCGACGTCTCGCGACTACCTTGATACCTACGAAACGCACGGCCTGTTGGGGGCAAAGGGGCTCTACGGCCATTCGATCTACCTTGAACCGCGAGAAATTGATCGCTTGGCAGAGGTGGGCGCAGCCGTCGTGCACTGCCCGACATCAAATACCTTTATCGGATCGGGCCTATGCGATGTGCTTGGCTTGGCCCGCGCGGGCGTGGCGATGGGGCTGGCAACGGACACGGGGGGTGGGTCATCATTTTCGATGCTCCGCACGATGGCCGCGGCCTACGAAATCGGCCAGTTGCGCGGCGACGTCTTGCATGCGGCCCAATTGATGTGGTTGGCAACCGAAGGATCGGCGGCGACGCTGCATCAATCAGGCCAGATCGGGCACCTCGGGACAGGTGCCATGGCCGACATCACCGTACTTGACCTTGCCGCGACCCCGCTGATCGCCCAACGGGTCAAATCAGCGGAAAACGTTTGGGATCAGCTATTTCCGACCATCATGATGGGGGACGACCGGTCCATCAAAGATGTGTGGGTGGCAGGTTCCCGCGTGACTTAACAAGGCAGCGCGAAGACAAGCGTCCAGTAATCCCCTGCCCGACCAATACCATAGCTGGCGTAGTTGCGGTTCAACATGTTGCGGCGATGGCCTGGCGAATTCATCCAAGCAGCGATCGCTTCTTCGACAGATTTCTGGCCTTGCGCGATGTTTTCGCCGATCCCACACCGCGTGACACCCGCACGATGCACACGGCCCTGTGCCCGCAGGCCATTGCGATCTTCGTGGGAAACGTAGTTATACGCGCGCATATCGACACTATGCGCCAATGCGGACGCATCTAGCCCCGCATTAGACCGCAACGGCGGCAACCCATTTTGGGCCCGCAACGCTGCAAATTGACGATCAAACCCGGCAATCGCGGGGGCGGTTGCGGCCAACGGTGCTTCGCTCGGGCGATACGACCCCGAGGATACGGTCACGGGAACAGGCACAATAATGCAGCCCATCAAAGAGGCACACAGGCCCATCATCATCAAAATTCGCATAAGTTTGGTCCGTCGATCAGATTTCAGCTAGCTTTCGCGCTAACTTATTCTGTCTTACGATGGCTTCATTAAGACCGAATGAAACCATTCTTGTGTCAGCCACGATTTGCCGACCTTCGACAAAAAGATCGCGAACTTTCGCCGGTCCGGCCAAAATCAGCGCCGCAGGATCCCAGCTACCCGCACTTTCAACGCCGCTCACGTCCCAAATCGCAATGTCCGCGCGTTTGCCAACTGCAATCTGACCGCAATCATCGCGCCCCAAAACCTGCGCACCACCGCGCGTGGCAATTTCAAGCGCTTCACGCGCGCTCATCGCATCAGCCCCGTTTGCCACGCGTTGCAGCAACATCGTTTGACGCGCCTCCGACATCAGATTGCCGACATCGTTGCTCGCCGATCCATCGACACCCAGCCCAACAGGCACGCCCGCATCCCGCATCGCACGCACAGGCGCGATCCCGGACCCAAGGCGGCAATTCGAACATGGGCAATGCGCGACACCCGTCCGGCTGCGCGCAAACAGATCAATCTCGCGGTCATCCAATTTGACACAATGCGCATGCCACACATCATCGCCGGTCCAACCCAAATCTTCGGCATATTGCCCCGGGCGGCACCCGAATTGAGACAGCGAATAGGCGATATCTTCATCGTTTTCAGCTAGATGCGTGTGCATCATCACGCCCTTGTCCCGCGCCAGAATAGCGGCGTCGCGCATCAATTCGCGGCTAACCGAAAACGGGGAACAGGGCGCCACGCCGACACGCACCATCGCCCCCGGACTTGGGTCATGAAACGCATCAATCACACGAATACTGTCGTTCAGAATGGCGGCTTCATCTTCCACCAAGTGATCAGGCGGCAGGCCGCCGTCGCTTTCCCCGATGCTCATCGCGCCACGCGTCGGATGAAACCGAATGCCGACCTCTGCGGCAGCGGCAATCGTGTCGTCCAAGCGGGACCCGTTGGGATAAAGGTACAGATGATCCGACGTCATCGTACAACCGGACAAGGCCAATTCAGCCAACCCGATCTGGGCAGAAACGAACATCTCTTCGGGGCCAAACTTGGACCAAATCGGATAGAGCGTCTGCAACCACCCAAACAGCAACGCATCTTGCCCACCGGGCACCGCGCGGGTCAGCGTCTGGTATAAATGATGATGCGTGTTCACCAACCCTGGTGTCACAACGCAACCCGCGGCATTGACGATCTCGGCGTCCGCCACAGACAGGTTCTGTCCGACCGCCGCAATCACGCCATCGCTGATATGGATGTCACAATCTGAAATTTCCGCCCTGCCATCGTTCATCGTTAGAACAATCTGGGCGTTCTTTATCAGCGTGTTAGCCATCGATACTGTCCTGAAGAATAGATAGCGCCAAGGCGTGAATTTCGCTGTTCGCGGCCGCAATAACGCGCCCGCCATTATGCGCAGCACCGCCTTGCCAATTCGAAACAACGCCGCCCGCAGCTTTGATCACGGCGATTGGCGCATGGATATCATAAGGGTGAAGACCCGCTTCGATCACAAGATCGACCTGACCCGCCGCCAGCAATGCGTAGCCATAACAATCCATCCCATAGCGGGTCAGCTGAACCTGTTCCGCGACTTTGCGAAATGCTTTTGCGTCGGCGGCTGTCCCGACTTCAGGGAATGTCGTCAGCAAACGCGCTTCGCCAATCGCAACCGATTTCCGTGTTCCGAGCGGACGTTCCCCAAGCGGTCCAGTCATTGAAGACTGACCAAATCCACCGACAAAACGCTCATTGATGTAAGGTTGGTCAATCACGCCAAACAGTGGGCCAGTCGCATTGGCCACCGAAATCAGAATGCCCCATGTCGGGGTTCCACTGACGTATCCACGCGTTCCGTCAATCGGGTCAAGAACCCACGTGAAACCGGATGTGCCGGGTTTTGTGCCGAATTCTTCGCCTAAAATACCATCGTCCGGCCGTTCCTCCGCGAGAATTGCGCGCATGACCTGTTCGGCGGCTTTATCGGCGATTGTGACTGGATCGTATCCATCGACATCTTTGTTATCGGTCGAAAGATCGGTCCGTCTAAAATGCTTTAGCGTTTCTGGCCTGGCGGCGTCTGCCAACAGGTGCGCGACACGTACAAGATCGTTTTGAGTTTTGGTATCAATCGGTTGCACGTAAATCTCCCTGACGCGGTCAATGTAGCGGTATCCCGCCAGACCGCGTCAGGTCAACAATCGTTTAAGCAGCTTCGCTGAGTACGCGCGCAAGATCGAACAAGCGACGGCGCTGATTCTCTGGGATCGCGTAGTATGACCGCAGCAATTCAAGCGCTTCTTTGTCGGTCAAAATGTCCGAAGGCATATCTGCGGCGCCAGTTTCTACTGGGTTGCCAGCATCTTCGATGCCTTCAAAGAAGAATGACACAGGTACGCCCAACACGTTTGCGATATCCCAAAGGCGGGATGCGCTGACGCGGTTCATTCCGGTCTCATACTTTTGAATCTGTTGGAACTTAATGCCGACTTTTTCGGCAAGCTGTTGTTGTGTTGTCCCGTTCATCCACCGGCGGTGGCGAATGCGTTTCCCGACATGTACGTCTACTGGGTGACTCATTTCATTTTCCTAACTGTCACGTCCCATGCGCGGCGTTTAGCGCTACGACTAGGTTGTTTTGTCTCGACCATCCCGTCCCGGATTGTCTTGTACAAACGTGCAATCACCTTATAGCACAAAACACGCAACGGTTGCAGCGCCTGACCTTACCTTAAGGACAGGTATAATTGTTCATCGGCAGCATTTTGGTCGTTTTACATGCTCTAGATAGGATGCTTCACCTTCAGTCTTACCCGATATAGGTTAATATGAACTGAACGAAAAACGATGACGGAATCCCCTTTTATGCGCGCATACCTTGTTACCGATCACGAAAATCCACCGTCTTTCGCCGATATCGAGGCCCCGAAACCTGCATCAGGACAGGTCCAGTTAGACATTGCAGCGTGCGGTTTGAACTTCGCCGATCTCTTGATGGCAAAGGGCACATATCAGGAAACACCTAACGTACCTTTCACCCTTGGCATGGAGGTTTGCGGCACTGTCACAGCGCTTGGCGAAGGCGTCACATCGCCGGCTATCGGCACGCGTGTTGTCGTTTTTGGTGGATCGGGCGGGTTGGCTGACAAGGGCGTCTTTCAGGCTGATCTTTGCCGCGAAGTCCCTGAAAACATGCCACCTTCCATCGCCGCCGGTTTCATGGTCGCGTACGGCACATCGCATTTGGCATTGACGCGTCGGGCCAATTTACAGGCGGGCGAAACACTGTTGGTTTTGGGTGCTGCAGGCGGCGTTGGCCTGACTGCTGTTGAAATCGGCAAGGCCCTTGGCGCGAAAGTGATCGCCGTCGCGCGCGGCGCTGACAAGCTGGCCCATGCGCAAGCGGCTGGCGCCGACCACCTCATCGACAGCAAAGTTGAAGACGTCAAAGAAGCAGTCAAAGCGCTTGGCGGTGCCGATGTCGTCTACGATCCAGTGGGCGGCGACCTGTTTGACGCAGCGTTACGCGCTTGCAACCGTGAAGCGCGTATCATCACGATCGGTTTCGCAAGCGGCAAAGTGCCGCAAATTCCGGCAAATATTATTTTGGTGAAAAATATCACCGTCATTGGGTTCTACTGGGGCGGGTATTTAAATTTTTGCCCGGATGCATTGACCGAAAGCATGGCAGAATTATTCCAGATGTACGTGGACGGGAAACTGAAGCCCCACGTCAGCCATATCCTTCCGCTTGATCAAGCACCGGACGCCTTGGAACTTTTGCGCAGCCGTCAATCCACAGGCAAAGTCGTCGTCACCCCATAAATTGGCCGAACTTCTGTCGCAGAATGGTCCGTTTTTAGTGCCGTATTTACCAAGGTGAGGCTTTCCTGCGTATTTCGGTCAGAATAACGCACTTGCATCACCTTACCCCCTTGAAAAACCGGCCTTCCCTGCCAATATCTACACTAAGACGTCGTCCTTGGCGTCCGCAGTTCTTTTTTGGAGGTATCCATGGCTGAATATCAAACAATCCGGACGGCGGGCGGGGTCCGCACGGCGGCGATTGATGAAGGGCTTCGCGCCCACATGAACAAAGTCTACAGCACGATGTCTGTAGGTATGCTGGTCACATTCGCAGTGGCGTGGGCCGTAGGCTCTAGCCCCGCATTGCTCAGCATCTTTCGCGACCCAAACACATTGCAGCCAAACATTCTTGGCTGGATCGCAATGTTCGCACCACTTGGCATGGTTTTTGCCTTTGGTGCCGCGATCAACAAATTGTCCGCTGCTGGCGCGCAATTGTTCTTCTACGCATTCGCAGCCGTGATGGGCCTGTCGATTTCCTGGATCTTCGCAGCCTTCACAGGCATGTCGGTGGCACAGGTGTTCCTGATCACATCGATCTCTTTCGCGGGTCTGTCCCTTTGGGGCTACACCACGAAGAAAGACATCTCTGCATGGGGTAGCTTCCTCATCATGGGTGTGATCGGCCTGATCGTCGCGTCCATCGCGAACCTGTGGTTCCAGTCCGGCGCAATCGCGTTTGCTGTGTCCATCTTGGGTGTGCTGATCTTTGCAGGCTTGACTGCTTATGACACACAGAAGATCAAAACCGACTATATCGCGCACGCCGCACACGGCGACAAAGAATGGTTGGCAAAGTCTGCGATCATGGGTGCCTTGAACCTGTATCTCGACTTCATCAACATGTTCATGTTCCTGCTGCAGTTGCTCGGCAACCGCGAATAAGAGATACGAAAACAACAATACGAAGCCCCATCAAACCCAACGTTTGGCGGGGCTTTTTCGTTCTAGGCCTGCACCAACGTTGATCCACCGACCCGTAGCACGGGGTCCATCCCAACCACCACTTTATCCTGCGGCCCATTCATCATCGCGATCACATGCTGCGCCGTCGTTTGCCCTATCGCATTTGGTCGCGGATCAATCGTCGTCAGCGTTGGGACACAAGCGCCTGCAATATCGTAGGCCCCGAATCCGACCACAGCCATATCGTCCGGTACCGCAATCCCGCGCCGCTGGCATTCTGACAGGGCACCAAACGCCACCAGATCAGACACACAAATCACGGCAGTCGTATCCGGCCAGTCTTCGTGCAATGCAGCCATCGCTTTGGCCCCGTTCTGCATAGGGTTCTGCGGCGCGCCCGAACCGATCAACCGCGTCGGATCAAGCCCATGCACCGCCATCGCAGCCACAAAACCCGCGCGCCGATCAACGCCCCGCGTATCGCTGTCAGTATCCCCGCCGATAAACCCGATCTTGCTGTGACCAAGCCCCACAAGATGATCCACAAGCGGCGCAATCACAGCGCGGTTCGAAAACCCCACCACATGTCCAATTGGATCATCCGGCAAATCCCACGTTTCGAACACTGGCACGCCAGCAGCGGCAAGCAGCTTGCGTGCCCGCGCCGTGTGCCGCCCACCTGTGACCACAATCGCCTCTGGTCTGCGTTGCAGGAAATCCGCGATCAGTTCTTCTTCGCGGTGCATGTCATAGTTCGTGTGCCCGAGCAGCACTTGATAACCTGCCGCCGACAAAACACCCGTCAGCGCCTCGACCATGGTTGCAAAGTTCGCATTGTTTAGCGACGGGATCGTCACGGCGACAAAGTTGCTGCGCTGCGCCCGCAAGGTCGCGGCAGTGCTATCGAACACATAGCCCAATGCGTCCGCCGTTTCCTGAATGCGCGCGCGCGTCCCCGCCCCGACCGATGCATCCAGCTTGAACGCGCGGCTCACGGTCATGACCGAAACGCCTGCCGCTTTCGCGACGTCCTTCATCGTGGGGCTGCGTTTCATCCGAATTAATCCGCCAGCTTTGGCGGGCCCGTGAAATACACCATCAACGCCGCCTGATCTTCACCGCCCAATCCCGCAGCCGTCAAAAGCCTGTGTACTTCGGCGCAGGTCGCCGTCATCGGCATCGCGGTATTGGTGCGACGCGCAAGGTCCTGCGCCCCGTTCAGGTCTTTCACCATATTGTCGATCCGGCCCGTCCGGCGGTAATCCTTGGCGACAAAGCGCGGCATATATTCCTGCAGGATCGCACTATCCGCCCGCCCGCCTTTCAAGGCAGTCGGAATTTTCGCGGCATCGACGCCCGCATCAAGCGCCAATTGCGTGGCTTCAGCCACCGCAAGAAAATTCAGACCACACAGAACCTGATTGATCAGCTTTGTGGTCTGCCCCGCCCCCGCAGGCCCCATATGCGTGATATTGCTCGCCAGATGCTGCAGAACCTCACGGGCTTCAGCAAAATCGTCGTCCGCCCCGCCAACCATCAATGTCAGTTCACCAGTGGCCACCTTTGGCGCACCACCCGACAACGGGCTATCGACCCACCGCAGGCCAAGACCAGCAGCACGTTCCGCAAATGATTTTGTGGCATCGGGATCAATTGACGACATATCAATGATCAACGTGCCGGGCTTTGCACCATCAGCGACACCGTGCTCACCAAACACGGCGGCTTCCACGATATGCGGCGCATTCAAACTCGTGATGACGTAGTCGGCATGGGCCGCGGCCTCTGCCGCTGAATTTGCGCCGACCGCGCCCTTTGCGATCAACGCATTGGCTTTGTCCGCGTCGAGATCAAAGACCACAACAGACTGCCCAGTCTCAACCAAACGCGCCCCAATTGCGCCGCCCATAGCCCCTGCCCCGATCAATGCAATTTGAAGCGTCATGCGAAATCCTTCCCTGTTTTCGCCACGAAAGCCGCAACAATCGCAGCGGGCGGTTGATCAATATCGACCGTTATAGCCGTTTCATCCGTGTCCGGCATTTCAAGTGCGGCAAACTGACTGTCGAGCAACGCTGTCGGCATAAAATGATCTGCCCGCGTGGCCATACGTTCCGCGATAACGGCTTGAGAACCATGCAAATGCAGGAACGCCACAGGCCCGCCCGCCGCGTCACGAATGATATCACGGTACGCGCGTTTCAAGGCCGAACAGCCAATCACCACTTCACCTTCATGTTCACGAAACGCAGCCCCGACATCGCGCAACCACGGCGCGCGGTCGGCGTCATTCAGCGGCGTGCCAGCCGCCATTTTCGCGACATTTGTTACAGGATGCAGGTCGTCGCCATCAACAAAAACGCCACCAATTGCATCTGCAAAAGCGGCACCAATCGACGACTTTCCGCAGCCGGATACGCCCATCACAACGTAAAACATTACAGCGACGCCGTGATGCCGCCGTCCACAAACAGGCAATGACCGTTCACAAAAGTCGACGCATCCGAGCTCAAGAAAATGCACGCGCCAACCAGTTCTTCGACATTGCCCCAGCGCCCCGCTGGCGTGCGCTTGGCCAACCACGCGCTAAATTCCGGATCAGCAACAAGGGCCGCGTTCAACGGCGTATCGAAATACCCCGGCGCCAATGCGTTGCAGGTCAGACCATATTGCGCCCAGTCGGTCGCCATGCCCTTTGTCAGGTTCGCAACCGCGCCCTTTGTGGCCGTGTAAGGCGCGATACCGGGGCGCGCGAGTGCCGTTTGAACCGACGCGATATTCACGATCTTACCTGCCTTGCGTTTAATCATATGGGTCGCGCAGGCTTGGCCAACGTGGAAAACCGATGCGATATTCGTCTGCAAAAGGCGCTCGAACGCATCAGCCGGAAAATCTTCCAGCGCGGTCCGGTGCTGCATCCCTGCATTGTTCACAAGGATATCAATCGCGCCGGTTTCAGCCTCAAAACCATCCACAGCCGCCCTTACCGCATCATGGTCCGTCGCATCAAAGGACAAGACATCAACAGTCGCACCCGTCTCGCGCAACGCGGCAGCGGCGGCATCCAGTTTCCCGGTATCGCGCCCGTTCAAAACAATGCTTGCGCCTGCTGCCGCCATTCCTTTTGCCAAGGCGAAACCGATCCCTTGGGATGAACCTGTAATCAAGGCGCGCTTGCCTGTCAGATCAAATAATGCCGTGCTCATCCGCGTTTCCTTTACTCTCGACAAGTGGTTTGGCGATATTTATGTTATCGTTAACAATTGGTGTCAAGCAATGCTGGCCACCACCCCGAAAGGCACCGCAGATATGAAATCCATTGTCATCCACGCGCCCAAAGATTTGCGGATACACGAAAGCGAAATCACCCCACCCGCAGCGGGCGAAGTGCAGATTACCATGGCGGCTGGCGGCATTTGCGGGTCCGATTTGCATTACTATCACCACGGTGGGTTTGGCGCGATCAAGCTGCGCGAACCCATGGTTCTGGGGCACGAAGTCTCCGGTTACGTCACAGCATTGGGCGCAGGCGTCATAGGCTTGAGCATTGGTCAATTGGTGGCCGTGTCCCCGTCCCGTCCGTGCCAATCCTGCAAGTTCTGTTTGGAAGGCAGCCAAAACCAATGCCTGAACATGCGGTTTTACGGCTCCGCGATGCCGTTCCCACATATCCAAGGCGCATTCCAACAGGTGTTAAACGTCGATCCCGCACAATGCGCCGTGGCAGACGGTTTGACGCCCGCAGAGGCGGCAATGGCTGAACCGCTCGCCGTCTGTTTGCACGCCACGCGCCGCGCTGGCGGCATGGTCGGCAAATCTGTTCTGGTGACGGGCTGCGGCCCGATTGGTATCCTGTCGATCCTCTGTGCCAGACGGGCCGGCGCCGACCACATCGTCGCAACGGACCTGTCCGACTTCACACTGCAAATGGCGCAACAGGCTGGCGCTGATGAAGTCATCAATACGGGCACCACGCCTAATGGTCTGGATCGGTTCTGCGCGGACAAGGGCACATTCGATGTGCTTTACGAATGCTCTGGCGCGGCCCCTGCCCTGGCGGCGGGTATCCACGCGATGCGGCCTGGCGGGACCATTATACAGCTAGGTCTCGGTGGCGACATGACCCTGCCAATGATGGCGATCACGGCCAAAGAACTGATTTTAAAAGGGTCCTTCCGCTTTCATGAAGAATTCTACACGGGGGTAAGCCTGATGCAAAAAGGGCTGATCAACGTGAAACCACTGATCACCCACACCGTTTCACTAGATGACGCTGTGAAAGGCTTTGAAATTGCATCAGATCGCAGCCAAGCCATGAAGGCGCAAATCGCTTTTACCTAACCGGCGCTGTCCAAATCCAGCATGTCCCGCAAAGCATCTTTGGTTACAGACCAGATCTCAGTCACATCCCGCAAAGCATCAGTCACGTCTGCTAATTCTTCTGCAACAAGAAGACTTTCGACATGGTGCAACCGATCACGCAAGGCAGGTGCGCCAATAACCGACGCAGATCCCGCAAGACGGTGGATTTCTGATCGCAACGCGTCCCCCTGCAGGTGGTGATCCTCAGGCCCAAAACGGCCCGTCGCGTCATCAACTTCCGCGATGAAATCGCCAACCAATGCGTGATGCTTTTCGGTTCCAACGGCGTCTGCCAAATCACCGATCATTTCATGATCCAAAAGGTCATCACCCTGCGCCGGACTATCGGCGGTCACACCGTTCAACAGTTCGTTCAGGCGCGCAATACTCAGCGGTTTCACAAGAACATCGTTCATGCCTGCCGCAACAAACCGTTCAATGTCAGCTGGCATCGCATGGGCCGTCACCGCAAAAATAGGTGTATCGGCATTGGGCCCTGCGCCCGCGCGGATACGTTTGGTCGCTTCGACCCCGTCCATCACGGGCATGCTGACATCCATCAAAACAACATCGAACCGTCGGCGACTAGCGATTTCGACACCTTCGACGCCATTGTGCGCCTCGATGATGGTGTGGCCCATTTTCTTAAGCATCGCGTCGGCCACAATACGGTTGATCGCGTTATCTTCGACCAGAAGGATATTCATGCCGTCTGCGATCTCTGACTGCTCATCAGCGTTCTGCGTTTCACTTTTCGCCTTGGGTGCAGTCTGGCTGTCCATAGCCAGATTTGTCGGAAGCCGGACCCAAAATACAGTGCCTTCGCCCAACGTGCTTTCGACGCCAATTTCGCCATCAAGGTGTTCGACCAGTCGACGGACAATACCAAGCCCCAATCCCGTGCCCTGTTGCGCACGCGTGTAGGACGGATCAAGCGTCACAAAGTCATCAAAAATGCGGCGCTGATCTTCTTCGGAAATACCGACACCTTCGTCAGACACCCGCAATTCCCAGAAACTGCCATCCGCATCGCGTTCTATTTCAACATCAATCTTACCATGCTTGGTAAATTTGATCGCGTTGCCCACAAGGTTCGTCAGAATTTGGCGTAACTTCGTCGCATCGCCCATCACACGGTCAAACTGCGGATCTAGAACTTTCAATTCCAGCGTATTTTTCGATTTCTCAGCTGCGACCTGTAAACTTTCCAACAATTCGTGCGTGACAGCGACCGGGTCGTAGGGCCGTTGAATCTTTTCTTCAGCGCCGGCTTCAAGGCGCGACATATCCAGCACGTCATTGACGTGTTGCAGCAACATGTCAGACGACGTGCCCATCACATCAGCCATGCTCGACTGGGTTTTGTCCAAATCGGTAGACCGCAATAATTCAAGCGCCCCGACGATGCCATTGAGCGGCGTACGCATTTCGTGGCTCATCACCGCGACAAGATCGGCTTTCGCCCGTTCGCCAGCGACCGCTTCATCACGGGCGCGCACCAATTCTTCTTCTTTTGCGACCTGTTCGGAAATATCGCGCAAGTAAGACACGAAAATCTCGCCCTCCGGCCCTTCAGCCGACGAAATCGAAAATTCGACAGGGAAAATGCGCCCGCTTTTGTGCATCCCTTCCAACTGAATACGCCCTTTACCCACAACATGGGCTTCCTTGGACCGAATATAGCGCGCCATCCCAGCTTCATGGCCTTCACGATACTTCGGCGGCACAATCGAGTCGGACATTTTCGTCCCGACGATTTCGTCGCGTGTGTAGCCGAATACTTCTTCAGCGGCTTCATTAAATTCAATGACTTTGCCGTCCAGACCAACCACAACAATTGCATCCAGCGACGTCTGCACAATGACGCCCATCCGACGTTGGGTCATCAACTTTTCGACAGCATCGCGATCAGCGCGACGCATGGATCGCATCAGCGCAAAGACAACTAGGAAAAGTGCGGTCACGAGCAGGAAAACGAGAATGCCAAGGCGCGTCAACGCATTGGCAACGTTTTCGCGCTGCTCACCAGAGAGCTCTGCAAAATGTTCGATTCCCAAGATGGACGTCGCGCGCGCCAACGGTCGGACCGCTTCAATCCTTGTAACTAAATCTGGCAGCATAGCCGCCAACGCATCGTCAGGTCCGTCGATGATTGGGACGAGATCATTCACGAAAACGGACATGGCATCCAGATTGTCGACAGCATCCGGATTAGTGCGCAATCCCGCCAATGCGGGGCTTTCGCGCAGCGTATCGACCCGTGAATAATAGATATCGAACCGCTGACGGACATTGCGCAACTGTTCCTCTTGCGGCAGGTCCGTCCGTCGTGCTTCGGACAAAAGCGCAAATAGTTCAACTTCGGTCTGGGCCAACGACCATTGCGTGCTGTCAGCGTTTGCAGTGGCCAATGCGTTGATTTCGCGCCGTGCGTCGGAGCTGAGAACGTAAATCCCAACCATGCACGCCAGCACAACGCCGCAAATCAACGCAGCGCTAAACCACGCGCTTCGTCCTTGTGATTTTTTGCGATTCTCCAGCAGGCCCTGCTGCGGCTGAGCAAATGGCATTATTCGCTCGTCTCAATGCGATCCAACTGCCAAATGCTGCGCGAATACGTCACTTCCGACTGGTAATCAGGGTTATCGTCATACGGGTAAACCACCCAAAGCGGGCCTTTGTCGCGTACCGACATCGGTTCACCGTCCTTGAGGAACGCAATCACTGCGCCGCCTTCGACGGCATCGGACATCGGGATTTCGACCGTGTAGTCATTGATCGCGGAAGCTAGAAAAACGCCCTCCGTGACCTCAAGCGTTTCTGCCAGATTGCGCAGCGGGACACCGGTAAAGGATGACACCCCGTCAGTCCAGATCGTTGATGTGTCCACGGTCACGGTGCCCAAACGGTCAAGGCCGTCTTGGTCGTATTCAATAACGCTCTCGCCGTGTGTCACGGTCAAAAGCACTTCACCCTCAGCATGTGCGATGCTCGTCAACAAGGCGAAACTCAGAAACGTTTTGGCTAACAACTGATAAGCTTGGGTCATTGGCAGTTTTTACCTCTTATAAGGCCCAGATACGCGGGCGCGTCCCCGTCCTAGCACGAGTTGTCGCAACTTCATTATGTTCATACGCATAACAAACTATCCGAAAGGATAGATTCCAGCGTCCAAAGAATCGCACACTTATGCATCAGGCAATATTGGTACAAAGAACCTTAAAAGTTATCTACTTTAGCAGAAATTTGCCACAAATGCGTGGTATCTAGGTTGTAAAAGGTCCATCATACCAATTCGGTTAGGTCCCCAATCGTTTTTATTGTAGTCTGCCAAAAGAGGTAGATAGAAAGTATAGTATGCGTATTCTAGTTGCTGATGATCATGATCTTGTGCGTGAAACGATCGCTTCGTTTCTGTTGGTGTCTGACGGTATAAACGTCGTCGAAACTGCGGGCACGCTTGATGAAGCACTCTCCATAGTTGAAGACAGCGTCGCGTTTGATTTGGTCCTTTTGGATTACAATATGCCCGGCATGAATGGCCTCACAGGCCTCAAACGTATGAAAACCGCGACAAACGACGGTCGTGTCGCGCTGTTGTCCGGGACTGCGTCACCCCAAATTGCCCAAGACGCAATTACAGAAGGCGCAGTGGGGTTCGTCCCCAAAACGCTCGGTTCCAAATCAATGGTCAGCGCCGTTAAGTTCATGATTATGGACGAAGTTTACGCGCCCTTTGATTTCATGAAACAGGTGCAGGAAAAGGCCGTTGGTAACCTGTCTGAACGCGAAACGTCCGTTCTGATGGGCATTTGTGAAGGCAAATCCAACAAAGAAATTGCGCGGGACTTAGATCTGCAAGAAGTGACAATCAAGCTGCACGTGAAAACGCTCAGCCGCAAATTGGAAGCCCGCAACCGCACCCATGCAGCGATGATCGCTAAAGAACGCAATCTCGTTTAACAGCGGGCAACCTGCGCTAACTTGCAGTGTTCCGGATCACATCAAAACCACTGGCCTAATTGGCCAGTGAACGTGGTGCAGCGCCCCACAAACCTGCCCGCGCGCCTTCGGTCATTGCAATCACCACGTGATACATCAACCGCGTTAGTGCCTCCGGCCAGATCGTGTCGCCCGCTGTATCAATCTGATTGATGTAAACAGGGCGACCTTTGAACCACCGTTCAAACATCAAACACATCAGGGTACAGGCCTTATCACCTGCCGTTTTGTCCCCCGCCGCGTGCCGCAATGCGTAGGCTTTAATCGCTTCGGTCTGGGGCCACAAAAGGAACGTTTCTTCCAATACCGCCCCATCAGCCAACACCGCATCAAACGCCAGACCATCGCGCGCAAATCCATGCTGGTCGGCAAAGGCCAACAGTTTCATCGTAGTGTCATGCAAACTCGGATCGTTCGCCAAATCCACCTCTTCCAGCAACAACCAAGCCCATTCACATTGGTGCCCGACTTCACGGCGCAGCCCATCGTTGCCCGGTAGCGGGTCAAGATCAGGTGACACAAACTCGACAATACTGCCGTTGTCCTGATCCATGAAATGCCGCAATCCGATCCGCCGCACACCAGCAGCCCGATCCAACCACAGCGGCTTTCCCGTCATACGAAACCCCTGCAAACACGCCTCGTAAAGGTGCATATGCGGGTTCTGCGCGGGATTGAGTTCAGCCCCGATGTCGTCGTTCAATAACAAACCAGTCGCCGAATCCGTCAACGTGGTCTGCAAAGCAGCCCAGCAGTCCTCGATCAACGCGTCGTAGCTAGGATCAGGGGCCAGTTTATTCAGCGTCACCAACGCCAAAATCACAAAGGTCTGGTCATAACTGCGCGCCGCTTCATCCAGTGCATCTCCCGTGGGCGTCCCATCCGCGCTCATCGCACAACGATATAGCCCCGGTGCCTTACCATAGCGATCCAAGAACGCCGCCTGCGAAACCGCCGCTGCAGTCAACGCAGGATCACCCGACTGCATCGCTGCATGGGCCACGGTAAACACAGTCCGCGCCTGCGCCAGCACCGACTTTGTCGCCGACGGTTCAGGCCGTCCCTGCGCGTCGAGCTTGTCAAAGACACCCGCATCGCCATCGCGGACTTTCGCTAACCAGTCACCAAAATAGTCGGTCCAAAACCACTTTGCCCAAATCTGCGCATCCTTGCGGCACGTATCCGTCGTCATATCAAAGCCTAGTTAATGGTGTCGGGCATCAATTGGCGCGGCAGCCAAAGCGCGATTTCAGGGAACAGGATGATCAGCAACAAAATCGCCAACATCGGCAGTAGGATAACCACCACCTCGCGCATCACCTGCACAACATTCATGCCGCCAATCGAGGCCGAGATCAACAAACACAGCCCATAAGGCGGGGTCACCAAACCAAAGGCCAGCGACACAATCCCGATGATCGCAAACGCAACCGGATGGATGTCTGCCGCGGTCGCGACGGGCAACAGCACTGTGCCCAAAATGATGATCGTAGGGATCGCATCAATGAACAAGCCAAAAAACAGGAACAAACCGGCGATCACCAAGGCCGTACCAAAGGTGCCAAACTGCCAAGCCGTCATCGTATCCACGACCAATTGCGGCACGTGATAAAACGCGAGCAACCAGCCAAATGCCGACGCCGACCCAATCGCGAACAGTGAAATCGACGCAAAACGGCCCGTGTCATAAAAGATGTGACCAAGGTCTTTGATGGTCACGGTCCGGTAGACAAACATGCCCAAAATCAACGAATAGCCCGCGGCGATAATCGCACTTTCCGTCGGGGTGACCACGCCGCCCACGATACCGCCAATCACAAGGATCGGGGTCAGCATCGCCAAGAACGCGCCCTTAAAGGCAGTCACAATATCGCTGAAACTTGGTTTCCCGATGATCGGGTAGTTGTAGACCTTTGCGTAGCCATAAACCGTCGCCATCAAGGCTAAACCGATCATGATGCCGGGCACAGCACCCGCCAAAAACAACGCCCCGACAGAGGTTTGCATCACGCCCCCCCAGACGATCATCAGGATCGAAGGCGGAATAATAACGCCCATCACGGACGAACAGGCGGTGATCGCGATGGCAAAGCGGCGGTCGTAGCCTTCTTTGATCATCGCAGGGATCAGGATTTTACCACAACCGGCAGCGTCCGCCGTGGAGGATCCAGAGATCCCCGCGAACAACATCGACACGGCGACGTTCACGTGGCCCAATCCGCCGGGCATCCAGCCGGTCAACACGCGGGCCAAATCGATCAACTTGTCTGTCACCTTCCCTGAATTCATCAGGTTTGCAGCCAAAAGGAAGAACGGCACAGCCAGCAGAATGAACGAATTGTAAGACTGGAACATCCGGTCAAGCACGATGAACGGGGTCAGACGCAGTTCCATCACCACAATCGGGACCGTGGAAATCGCCAGCGCAAACGCGACAGGCACGCGCAATGCGACCAAAAGGATGAAACCGCCAACCAGAATGGCGCAGGCAAGCCCTGTTGAAATAATCATGCCGCTGCCTTCTTCGTATTTTTGTAAGTCTGGACCGCTTCATACAGTCGGTAGCCCGTGAAAACGGTCCACAATACGCCCGCGATGGGCACAGAAATATAGGTGATCATCATATTCGCCCGCATCATCGTCGAATTCTGGATGTAGCCAAATTCAGCATATTCCACGCCGTACCACGCAAATATCAAAGCAAAGCCAAGGATCATCAGCAGGACAAACCCGTCCTGAAGCAACTTCAAAAATGGACGTTTCGCATCAGGGATCACACGCACATCAAAATGCGTCCCATCCCACACGGCAATCATGGCACCGATCATCACGGCCCAAACGAAGATGAACGTCGCCAGTTCTTCGGTCCATAAAAAGACAGGGATCACGCCGGTATAGCGAGCCAAAACCTGCATCCCGACAGGGATTGCAAGCGCTGCAATTAGAAGGCCAAGCAACACCCGCAGGCCATCGCAAAGGCGGTCCAAGAAACGTCCAATCATATTGGGGGTCCGTTCTAGAAAAAGAACCACCGGCGCCCCAAAAGACGCCGGCAGTAGGGAGATTTAGGAACGTTTATTGGTCGCGGATCGCAGCAAGCAGATCAGTCGCGCCCAGCTCTGCGGCATAGGCGTCCTGCACAGGGATCACCATTTCCAGCAGCGCATCACGGCCTTCGAATTCTGCAACAACAACCTGACCCGCGTCGATCATCTCTTGCATCTTTTCGCCATCTTGGCCGCTTTCCAACGCACGACCGAATGCACCCGCTTCTGCACCTGCTTCCAGAACAGCCGCCTTCAGATCGTCAGACAAAGCGCTGAATGTGCTTTCGGACATCACCAAAGGACGTACTGTGATCGCGTGCTTTGTCAGCGTGATATTCGGGGCCACTTCGTAGAACTTCAGGTTCTGAATCGACGCCGCTTCGTTTTCGAAACCGGCAATCACGCCCGTCTGGATCGCGTTGTAAACTTCGTTGTAGGCAATCGCAGAAGGTGCGGCCGTCAATGCGTTAAAGATTTGCGCCTGAATAGGGGCACCCATCACGCGCATCTTGTGACCAGCAAGCTCTTCAAGATTCGTGATTGGTTCAGCAGAGGCAAGGTTACGCACACCGCCACCCGCATAGCCGATCACGCGAATGTTCGCTTTTTCCAGCAGTTCAGCTTCAAGCGGGGCCATCACGCCGCTGGACAGCGCAGTGTTCCAGTGGTCCAGATCGCGGAACAGGAACGGCATGTCCATCAACGGAATAGACGGGGCAAATGTCGCCATGTTGGACGGGGCCATGATCGCGAAATCGATCGCAACGCCTTGCTGCAGGAACGTGACAAAATCGCTTTCGTCGCCAAGTTCACCGTTCAGGCTCAGATCAAATGTGACGTCTTCGGCTTTTTCACCAACCAGACGTTCGAATTCGCGCAATGTCTTTGTGTAGGCGTGTTCTTCGTCGAACATGCTGGCACCACGCAACGCAGTTTCAGCGGCAGCGGACGTGGCGGTCATGGCCGCAACAGAGACAGCACCGATCAAAAGGGCTTTCAAAGATTTAAAGTTAAACACAGGTTTCCTCCCAGAACTTCATCGCCCGCTAGTGGCAACGCGCCCCAGCAGTACAATCATGTGGTTCGCGCAGTTGTTCAGATTCGGTAAAATTTGTAAACACTTGTAAACGTACTGCCAAAAATTGCAGCATGTTTGGAAAGAATCCGCTATGAAACACAGCGCCCACCACATCGCGTCACGGCACAAGGAGACCTACGTCATACCCCATTCGATCCTGCCCCCCGTGTCAGAAGCACCACCTGCGACGAACGACAGGTCCCTTTCAGATCAAGCCTATGAAAGCGTGTTAGCGATGATTGTCGCGGGTGATTTCCCCGCCGGACAAAAGTTGCCAACAGAACACGCGCTCAGCGATCAGTTAAAAGTCTCGCGGCCGATTTTACGCCGTGCTTTGAAACAGTTACGCGAAGACGGCGTGATCGTTTCCCGCCAGGGATCGGGGTCATTTGTGCAGCGACGCCCCGAAGGTGTCATGCTGGATTTTGCGCCTGTGGGGTCCATCGCCGACATCCAACGGACGTTCGAATTTCGCGCCGCCATCGAAGGTGAAGCCGCCTATATCGCCGCCCAGCGCCGGACCGAAGATGATCTCGTGCGGCTCAAACAGGCGCTCGATCAGCTTGATCGCTGTGTGGTGTCAGGCAAGCTGGGCGTGGACGACGATGAACGGTTTCACGTCGCTGTTTGTGCCGCCTCCGATAACAAATATTTCCTCGCCGCGCGCAGTTCGATGCAATCCAACATCCTGACAGGCATGAATCTAACCCGCAGTTTGTCCCTCACCAAAACACAGGCGCGCCTCGAACTGGTGCAAGCGGAACATCACGCGATCTACGACGCACTTGTCGCGGGCGACGCGGACGCAGCACGGGACGCGATGCGCGACCATGTTAACAACGCGCGCCAACGGGTTTTTGAAGGGACCTAGCGCCGCGCTAGTAGTCCCACATCGTACCATCTTCCAGCCGCACAATCGGGTGACTACCCGCTTTGTAACTGTATTGCGCGGCCTCATCTTCGTTGAATTCAACCCCAAGACCAGGCGCGTCACTGACGTAGAACATCCCGTTTTCAAGGTAATGATCAGACGGGAAAAGGGCGTCACACTCCGGCGTGCCAAGCACCAAATATTCCTGAATGCCGAAATTCGGCGCCCAGACGTTCAGATGCGCCTGCGCCGCCATTGAAATCGGCGAATGGCTCGGTGCGCCGTGAAAACCCGTTCGCACATTGTGCAACCCAGCCAGATCAACGATCCGCTTTGCATGGGTAATGCCGCCTGCATAGGTCACGCTGACGCGGATGAAATCAATCAGGTTTTGCTCGATCAGGTTGTTACATTCCCAGATCGAATTGAAGACTTCGCCTATCGCGACAGGCACCGTAGAATGCTGGCGCAACATCTTCAGCGCGTCTTGATCCTCGGCAGGCGTCGGGTCTTCGAGCCAGAACAGATCGACAGGTTCAACCGCCTTCGCAAAAGCAGCCGCCTCACGCGGGGTCAGGCGGTGGTGGACGTCGTGCAGGATTTTCAAGTCTGGCCCGAACCGGTCGCGGATTTGCAGCAGCGCATCCGGCATGTAGCGCATGTAACGCCCCGTATCCCAGATTTCGACCTTGGGCTTAATGCCACTGAAATCGGTGATGTAATTCTCGACGTCGCCCTTGGTTTCGGACACCCCGTACCCCGCCGTCGGCATGCCCGGAATTCCGCATTGCACACGCACCGCCTTGTAACCCTGATCGACGTAGAACTGGATCGACGTCATCAGATCGTCCAGATCAGCGCCGGTTGCATGGGCATAGACCATCGCGGCTTTGCGGCTTTTCCCACCAAACAGCTGATAAAGCGGCATATTCGCGAGTTTGCCTTTGATGTCCCACAACGCCATATCAATCGCGCCAAAGGCCGCCATCGCAATCGGGCCTTTGCGGAAATAGGCACCGCGATAAAGGTACTGCCAGATGTCTTCGCTATTGCGTGGGTCCATTCCGATGATCGCGGGGATCAGGTAATCCGTCAGATACGCCGCAGGTAGTGTTTCGCGATTGTTCAGCGTCGCATCGCCCAGCCCGTAGACACCCTGATCGGTCATGATTTTAAGCGTGACATAGTTCTTGCCGGGGCCGCCGACAAAGACTTTTGCGTCCGTGATTTTCATGGTGGTCCCCTTATGCCAAGCCCGTCACATCGGTCCAACCGTCCGATTTGCGGATGATATCAATGATCTGCTGAAATTGCGCGCCTTGGACGAACGTCGGGTAAGGATCGACCTGTTCGCCCTTGATATCGCGCACCAATTCGCGGGCGAGGTAGTGCCAGCATTGTTCGGTTTCACCCGCCATATCCGGATTTGCATCGACAATATCCTGCGGTAGTGGCAGGTCCGTCCATGTGCCGTCGCTGCCGTAATGCGACAGTTGACCGGTGCCATAATGGCCCTTCAGATATATCGCGCCTTTGGTGCCGTAAAAGATGATGTGATCGTCTTGGAACCGCGGCACAAGCCCGCCGTGTTTGAACAGAACCGACACCGGTTTGGCGGCGAAAGGTCCCGCCAGTTTGGCAAGGACCGTATAGGACCATTCCACGTCGCTTTCGCCCCATTTCAGCGTCGGATCGTTCAGGTCCTTGGGAATATAATCGCGCCGCGTCATGAAGTTATGCACGCCGTCCACAATGGGCGCACGGCCCATATCATCGCGGACATCGCCCATGATTTGCAGGATTTGATCCCCGACAACTGACGTCACAATCGCAAGCGAATGGGTGAAGTTGTTATTCAGCCGCCCGCCCCCTGCGTCCTTGCTATGGGACCACCCAAAGGGAATGTTGCGATCAAGGTTGAAGTGCGAAATGCTCTCGACCTCTGTCGGCTCGCCAATCGCGCCTTCGGCCACGAGCCGTTTCGCGTGCAGCACGCTCGGCGTGTAGCGGAAACTGGCGGCATAGGCAGTTTTAACGCCTGCCTTCTCCGCCAGATCGCGCAGCTCCACCGCAGTCTCCCCGCTATGGGTCATCGGTTTATCGCAGAACACATGACAACCAGCCGCAATCGCCTGTTTGATCGGTTCCACATGCGCACCACCCGGTGTGGCGATTGATACGACATCCGGTTTACAGGTCTCCAACGCAGCCTGCCAATCGGTCCCCGCAAAAGGAATATCCATTTTCGCGGCGACATCTTTCACAACGCTTTCCGTACGGCCAACCATGCCGACAACCTCGGCCCCCGCCCCGCGAAATGCATCTGCGTGACCTTGTCCCGCGAACCCTGTGCCTGCGATCAGGACTTTCAAATTACGCCCCATATGTTGACCCGAGACATAGACAAAGTGATTGCAGTGAACGTTTAGACACACTGACCTCCCAATTCGGTGTTGATCGACCCAACGCTCCCCCGCGCTTGGGCCTACGGATTCTAGTATACCAGATCGGCAATCAATTTGTCACCAGACTTTCATTTCGCAGCAAAAGGTCATCTATCGCCCTTGACCTTCCAGTCACTGGAAGCCCTATATCCCTTTGTGATGATCACACGAAAGCAATCACAATGAACGACCCGCAAACACTGACCCTTGGCGTCACACAGCTTAGCTGTGCATCCTGCGTGGGGCGGGCCGAAACGGTTTTGCGTGCGGTCACAGGGGTCGTGGTGGCAGACGTCAACCTTGCAGCGGAAACCGCGAAACTGCAGGTCTCACCAGATTTCGCAGCCACTGATGCTGTTGCAGCGCTCGACACGGCTGGCTACCCCGCAGCCTTAAACACCACACGCTTCACGGTCGAAAACCTCAGCTGCGCATCCTGCGTCGGCCGCGTTGAACGCGCCGTCTCGGATGTGCCGGGCGTCGTGTCCGCCGCCGCAAACCTCGCAAACGATGAACTGACCGTGGTTTCTATCGACGCACATGTCACCCCTTCAATCACAACTGCCGCCGCAAAAGCCGGATACCCCGTCACACTAATCGCAGACGATCACCCCGCCCCCGATGACACCAAAGCCGCAGAGGCCGCGACCCTGAAGCAGATGACCGTCATCGCCGCGATGCTCACGCTGCCTGTCTTTATCCTCGAAATGGGCGGTCACATGATCCCCGCCTTCCACCATTGGGTCATGTCCACCATTGGAATGGGCACCAGTTGGACGGTGCAATTTGTGTTGACCACCATCGTGCTGGCGTGGCCCGGACGGCAGTTCTTCACCAAAGGCATCCCTGCCCTTGCCAAAGCTGCACCCGATATGAACAGCCTCGTCGCACTTGGGTCCGGGGCTGCGTGGACCTTTTCCACCGTCGCGCTTTTCGCGCCCGCTATTTTGCCGGACGGCACACAAACCGTGTATTTTGAGGCAGCAGCAGTCATCGTCACGCTCATCCTGCTCGGAAGATATCTAGAAGCACGCGCCAAAGGCCGCACTGGCGACGCCATTCGCAAACTGGTCAAACTCAGTCCGCAAACCGCCCTTGTTGAACGTGATGGCACCTTTACCCCCACAGATGTCGACAGCATCATCACCGGCGACGTCATCCAAACCCGCCCCGGCGAACGGATTGCAGTCGATGGCACAGTGACCGCTGGCACATCCTACGTGGACGAAAGCATGATCACGGGCGAACCTGTGCCGGTCGAAAAAACCACAGGGGCCGCACTCGTCGGCGGCACGATCAACGGCAACGGCGCGTTAACCTACACGGCGACAAAGGTGGGCGCAGACACCACTTTGGCACAGATCATCCGCATGGTGTCCGACGCACAAGGTGCCAAACTGCCGATCCAAGATCTGGTCAACCGCATCACCCTATGGTTCGTTCCCGCAGTCATGGCGATTGCCTGCCTGACGATCATTGCATGGCTGGTCTTTGGCCCATCGTTTAGCTTTGCATTGGTCGCAGGCGTCGCGGTCCTGATCATCGCCTGCCCTTGCGCAATGGGTTTGGCGACACCAACATCAATCATGGTCGGCACAGGACGGGCGGCAGAGTTGGGCGTTCTTTTCCGCCGTGGCACCGCGCTGCAAACGCTCAGCCAGGTGCAAACAGTCGCCTTTGATAAGACGGGCACATTGACCAAAGGCCGCCCCGAACTGACTGATTTTGAAACACTGAATGGCTTTAGGCATGACGACGTGCTGCGACTTGTGGCCTCTGTCGAAGCGCAATCCGAACATCCCATCGCCGCCGCCATTGTGCGTGCAGCAAAGGCGCACGGCCTGACCCTGACACCCCCTGACGATTTCACTGCGATCACAGGGTACGGTGCCAAAGCAACCGTCGCAGGCCACGAAATACTCGTCGGCGCGGACCGCCTAATGGCGCGCGAACAGATCGCAATTGACGTCCCGCACACAAAGTTCGGCGAACAAGGCAAATCACCGCTCTATGCGGCAATCGACGGCAAACTTGCCGCTATCATCGCGGTCGCTGATCCGATCAAGCCAAGCAGTAAAACGGCGATTGCAGCCCTGCATGACCTTGGCCTATCCGTCGCCATGATCACGGGCGATAACGCGGCCACCGCACAGGCCATCGCATCCCAGCTGAACATCGACACCGTCGTGCCAGAGGTCCTGCCCGATGGCAAAGTCGCCGCGATCCAATCGGTGCAGCAAAACGGCACACAGACCGCATTTGTAGGGGATGGCATCAACGACGCGCCCGCTTTGGCCGCATCGGACGTCGGCATCGCCATCGGCACAGGCACCGACATCGCGATTGAAGCCGCCGACGTCGTACTCATGTCGGGCGATCTGCGCGGCGTCGTCAACGCGCTGCACCTCAGCCAGAAAACCATGCGTAATATTAAGCAAAACCTGTTCTGGGCGTTCGGCTACAACGCGCTTTTGATCCCAGTCGCGGCAGGCGTTTTTTACCCGCTTTTCAATCTGTTATTGTCCCCCGCGCTCGCGGCGGGCGCGATGGCACTTTCCAGCGTTTTTGTTGTCACCAACGCGTTACGACTTCGCTGGGTCAACGCCCCCATGACAGAGGACGCACGCTCATGAACATCGGAGACGTCGCAAATCGCACCGATCTACCGCCCAAAACGATCCGCTATTACGAAGACATCGGGTTGATCAAACCGCAACGCGATGCCAACGGGTATCGCAGTTTTCAGGACGCCGATATTCACAAGCTGGCCTTCATCGGGCGGTCCCGCGCCTTGGGGTTCACGATTGACGACTGCCGCAATCTATTGGCGCTTTGGGACGACAAAGACAGGGCTAGCGGCGACGTGCGCGCCATAGCCAAACAACACCTTGCTCAGATCGAAAACAAGATTGCGGATTTGCAATCCATCCACGATACGCTGTCGACCTTAGTGACCAAATGCGCAGGCGATGATCGCCCCGATTGCCCGATCTTGGAAACGCTCGAAACCCTGCCGCGATAGCCCGCCACTCCGCTTAACATCTGTGCAAATTTTCGCCCACCTCGTCCATTCGGTCGAGAGGTGCCGCTTTGATATTGCCAATCCCCACGTTTTTCGCGATGCAGTCTCCACACATTCGCACAATGTCGCAAATCGCGGACAAAGTGACGCTTTCGGAGCCTGCATTTTTGACCCAATTCGTACCCGGCCACCACACCATCCCAGACCAAATCGCGAAAGCAATTGCAAAATACGCAGGCGCCACAGCATTTTCTGACGCCGATCTTTGCCTGACATATGGCGACATCGCAGCGCTGGCCCACGCCTTAAAGGCACATCTTCCCACCCACGGTCCCGTGGCTGTTTTTGGCAAGCCTTCGACGGCCTTTGGGGCCGCAACGACAGCCTGCATCGTGATGGGCCGCCCCTTTGTGCACCTTGATCCGGCGATGCCCACAGACGTTTTGGCCAATATCCTTGCCGAACTGGAAACCAAAACCGTTCTGCAATGCCAACCCGCCAAAGACGGGCAATTGCCAGCGGGCTGCGACTTGATCGATATCCCGCAAATCATCTCCGAACGCCCACCCGCACCTGACGACACAATCGAAGCGGGACACGTGAAATCGGACGACGCGATCTACATCGTCGCGACCTCCGGCACGACAGGCAAACCAAAGTGCATCCCCGTCACGCAAGAAGCCGCATTCTTGTCCTACGCATGGCGCGACGCCTACACGCCCTACGCGCCGGGCCAATCCATCGGGGCCTATATCTTTGCGATCTGGGAAATGTTCCGCCCTTTACGCGATGGCGCGCGCGTCTGCTTTCCAACTTTCGAACAGTTGCTGAATCCGCGCGAATTGGCTGCATTCCTGATCGAACACAACATTTCCGAGATGCTGTTCACGCCGTCCGCCTTGGACAAAACGTTGCAAGCATCGACCACAGAAATGATGCAAAACGTGCCGCTCAAACGGATCATCCTCAACGGCGAAGTTGTCACCGACGCCCTGATCGCAGCCGCGCAGGAAAAGCTGCCAAATGCCACGCTTTGGAACCTCTACAGCATCTGCGAAACCCATGACATCGCGATGACCAACGTCTCGGCAACCGACCGCAGCGCAGGCGCCGTTGGCGTCGCGATGCCGTATCTGCGCCCAGTCATCTTGGATGATAACGACGCCCCATGCCCCACAGGCACCCCCGGTTTGTTACACTTCGAAGGGCCGCGCATGTTGGGGCCTGGTTACGTCAACCGCCCGCAAGAAACGGTACTGCGTTTCCGCAACCTGACGCTTGATGGCCAAAAGACACGGCTCTACGACACTGGCGATCAAGGCTTCGTCGATGAAGACGGCGTGATCCACGTTTTGGGCCGCGTGGCGCATATGCTGAAACTGCGCGGGCACAGCATCCAGACCCAAGACCTGACGGCATCCTTGGCAAGCTTTATCGGATTTCAACAGGCGGTCCCATGGATCCAGGACGTCGCGGGCCAAGGCAACGCATTGGTGTTCTATTACGCAGCCAACGCGGCGCAAACGACTGATAACGCCACGAAATGGGGCCTCAGCGCAGGCGAAAACCGTATTCCCTCTGCGTTGGCGAAGGCGTTGCGCAAAGCCCTGCCCGCCTATTGTATCCCCAGCTATCTGGTCGCTCTGCCTGAAATCCCGATTAATACGGTGTCCGGAAAATGCGATTTCAAAGCATTGCCCAAGGTCGCGGGCGCACATGCGCAAACCACTGAAACAGACAAGCGCGCAACGGTCTCCGAAGCGGCCAAAGCGCTTGGATGCACGGCCGACATGATCGACCCGAGCCTGTCATTTCATGACCTTGGCGGGGATTCATTGATGGCCGTGACGCTCGTTCTCGCGCTTGAAACCGCTTATGGCCGTCGGGTCGATTTCGATTTTGCGTTGAATGTCCCGCTCGACCGTTTGCACAACATCTTGACTGAACCGATGATCCCGCCAAAGCCGGACAGCACATTCGACACCCCCGGCATATTGCTGACTGGTGCGACCGGGTTTCTGGGGCGACACGTGCTCACAGCAGCAGCCAAATCATTGCCGGACGACCACGTCATCTATTGCCTCGTCCGCCCCAAACGACGGGACGCGACGGACCGGATGCGCGACATCGCGACCGACAGCGGCGTGCCGATGAACCGGATCAGGATCATCACCGCAGCACTTGAAGACCCGCAATTTGGGCTGCCCGCAACCCAGTATCAATCGCTCTGCGATGCCACACAAAGCGTGGTGCATTGTGCCGCGATGGTGAACCTCGCCGTGGATCGCGACACGATGGAAGATTGGTCAAAAGACGGCATGGAAAACATCCTGCAGTTCTGCAAGGACGCGCAGGCCGATCTGCGGTTTTCGTCCACCTCTGCGGTGTTTCCCGACACAGGCGGGCGACACGCCGAAACAGCAACGAACGTCTACGAAAATTGTGGTGGCTACGGTGCTGCAAAAATCGCGGCCGAAGCGTTGATCGCGGCCTCCGGTATTCCGGCAACTATCGTGCGGCTTCCGTCACTTTACAGCGTCACGCAGCCAAACCCGAACGACATTTACGAGACGATCATGACCGCCTGCCGTACGGTCCATGCGGTGCCCGAAGGCCTGATGTTCCGCATGATTGATGTGCAGCACGCGGCGCAGTTCTTAGCAGAGGTCGGGCAGATCCACGGGCCCCAAACCTACAACCTGACACCCGACATTTGGGCCACTATTGACGACACTGATTATACAAAACTACCAGTGCAAACGTGGTTGGACAAAGCACCGCTCAGTGACGCACAGAAAGCGCTGATTGCCGCTGATCTATCCGTCTTGCACGCCGATGCGACCCTTTCCCACGAAAGGGCGCAGGCGGCATGGCAGGCCATATCTGACCTGCCGTTCGATCACATCAGCGACCCCACCGCATTGCTCAACGCACGGTTTGGCCGCGACGCGGTACCTACCAAAGCGATCCCGCGTTGACCTGAATATCTTCCATCGTGATGGCGCGACCAGCGTCGCTGACCAAGAACGCAACGAGATCAGCGATTTCGGACGGCTGGACCAACGCGCCTTGCGGATTGGACGCCTCGTATTTGGCCTGCACCTCTGCACGGGTGGCACCCGTATCTGCAATTTCCTGATCGACAAATTGCTTCAGCATCTCGGTTTCGACCCACGTCGGGCTGATGCTTGTGCAGGTCACGCCATGTGCCGCGCCTTCCAGGCTGACACATCGACCAAGCCCCAGAAGACCCGCTTTTGATGTACAATATGCGGCGTTATCAGGCATCCCGTTGTGGGCGGCCACGGACGCCAGATTGATGATCCGGCCAAATTTCTGCGCAACCATCCCCGGCATCACGGCGCGGATCATTTTGAACGTACCCGTCAGGTTTGTATCAATGGTGTCATCCCAAATCTGGTCGGAATGGCCAATGACAGGGGCTTCTTCATATACGCCGGCAGTATTCACCAAAATATCGACACGCCCGTGATCCGCTACGACCTTTTCAACAAAGGCTGCCACGCTCGCGCTGTCACGCACATCCAATCCAACGACCGCAATAGGTGCGCCGATCTGTTCATGTAGTTTAGCCACAGCTGCAGGATCATTACCGCGCCGCGCCCCGATGCAGACAGTTGTGCCCGCCGCATGCAGCCGCTTTGCAATTGCAAGTCCCATACCGGACAGGCCGCCCGTGATAATTGCCACTTTCGTCATTGCTGATCCATCCATGTACTGATTGGGGATAATTATTGGTTCGGTATGCGCAGAACGCTTTCAAAGTACAACCAATGGTTCACTGTCGCCCGATCCCGCGCTTGACTAAAAAATGTGCGTTTCGCCCAAAATCCTAGCGTCCCGTCGCGCACGCAAAATCGAAGGCCCGAAACACAGGTCCGCCTCTCGTGTTTGCCGCCCCTGTGGGACACATCTTGCGCCATGCAAATGGCCACCCGTATTCTTGTCGTCGAACCCGACCCCGAAAAAGCACGCGAAATTATCGACGCGCTTGTAGATGGTGGCTGGCCCGACGTGACCGTCATCGGTCAAACCACCGGACTGGCCGAAGCCGTCCGCACATCATCCCCCGACATCGTGCTGATCGATATCGCCAATCCTGACCGCGACACGCTGGAACATCTCAGCCTGATCTCCGACACCAAGGCCCGCGCCGTCGCCATGTTCGTCGATCAAACCGACGAAGGACTGACCCAAGCGGCCCTGAACGCTGGCGTCAGCGCCTATGTCGTGGACGGCCTGCAAAAGAACCGGATCAAACCCGTGCTGGAAACGGCCATCGCCCGTTTTCAGATCATGCGTAAAATGCAATCCGAACTGTCAGCCGCGAAACAAGCCTTGGAAGATCGCAAGACCATCGACCGCGCCAAGGGCATCCTGATGCGGCAACGCAAACTGGACGAAGATGCAGCCTACGCCCTGTTGCGCAAAACCGCGATGGACCAAAACCGCAAGGTGATCGACGTCGCGTCGGCGCTCGTGACAGCGGCGGATCTGCTATCATGAAGGGACACGTTCTTAATTGCGGCTACTTGCCACTTGTTGACTGCGCCCCGCTGCTCATTGCAAAGGAATTGGGCTTTGCCGCTGAAGAAGGGCTTGATCTGCGGCTGATCAAGCAACCCTCTTGGTCGGCGCTGCGCGATAACCTAATCCTTGGGCAGTTGGATGCGGCCCAAATGCTGGCACCGATGCCCATTGCACTGCGGCTTGGCATCGGCGGGGTCCGTGCCGACGTCGATGTGCTGTCGGTGCTTTCCGTCAACGGCACCGTCTTCGGGCTCAGCCAAGCTTTGATCTCGGCACTTGCCCCGGTTCCCTACGGCGACCCTGACGCGATCCTTGCCAAACTGGCACAGCACGGCAAAACGTTGCGGATCGGCGTGCCATTTCATGCATCCACGCATCGGCTACTACTGTCTTACCTGCTGGCACGTTGTCCTGACATTAAAACTGACGTCATCACTGTGCCGCCGCCGCGCATGGCCGCAGCTATTGCTGACGGACAAGTTGATGCGTTTTGGGTCGGCGAACCATGGGGCAGCGTTGCTGTCAAAAACAATGCAGCGGCTATCGTCCTGACAGGATCGCAAATCTGGTCCTTCGCGCCGGAAAAAGTGCTGGCAGCGCGGTCCAATTGGGTAACCGACAACCCCGAACCGACACGTGCATTAATGCGGGCGACCTACAAAGCAGGACAATGGCTCGGCCAACGCAGTAACGCGGCCTTGGCCGTCGATATTCTCGCACGCAGCGAACACCTCGACTTGACCGACGACCTGATTGATCCGGGCATCAGCGGTGAAGTGACGCTTGATCCGACCATTGGCCCCCGCCACATCGACAACTTCTTACTGTTCTTCCGGAATGCGTCGCAGTTCCCGTGGCGCAGTCAGGCCGCGTGGATCGCAACCCAGCTTGGGGCCGACGAAAACGAAATCGCGGAAGCGAAACGGTGCTTCCGCAGCGATCTGTACCGCGAAAACCTAGGCAGCCTTGGCGTTGATCTTCCCGGTGCATCCGAAAAAGTCGAAGGGGCGCTCGCCCACGAGACGGCAGTCGCATCAACCCGTGGAAACATGATTCTCGGGCCTGATGCCTTTTTCGATGGCAAAACTTTCGATTTTCACGGCTAAAACCGCACAGTTTTTAGGCAACCTCTGCACCGCAGCAGATTCTGACGCTGCATTGCAGAATCCACGTTGAAGTTCCGACACCCAGCCCGCAAATTATCTTCAAGGGGCATCGAAGCCCGTTACGCGCACAGACCAACGATGGTGGTGCAGCATTCAGAGCAAAGCCGCTCGTATGGACTACGGATCTCCTCCCCCGTGTCCCTACGTGCGGCTTTTTTCGTTTCCAAAGGTCTAACAGGGCCGCCAACAAGGACAGATAAATGAAGACTTCTTTTGCTTTCACACTTGCCACGGTGGCCAGTCTTATGGGGTCCACCGCGACGGCCCAATTGCTTGAACTGGAAAAGGACGAACTGACGTTCGGCTTTATTAAACTGACAGATATGGCCCCGCTTGCCATCGCTTATGAACTTGGCTTCTTCGAAGACGAAGGCCTGTTTGTGACGCTGGAAGCCCAAGCAAACTGGAAAGTATTGCTTGACGGTGTGATCGGCGGTCAGTTGGACGGCGCGCACATGTTGGCCGGTCAGCCATTGGCAGCGACAATCGGCTACGGGACTGAGGCCCACATCATCACACCATTTTCCATGGACCTGAACGGTAACGCGATCACCGTCTCCAACGAAATCTGGGAAGAAATGAAGCCGAACGTTCCGATGATGGACAACGGCCTGCCACAACACCCGATCAGCGCCGAAGCATTGGCACCTGTCGTCGAAGATTACAAAGACCAAGGTATCCCATTCAACATGGGCATGGTTTTCCCTGTCTCCACACACAACTACGAAATCCGCTACTGGTTGGCAGCTGGTGGTCTTGAGCCGGGCTATTATTCCCCTGAAGACATCTCTGGTCAGATCGGCGCAGACGTTCTGTTGTCTGTGACACCTCCACCGCAAATGCCTGCGACAATGGAAGCCGGTACGATCTACGGCTACGCAGTGGGCGAACCATGGAACCAGCAAGCTGTGTTCAAAGGCATTGGCGTTCCGGTCATCACTGACTACGACATGTGGAAGAACAACCCTGAAAAGGTCTTCGGCATCACAGACGAATTCGCCGAAGAAAACCCGAACACAACAATCGCGCTGACCAAAGCTTTGATACGCGCCGCGATGTGGTTGGACGAAAACGACAACGCCAACCGCGAAGAAGCCGTGGAAATCCTGTCACGCTCTGAATACGTCGGTGCAGACGCCGAAGTGATCGCAAACTCTATGACTGGGTTCTTCGAGTTTGAAAAAGGCGACGTGCGCCCTGCTCCGGACTTCAACGTGTTCTTCCGCTACAACGCGACATACCCGTTCAAATCCGATGCGATCTGGTACCTGACACAGATGCGCCGCTGGGGTCAGATTGCTGAACCGAAGTCCGACGAATGGTTCATCGAAACAGCTGAATCTGTCTACCGTTCCGACATCTACCTTGATGCGGCCCGCGCGCTGGTCGACGACGGCATGGCGAACGAAGCTGACTTCCCATGGGACAGCGACGGTTTCAAAGCACCGACACCTGCCGCTGACATCATCGACGGCATCGGCTTCGACGGTCGCACACCAAACGCCTACATCGACAGCCTGCCAATCGGCTTGAAGGGCGACCAGATCGTGGTCGGCTCCGAAATCCAAGGCTAATCGCCCCTAAATCTGCACCGCGCTGTCACGACGGCGCGGTGCACGCATTGTGCACGTGTTGTGCACGCATTGTGACATCACATTTTTCGCCCCAATGAGGCTCTGACATGACCGCCATCGATCCCGAAACACTTTCCTCCGAAGCCCGCCGCGCGCGGCTTTTCACCCGGATCAACACCGCAGATAAGTGGTTTCAGGTGCTGGGTCTGGCATGGGTCACACCGATCCTCAAAGCAGCAGCAGGCGACAATCCCAAAGCACAGCTTGGCGAAATCTGGCGTCTGTTGGGCGTGCCATTGCTGGCGATTTTCCTGTTCTTGGGCGCGTGGGCAGCCCTTGCGCCAAAGGTTCAAACATCACTCGGCGCGGTACCAGGACCCGCACAGGTTTGGGAACAAGTCGGTAACTTGCACGCAGACGCAGTACGCGAAGGCGAAAAAGAAGTCGCCTTCTACGAACGCCAAGAACAGCGCAACGCAGACCTCGTCGCAAACGGCCAAGCTGATCGCGTGAAAGAGCGGACTTATACTGGGAAACCAACATATTACGACCAAATCTGGACGTCGATCAAAACCGTCTTCTTTGGCTTCCTGATCGCATCCGCTTTCGCCATTCCGCTAGGCATCGCCGCTGGTTTGTCGGCCACTGCCAACGCCGCATTGAACCCGCTAATCCAAATCTTCAAACCCGTCTCACCGCTCGCATGGTTACCAATCGTGACCATGATCGTGTCCGCAGTTTATGCCAGCAACGACGGCATGTTCTCGAAATCCTTCCTGATCTCCGCGATCACCGTGACGCTCTGCTCGCTGTGGCCAACGTTGATCAACACGTCCCTAGGTGTGGCATCCATCGACAAAGACCTTGTCAGCGTGTCCCGCGTTCTGAAAATGAACACATGGACCAAGATCACAAAGCTGGTTCTGCCGTCCGCTTTGCCCCTTATTTTCACCGGTTTGCGCCTGTCCTTGGGTGTAGGCTGGATGGTTCTGATCGCCGCTGAAATGCTGGCCCAGAACCCCGGTTTGGGTAAATTCGTCTGGGACGAATTCCAGAACGGGTCTTCCCAATCTCTCGCCAAAATTATGGTTGCTGTGTTCACCATCGGGATCATCGGCTTCCTGCTCGACCGTGTGATGTTCGCCCTGCAATCCATGTTCACATTCTCGAATAACCGGTGATTGATATGAGCATTCTCGAATTCAAGAACGTCTCAAAAAGCTTTGGCACAGGCACCCACGCCAGCCACGTTTTGAAGAACATTGATCTGACCGTCGAAGAAGGTGAATTCCTTGTTTTGCTTGGCTTTTCCGGCACCGGCAAAACGACACTGATCAATCTGATGGCGGGGTTAGAAACCCCGACATCAGGCGAAGTGACCTTCAAAGGCAAGCAGATCAAAGAACCTGGTCGTGAACGCGGCGTGATCTTCCAAAGCTATTCATTGATGCCGTGGCTGACCGTGAACGGCAACGTGATGCTGGCCGTGGACACGATGTTCCCGAACTTGTCTAAAGACGAACGTCAGGCGAAGGTTGATCATTACGTCAAAATGGTTGGCCTCAGCCACGCCGCGACCCGTCGCCCCGCTGAATTGTCGGGTGGTATGCGCCAACGTGTCAACGTGGCGCGCGCGCTTGCGATGGACCCTGAAATGCTGTTGCTCGACGAACCGCTGTCCGCGCTTGACGCGCTGACACGGGCCAATCTGGCGGACGAAATTGAAGGCATCTGGTCTGAAGATAAAAAGACCTGCGTCCTGATCACGAACGACGTGGACGAAGCCATTTTGCTGGCCGACCGGATCATCGCGCTGAACCCTGACGGGACCTTGGGCGAAGAGTTCAAAGTCGATCTTCAGCGCCCCCGCGACCGCATGGAAATGAACAACAACGACACGTTCAAACGCTTGCGCGCGGATGTGACGAACTACCTAATGGATATCGGCATTGCCGCGAAAACGGCTGACACGAAGCTGTTGCCAAATGTCACGCCGATCCATTCTGTCCCTGCCGCCGTTCTGAAGGCTCAAGAAGGCGGGATCGAAGAAAAGTACCTCAACTTCAGTCAGTTGGACAAAGTATACCCTACGCCTAAAGGTCCGCTGACCGTTGTCGAAAACTTCGATCTAAAGGTGGAAAAGGGCGAATTCATCAGCCTGATCGGCCATTCTGGTTGCGGCAAATCCACTGTCCTGACGATGGCCGCTGGCCTGAACGACATCTCTAAAGGTGCGATCAAGCTGGATGGCTGGAACGTCGAAGGTGCCGATCCGGAACGCGCCGTTGTCTTCCAATCGCCGAACCTGTTCCCTTGGCTGACCGCCAAGGAAAACGTAGCGATTGGCGTTGACAAAGTTTACCCAAAAGCCAGCCAAGCGGAACGCCAAGATGTCATTGAATATTACCTTGAGCGCGTCGGTCTCGCTGACAGTATGGATAAGGGCGCCGCGTCGCTTTCCAACGGCATGAAGCAACGTGTGGGCATCGCCCGCGCCTTTGCTTTGTCCCCGAAATTGCTGCTGTTGGATGAACCGTTCGGCATGCTCGACAGTCTCACGCGTTGGGAACTGCAAGAGGTGCTGATGGAAGTTTGGTCACGCACGAAAGTGACCGCAATCTGTGTGACGCATGACGTGGACGAAGCCATCTTGCTGGCAGACCGCGTCGTGATGATGACCAACGGCCCACAGGCGACAATCGGGAAAATCACAGACGTGAAACTGCCACGTCCACGCACCCGCAAGGCCCTGCTCGAACACCCCGATTACTACACGTACCGTCAGGAAGTTCTCGATTTCCTTGAAGAATACGAACACGGCGCAAAGCCGAAACCCAAAGCCACAGCGATTGCGGCGGAGTAAATCACATGAGTGACCATCTAATCATTATCGGCGCAGGCATGGCGACTGGCCGCGCGATTGAAGACCTGCGTAGCGCAGGGTCCGATATCAAAATCACCCTGTTCAACGCGGAACCGCGCGGGAACTACAACCGCATTATGTTGTCCCCTGTTCTTGCGGGCGACAAAACTTACGAAGAAATCGTCACGCACGACGACGCTTGGTATGCGGAAAATGATGTAACCTGCCGTTTCGGCGAAAAGGTTGATGCGATTGACCGCGAAGCAAAGACAGTCACCGCGGCAAACGGCGATGTGCTGTCCTATGACAAATTGATGTTCGGGACCGGATCCAACCCGTTCATGATCCCCCTGCCCGGTCATGATCTGGACGGCGTGATTGCCTACCGCGATCTGGAAGATACGCAAAAAATGATGGACCTAGGCCCTGACAACAAATGCGTTGTTATCGGCGGTGGTCTGTTGGGTCTGGAAGCCGCCGCAGGCATGGCTGCACGCGGTGTCGATGTCACCGTGATCCATATCATGGGGCACCTGATGGAACGTCAGTTGGATGAAGCCGCAGGATACCTGCTGCGTAAGGCGTTGGTTGACAAAGGCATTACGGTTAAATGCTCTGCCAACTCTAAAGAGATTCTTGGTGAGAACGGCAAGGTGCGCGCCCTGTTACTTGATGACGGGACTGAATTGCCCTGTGATCTGTTGGTTATGGCCGTGGGCATCCGTCCAAACGTGAAACTGGCCCAAGATGCGGGTCTGGCTGTTGGAAAAGGCATCCATGTCGATGACCAGATGGTCACGTCTGACCCCGATATTCTGGCCGTTGGCGAATGTGTCGAACATAACGGTGCGATATTTGGTTTGGTTGCCCCGCTTTACGATCAAGCCAAGGTTGCCGCGAAAACTCTGCTGGGTGAAGACGCGACGTTTGTTCAAAAAGAATTGTCTACCAAGCTGAAAGTCACGGGTTGTGATCTGTTCAGTGCCGGTGATTTTGCCGAAGGCGAAGGCCGCGAAGACATCGTTTTCCGCGACCCTGCGCGCGGCGTCTACCGTCGTTTGGTCATCGAAAACAACGTGATCGTCGGTGCGGTGATGTATGGCGACACGGCCGATAGCAACTGGTTCTTCGGCCTGATCAAAGACAAAACCGACATCGCCGACATGCGCGAAACGGTGATCTTTGGCCCTGCGTTTCAAGGGGGTGCCGCAGTGGACCCGCTCTCAGCCGTTGCAGCCTTACCGCGTGATGCGGAGATCTGTGGGTGCAACGGCATTTGTAAGGGCGAAATCGAAGATGCGATTGCGGCGGGGTCCACGGACCTTGCTGGCATCAAAGCGACAACCAAGGCGTCTGCGTCTTGCGGGACATGTACGGGACTTGTCGAACAGGTTCTGGCCGTCACGCTTGGCGATGACTTTGTGATCCCAGCGGCTGCGACCGTTTGCGGTTGCACCGACATGACCCACGAAGACGTGCGGCGCATGATCAAATCCCAGAAACTGACGTCGATGAATGCAGTTTGGCAGGAATGCGGATGGAAAACGGTGGACGGCTGCCCGACTTGCCGCCCCGCCCTGAACTTTTACCTGCTGGCTGATTGGCCGCTGGAATACAAAGACGACCCGCAGTCCCGTTTTATCAACGAACGCAAACACGCGAACATCCAGAAAGACGGCACGTTTAGTGTCGTGCCACGGATGTGGGCCGGGATCACCACGCCGGACGAACTGCGCGCTATTGCCGATGCTGCCGACAAATACATGGTGCCAACCGTGAAGGTGACTGGCGGTCAACGGATCGATTTGCTGGGTGTGAAGGGCGAGGATTTGCCGGGCATCTGGAAGGATTTGAACGACGCTGGCATGGTGTCCGGCTACGCCTATTCCAAAGGTCTGCGCACGGTGAAAACCTGTGTTGGGACGGATCACTGCCGGTTTGGCACGCAAGACAGCACGGGTCTCGGCATCAAGCTCGAAAAGACGCTGCACGGTGCTTGGACGCCGCACAAGCTGAAGCTGGGCGTGTCTGGTTGCCCGCGAAACTGTGCCGAAGCGACCTGTAAGGACATTGGCGTGATCTGCGTCGACAGTGGTTACCAGATCAGCATCGGTGGTGCGGCTGGTATGGACGTCAAAGAAACCGAACTGCTGGTGCAAGTCCCGACCGAGGATGAAGCGATCCTCGTCATCAAGGCCGTATCCCAACTGTACCGCGAACAGGCCAAATATCTTGACCGTATCTACAAATGGATGGCCAAAGTCGGGCTTGATTGGATCAAGGAACAGATCGTTGATGATCTGGATAACCGCGCTGCTTTGGTGGATCGTTTCGAGCTGTCGCAGACTATCTACCGCCATGACCCATGGGCGGAACACGTGAAGAAAGCGGAAACATATCAACCGCTTGCAAACCTATCGTTGGAGGCCGCAGAATGACCCAGTGGATTGATGTTGCACCGTTGGACGACGTACCCGCACGTGGCGCACGGATGTTGAAAACCGCACATGGCTGTGTCGCCGTGTTCCGGACTGCGGATGACGAAGTCTTCGCGCTGGATAACGCCTGCCCGCACAAACAGGGCCCATTAGCCGAAGGGATCGTGCATGGCAAATCCGTTACCTGCCCGTTGCACAACTGGGTGTTCAGCTTGGAAACGGGCATGGCGCAGGGACAAGACGTGGGCCAAGTCGCCACATACCCCGCCCGTGTTGACGCAGGTCGTATCCTGATCGACGCGGCCCAACTGACCGGACGCGCGGTGGCTGCGGAATGACCCTGACGAAGACCACCTGCCCTTATTGTGGCGTTGGCTGCGGCGTGCTTGCTGGGGCTGATGGTACGCTGAAGGGCGATCCGGATCATCCTGCCAACTTTGGGCGGTTGTGTTCCAAAGGGACCGCATTGGGCGAAACCATCGATCTTGATGGTCGCCTGCTGCATCCGGTGGTCGACGGCAAACGCGCGGATTGGGACAGCACGCTGTCACTCGTCGCCGACAAATTCAGCGCTGCGATTGCCGAACATGGTCCTGATAGTGTGGCCTTTTATGTGTCGGGCCAATTGCTGACCGAAGATTACTACGTCGCGAATAAGCTGATGAAGGGCTATTTCGGGTCGGCCAATATCGACACGAATTCACGTCTTTGCATGGCGTCTTCTGTTGTGGGACACAAACGCGCTTTTGGCACAGACACCGTCCCTGGCACCTATCAGGATTTGGAACAGGCCGATGTGATCGTGTTGGTCGGATCGAACCTTGCGTGGTGCCACCCTGTGTTGCATCAACGGATCGCTGCCGCGAAAGAAGCCCGCCCAGACATGCGGGTGATCAATATTGATCCACGCAAAACTGCGACAAGCGATCTGGCCGATACGCACCTCCGGATTGCACCTGACGGTGACGTGGCACTATTCAACGGTTTGCTTAGCCATATCGCCGCCACTGACGCTGTCGACCAAGACTACGTTGATGCGCACGTCAACGGGTTCGATGCAGCCATTGCCGCGGCCCGTGACACGAACGTCGCTGATACGGGTCTGACCGATATCGAGTTGCAGGACTTTTACGCGCTTTGGGCGGGCACGGAAAAGGTCATGACCCTTTATTCCCAAGGCGTGAACCAATCCGCCAGCGGTAGCGACAAGGTCAACGCGATCCTGAATTGCCACCTTGCGACGGGTCGTATCGGCAAGGTCGGCGCAGGCCCGTTTTCCCTGACCGGACAACCTAACGCGATGGGTGGTCGCGAAGTTGGTGGTCTGGCCAATATGCTCGCCAATCACCTCGAAATCGAAAACGCGGACCACCGTGACGCGGTGCAATCTTTCTGGGAAAGCCCCACAATCTGTACGCAAGCGGGTCTGAAAGCCGTTGATCTATTCGACGCCTGCGCATCCGGTAAAATCAAAGCCTTGTGGGTCATGTCCACCAACCCCGCGGTGTCGATGCCGAATGCCGATGCGGTCGCTGATGCGATCAAAGCGGTGCCTTTCGTTGTCGTGTCCGACATCATGGAACGCACTGATACGGGCGATCTGGCCGACGTATTGCTGCCTGCCGCTGGTTGGGGCGAAAAGGACGGCACAGTCACGAATTCCGAACGCCGGATTTCACGGCAACGGTCGTTTCTACCGATGCCGGGTGAAACGCGCGCGGATTGGAAAATCATCTGCGATGTCGCTGCGAAGATGGGGTTTGGTGATGCATTCGCATTCGAAACGCCGGCTGATGTTTTCGCCGAATACGTCGCCCTGTCCGCCGATGTGTCAGGCTTTGACCGCGATTTGGATCTGAGCGTTTTTGCAGATGCCGATTATGCGAACCTGATCCCGACACAATGGCCCGCGAACGACCGTCGCTTCTTTGCCGATGGCAAATTTTACCATGCGGACGGCAAAGCCAAGATGCTGCCAATAACCGCCCCGACCCTGAGCAAGACAGATTTCCGTTTGAATACAGGCCGTAACCGCGACCAATGGCACACGATGACGCGCACCGGTAAGACTGCGCGGCTTGGGGCGCATCTTGCGGAACCTTATCTGGAACTACACCCCGAAGATGCCAATGCCAAAGATGTCACGGACGGTGATCTAGTCACCGTCAGCAATGACTTCGGACAAGCCGTGCTGCGTGTTCTGGTGACTGACCGTGTGGCAGTTGGCCAGCCCTTTGCCCCGATGCATTGGACGAAACAGCGCAGCCGCAACGGGACCGTGAACGCGACGCTCGCGCCCGTGACTGATCCGTTTTCGGGTCAACCTGCCCTGAAAGGCGGCGATGTGGCCGTGGCAAAATTTGACGCCGCTTGGTTCGGGTTTGTGGCCTGTGCCAATGCGATGGAACCGACGGCTGATTACGCAGCACTCGCCCGTACGCAGACAGGCTGGCAGATGGAAATGGCGGGTCAGACGTTGCCCGACGATTGGGCTGAGTTCACGATCATGCTCACTGGCTTAGCTGATGCCGATGTCGCCCTAGTGACTGATCCCGCGTCAGGCACAACGCGGATTGCGATTTCCCAAGATGGCGTCGTGCACGCACTTGGCTTCTTTGGCAAATCCCCCATCGCGTTGTCACGCAACACGGCTATCAACGCGATTGGCACGACCGACGCGCCACTTTCAGCGCTCAGCGGCCGTCCTGCAGCCGATCGTCCTGATCCTGGTGTGACCGTATGCGCCTGCCTGAATGTGGGCCGGAACACATTGTTGAACGCAATCGCGGGCGGCGCCGCTACGGTCCCCGCTTTGGGCGATTGCACCGGTGCCGGAACCAACTGCGGATCGTGCAAACCCGAATTGGCAGCGCTAATCGCAAGCGCAACAATCCCGATGGCAGCCGAATGAGCCTCGCGCCCTATGTCCAGATCGTCGCCCGCGGCCAAGGGCGCGCACGGCCTATGACGCTGAATGAGGCCCGCGCTGCCATGACGCTGATGCTATCGGGCGATGCGGAACCCGAAGCTGTTGGCGCATTGCTGATGGTGTTGCGTTTGCGCGGCGAAGTCCCCGCTGAAATCGCAGGGTTCACCGCCGCATTGCGAGACCATGTGCATGGCACGATCCCAGCGGCTGATCTGGATTGGCCCGTTTATGCGGCAGGCCGGACACGCGGTGTGCCGCTGTTTTTGCTGTCTGCAAGGTTGGTCGCGCAGGCAGGTTACAAAGTTTCGATGCATGGCTGGAACGCCCCTGCTGCCCTACGTGACCACCTGCATTTGGCAGGGCCGAGCATTACCTACAGCCCACTCGAAGATATCGCGCCTGCCGCGTTTCGCCTGCTGAAATTGCGCGATACCTTTGGCTTGCGATCCTGCATCAACACGGTTCTACGGATGTGGAACCCGTCGGGTGCTGCTGCGACGGTACAAGGTGTGTTTCATCCGTCATATCGCAGCCTACAGGCTGAAGCCGCGCATTTGTTGGGCCAGACCGATCTGACAATTATCAAAGGGGGCGGTGGCGAATTCGAACGGCATCCGTCCAAAGGCGTCACTCTGTTTGGCCTGCGCGGTGGCGATCATATTGCCGAAGATGCGCCCGCGCTTTTGCCCGTTACCCGCCGTTTGCACGAAGCCGATGACGCGCTGGACCTTGGCCAAATCTGGCAAGGCCACCGCACGGATAGCTTCGCCACAGCAACGGTCACCGGAACGGCTGCGCTGGCTTTGTGGACCCTGCGCGCCGCACCAACCTTACCCGACGCACAAACGATGGCTGATGATCTTTGGGATCGCCGCCATCAGACAGAAGGACTAAGCGCATGAAAACCTTCCCGATGTTTCTGACAATGGCGGGTCGCCGCGTTGTTATCGTGGGTGGCGGCGAACAAGCCGCACAAAAGTCACGGTTGATCCTGAAAACCGAAGCCGAAATCGTTGTGATGGCCCCTGCCTTGGACGAAGAGCTGTCAGCGCTCGCCGCCGCTGGTAAATTGCGCCATGACACATCACCGATTACCGCCGCACATTTTGAAGATACCGCTTTGGTCTTTGTCGCCTCTGGTTGCCCGGGCATCGATGCCGCGATCCACGCGATTGCCAAGGATGCAGGTGCGACCGTCAATGTCGTCGACCAACCTGCGTTGTGCGACGCAATTACCCCGTCGATCGTGGACCGTGACCCTGTTGTCGTGGCGATTGGCACCGAAGGCACAGCGCCCGTTCTTGCCCGCCAGATCAAAACGCAAATGGAACAAGCGTTGGAACCGCGGCTTGGGGATCTTGCCGCACTTGCGGGACGGTTGCGCGACGCAGCCGCCGCCCGTCTTGCCCCACGCGCACGGCGTGATTTGTGGCGCTGGGTCTTTAACGCAGCCCCGCGCGAAGCCCACGCACGCGGCGCAGAACGCGAAGCGGCCAGCCTGATCAAGAACGCGATCGCCACAGGCGAGATTGACGCAAAAGGTGCGGGCAGCGTGTCGCTGGTCGGAGCCGGTCCGGGATCAAAGGACCTCATCACATTACGCGGAGTGCAACGCTTGCAAGAAGCCGACGTGATCTTTTACGACCGCCTGCTGGAGCCTGAAATCTTGGAACTGGCCCGCCGCGATGCCGAACGCGTTTACGTGGGCAAGGCCCCCGGATGCCATAGCTGGCCGCAGGAAAAGATCACGCAAACGTTGATCTCTGCCGCAAAACGCGGGCAGCGCGTGGTGCGGTTGAAGTGCGGCGATCCCGGTATCTTTGGACGCGGTGGCGAAGAGGCGCGTGCATTGAAAGCCCATGACATTGACGTCGAAATTGTACCGGGCGTTACTGCTGCTTGCGCGGCAGCCGCTGCGATTGGCGAAAGTCTAACAGACCGCGACGAAGTGAATACCCTAGTACTGACGACGGGGCATCTGCAAGACGGCTACGTTGTCCCCGAGGCCGTGATGAACATGCGTCCGGGCACTTGCGTGGCGCTGTATATGGCAGTGGGCGCTGCGGCAGATATCGGTGCCCAGATTGAGGCCCTGTATGGTGTTGACCAAATCGAAATTACGGCAGTGGCCCACGCACAACGCAGTTCGCAGAAGGTCGTCAAAAGCTGCGTGCGCCAGCTTTCCGATGATCTGAAGTCGGCAGGCATTACGGATACGGCGATTGTGTTCCTGCGGTGGCCTGACACGAAACAGATCGAACAGCCTGTTGTTCCCGCGGCACCGAAGTTGACGATGGTCTCGTAAATCAAGTATGCATGATTCTGCAGCTTTTTGCAGGATTTTGCATGAATCTAAATATCCCAGATACGCGCCAACAGGTTTTGGCCGAACGTCTTGCTGACGGACGACAAATCATTGCGCAAGACGTCGCTGTCGAATTTGATGTTTCTCTCGATACGATCAGACGCGACATTCTCGCGCTGGAAGCGGACGGGAAAGCCCAACGCGTGCGCGGTGGCGCAGTGCCGATCGCAGCACCTTCATCCCCGTTACATTCACGCTTGGCGAAGCAACCGCCCGTCAACACGGCACTGATTGACGCAACAATCGCCTGGATCGCAGACGCCCCAACGGTCCTTTTTGACGGCGGTACAACGACGCTCGCGATTGCCGCGCGTCTGCCGATCATCCCCGGACGGCTTGTAGTGACACCGTCACCATGGATCGCGGTCGCCTGCCAAGAACGCAGCATCCCTGTGTTTTTGTTAGGCGGCACATTAAGCGCGTCGGGCGGGATCGCGACGGGCGACGTGACACATGCAAAGATCGCGACGCTATCTGCGGACATCGCGGTGCTGGGCGCATGTGGGTTGGACTGCGACTTTGGCCTGAGTTCCGATGATCACGCCGAAGCAATGGTGAAGGCCGCGATGGCAACCGCCGCGTCCCGAACGCTGGTTGTGACAGATGCCGCGAAGATTGGCCGCCGCGCCCGACATCACACGCTGGCGTTAGACCAGATCGACGACATCGTCACCGACGCCCTGTCTGAGATGGCACTGCCGCTTTCACGTGCGGGCGCGCGCGTCATCACCGCATAATCACAAGACATTTCATTCTCCGAAGGACCGCCATGACCGATTACACAGAAACTGCGCCTGCACGCCTTGCGACGCGATTGGCGTTCTTGGTTGCGGGGTTTGCGATGGCCTGTTGCGCCCCGCTTTTCCCGTTTATCAAAGCCAATGTTGGCGCGGATGAAGGTCAATTTGGCTTACTGCTGCTTTGCTTGGGTCTTGGGTCAATTGTCGCGATGCCCGTCACAGGTGTGATTGCGGCGAGACGAGGAGCACGGTTGATGATCCTGTGCGGAGGTTTCGGTCTTATTGCGATGCTGCCGCTTTTGGCTTTGGTCAATACGCCCATCGGATTGGGGGTTACGTTGTTTGTTTTCGGAGCATCAATTGGCACGTTGGATGTTGCGATGAACGTCCATGGGGCCGAAGTCGAAGGGCGCGAGGGACGCCCGCTGATGTCTAATTTCCACGCACAATTCAGTATTGGCAGTCTAGTTGGGGCCGCAATGGTAACGGTATTGCTGTCTGTCGGTGTGCCGATCCCGTTGACTGCCCTGATCGGCGCGGTTCTGGCGGGCGGCGCGATGCTGCACACCCGTACACGGTTGCTGTCCGTCAGCGGAAATGATCCCGAACCATTTGCGGCCCCGCGCGGCGTCGTCCTACTGCTGGCTGCGCTTGCGGCGATCACGTTCTTGGTGGAAGGCGCTGTGCTGGACTGGGGTGCCCTGTTGGTCATCGAAAGGGACCTGAGCACAGCAAAGAACGCAGGCATCGGATATATTCTGTTTTCTGTGGCCATGGTCATCGCGCGGCTTGGCGGTGATCGGATCATCCGCGGATTGGGCGAATTTCGGGTGCTGATCGCGGGCGGGATGATCACCATATGCGGTGTCGCGTTGATCCTACTGGCAGACGCACAGGTCGCTGCATTTGCCGGATTTGTCCTGATTGGACTGGGGGCCGCAAACCTTGTGCCGATCTTCTTTAGTGCCGCTGGGCGTCAAACGATCATGCCAGCCGGACTGGCAATCGCATCGGTGACAACGACAGGTTACGCAGGGGTGCTGCTTGGGCCCGCGCTGATCGGGTTCACGGCCGATGCGACGAGCCTACCCAGCGCCTTCTGGTTGGTCGCGGCGTTGATGGCCGCGGTGCCACTGACAGCCCAAATTGTCGTACGCAAATGATGTCCGGAACTAGCGTGGCAGTCAGATCAGTTCACCGCGCGGAACACGGCATCCCTTAGCTTTTCAGCAGTGAACGGCTTTTTCACGACGTGCGTTGGCGGGTAATTTGCGGTGATGCTTTGCGCGTCGCCATACCCAGTCGCCAACACAAACGGGATGCCGCGTTCTGCAAGCACAGCGGCAATCGGAAGAGACGTCTGATCACCTAAGTTCACATCAAGCAAAGCGAAGGAAACGTCAGCCTTTTCCAAAATTGCCAGCGCATCATCGACGGATCCGGCCATATGCACATGGTCGGCCCCGCAATCGCTTATGATATCAGATGCATCCAGCGCGATGACCATATTGTCTTCGACGACCAAAACTTCACCGGACAAAAGAACATCCGGCGTCATCGGTTTCGCATCGTTCGATTGTGTTGTCGGCAAGACCGGTTCTTTTTCGTTGGAGATAAAGCGAGACGGGATCGTTAGGTCTGCTTCGAAACCTGTCAGCAAAAACCGTGTTTCGACCTTACCTTTGAGTTCGTAAGGGATAGTCTTTTCGATAATCGTTGACCCAAATCCACGGCGCAGGGGGGCCTGCACAGGCGGGCCACCAACGTCGCGCCATTGAATAATCAATGCGCCATCGGCTTGTACCTTCAGGTCAATCGACACGGCACCTGACCGATCCGTCAAAGCACCGTATTTCGCAGAGTTGGTCATCATCTCGTGTATCACAAGCGCGAGGGTCGAAAACGCTTCGGGCATCAGCATCGGGGCGTCACCCGTGATCTTAACACGGTCGTTTCCATTCAGCAGAAAGGCCTGACCTTCAACGTTAATCAACTGACGCAAAGAACTTGGTGACCATTCCTGATTGGTCAATTGGTCATGTGCGCGGGCAAGCGCGTGAACGCGTCCATCCAGAACCTTTGTATAAGTTGCAACATCAGATGCGCCACTACGGCTTTGCGCGACCAACCCTTGGATCAAGTTCAGGATGTTGCGCACGCGGTGGTTCAATTCCGCGACAAGAAGTTCTTGTTTGTCGGCCGCTTTCCTGCGGGTTTCGTTTGCTTCATCCGTCAGTTTCAAGACGATTTCGGTCAAAGAAATCCGCAGCCCTTCGGCGACCATCTGTTCACCCTCGGACCAACGCGCGGACGTGTTCCGGACCATCTCGCTCCAAGTGTCGAAACTTTTGCGCGGTGTCAGACGGGTGCCGTTCGGTCCGACCGTGACCGGTTTGTTCGGATCACCCGCCCATTTGACCGATTTGACGATTTCACGGCGGAAAAACACGATATAGTCGCGCGGCGTGCGCGAGATGGGCACAGCCAAAACTCCGGCGACATCAGCATCTTGGTCCTCAATAGCAGGATAAACCGCAGGTAACGCATGCGTCGAAAAAACCTGACCGGACGGCGCAGTATTCAAAAAGCGCACCAACTTGCGAAAGCTTGCTTCATCAGGCGTATCACCGTGCGAAGCGAAGCGGCCATCGGTGTAGACCGCAACGCCATCGTTTGCGATCAGACCGCTCAATTCGCCAACGATTGAATCGAAACCTTCGATCAAGTCGGCCCCACCCGAAATCTGCACCATCAGATTGTCGTGCATCTGGCGGGTTTCTTGGGTCTTGAGCCGCGTCTCTAGTTCCATCTTTTGGATCAGTTCGTAAGTGAAGAACTGCGTGAACAACTCAATGGCTGTGCGCCGTTCAAAATCGACGTAACGCGCAGCTTCGTGGTGACACGCAAATAGGCCCCAAAGTTTTCCGTCTTTGATGATTGAAATCGACATCGACGCGCCAACGCCCATGTTCCGCAGGTATTCCAAGTGGATTGGGGACACAGCACGGGTCACGCAAAGCGACAGATCAAGCGGTTTACCATGGACGTTTGTCGCTGGCAGGATGGGCGAAACGGCCCCGTCCACATCCGAAATCAAGCGCAGCGGACTACGCAGATACAACGCACGGGCCTGTTTCGGAATATCGCTTGCCGGGTAACGCAGCCCGAGAAACGGTTTCATATGAGCGCGGCGTTTTTCTGCGATCACTTCGCCCGCACCGTCATCATCGAACTTATAGACCATCACGCGGTCAAAACCTGACAAGGCTTGCACGGCGACCGCGGCTTGTTCGCACGCCTTCATGACGTCCGGCGCACGGGTGACACGCGCAACAAGCGGCTGCACGAGGCTCATTTCATCGCGCGTTTCCAGCGCAACCTTCGGTTCAAATTCAAATACATAGGACTGGTCCACCGCGCTGATCGAAATATCGAAGTAAGTGCCATTTTCAAGCACGTCATATCCAAAGACGCGGGCCGTCGGCATTGTTGCATTCAACATCTGCAACTTCGTCCGCAGGTCATGGACCATGCGTTGTGATAACAGATCATTCAGACGGCCACCGATCGCGGCATCTGGGTCGATATTCAAAAGCTCTTGGACGTTCGCCGACACGTGCTTGACCATAAAGTCGGATGAGGTCGCAATCAGGCAGCCATAAGACTGCACATTGCCTAAAAACTGGATAGGTTCACGGTCGCAGTTGGTCAGATCGACAGTTTCATTTGGGTCCAACTGGAGGCTTTCGTCAGTCAAAGGGTTGCATCCTTTCTTGAAGCAACGTTTTCGGAAGCCGAGATAAATAACTGAAAAAGCGTTCTCGCATCTTTTACAATATACGCAGCACGCGCATGCGCAACAGGGATGTCAGACAGGGCGCGACATGTAGCTGGCCACAAAGTCGGGTCGCTGGACTGGCTGAAATACGTCTTGGCGTTTTGAACCACCGGATCTTGCGATTGGGCCCAGCGCCGTGACAGGACCTTTGACCCTAACCGTGATCCAGCGACCAAATAGTCGATCGCCAAAGGGTCGATCTGGTGCTCGAGCGCGGGTGCATCGACAGGATGATCAATGCCAAGCACCGCTGCATCCAAAGCAAGACCATTGATCATGTCCTGCAACGTCGCACCAGACAAATTCGGGGACCGCAGTCGCGTTTGCATCATCTGAAAACAAGCCAAATGAACACCGACGAAAGCCTTAAGACCATCCCGGCTAGCGATATCAATTTGTGTGAATTGATGATCCAGCTGATCATGCGCAACACGCGTTTCTTGACGTAGAATATTTCGGAAGTCTTGAGGCAAAGCGTGAAACCATATGGAAGCGAAGTCGCGCGGGGTGTCGCTTCGATGAAAGGGGACAACTTTCATGACGCCGTGCAGCTGTCATTAATCTATGACATAGCAAGTTACACTAAATGCGTCCATGGGGCACCGCTGCACAAGTGTCTTATATTGCAAGCCACGCATGTGAAAAGGGCCGCCAATTTGGCAGCCCTTCCCGTATTGATGGATGTCTTACGAACGATCACGACCGTTTTTGCGGTGTCCGCGATCGTCTTCTGTCAACGCACCGTCATCATTGCGGTCCAGACGTTCGACAATGTCGCCGAATTTCTCGTCCATTTCGGCTTGCGTGATTTGACCATCGTCATCCGCATCAAGACGTTCGAAACTATGAGCGACCCGTTCTTGCATCAGTTCCAGATAGATAGACTGGAATTCGTCGATAGAGATATCGCCTTCACCAGATGCGTCTGCACCAGCCACCAGTGCGGTCCGGAACAAATCGATTTCATCTTGCGTGATCGCACCGTCATCATTTGCGTCGTTCAGTAGTGCGCCGAATGCCATACCGCCGCCGCGACGTTCGCCACGGTCACGACCATGATCGCGGTCGCCCCGATGATCAGCACGCGTCACTTGACCATCAACGGATGTTTCCGCCTGTTCAGTAACAACGTTTGTGTCAGCGGTTTGTGCGCCTGCCATACCGATACCTGTCAGTGTCAAAGCAACGGCAAGAAACGTAGCGGGGATCATTTTTTCGGTTTTCATTTTGATTTCCTTAAGGTTGGGTTGGGAGTTAGGCAGGCTGCGCATCAGATGCGTCGGCCTGTGTATCGGGCGAAGCCGCCCGAGGTTGATCAGTGTTGCACTGAGGTTGATTGCGCCAAGCAATGGCGATCATCGCAACGGTCATCAGGATCGACATGCCAAAGGCGAGGCCCAGCATGGTCAGCCCAAATACGGCGACAAAAGGCGCGATGAGCACTGCGACCAGTGCGGCCCCTGCAGTTGCTGCGTATGTTTTGAACTTTTCCATTTTTGTCTTTCCATCTGTTGTTGCGATGAAAGACATTTGGAGGGTGGAGATGACGGTTGCTTGGCGCGAACCTTACATTTTTGTCAGGTTCATTTTTTGTTAAAAATCATGCGGGCAAACAGCCCTTGCCCCGCGGGGTTATCAGATAGATCGATACGGGCATCATGCAAATCTGCGATCTTTGCGGCCAAGGCAAGCCCGAGCCCTGCCCCTTCGGTCGTGCGACTTTTTTCCAACCTGTACAATGGTTCCAACGCGCGATCCCGCTCTGCTGCGGGTATGCCTGGACCGTCATCCGTGAGGCCAAGTTCATGCGAATTGGCGACAAGAACCATAGATGATCCTTCGGGCGTGTGCCGCAATGCGTTTTCGATCAGATTGGCCAAGAATTGCGTCAACAGCACACGAACGCCATTAATCTCAACCGCGGAAATCTGGGTTGAAAAATGTCGTCCGCTGTCTTCGACCACTGGCGCGTAGGTTTCGGCCAATTCGGTCGCAACGGCCGCAAGATCGACAGGTGCGAAGGTCTGCTTCATGGCACCGGAATCCAGTTTCCCAAGCTGCAAAATCGCATCAAATATCGACATGACACGGTCAGTTTGTTCCAACGCTGCGCCGATCCCATCAATCGGATCGCCATCACCAGTCAGCGCAGTTTCAAGTCTTATGCGCAACCGTGTCAGCGGCGTCTTGAGATCATGCGCGATATTGGCCGAAAAGCTGCGTGCCTGCACCAGCAGCACATCAATCCGCGCAATGGCGTCGTCCACTTGATCACCAAGCATTTTCAGGTCGTCTTCTTGGCCCTTGGCATGCACCCGCGCGGATAAATCGCCTTGCGCCGCTTGATCAAGCACCGCTGAGATGGCCGTGATCCGCCGTTGGCTGCGCCAGCCAAACAGCAGCCCAAATACCAACGCGACAATCGCGGCCAACGTCCCGACCCAGAGAAATGCTTGGGTCAAAACCTCATCGAAGATAGCGAATTCGCCGATGTTCTGCCCAACAACCAGCCATCCACCCGACACTGCCCCGCCGTAAAACATCCAAACGCTGTCATCGTCGCGCCTGCGTGGCAAAAGCCGCTGATCGGTAAAGAACCCCTGCCGCCTTAGACTACGGTCTTGTGATGCCGTTTCAGGCGTGAAGAAAAACCGTTCCAGTCCGGTATTGCGCAGGTCTTTGAGATCGAATTCACCAGCGGCCACGTCGCGCACGATCTGGATATGGCGGCGTTCGATACGGTCATCGGCCCGTCTGGACATTTCTTCGCGGACTTCGAAGGCCGCGATTACCCCTGCCCCGACTAGCACGACGATGAACACGCCGGTCAAAAGCACCGTCTGCCGCAGCGCTGTCATCCGCCAGATGCGGGCAGCATTAGCCTTGAGGGTCGAAAATATATCCAGCACCTCGGATCGTCCTTATCACGGTATCGCCAAACGGCTTTTCAATCTTTCCACGCAAGCGGCTGACGTGGGTTTCCACGACGCTTGTGGTCGGGTCAAAATTCATGTCCCAGACTTTTTCCAGCAACATGTTGCGCGTCAAAACGCGCCCCTTTGCCCGCATGAATGCTTCGAGCAGTCTAAATTCCTTGGTGTTCAAATCAATATGCTGGCCCTGTCGCGTGCAGCTTTGCTTCAACAGATCCAGAGCAATATCGCCAACGTTCAAAGACGTCGCTTCAGCCGTTTGGGCTGGTTGTGCTCGACGGCCAAGTGCGGCGACACGCGCTTCCAATTCGGTCAGCGCGAAGGGTTTGGGAAGGTAGTCGTCAGCACCGGCCTGCAGACCTTCGACACGATCATCAATGTCGGACAATGCCGTGAGAAACAGCGCGGGCGTTGTATTCTTGGATGCGCGCACGGCTTTCAGAACAGACATACCGTCCAGACCCGGCGTCATCCGGTCGAACACCATCACGTCAAAATCCTGAGTGGTGGCCAAGACCAACGCGTCTTTGCCGTCGGTCACCCAATCGACGACGTGACCCGCCTTTGAAAGGCCATCACGGACCCAACTACCAATCTCTTGATCATCTTCCAAAAGCAGGATTTTCACTGTGTTTTCTCCGGGTTCACGGATCAGGCTTAACGCTTAAATCCACGCGGGACCAGTGGCACGAAAGTAGTCGAAAGCATCCTCAGCACGCTCTGTATTGACTTCCAAAGGTCGGAAACATGCCATGCATTCCTGAAATCGAAGGCTTCGGTGTGGATGCGCCCCGTCTGCCCCATGTCGCGCCAAACCGCTGCAATCATTGCTTTCAATTGCTCTGATCCACACATGAACAGGGCTGGCCCTTTGGGTATCTGACCGATTACAGACTGGACTTGATCCTGTGTTAGGCGCCCCGCCACGCTGCTGTCCGCTTCGATTAAGGTCAGTTGCGGCAGTCTATCCGCATGGTGACGCAAGGCAGCCAAACCCACAGCCGTGTTTTGCCCACGGTAGCAATAGATCATTGTCACGCCTGCGCAGTCATCAGGTTTCATCGACTCAAGAGCCGCCAGAAAAGGTGTCACGCCGATGCCGCCCGCGAGCCACATTTGCGTAGGGCGGTTATCGGCGATTTTGGGATAGAAGCGCCCTTCTGGTGATCCTAACTCCAATGTGTCCCCTGCGCGGATGCGGTCCACCAAATTTCGCGTCCAATCGCCACCAGCCGCAATCCCGAACTTGCGTTGTCGACCGAAGCCACCTGCGATCGTGAAGGGATGGCGTTCTTCCCCAAGAGACGGATCGCGCAGTGTCGCAAATTGTCCCGGACGGTAGTCCTGCAAAGGATGGTCAGCGGCGACAGTCAATTCGATAGCTTGCCCCACCGTGTTCACATCTACGACGGACACAGTGGTCACGCCACGTTTGTGCCGCGATAGCGTTCGGCCCCATGCAATCAGCCCCAGAACGCTAACAACGGCAAGATAAATCCAAGGGGCGCTGAATGTCGCAAGCGGCGTGGCGGCTAGAAATGTGTGATAGACGGCGATTAGGAACATCGGCCCCATCAGCCAATGGCTGGCTTTCCAGATATGATAGGGGATCATCTTCAACGCAGACACCGCCGCTAAGATGAGCATGGCGTAGGCTGCAACGACGCCGGCGGCTTCGCCAGTTTCGGCAAGCGGCGGGAAAATCCCCCGCCCCACGGATGACGCCAGAGCCCAGTGCCCCGACAAACCAATCATCGACAAGATACCTGCTGCGCGGTGCGCTTCGTAACTTTTGTCCGGACCACCAAGGATCGTGTCCACCACCCGCCATCTCGCGGCAAGCACCAACGCCGCCGCCAACGCGGTCAGCGTTAACGCACCAAAACTTGCAGGCAATATATTGCTAACAGGCACAAACGGCGCGACGATTGTGACTTGTGCAAGCACGATGACACACATCCAGACTAACGAACCTGTTTGTTTCAGTCTCTTTTTCGCTGACGATAATCCCAAGCCCATTCCATGTCCCTTCTGATTGGATTGGAATGATCTAGGCGTCGATCTTTACCTCGGGCTTGCCGCAACATTACATTTTTGTCAGCAAAGCGAATTTGCCTGTGCGCAAGGCTATCGACGCGATAAACGGGGCAAGACTAACACGAAAGAAGCCCCCCCCCATGATCAAACGAATTGCCAAGATTTTCGTCAGCCTTGTTTTGACATGTTTGACCGTGGTCGGCTGCCAGATTGCGCGTAATTCAGGCGAAACCGCGCTGCCGCCTACGACGAATGAAACGCTGCGCATCGCGACTTACAACGTGCATTACATCATCCTGAGCAAAGAAACCGGCCCGTGGTCGGTCGCCGATTGGGAACGCCGGAAGGGCCCGTTAGACCTTGCCTTTAAGGAAATTGGCGCTGACGTCATTGCGTTTCAGGAAATGGAAAGCTTTGCGCGTGGCAATAACGGGGATACGAACCTGACGCTCGACTGGTTGCTGGAAAACAATTCCGATTACGCCGCGGCGGCCGTTGGCGACCCGAATGAATTTCCGTCAACACAGCCCATCTTGTACCGCACAACACAGTTGGACTTGGTCGATCAAGGTTGGTTCTTTTTCTCGGACACGCCGGATGTCATCTATTCACGCACCTTTAACGGATCATTTCCCGCTTTTGCGTCTTGGGCTGTTTTTCAGGACAAAAGAACCAACGATCAGTTCCGCGTTGTGAACATCCATACGGATTATGCCAGTCGGTCAAACCGCTTTCAGTCAGCGCAGTTGGTTGCTGATCGCATTGCCCCTTGGATAGCAGCGGGTGAAACGCTGTTTGTCGTGGGTGATTTGAACGCACGCATAGGCGACAAGACCACAAACATCATTGCAGATGCCGGTGTCGAGTTTGCGCCCGTACGCGGTGCGACGTATCACATGAACAGAGGCATCAATCTGTTTGGCGCAATCGATCATATTGGCAGTGTGGGAGCGGTTGAACTGGTTGGCGATCCCGCTGTTCTTAGACGCAAATTTGACGGCGAATGGCCGACAGATCACTATCCGGTTGCTGCGGATTTCAAGTTCAGCAGGTAATCATTCGCGCTTGTCTACGTGATGCTTAATTCAGTCCGTATTTTCAGCGCGCAACACATTCTTTTGCACCTTGCCCATAGTATTGCGCGGCAAAGCGTCGGTGATCATGTAGCGACGCGGGTGTTTGAACCGCGCCAGTTTCGGTTCGACCTGCGCTGCAATCGCGTCGGGGGTCATGTCCGTATTTTCGAGCACCACTGACGCCAAAACGCTTTCGCCAAAATCAGGATGCGGCACACCGAACACAGCGCTTTCAAGAACGCCGTCGATGTCGTTGATCACATCTTCGATCTCTTTCGGGTAAATGTTGTAGCCACCCGAAATGATCAGATCTTTTTCGCGCCCGACAATCGAAATGCGCCCATCCTCTGACTTCACACCCAGATCACCAGTGATGAAAAAACCGGTGTCGCGCAATTCTTCTGCCGTCTTCTCTGGCATTTTCCAATAGCCTTGAAACACGTTGTCGCCGCGTACTTCGATCATGCCGATTTCGCCTGCGGCAACCGATTTGCCGTTGTCGGTGACTTCGACCTCTGTGCCCGGCAACGCGTAGCCGACGGTACCCGCGATCCGATCCCCATCAAACGGGTTTGACGTGATCATGTTGGTTTCGGTCATCCCGTAGCGTTCGAGAATACGGTGTCCTGTGCGATCTTCAAACGCCGTGTGCGTTTCCGCGAGCAATGGCGCGGACCCCGAAACAAAAAGACGCATGTTGGCGACCAGATCACGCGTCAGCCGCGCATCGCCAAGTAGACGTGTGTAGAACGTCGGCACCCCCATCAACATCGTCGAATGAGGCAATTCAGAGATAATCGTATCGATGTCGAAAGCGGTCATAAACCGGACCTGCGCCCCCGCCAGCAACGACGTGTTCATCGCCACAAACAGCCCATGCGTATGGAAAATAGGTAAGGCATGGATCAAGCGGTCGTCAGCGCTAATCTGCCACAGATCTGCCAGGCTTTGTGCGTTCGACAGCAGGTTCTTATGCGACAGCATAGCGCCTTTAGATCGCCCAGTGGTGCCAGACGTGTAGAGCAACGCAGCCAAATCTTCTGGCCCGCGTGTCACAGTTTCAAAGGTCTTTGATTGCGCATCCGCCTGCGCGGACAATGTCCCTTGCCCTTTTGCATCAAGGGTCAGGATCGTCGTCCCATCCGCGCAAATTGACGCTACCTCTGCTTGGCTGCTTGCGTCACAGACCACCACTTTGGGTCCTGCGTCTTGCATGAAATACGCCAGTTCAGACTGCGTGTAGGCGGTATTCAACGGCAAATAAACCGCACCGGTCTGAACAGCCGCACCATAAAGCGCGATGGTATCCAGAAGTTTCGGCGCTTGTACTAGAACCCGATCGCCAGCCGATACGCCAGCATCTTCCAAAACATGCGCTAATTGCGCGACCCGACAAGTGAAATCTGCAAAACTCAGGGTGCGACCATCATCAAGCGTTAGGAAAGTTGCATCACTTTGGGCATGTGGCGCAATCAGCGCGTCATAGAGGGTATTGGTCACGTTGCGACTTCCTTGGGCTTCGCTGAAAGCGTTGAATTTGACAGTGCCACCGCAGGTTTTGCGGCTGTCACGATTGCGTTTAAGGCAAAATCTTCGTGGTGCCGCTGTGTGAGCGACAAATCGTATTTGTAATTGACCATAGCGCCGCTGGATTGAGCAAGACCATTGGCAGATATGTCCGCATCCGCATGTACATCAAAGACCTCTGCACCATTGCCCAAATGAAACCGCATGACGGGATCAACGGGCATCCCGTCATCACGTTTGGCATGTAAAAGATATCGGGCTGCCATTGCGCGAATGTCATGCGGTTCAGCGCTTTGGTCCAGAATGGCTGTCGCAATGTGCCCATGATCGGGATTAGACGTTTGGGTGGACAACCAGCGGTTCAGGCCGGGTATGGGGGACAGGGTGACGAAGTCTTCCAATTGCGGAAATGCGTGGGACAATTCCGCGACGACCTGTTTGATCAGAAGGTTGCCAAAGCTAATCCCCGTTAACCCGCGTTGGCAATTAGAAATCGAATAAAACACCGCAACTTTCGCATCTTCAACGGCGAGCGGGGTGCGCACTTCGGACAGTAGTTTCGTCACGGACCCAGGCACCGTTTCCGTCAGCGCGACCTCCACAAAAATCAACGGTTCATCCGGCATCGCGGGATGAAAGAACGCAAAGCAACGGCGATCCGAAGGGTAAAGCCTGCGTCGCAAATCATCCCAATCGTTGATTTGATGAACTGCCTCGTAAGCCACAATTTTGTCGAGCAACCGAGCGGGTGTATCCCAATCGATGGCCTTCAACACCAAGAACCCGCGATTAAACCAGCTGCTGAACAAATGGATAAAGTCGTGGTTGGTGCGTTGCAGTTCGGGGCGCGACTTCAAGATGCGTAGCAGATCGACCCGCATCCCGACGATGATCTGCGTCGCGCCAACCGGCTGGTTCAATCGGCGCAGTAATTCCTGCCGTTTGGGTTCAGCGGCAAATGACATGGCTTCGAAATTCTTGGGCGTGGGGTCATCCGCGTAGGATTGGACCAAACTGGAAAGTGCGCCCGTATCGACATCAAGCTCATCGTTCAGAAACGTGAAGAATGAAACTTTTTCCGCATCAGTCAGTGATTGGTAGCGTTGCAGTACCGTTCCCGCCAATGTCTGTCCGGAAACGTTTCCTTCGGCCGACAGAAGCGCGCGACATAAAGCGTAGATATCACGCGTATCATCTGTGCTGCGCAAAGTGCTGTTGCGATCAAACAATGTGGATAAAAGGTCGCCAAGGAATCGATTGCGCTGCACGTGTCTCTCCGTCTTCCGAAGTGATGCTGTCAGAATATCGATATTATTGCAATATTATAATTTAAATCGGTATATCTACAGATCGGTCAGCTGAGACATCAGGTATTCGCCTGTTAGTCGATAGTGGCTGAGCAATGCATCAGATGCCGCATCTGCATCGCGCTGCACGGCTGCTTCAAAGATGGTGTCATGCTCGGCTGCGATATCGCGGCTTTGATAGTTGTCACCAGACGCCGCTAGATAACGATACCGAATGTTCAGATCATAAAGCTGACTGCAATACCGTTCCAACATAGGCGATTTCGCATTGCTCAGCAGGGTCATGTGAAACGTCTTATGCGCATCTTCAAAGACATCGGTATTTGTCATGCGTTTCATACGGTGATGCGACAGGACAAGCTGTTCTTCCCATTCTGGCGTGCCCTGCCCGATAGACTGGCGCAATGCCATATCTTCCAGAACACACCGTAGTCTGAGAATCTCATCAAAATTTGCATGGCTCGCAGGGGCCGCGCGAAAACCGCGCTGATCGATCCGTTCGACCAGCATGTCAGAGGTCAGCAGGCTTAGCGCCTCGCGCACTGGCGATGCGCCAGTGTCCAGCAATTTGCGCAATTGTTCGATCTTCAGCTTTTTACCCGCCGGCAGTTCGCCGGTCAGGATCATATCCCGCAAGGACAGATAGGCCGCGCGGGTGGCAGATGTTTCTCTGCCGCTGGTGTCGTCCATCATGTTCATGCGGAAATCCCCTTAAGTCAGTGTTACGGCGTTCGTAGATAGACCAACCGACAAATTCAATGATCCCTCGTTGATCATCCAGCGTCGCAAGGTGAATGCCCGCGCGCCACTTTGGTGCATCGGATCTGCCTCTGCCAAAGCACGCGCCGCTTCAAGGCTTTCGGCCCGGTAAACGACCAACCCGACCCCTTGCATGTGGTCGCCAGTTTCGTCGGACATCGGCCCTGCGAAAGCCAAAATCCCCGCTTGTTCCAGTTTTGCCTGATAGGCGAGGTGATCCGGCAAGGCGGCTTTGACGTCCTGCGGTTCTTTAGCCGGTGTCGACATAGCGACGTATAATTCCAAGGCTAACGCGCCGCGCGACTTTGCTTCCGCCTTATAGTCTGCCCATGCAACCATTTTGCACTCCTTAGCAAAAATATCGATATTTATTGACTTACACTGCAATTGTAGGCAGAAATTATCCAAACTGACAAGGATTGTACTTATGAAATATTTGGTGGGCGAGACAGCGAACGGCGCAGCGGTTTTTGCCGTAAAGGGTAACGAGGCCGTTAATTTGACGGCTTTGGACGCTGCTGTCGGCTCTGACTTGATGGCCCTGATTGCGGATCCCGCGCTGGCAGAATCGGTTGCGGCGAAAGTTGACGGTGCTGCCAGCGTTCCAGTGACTGACATCACGCCTGCCCTGCCTGTCGCCAAGCCCGGAACGATCATTTGTCTTGGTTTGAACTACACTGACCACATCAAAGAGGGTGGCTACGACATCCCCGACTACCCTGCCCTGTTCATGCGCGGGAAGAATTCGATCATGGCAGCTGGCGCACCCTTGGTTCGCCCGACGTGTTCCGAAAAGCTGGACTACGAAGCAGAGCTGATGATGGTCATTGGCAAAGGTGGTCGTCATATTTCAGAGGCGGACGCGCTGGATCATGTGTTTGGCTATACCGTCTTTAACGACGGGTCGGTGCGTGACTATCAACGCAAAACCCACCAGTGGACCCCCGGCAAAAACTTCGACAACACGGGCGCAATCGGCCCATTTGTTGTAACGCCCGATGAAGTCCCTGCTGGGGCTGCTGGCCTGAAGATCGAAAGCCGCGTCGGGTCCGAGATTTTGCAGTCATCCAATACCGGCAACATGATCTGGTCGGTTGCGCAAACCATTGCAACTATTTCGGAATACACGACGCTAGAGCCCGGCGATTTGATCGCAATGGGCACACCACCGGGTGTTGGCCACGCCAAGAAACCGAACCCACGCTGGCTGGTCCCCGGGGAAACTGTTGATATCGAAATCGAAGGCATCGGCATTTGTTCGAACCCAATCGTTGATGAAAACGATAGCCAAGGGGTAGCGGCAGAATGAACGCGCCAACCGGTTCAGAACTGGACGCTTTGCGTGCCAAAGCGCAGGAAGACCACCGTACACTGCGTGCTCGCATCAGTCGTCTGTCCGACGATGCCATTGATCTGATCTTGCGCGAAGCAAGATCCCATTATGCGTGGACAGATCGCCCGATACCGGACGGGATGCTCGAGGAAATCTTCGACATCACCATCAATGGCGCCACGTCGATGAACACACTGCCTGCACGTTTCATCTTTGTGAAATCCAAAGAAGGTAAAGAACGGCTGGCCAAATCGCTTAAGCCGCAGAATGTCGCAAAGATGATGGGTGCGCCGGTCACTGCGATTATCGCGCAGGATATGGATTTTTGGCACGAACTGCCGTTCCTTTTCCCGCATGAAGACCGCCGCCATTTGTTTGATGGGAACGATGCCTATTGCGAAGACACCGCAGACCGCAATGCGACGTTACAGGGCGCTTATTTCATGATCGCGGCACGTGCTGTTGGTTTGGACGTTGGTGCGATGTCGGGGTTTTCAAACGCAATTGTTGACGAAGAATTCTTCAAAGGCACGCGTCTGAAATCAAATTTTCTATGCAACATTGGCTATGCCGATGAAACGGCACTGTTTCAAAAGCTACCACGCTTTTCGTTCGACAAAGTCTGTAGCGTAATCTGAGGGTACAAAGATGGCTGTTAAAATGAAAACCGTCGTGACGTACCGCGCCAAAGCCGCGTGTCCGACGCATGCGCGTACCGAAATTCCGGTGCGTGATTTGCATGTCGTTATTGATGAACCTGCGGAACGGGGCGGCACAAACCTTGGGCCAACCCCGACGGAAGCTGCAATGACAGCCTTAATCGCTTGTACCAACGTCATTGGGCATAAAAATGCAAAGCGGCTCGGCGTTGATCTGGGAGAGATCGACATCGACGCCAACTGCAAATTCGACCGGCGCGGCGTTCTCATGGAGGAAGAGATCGACGTGCCGTTTCCCGAAATCACACTCACGGTGAATTGCACCACCCCGGCCAGCCAAGAGGAGTTGGATTTGGTTGGGGTGGAGACTGCAAAGTACTGTGCCATTGCCAAGCTGTTCGAAGCAGCAGGCACGGATTTGACCGTGAATTGGGTGAAAGCAAACTAAAATCAATTGGGCGAATGCCCGTATTCTGGGAGGAATGACAAATGATGACGTGGACAAGACGCACCGTGATGGGTGCTGCGCTTGCGACGATGACGGCCCTGCCCGTCGCCGCACAAGAGACGATTTCAGCAGTTGTGATCGACGGTCATCCGGATCGCGCCCTATGGGTAAAAGAATTCACGAATTTCTTCATTCCGGAAGTTGACCGCCGTCTTGCCGAGAACGGCAATTACGTCATGGACTGGCAGGAAAACTACGGCGGCTCGATTGTGAAGCCGAAAGGCGTTCTTGAAGGCATCCAGTTAGGTTTGGGCGACATCGGGATCGTCACCACGATCTTCCATTCTTCCAAGTTGCCAAGCCAAGGCTTGTCTGCTGTCACACCGTTTGTGTCATCTGATGCTCGCGCTGTGGCTCAAGCCGTTGATGAAATTGCCCGCGAATTTCCGGCGATGCAAAACGAATTCGCAGCCCAGAACCAAGTGTATCTGGCGACGGGCGTGGTGCTGAACAGCTATCAGGTCTTTTCGACCCAAGAAGTCGCAGGAGTTTCTGATCTTGAAGGTTTCAAGGTTGCCGGCGCCGGTATGAACTTGCGCTATCTCGAAGGCATCAATGACGCAGCGGGCGTCCGTGGCGGCCTGACTGATTTCTACAACATGATGCAGACCGGTTTGGCCGATGCAGGCATGCTGTGGCCAGAAGCTGCCGCGACCTTCAAGATTTCCGAAGTAGCGCCTTACATGCTGCGCGCCGATCTGGGGGCTGTGAACTCTAAGACCGTGACGGTGAACCAAGACTACTGGAACAATCTGCCGGATGAAGTGAAAGAGGTCCTGCAAGCCGTGGCAATTGACTATCGCGATCACCTTGCAGGCATCGCAATGGATCGCGCTGCAGCCGCCGAAGAGACATATGTCGCAGCAGGCGGGACCATCGTTGATGTGTCCGAAGAAGACCGTGCTGCTTGGGCCGCCGCCATTCCGAACATTGCACAAGAATGGGCAACGACACTGAACGATAACGGTGAACCGGGCACAGAGATGCTTGAAGCATATCTTGCCAAGCTCGAAACGGCTGGTTTCACTGGCGTACGCGATTGGTCCGCCCAATAATCACTTGTCGACCCGGGAAGGGAGCACAACATGCTCAAGTCAGCAATCGGCGGTCTTTCTCGGGTCGCCAATGCCTTAGCCATGGCCGCAAATATCGCTGGAACCTTGATGGTTCTCGCGCTTGTCATCATCCTGAACGTTGACGTGGTCGCGCGGGGCCTTTTCAATTCGCCGCTGAAAGGGACATACGAAATTGTCCAGCTTTCAGTCGTCTTTATTGTCTTTTTGCAGCTTGCGGACGTTGTCCGCGTGGACCGATTGACCCGCTCTGACGGATTTCTCAACCTGCTGCATCAAAGCAAGCCACGCCTGACATCGAATATCCGGCGGATCATCAACGCCCTCTCTGCAATCTTCATGTTCCTGATTGCCTACATCATGTTCCCAGAGTTCATCAAAATGTGGGGCACGCAGGATTTCTTTGGCATCCCCGGCGTCTTTACCGTGCCGTGGTGGCCGATCAAACTTGTCATCGCAAGCGGCAGCGCGTTGGCCTGCCTCATCTTTACCATCAAAGTCATCACCGCGCAGGATCGCCCACAATTGATCCGCGCCCCAGAACATGACGACAATGCCAAAACAGGCGGCACCAAACCATGACACCAATCGAAATCGGCCTCATTTCGGTCGCTGCCATCGTTTTCCTGATCTATTCGGGCGTCTACATTCCAGTTGCCTTGGGCATGGTGTCCTTGATCTCGATTTGGTTGATGCGCGACAATTTCACTTTGTCGCTGAACCTGCTGAAGATTGCCGTCGGCGACAGTGCGATGGTCTACAGTTTCGCGACCATTCCGCTGTTTACCTTCATGGGGTTGATCGTGTCGAAAGCTGGATTAGGCAGAGACATCTACGAAGTGATGACCATGCGTTTTCGCCGCGTCAAAGGCGGCATCGGAATGGCCACAGTTGGCGCAAACGCTGTTTTTGCTGCTGTCACGGGATCGTCGATTGCATCGGCTTCGGTCTTTACCAAAGTATCTGTGCCCCAGATGATCGCCCAAGATTATAACCCGCGTTTTGCGGTTGGTGTTGTCGCGGGATCATCGGTGCTTGGGATGATCATCCCGCCGTCCGCGATGTTGATCATTTACAGCTTTGTCGCAGAGCAATCCGTCGGCGACATGTTTCTGGCAGGCGTCATTCCCGGCATCATGCTTGCGATCGCATATGTTGCAGCGATTTGGTTCATGGGGCGTTTCACCCCCGAATTTGTCGGCGGTCGCACAGTCGCTGACAGCGAATGGATGTCCGCACGCGAAATCGCATCCAAGACCCTGCCCACTGTCGGTCTGATCACCATTGTGCTGGGTGGCATCTATACCGGTTGGATGACTGCCGTCGAAGCAGGTGCAACGGGATCGCTTGTCGCGCTAATCATTGCGCTGGTGCGTCGGTCGATGACGTTGAAAGGCTTCTGGGAAGCGCTGCTGGAAACCGGTCACATCACAGCCGCCATCCTGTTTTTGATCACGGCCGCTTCGATCTATAGCCGCATGTTGGGCCTCGCCGGTCTGCCGAACCAGCTGCAAGACCTACTGGCGGGCAATGCTGCGTCATTCTGGACCGTTATGCTGCTTTACGTCTTGCTGATGATCTTTCTCGGTACGATTTTGGACACTGCATCCATCATCCTGATCGTCGTGCCACTGTTCCTGCCGCTGGTCGAAGCGATGGACATGTCGTTGATTTGGTTCGGCATTATCACAGTGGTTGGGGCAGAAATCGGGCTGCTCACGCCGCCGCTGGGCATATCCTGCTTTGTGATCAAATCAACGCTGAACGATGACAACATCACGCTCAAGGACGTGTTCATGGGCGCCCTGCCCTTCGCCTTTGTGATGCTGATCATTTTGTTCATTCTGATCGAATTCCCAATTCTCAGCCTTGCACTACTTTAAGGACCTATCGCCATGCTCAACGTGACCAAAGACAATATCACCGACGTTTTCAAAAGCTACATGGCCGACGACATGGCACCGCGCACCCGCGAAATCATGTCGGCACTGGTGCAGCATATGCATGACTTTGCCCGCGAAACGAAGCTAACTCATGACGAATGGCGGCAAGGGATCGCGTTTCTGGAAGGCTGCGCCGCGATCGAAACCGAAGACCGTCACGAATTTGTGCTGGCCTCTGACGTGTTGGGAATGTCGTCGCTGATCGACATGCTGCATTCCAGTGATGAAGCGACATCATCGTCCGTTTTGGGGCCATTCCACGTTTCCGGCGCGCCGCCGTTAGAGGTTGGCGGCGATATGAAACGCAGCTTTGGCGGTCCTGTTTTGCTGGCCGAAGGCGTCATTCGCGATACGAACGGCACACCAATTCCAGGTGCTGAAATCGACATTTGGCAGACTGCCCCAAACGGGCTTTATGCCAGCCAAGACGAGGACCAAGACACATTTTCGTTCCACGGATTGATGACCGTCGGCGACGATGGCCGCTATGCGTTCACGACCGTTAAACCCGTTGAATACACGGTGCCGTCAGATGGTCCGGTCGGCGGCATTCTACGGGCATGCGGGCGTCACCCTTGGCGGCCGTCACACCTGCACTTTATCGTGAAAGCGCCCGGCTACCGGACGCTGGTGACCGAAGTCTTCCCCGATGACGATCCGTACCTTGATCAAGACACGGTGTTTGGGGTGCGTGATGATCTGGTCATGACCTATGTTGAGCAACCTGCGGCATCATTCCCTGAAGGGATGGCGCTGTCCGGCAATGTGGACACCCCATATCTGTCGGTGAATTTCGATGTTATTCTGGCGCGCGACTAAACAGCAGCGCCCTAATCAACGGGTCAGCAGCCCAAGCAGACGATTTTCGATCGCATAAAGACCGTGACGGTTAGCCGATGTGGCGTCGATACTGTCCTGTCCGGCTAAGTCGATTACTGCCGGATGGATGTAGCTGTTTCGCGCGACTGTTGGCGTGTTGTGCAACCGCGTCGCTGCGGCCTGCGCGATATCTTTGATTGTCGCGCTGCCTTGTTCTGCACAGGCAAATCCGGCAACTGTGCCTGCCCAAGTCCGAAAGGTTTTCGCTGTAACCGCATCGTCGCCTGCCGCGTCGGCCAGATAGGCGTTCAACTGATGCGACGACAACGTTTGCGGTGTTCCGTCTGCGTCGACCCAGCTTAACAACGCGCCGCCCGGCACATCGTTCATGTCATGTAGAAGTCGTTGCAGCTTCTTGTCCGTAACGGTTTTGTGCACTTTCTTGCCGCCCTTGGCCGTAAAGTTCAGCCCGATCTGTTCCCCGTCAAACGACACATGCCTGCGACGCAGCGTGAGGGCCCCATAGCTGCCGTTTTGCGCGGTATAGTCAGGGTTCCCGACACGGAGCGATGCGCGATCAATCAACATGACCGCTGCGGCGAGCGCAAATTCGACGTCACCGGGATCAGTTTCGACGTCACGGGCAATCCGACGCCTGATCTTCGGCAATACCTCACCAAAATCGGCGAGGTGATCGAATTTGGTTTGGGATTGTGCGGCGGACCAATCGGGGTGGTAGCGATATTGTTTGCGGCTGCGCGCATCGCGCCCCGTCGCTTGAAGATGTCCGTTAATCTGTGTGCAGATCCATACATCTTCGTAGGCGGGCGGGATGCCTAATGCCTCGATCCGTTTACGTTCTGGCCCCCGCGCAATCGTCGTGCCGTCGGGGCCGACGTAGGAAAACCCACGGCCGCACTTGCGCCGCGCAATACCCGGATCTTTGTCAGACACGTAAACAAGGTGCGAAACCATGGGCGTGCCCTTTAGCGCAAGCCGAGGAACGAAAGGACAAACAGGATGACGACGATAAGGCCGATAATATAAATAATGCGGTTCATAGCTTAGGTTCCTTGATAAATTGCTACGCACGTTTGTTGGCGCGTCGATGTTCAAGGAACTGGGTGAAGCGGAAAGAGTTCCACGGCATTACTGCGACACCGCCAAAGGCCCGTTTAGAAATTCTAACGTTTCAGTTCTTCGACAAGGAAATCGTAGACCCTTCGGATCCGTCTGCTCGTCGTCAATTCGCGATGTGCGACAAGCCATATCGGGAAAGTCAGCGGTTCGAGATCAGGCAAGACACGCACGACGGCGGGTTCTGCATCGCCAATCAGGGAATCGAGGATTCCGATTGCAGTGCCCTGCTTCACGAGTTCCCACATTACCAAATAGCTTTCTGTCAAAAGCGGAAAGTTCGCCTCTGTCAGCCCCAGCCCAAGCGTGTTGAGTCCTTTCAACATCATCCCGGCCCTGTCCAGATTCACAAAATCCGCATGCCGCAAGTCGTATGGCGTCTTGGGCGACCCCAACTGATCGATATAGGCTGGCGTCGCGTACAGGATCGCATCGGCCATACCGATCTTTTTCGCGACGAGATCGGGTTCGGTTGGGCGGAAGTTCCGCAACGCGATATCCGCTTCGCGCCGCAACAGATCACTGGCCTGATTGGTGACGACAATTTCGACGTGAATGCCGGGTTCTTCTTTGCGCAGTTTCGCGATGATCGGCGGCAAGAGGACAGCAGCGTAAGTTTCGCTGGCAGAGATGCTAATCGTCCCCTCCAGCGCTTGCGATTGGCCAAGTGCGGCCAGCGAAACACGGCCTGCGGCCGCCCCCATGTCGCGCACATGTTCGAGCAATTCCAACCCGCTTGGCGTCAGGGTGAGGCCCCGCCCGACCCTTTCAAACAGAACCACGCCCAATTCCTGTTCCAAGCCGTCCACTTGCCGTCCCAGCGTCGGCTGCGCCATGCCCAGCGCGCGTGCGGCGGCAGACAAAGATCCTTCTTCGGCCGTCACCAAGAACGCCCGTGCCTTATTCCAATCAAATCTTATCGCACGCCAATCCATGCACATATGCATATCAAACTAAGAAATTTGGTCAATTCGCATGAATTCCCGTCTGCCGTACACTTTTCCCAACAGAAACGCAGTTATCGCCAAACATTGAATTGGCGCGGAAAGGAATGACCATGACCCGAACCATTCATCATCAATGGGACGCTAACGCCGCACGTTATGCTGGTGCGCTTTACCTCGCTATCGCCGTCTGTGGCGGTTTCAGTATTGGGTATGTGCCGATGCAAATCGTTGGCTCTGACGGCGCGACATCTCTTGCGAACTTAGCAGCTAATGAAGGGCTGTTCTTGCTTGGCGTGTTTGCCGATTGCGCTGTCATCTTGTTCGAATTGGCTATCACGGCTGTTTTGTACCAGTTGTTCCGATCCATCAGTCCGTTGATGTCAACGATTGCGCTAATTTCCCGCGCAGGCATGATCGTCGTCATGGGTCTGAACCTGCTGATCTGGGTGCTGCCCTACGCATCAATGCAATCGGCATCAGGCCCGAACGTATCGCCGGAAATGGTTCAACTCAGCTTTCGAGCCCACGACCTTGGTGTTTTCGTCTGGCAGCTTTTCTTTGGGGTACATTTGCTCGCGCTTGGCTGGCTAACAGTACGATCGTCAATCGTGCCGACCATCTTAGGGCGCGGCCTGTTCATTGGGGCCTTTGGTTACCTGATCCAAGGTGTCGTCGAGCTAATGTTTATCGACCTACCGATCATTAACGCGCTCGTCATCTTGCTCCTGATCATCGTCACAGTGTCTGAAATCAGCTTCGGTCTTTGGTTGCTGATCCGCGGCGCACGCAAGCCATCCGCAACCGCACTTTCATGTGCCTAAAGGACAACCAAAATGTTTGCTTCTTCATATACGCAATACGGCTCACCTGACGTTCTAGAGCTGATCGAATTGCCAACGCCCGCACCAAAGTCCAACGATATCCTCGTGCAAATCGTCGCGACCACCGTAAGCGCGGGGGATTGGCGGGCGCGCAGCCTGACGATGCCAAAGGGGCTTGGTTTGGTTGGCAGATTGGTGTTCGGCATCACAGGACCACGCAAACAAATCCTTGGAACAGAGTTTTCGGGCGTTGTTGTCGCGAAGGGCGCGGATGTCACCAATTTTGAAATTGGCGATGCCGTTGTCGGGTTTCCCGGCGCTTCCTTTGGTGCCCATGCCGAATTCATTACTGTGCCGGCCAATGGCAAAGTCGTCCGCAAACCAGACAACCTGTCATTTGAAGACGCCGCCGCAATCCCGTTTGGGGCAACGACCGCCTACGATTTCCTCGTAAACAAGACAAAACTACAAAAAGGGCAAACCGTTTTAATAAACGGCGCTTCGGGCGCGGTGGGGTCGGCCTGCGTACAAATTGCGAAACACATCGGCGCACATGTCACTGCGGTCTGCAGCGGAAGAAACGTCGCATTGGTCAAGGAAATAGGGGCGGACAAGGTCATTAACTACCGCGAGCAATCAGTCATATCACCGACCGATACCTATGACGTCGTTGTCGACACAGTCGGCACGCTGTCATGGGCGCAGGCCCAACACTGTATCAAAGTCGGGGGCAAAATGGTCCTGATCGCGGGCAAAACGTCCGACATGATTTTTGGCGGGATCAAAGCGAAACTGGCGGGCAAGACAATGATTGGCGGTGTGGCAAGCGAAGCACCGGATATTCTTGCGGCGGTTGTTCAACTTGCGGCACAGGCGAACTATCGGCCTGTGATTGATCGTGTCTTTGCATTCGACGATATGCAAGCCGCGCATGCCCATGTCGATACGGGACGCAAACGCGGCAATGTTCTGATAACCGTAGCACAACCGTCCAACATCGAAATTGTCGCTTGAATGGCGTGGCAGGATTGAAGGCGGCGGACAATGATCGCCCGCCCCTTTTCCAGAGGTTTTGCCCCACGAAACCGATCTAACGAAAACCTGATGGAAACGTGAAGCTCGCATTGCGCTTTTCGAGGTAGTTTATCCCGAAAAGTCCCAGCGCATAGGAACCGTCATGTTTCGCCAAGCCATCGCCACAGTAATCGCCGTTTGTCTATCCTCCGTCCCTGTTTGGGCGCAGACGACGACGTCGCTCCCTGACTATGTTATCGCCGCATTTGGCGAACCTCCGGCGATCCCGGGAGGGCCGCTGACCGCAGATACCATCGCCGCAGTGGATGACGTTCTCGCCATTGCGGTGAACCAGTCAGACTGGTCTCCGACAGATACAGACGCCTTAGATATCATTGCCCAAACAAGCGATCCGCGCCTTGTTTGGCTTTTGACGGACATGCAACGTTTCGCGTGGCGTCCAGAGTTTCGCGCGGCGCTGACCCGCGTCGCCGCAGACATACTTGATACATCTTTCGAAAGCGGTCGCCAGCGCACCGAAATCATCAACAAAATGATGGCATGGGATATACCCGCATATCCGGATTACCTAAGCCATAAGGCCCGCGTTTTCACGAACTACGTGCCGGGATGGGAGACCTTATTTGTCGAAGGTGACATCGATTGGCATCTGGTCGACTGGGGTGGGGTGAATATTGATGCACGGCCCTATGACACCACAGATGAGATCTGCCACTGCATCCCCGCGATCGACAACCCGGAGGTCGACACCGCCGAAGACGCCACTTGGCTGCAAGACGACGACATCGTATTCGGGATCGCCATAAATGGCGAAGCCCGCGCCTACCCCCGTCGCATCATGGAAGTGCGTGAAATGGTGAATGATACACTGGGCGGTCGTGATCTTGGCATCCCATATTGCACCCTTTGCGGTGCTGCACAGGCTTATTTCACAGATCAACTGCCCGCAGGTGTGCAGCGGCCAATTTTGCGCACATCCGGCCTGCTGATCCGGTCGAACAAGGTAATGTACGATATCGAAACCAAATCCGTTTTTGATACGTTTACTGGCAAGGCTGTCGCCGGACCGCTGGCAGAAACGGGACTGCAATTGGACCAAGCAACCGTCATTACAGCCGATTGGGGCACATGGCGGACCACCTTTCCTGACACAACCGTATTGAAGGAAGAATTGGCACTGGGCCGCGATTTTAATCTGCGCGAAACACGCGATGCAAACGGCCCGATCTTTCCAGTTGGTGATGTTGATCCACGGTTGGGCGTCCATGAAGACGTCATTGGGGCGATTACCGCGAATGGAATGCCAGTTGCCTTTCCCCGATCGCTCGCGGTTGCTGCCCTCAGTGCAGGACAATCAGTGACGTTTAACGACGTGAAACTGGAGCTCTTTGCTGGCGGGCTTCGGGCCGTTGGGCCTGACGGTCAGGACCTCGGAAGCCACCAAGCATTCTGGTTCGCATGGTCCCAGTTCTATCCAAACACGGCGCTTTGGGAAGGGTAAGCAGCAAGGCGCGCCTCCCTTCCTTTAACCAAAGTTATCGGCAGAATTCGCCCTGCATGACCTGACCTGCATTCGTCACCGTCGCAGTTGTGTAGTCATAGCAATTCGCCTGATCCGACGGGGCGTACCGTATGTAATAGTCCTGTCCTTGATATGTGTAGTCCATGCTCCGGCTACCATCATCGTTTTGCGTGAAAACAAGGTCTTCCACCCCGCCTCTTGGGGGACGACCCGGCTCTGCCCCACCACCGGCAGTCGCCGTTAGCGGACGCACGCGCGGCAACCGATCAAAGTCGGCCACAACGCCCATCAAACATTGCACTATATAGGGCGCATCAGGTGAGGTGTGATAGCGATACCCAAACGTATCATCCATTTGGCCATTACAGACGTCCAACGACCCTGCGATGATTGCGGATCCATCGGGGTTGCTATCGCCGTAGATGGGGTAGCCATCAAATGCCCAACCGATAATGGCATCCGGTCCCGCATTTTCCATCTGCGCGATCATGCAGCTTGGGGCCACATGGTAATGGTAGTCATCCCCGCGACCCGCATGGCCCCCGCAGACATCAAGTTGCCCAGTCTGCAATGTATCGTGCTGTGCTTGATGATGGGCCAAATCGGCGTCGGTCATTTCGCCGCCACCTGTGTAATCGTAGATCGGCACGCCATTCACCGCGACACCTAGTGCGGCGTCACGGGTCAACGGGGTGCCGCTAAAAACCGGAGCCAACAGGATCGGCGCGCTATAATCTGCGGGAACCGGCACCTGTTCGTTCGTCGCAACGATCCCGGTCATCATGTCATGATCGGGAAAGGTATCGGACGTGAGGGTCGCGTGGCTATCCGTACAAGTCACTGTGACACTGGCGCTAAACCCGGCATCAGCAACAGAATCTGCAACCGCAGCACAGTGATCTTCGTGTGCCGCGGCGGGGGCTGCGAAAAGGCACAGGACCGAAGCAATATAAGCGGGACGTGTCATGTTTGGTGTCCTTCGCAAGAGGGTCATTCGACCGTTAAACGGCACAGAACTGTGTTGCTTTGTTCAAGATCAGGGCCCCAGATCAATTCCGCATCGTCAGCCCAGTTGATCCGGTCATAGCCGTCTTTTGGGTCCACCTGCTGTTCAGTATAGACATCGGCCGCGGGCCAATCTGTAGCGTCGAACGCTGCGGTGTCCCACCCTGCCGGTTCGTCTTCAATTTCAAACGCGCATGCACCAGCACTAGCCACGGGATCTGATGCACTTTCGCAAGATTTATCGAGCGGGGCTGTATGGATGACGTGGCATTGCCAGTCACTGTCACTGACGGCCACGATGTCGCCGGTCTCATCAGTAATCTGCACGATGACGCCGCCGTCGCCCATTTGTTGTCGACCTGTTCCGATGTATTCCAATCCGGTGTCATTTTCTTTGAAATCTTTGGCCACCAGACCAATCACAAACGGACGTTCGGCTGCAAACGTAAAGCTTTCCGCATTGAAAGAGCGTTCGGTTGTAATCGACACGCTATCTTCGGCCACCTGTTCGCCGTCTATGCGCATTTCGAACCAATTATCTGCCCAGACGTCAGCTGAAAAAGTCTCTGCGTGCGCGCTGCCCGCAGCAAGGCCTAGAAAGATGAGGGTTGGAATTGTCGTGCGCATGGGATTGCTCCTGTCTGGATGTCTTTGAACATTTAACGTGCAAGGTAGACAGTTCCGTCGCATTCTTTTCGATCATTTTCAGCACACGCGGCAATTCCAACGATCCAAGATTACATTCACACTACGGGTAACGCATTTGGTGATGAAATCGGTACAATCTGAGCCAGTTCCTATTCTTGGTATTCATCCATTCGCGCCCCCTGCGGGTCATCAATTGCGCATATGTCTTGCAACACTGTCGTGAAAGTGCGCGTAGCAACCGACGGGATTTCTTCCGCCCTGCTCATGATGCCGACTGCGCCTTCGGTTGCTCCGGTATCCAACGCAATCATCTTTAAGCGGCCTTTTGCGATGTCGTCGGCGACCACTCCCTGACTGATGATCCACACGGCGGTAGGGTCCGCTAGTGTCACAGCACGTCCAAAAACAGGTGATGCGGTTTCAATCCTATTGCGGAAAAGCGGCACGCCTTTCGAAATAAGCATCCGAGCAACAAGTGGGCGGATCGCTGCATCTTTTGGTGGGTATAAGACACGGTAAGCTTCAAGTTCCGCAGGATCACGCACAGCCAACGCGGGGCTATCTGGTCGGGCAACGATGACGACCCGTTCAGAAAATAGCTGCTGAAAGATAAGACCGATCATCGTACCGGGTTTGCCTAGACGCCCCACCACAATATCGATCGTTCCACTGCGCAGACGCGTTGTCAGATCAAGATGGGCCCCTTCATGGATTTCCACCTGAGTATTCGGGCTTCGCGCTGAAAAGGTCAAAACGGCCTGCGGCAGAAGCGACGATGCAACGCTTGGTAAAGCCCCAATTTTCAACCGCCCCGCCGTACCTGCGGACGCTTGGATGCTGCGAAGACCATGGCGCAAAGCCGCTGTGCTTTGTTCGGCAAACTGCAGGAAAACTTCGCCTTGCGGTGTCAAAGACACGCCCGAACGGCTTCGTTCGAGGACTTTCGTGTCAAGAATGTCCTCGAGCTCTTTCAGGGTTTTGGAGATCGCGGGTTGGGTCAGGTTCAACTGATCCGCTGCCACCGTGAAACTACGTGCCCGCGCAATCGCGCTAAATGCATCGAGGTGCCTGAATTTGATACGTCGATCCACATTCATTCCAATATAAGCATGAAAAACACACAATAACTCATTTTAAATATCGTTCCAAGTATGGGAAAAATCGTAAAGGAAGGGAGGACCATGTGAGAACGCAAGTCGCAATCATCGGTGGCGGGCCATCGGGTCTGTTGCTGTCGCAGCTATTGCACACGCGTGGCATCGACAGCGTTGTTCTTGAACGTAAGACTAAAGACTATGTCTTGGGCCGAATTCGTGCCGGTGTTTTGGAACAAGGCCTTGTTGCGTTGATGGAAGAAGCGGGGTGCGCGGATCGTTTACATGCCGAAGGCATATTGCACGATGGGACCCTGATTTCTTATGGCGATGACATGTTCCGCGTCGATTTCAAGGAACACACAGGCACGCCGGTTGTGGTTTACGGTCAAACCGAAGTGACGCGCGATTTATACGATGCGCGTGAAGCGGCAGGTCGAAAGATCGAATTTAACGCCCAAGATGTTGTGATCCATGGGGCAGATACGGACACGCCGCATATCACCTATTCCGTCAACGGTGACGCACGCCAACTAGAATGTGATTTCATCGCAGGCTGTGACGGTTTCCACGGGATCAGCCGCCAAACCATTCCGCGCAATGTTCGCCGCGAATACGAAAAGGTTTACCCGTTCGGCTGGCTTGGCATCCTGTCCGAAACGCCGCCGGTTAATCACGAACTGATCTACGCGAATTCACCGCGTGGCTTTGCATTATGTTCGATGCGCAACGAAAACCTAAGTCGCTATTACATTCAATGCGACTTAACCGATAAGCTAGAAGATTGGACAGATGACGCGTTTTGGGCAGAGCTGAAGCGGCGCATCCCAGCGGATCAGGCTCGCAAACTTATCACAGGTCCCAGCATCGAAAAATCGATCGCGCCGCTGCGGTCTTTCGTGACAGAACCGATGCGCTGGGGCCGGCTTCTTTTGTGTGGTGACGCAGCCCATATTGTGCCGCCGACAGGCGCCAAAGGGTTGAATACGGCCGCTTCAGACGTGCATTACCTTTATAATGGCCTACGCGATTACTATGAAAACGACAGTAGTGACGGGATTGATGCCTATTCACAAAAAGCGCTTTCGCGTGTTTGGAAGGCGGAACGCTTTAGTTGGTGGTTCTCGTCGTTGATGCACAAATACCCGGATCAATCCGAATTCGATCTGAAAATGCAGGTGGCTGAAATCGAATTTCTGCGCACAAGCGAAACCGCCCAAAGATCAATGGCCGAAAACTATGTCGGTTTGCCTTACTGATGAGAGTGGTCCCATTGGGACTAACCAATGTAGGGACGATGAAGCAGATCGTTCGGATCCCGAACGTTCACCTGTAACAATTCAGGCGTTTTACGATTTCATTCGCAAACATCCTAGATGTGATCCGCCGATCTTTATCGATGCAAGTCCCGAAACGTAAATCGAGACCGCCCAAGAGGTTTTCGGTCAGCGCAGTACTGCGCTGACCAGATGATGTATCAGGCGGATTGCATATCAACCGCTGCCCCGTCGTATTGCCCGGTCGTGGCTGCCATAGCCAACACATGGGCGACATCCGCACGGCTCGCCATGGCGGATTTGTCGACTTCACTGCCAACAATCACATCGCTGCTTCGCCCATCATCCGTAAGCGCCACAGGTCGCAAGATTGCATAGGTCATCCCCGATGCTTTCAGATGCTCGTCCGCGTCGTGTTTAGCTTTCAAATAATGCGCCAAATCACCGGATGGATCAGACTGATCCGCACCGACAGAACTGAGCATGACAAAACGTTCGGCCCCGGCATCCTTCGCCAGATCCACCAGTCGCATCGCGCCGTCGCGGTCAACTTTATCGGTCATCTCGGGGCCGGTTGACCCGCCAGATCCTGCGGCAAAGATCACAACGTCTGCGCCATCGCAAACGCCTGCCTGCAGATCAGTGAGGTCTGCTTGCCGTAGCTTCGTGGCCTTGGGCAATTGGCTCGTGTCGGAACCATCGCGCACCAGTGCTGTGACACTGTGCCCTTGGTCCAAAATCTCTTGGGTCAGGATACGGCCGGTTTTACCGGTCGCACCGGCGATAAGAATATTCTTGGTCATGTCGTTTCCTTTCTTGTTCAAACGCTCGGGGCCATTGGGCCCGCGGCTTCTATTGCGGCGATGTAGCCCGGCTGTTCTTGCAAAACGTCCCAGTAGGTCGCGATCGCAGGATGGCCGCCCAATAGGTCAAGCTGCGCCAAAAGTGCGATGATGTAGGACATCTGGATGTCGGCCAGCATGGCGCGCTCGCCAAACAAGAGTGGGCCGTCACCAATCAGCTGGATGATGAAGTCGAGATGTTGATTCAATGCCGCACGCGCCTTGTCCGGCACGGGTTTGCCGTCAAAAGCGGGCAGAATGGCTTGCAGCGCGACCTCGGCGAAGGATGCTTCGACATAGTCGAGCACCGCTTCGTGTTGCCAATAGGCCGCGGTGTCCTGCGGCGGTGTGTGACTGTCATCACCATATTTCGCCGCAAGGTAGCGCAGGATCGTAGCCGATTCCGCGACCATTTCACCGTCATCTTCGATCACTGGGGATTTCCCCAACGGATGCACCTGCTTCAACGCGTCTGGAGCGCGAAAGCTATCTGTGCGGTCATAATCCACACGGTTGCAGGGCTGGCCAAGATCGGCCAGCAACCACAACACGCGCGTGGCGCGGGAATATTTTAATGCATGTAGTGTAATCATGAGAAAAAGATCGCCTTTGCGTTTGTGAATTCCTTCATGCCAAAACCGCCGTGTTCGCGCCCGTAGCCTGAATCCTTCACACCACCGAAAGGCATGTTTGGATCAGCGGCACCAAAGGTGTTGATCCGGACCATCCCCGTATCGAAATGATCGCGGGCGAGTCTTAGCGCACGTTCTTCGTCTTTGCTGAAAATCCCGCCGCCAAGACCGTACCGGCTATCGTTGGCGATGCGCATCGCATCTTCGTCGTCCTTCGCGCGGATGACTGCGGCGACTGGTCCGAAAATTTCATCATCGTAAGCGGGCATACCCGGCGCCACATCTGCGAGAACAGTCGCAGGGTAATAGGCCCCTGTGCGGTCAGGTGCTTCGCCGCCGCAGAGAATTTTTGCACCGTTTGCGACGCTTTTCTCGACTTGTTCTTTCACCGTGTCGAACTGGTCTTCGCTGGACAACGGCCCAAGCTGGGTGTCGTCGTCAGTTGGATCGCCCAAGGTGATCGCCTGCATCTGTTCAACAAATGCGGACATGAATGCGTCATAGACCTTGTCCGTCACCACGAAACGTTTGGCGGAAACACAGGTTTCGCCATTGTTATACAAACGGCCCATCACGGAATATTTGACGGCCGTATCGATGTCGGCGTCTTCCAACACGAGGTAGGCGTCGTTTGACCCCAGTTCGAGCACTGTCTTTTTGAGCGCCTTGGCAGCCGTTGCACCAATATGGCGCCCTGCCCCGTCGCTACCCGTCATGGTCACACCGCGCACAAGCGGATGTTCGATTAGATCATCGCTTGTTTCGTAGTCGATTAGAATGACCTGAAACAGATCCTCGGGCAAACCCGCTTCAATACACAGCTCGCGCAGACGCAGGCCCGATCCTGTACAGATACTTGCGTGCCTCAGCACACAGCCATTGCCCGCCATCAGGTTCGCCGCCAAAACGCGGACCGGCTGATATAATGGGAAATTCCACGGCTGAATCGAATAAATTACACCGATGGGTTGGTGCGTGACCACGCCACGGGATTCGTTTTGACCATGCACGCGTTCTTCGTCAGCCAGAACGTCCGGCCCGTTTTTCGCAGTGTAGTCAAAGATTGCCGCACAGATTTCGACTTCGGTTTTGCCATCTTTGATCAGCTTGCCCGTCTCAAGGGTCATCAGCTCTGCCAATTCATCCGAATGCGCACGCAGAACTTCGGCAATCCGCGACAGATAAGGGGCGCGTTCCGCATGTGATTTTGTCCGCCAATCAAGAAAGGCCGCGTGTGCTGCTTCCAGCTTTTGCACGGCTGTTTCTTTGGTCATCAAGTCGTAGGTTTCAATCGTCTCGCCTGTGGCGGGATTGGTCGTAGTGATCGTCGACATGGTGTCTCCTTCAAGCGTCTAAGCGTTGGGGGGACAACATCGAGATCATGATTTGGTTCCTGCCGATCCTTTGCGATTCCGGCGCATCACCGAAACGTTATCGCACCGTTCAATATCCTCGCTGGCGATCAACGCAGTCCGGCACCTGACCCGTTCGAAAATAGGTTGCGATGTTTTTTGCGGCGACTTCAGATGCAGTTTTCATGTTGGTCGGCGCTGACACATGGGGCAGAATTGTCAGATTATCAGTGCGCCACAAACGATCCGTCTGCGGCAGCGGTTCGACTGCAAAAACATCCAATACGGCGTGGTTGAGATGCCGCGCCGCCAGCATATTCAGCAGTGCATCCGTTTCGATGATCTGCGCACGGGCGAAGTTGATGACCGATGCACCGCTTTTCATACGTGACAAACGGCTGCGGTCCAGCAAACCGCGCGTTGTTGTGGTAAGCGGTAGCAAAACAACGACGATATCGCTGACGTGTAACAAATCGGTCAGGCCGTCTTCGCCGGAAAAACAACGGACGTTTGGTATGGATTTGGGCGACCTGCTCCAGCCCAGCACATCAAAACCGTGCTGTGCTAATGCGGCGCAGGCGGAACGACCTAATGCGCCAAGCCCTAGAACGCCGACCTTGCGATCCTCGGGCAGGACGACGTCGTGTTGTTCCCAAATGCCGGACGCCTGTTGGGATACGTATTTTGGCAGATCGCGGTGTAGGTACAACGTCATTGTCAGAACGGCTTCGGCCATTGTTTTTGCCAACTGCGGATCGGTCATCCGCACGATTACAACGTCATCCGGTAAGCTATGCACCAGATTTTCCACACCAGCCCAAAGGCTTTGCACCCATTTCAGGTTTGGAAATTGCGACAGGTGGTCGGGGTCAGGATTTGCGACAAGGGCGAGCTCTGCGTTTGCGAATTCGAAGTTCGGGTCAAATGGCACTATAAGGAAATCTGGCAGCGCAGCCTGCAGCTGGACCGACCACGCGTTGAGCGACGCAGCGCTGATATTGCTGACAAAAGGGATGATAGGTCGGTCTGTCATGTGGCGAAAACATTTGTTTGGTCCTTGAAGCCTTTCACTTCAATCGGATTGCCTGATGGGTCGCGGAAGAACATCGTCGCTTGTTCGCCAGGTTCGCCCGCAAACCGTAAACTTGGTGGAATGATGAATGCGACGCTTTGGCTTTCAAGGTGCGCGGCCAAGGCTTTCCAGTCACCCATCTGAAGGACGACGCCAAGATGTGGCATTGGGACCAAATGATCGCCGACATGACCCGTTGCTTCGGTTTTGAAGGGCTCGCCAAGATGCAGCGAAATCTGATGCCCAAAGAAATTGTAATCGACCCATGTTTGCGTCGAACGCCCTTCCGCGCACCCGAGTGTTTCGCCGTAGAACTGGCGGGCCGCATCAAGGTCGCGGACGTTATAGGCGAGGTGAAAGGTGCTTTGCATCGTGGTCTCCGTAGTATTTTCGGAGACAGAGTAGCGCGCAGGCAACAAAACGAATAATGAGCATCTCGATGGTCAATCGAAAGAGATAGTTTGGATATTCGTTACCTGCAGACCTTACTAGACGTCGTCGATGGCGGGTCACTGGCGGAAGCGGCGCGCCGTCAAAACCTGACCGCGGCTGCCGTCGGTCAACGTTTGAAGGCGCTAGAAAACGAACTTGGCGTGGTTCTTGTCCGCAGGTCAGGGCCAACCGTGCGCGCGACCCCCGCATGTACGCGGATCATCCCGCGCATCAAAACGATCATCGCGGAAACCGCCCTTTTGCCAAGCGACATCGCAGCGGACGGTTTGGCCGGTCCGTATCGGCTCGGTGTGATTTCAACCGCGTTGGCCGACCACGTGCCATCGCTGATCAAGCACCTTCGGGCGGTCGCACCTGACGTTGATCTGACCGTTACGCCAGGATCATCTGCCCATCTGTTTGACCTGCTGTCGCGTGCCGAATTAGACGCGGCCATTCTGGTTGCACCGCACTTTGCGCTTCCCAAAAGCGTGAGGTGTGAAGTGTTGGAGGAGCAATCGTTTGCATGGGTTACGCCAACTAAAGCTGCGTCATCGGATCTGCCACTTATCGTATACGACAAAACGTCGTGGGGTGGCGAAATCGCGTGGCGCTGGATCGCGCAGAATCTGAAATCACAGAACATACTCTGCGAGATGGATGCGCCAGAAACCGTCGCGAGTTTGGTCGCGGGCGGCGCAGGTCGCGCCATTTTACCGATCTGGGCGGGCCTGTCGAACACGGCAGGGATCGACATTGAAATCATCCCAGAACTGCCGAAGCGATCTGTCGTGTTTGCACATTCTGCATCGCCTATTGATGAAACTTGTCAGGCGTTTTTCAAACGAAAAATCGTCCTTTAGGGCCAAATTCTGCAACGCAATCCGCCCTACCTCCCATCGCCCAGAAATCACCGAAACCGATTTCGGTTGATTTACGAAACCGGTTTCGGCTAGCGTTTACGTAGGGGGAGAATCGATGGCGGACAAATCAGTTAATCTAAAAGTTCTGGCTGCGCATTTGGGGCTGACTGTCAGCACCGTTAGCCGCGCGCTGAACAATTACGCTGATATCAGCCCTGCGACTCGTGAACGGGTCAAGCAGGCTGCGGACCAACTGGGGTATCGCCCGAACCAAAACGCGCGGCGCTTGTCGATCGGAACGCCCGAAACGATTTGCTACCTGATGCCACGCCAAATTGGAGCGATTGCCCAGCCTTTCGTAGCGCAATTGCTTGCCGGTTTGGGTGAAGCATTGAATGAACGCAACTGGGATCTTCTCGTTAGTCAGGCGGATGCATCCGTCGGTGATCTTGCCAGCATCGAACGGTTGGTCAAGTCAGGTCGTATTGCCGGTTTGGTTATTTCACGTCCTTTAAAGAACGATCCACGCGTCAAGCTGATGCAAAGCCTAGGTTGTCCGTTTGTGGTCCATGGCCGCACCCAAAACAGCGACGATTATGCATGGTATGATGTGGACGGCGAGGATGCGTTTGTAACAGCCGTCAACCACCTTGCGCGGCTGGGTCATCGCCGGATCGGATTTATAGGGGCCCCACTACAGTATCAGTTCGCACAGGAACGTCTTGACGGTTATTTGCGTGGTCTCAAGCATAATGGCTTGGTCGAAGATCCTGATCTCGTGCAGATCGCCGAATTTAACGACGATGGCGGCACGGCGGCGGCCAGTTTGTTGATGGATCTGGACTTTCCTCCAACTGCAATGGTCTGTGTCACGGACATGATGGCACTGGGTGCCTTAGATGCGTTGCGGACCCGTGATCTTGTTCCGGGTCAAGACGTGTCTGTTATTGGGTACGACGGATTACACTTTGGCAAACACGCCAATCCACCACTGAGCACGATGGCACAGCCACAGGCACATGCGGGGCGGCGTCTGGGCGACATGCTGTTGTCCATCATCGACGGTGGGGACCCGACCAAGTTTCAAGAACTACAGCGCGCGCATTTGGTGCAGCGCATGACGGATGGACCTGTGCATCAAAATGCAGGCCAAACTGAAGTTTCAATTAGGGAGGAACTACAATGAAACGGAAGACAACTATATTAACAGGGCTCATGCTATCGACCGCTCTGGCCGGGGCTGCATCTGCTGATACGATCCGCGTTTGGACGATGGAGGTTCAGCCGGAACGGATGGAAATTCAGCAGCAGATGGCCGATGCGTTTGAAGCATCAACAGGTCACGTTGTTGAACTAATCCCCGTTGAGGAATCCGACATTCAGACTCGCGCTACCGCTGCTTTTGCGGCCGGTGATCTGCCAGATGTGCTGAACCACACAGTCCAGCATCTTTTGCCATACGCAGAAGCCGGTCTGTTGGATACCGCAGCTGCTGACGAAGTGGTCAATGATCTTGGCGTTGACACATTCGCAGCCGGCCCAATTCGCATGGCGTCGAGCGACGGAGAAATCGTTTCGATCCCGACCGACGGTTGGACACAGATGGTTGTCTATCGCAACGACCTGTTCGAAGAAGCGGGCCTTGCAGCACCGACGTCCTACGACGCGATCCGCGCTGGACTGGAAGCACTGCACAATCCGCCAGAGATGTACGGTTTTGTAGCCGCGACCAAGATCGACGAAGGCTACATGATGCAGTTGATCGAGCATCTGTCATTGGCAACGGGCTATACACCGGTCAATGCAGACGGTTCCGTGAACGAGGACACAACGAACCTCAAGCAACTTCTTGAAATGTATCAGGAACTTGTTGCTGCATCACCAGAGGGCGACCTGTACTGGTCCCAGTCTCGTGAGCTGTACCTTGACGGTAAGGCCGCGATGATCATCTGGTCACCGTCTATTTTGGACGAACTGGGCGGCCTGCGTGACAGCGCACCTGTTACAATCAACGATGATCCGACAACAAAAGAACTGGCTGGCAACACTGGCTTTGCCACAATGGTGTCCGGTCCGGGCAATGCTGACGGTGCGGCATGGTCTGACGTACGTTACATGGGCATCACCGCCGATGCGAACACCGAAGTGGCACAGGAATTTGTGAAATTCCTGCTATCCGACGGATACGGTGACTGGCTCAGCCAAGCGCCTGAAGGCAAGTTCCCTGTTCGCACGGGTCCTGAAGCCGGTTCTTCGGAATACGAAGCCACATGGGCCGGACTTGATGTTGGTGTGGATCGCAAGGCCCCGTTGGGTGACATCTACCCGCAGCAAGTCATCGACGATATCGTTGCGGGTCTGTCCGTGGGCGACCGTTGGGGCGTGGAATCAGGCCAGCTGGCCGCCGCATCTACCATCATCAACAGCCAGATCATGAGCAAGGTCATTCGCGAAATGACAGACGGCGATCTGTCTGTCGATGAAGCCGCCGACAAAATCGTCGCAGAGCACAAGGCGTTGATGGCCAACTAAGTCAAACGATCGGGGCGGCATTGCGCTGCCCCGACAATTCATTTGAACCGAGTATTTCAATATGCCCATCCCCGACATTCCCAATCAAGGTCCGCCGAAAGGTCTTGGCCCGCTCGCCAAACGCGAGATGCGGTTTGCCTACCTTTTGCTGCTGCCGACCTTTCTGATCGTACTGTCTGTTGTGCTGTTCCCGTTGATTGCAAACGTTTGGATCAGTTTCAAACCGGTGACACTTGGTGATCTTCGTGCGCCTGCGATTTTGATGAATGAACGCCTGATGGGTGATCTTGCGGTTGCAGGCGATGAAGCCGATATTCGCTACCGCGCCCGCAATTCATCGCGCAAAAGCGCGATTGCAGATGTCGTCTTCACGGACACAGTGCCCCCTACGCTCGAGATCGTGACTGTTGATGATCGCTGTGAACGTACCGGTCAGGACCTAACGTGTGATCTGGGGGATTATGAGCCCGGACAACGCGAAGACATTATCGTCAGAGTTGCTGCGACGCAGGCGTTTATCGACGCGCCGGACAATATCAAAGACAGCGATCCTGTCTTCACCTTTGTGCCTGAAAACATCTTGACCAATGGCGATTTCACACTCGATAACTTCCGCCGTGTTTTCAATGCTTCTGACTTTTGGACAGTCCTGTGGGCATCAATGTACTACACCATTGCCGGCACAGTTGGTGCGTTGGTTATGGGGCTGTTTGCCGCCCAATTGATGAACATCACATTTGGCGGTCGGGCCTTCCTGCGCGGTTTGTTCCTGTCCCCCTACGTGGCCCCCGTGATTGCCGTCGCATTGGCATGGGTGCTGCTGCTGGATCCCGGACCGGGCGGCACGTTAAACGCGCTTTTGATCCAACTTGGCGTGATCGAAACGCCGATCAGTTTCTTGGGCCAACGCGCTGTCGAAATCCGTTTCCTTGGTCTGACTTTCGACTTCCCAGTCGCATTGACAGTCGTGATCATCTTCGAAATCTGGCGTTATTTTCCGCTTGCGATGTTGTTCATCCTTGCGCGGATGCAGTCCATGTCGACCGACATTTATGAAGCCGCCGAGATCGACGGGGCCACCCCTTTGCAGCAGTTCCGCTTCATATCGTTGCCGCAACTGATGGGCATCATGGCGGTCTTGTTCCTGCTGCGCTTCATTTGGACGTTCAACAAATTCGACGACATCTTCTTGCTGACCGGTGGGGCCGCTGGCACCCGCACACTAACCGTCAACGTCTATGAACAAGCCTTTGCGGTATCGAACCTTGGTGCTGGTGCAGCGGTCGCTGTGGTCGTGTTCTTGGTGCTGCTGTGTTTCTCGGTCATTTTCTTCAAATTCTCGCCGGAGGATGACGCATGAGCCGTCTTGGAAACATCTTCTATCTCTCGGTCCTGTTCGGGGCACTTTGGGGGGCGATTTGGTCGATCATTGTCCCCTTGCTGGCATTGTTCATTTCCGGCCTGACGTTCCAGCCGCAAGTGACCGCAGGTGCACTTGGTGGATTGGTTGCGGCGGCGGCACTCGCGTTTCATGCACCGCGCGACCGAACCATTGGCATACGCCTGATCGCTGGTTTTGCTTTTATCGTGGTGCTCGTCGTGGCATCTGGCGCGCAACCACTTGGGCTTTCGCTTGATACCTACTCAATTGGCCAATTGATCTTCACCGTTTTGATGGCCGTTGTTGTGATGCAGTCAATTCATCTAACCTGCGCCAATCTGGGTCCGGGGCACGAAAAGCGGTACAATGTCGAAGTCTTGTGCCTGCGGTTCGTGAAAGGGTTTGGTCTGGTGACCTTCACCATCGCTGTGGCCTTGCCGTTTTTTGTCATGGTGATGATGAGCCTCAAGAATCAGCAATTGCTGTTGTCCAACCCGCTCGATTTCTCAATCGACTTTGGCCAAGGCTTCACCGCATTGTTCCGCAGCTACATCGAACTGTTCACCCAATACCATTTTGGGACCTACTTGTTCAATTCGGCGTTGGTGTCTGTCGCGACGGTGGTCATCACACTGTTTTTCGCCGTGCCGGGCGCTTACGCCGTCGCAAGATTGCGGTTTCCCGGTCAGAACTTTCTAAGCCGGTCGATCCTACTGATCTATATGGTGCCGATGATTGTGCTGGTCATTCCGCTTTATGCAATCTTTAGCCAGCTGGGGATGCGCAATACGTTGTGGGGGCTTCTGTTCGTCTACCCTGCCACAACGATCCCTGTCGCGCTATACATGTTGCAGGGGTATTTCCGCGGCATTCCCGCCGAACTGGAAGAAGCGGGTCTGATGGACGGCCTCACGCGGCTAAATGTCATTCGCAAGATTACGCTACCGCTGGCGTTGCCCGCGCTGGCATCCGTCGCGCTCTACGTCTTCATGATCGCATGGAACGAATTCTTGTTCGCCTTCATGTTCCTCGACAATGTCGATCTGTTCACCTTGTCACGCGGCATTGCGGAGCTGAATTCGTCAGAGGTTCCGCGCCAACATCTTATGGCGGGGGCTGTGATTGCGACTGTTCCCGTTCTTGCCCTTTTCCTTTGGTTCGAACGCTTTTTGGTAGCCGGACTGACTGCTGGCAGTGTGAAAGGATAACACATGACCTTAACGCAAAGCGCCATCGATATCCTGTCTCGCAACGACAGGGGTGGCTTCACAATCCCGACTAAGGGGCTTTATCCCTACCAGTGGAACTGGGACAGCGCCTTTGTCGCACTTGGCATCGCGACCTATGATATGGATCGAGCATGGGGCGAAATTACATCGCTGATCGAAGGGCAATGGCCCGATGGTATGATTCCATCCATCATTTTCCGCAGCGATGACCCGGACTATTTCCCCGGGCCATCACGGTGGGGCAAAACAAAGGGGCCGATCCCGTCAACTGGCATTTCCCAACCTCCGGTTTTGGCGACGATTGTTCGCAAGCTGACCGAAGGCGGCAGCGTGCAAGACAAAGCGCGTCTCGCGGACGTGTTCGACGCAATCTATCGCTGGCACGCTTGGTGGCATGATGCCCGCACAGTTGATGGTATCGTCACAACTGTGCACCCTTGGGAAACGGGTCGCGATAATTGCCCTGAATGGAACCTTGGGCTTGATGCAATGACCGTTGCCCCGGATCTGGCGCCATATACACGCAGGGACAACAAACACGTCGACGCAAGCTTCCGTCCCAGCCAAGAGCAATACGACAAGTACCTGACCATCGTGCAGTTTGGCGATAGCATTGATTGGGATCAACGTCGGTTGACCGACGAAGGGCCGTTCCTGATGGCCGACCCCAACCTACATTTCGTCCTGCTACGCGCCGACAAAGATCTGCGCGCCTTGGCAGCAGAGCTTGGCAAACCGCAGGCAGTGCGCGACCAGATTGATGCATGGATTGCCAAAGGCGAGGCTGCAACAGACACAATTTGGAACGATGAACTGGGCGCTTTCACAGCCCGCGATATGCACTCTGGCACGTTCTGCAACGGCTTCAGCAATTGCAGCCCCTTGTGTTTCTACGCCGACAGCGGTTCTGCTGAACAATGGGGCAAGACGATGGATCATATGACCCGGATCGCGGCGCAGATCGAATACATGCTGCCAAGCTGGGACCCAGAAGCGCCCGACTTTGAAGCGCAGCGGTACTGGTGTGGGCCATTGTGGCCACAAATGAATTACATGACGGCCCTTGGCCTTGCGGAACAAGGCCACACCGACATGGCTGCCCGCGTTCAAAACGACCTGTGCCGTGTCATCGAAAAAAGCGGCTTTTGGGAATGCTTTAATCCCCTGACGGGCGAAGGCTGCGTCGGCAACAACTTTTCCTGGACTGCCGCAGTTTGGCTGTCTTGGCAGCATGATAAAAAATTGGAAGGCGTGGCCTAGGGCCTGCCTGAAGCGAGGGAAGAACATGGGGTCAATTAGCCTGAAGTCGGTCGAAAAATGGTTCGGCAATGTACAAGTTATCAAGGGCGTCGATTTGGACATTCACGACGGCGAACTAATCATTTTTGTTGGCCCTTCCGGCTGCGGGAAATCCACATTGTTGCGGATGATTGCAGGTCTGGAGGAAACCAGTCGCGGGCAAATCGTGCTCGACGGGGATGACGTGACGCATAAGGTACCGTCGGAACGGGAATTGTCGATGGTGTTCCAATCCTACGCCCTCTACCCGCATCTGTCGGTTGGCGACAACATGGGGTTTGCGTTGCAAACGGCTGGCGCGTCAAAAGCCGAAATTGCCGAAAAGGTGAACCATGCGGCGGACACGCTGAAACTGACCGATTATCTGGATCGCCGTCCCAAAGACCTATCAGGCGGGCAGCGCCAGCGCGTCGCCATTGGACGTGCGATTGTGCGCAAACCCAAAGGGTTTCTGTTCGACGAACCCTTGTCCAACCTCGACGCTTCACTGCGTGTAGATATGCGGTTCGAAATTGCGCGGCTTCACAAGAGCCTGCAAAGCACGATGGTATACGTGACGCACGATCAGGTCGAAGCGATGACACTTGCCGACAGGATCGTTGTCCTGAAAGATGGTCAAATCATGCAAGTCGGCACACCGCGCGAATTGTACGAAAACCCGCAAAACGTATTTGTAGCGCAATTTATTGGCAGCCCGAAAATGAACCTTATGCCTTGCGGAACTGACGGTGATCAGTTCACGCTCAAGGGCGGCGGACGTGGCCCGCTTCAAAACGATACCCAAAGTGCGGCTGTCCAGCTTGGAACACGCCCCGAGCACATCAGTGTCGTGGCATCGGGTACGGGTCATTGTGACGGCATTGTGCAGGTGAGCGAATATCTGGGCGCAGATTATTTTCACTACGTTGATTGTGGTGATCTTGGGCTCGTGACCGTGCGGACCGCCGGTTCGACCGAAGCGCTTGAAGGGCAGACCGTGGGTCTTCAATTTGATACGAGCCGCTTGCATTTCTTCGACAGCGCGGACCAACGGGTCTAGATCGGAGCATATTGCCAAGTAATTGGGGATCAGGCGCGATAAGACCCCGGCGTTCTGTTAGTCCATTTCCGAAAGGCGCGATGGAAATTTGCAGGCGCTGAAAAACCGGTTTCATAGGCGATTTGTTCGATACTGACGGCACCTTCCTGAAGCGCACGGATCGCGATGTCGCGGCGCAACGCATCCTTGATGTCCTGAAACGATGTACCTTCATCTTTCAGGCGCCGGTTCAACGTGCGGGGAGTCATTTTCAGATCATTCGCCGCGTCTGACAACTGACAGGTCTGCCAATTTGCCCCGTAAAGAAAAGCGCGCACCTGCAGGCTGTAAGTATGGGCGCGTGAGCGGGTGAATATCCAATCAATCGGTGCGCGTTCAAGAAAATCAGACGCCTCTTCAGTGCTACGGTTGATCGGGCGCGCGAATTGGCGTGGATCAAATCGGATGCTTGTTTCTTTGGCCCCGAATATCACGGGACACGGGAACACAACGGCGTAGTCGGCAGCAAAATCCGGACGCGCAAATGCAAAGTGAACTGCTTTCACAGGCGTTTCAACACCGCCAAGCCAAGACAAAAGCCCATGCGCCAACTTCAACAAAAGCATATGACCAAACCGTTGCGGCTGTGTGTTGGCGACATAAGGAACAAGGGTGAGTTCCACTTCGTCAGGATCGGTACGTAGATCCAGTCGGAAATCATCTAGCATCAAATTCCAGAACGTCGAAAACCGGTATAAAGCAGACGTCAGACTGCCAGCCTCGCGCTGCACCGTGACAAGATGCTGCAACGCGCGTGGGCGAATTGGTCGGCTCCATAACCCCATCATTTCGTCCTGCGTTTCAGGTGCTGCCAGTTGATACAGCTTCACGAATTCATTCAGCGTAACACGTTGCGCAGGCGCCATTGGCCCCGTTTGCAGGCCCGAGCGGGTCAGTAATGCAGCCAATTCATCGGGTGTGCAGCGCACCCTTAATGCGTCCAGCCAGTCCTGAATGAAGCCCGCCGATACAGTGGTCAGAGCAATAGGATCGTTATCTGGCATGCGCGCACCTTCTGTCGTGATCGGATAAAACTTTGGCGAAAGATGAGCTTATCGACAAGCCATACTGCGAATAGATGACGTGAAGCCATAGTTTTCACAAGGACGATAGGCATGCCATTTCAGCCGCCCGTACAAGATTTGATGTTTTGCATCGAACATTTGTCCCACTGGGATAAGGTGTCCGCACTGGATACCTATGCGGACTATGACCTGCCTGATATCCACGCGGCGCTAGAAGCATACGCACGGTTTTGCAGCGAACAAATCGCTCCGTTGTCCTACATTGGTGATACGCTGGGGGCGCGGTTCGACCAAGGGCGCGTGACAATGCCTGAAGGGGATGTTCAAGCATATACGCAGTTTGCCGAAATGGGATGGCAGGCGCTGACACATCCGATCGAGCATGGCGGTATGGGTCTACCTCGTGCGGTCGGCGCGGCGGCAGTCGAAATGCTGAATGCGGCCGATATGAGTTTTGGTCTTTGCCCCCTACTCACCGATGGCGCAATCGAAGCGCTTTTGCTGACGGGTTCAGACGACCAAAAAGCCACCTACCTGAAGCCGCTTATTGCAGGACGTTGGTCAGGTACTATGAATCTGACCGAACCACAGGCGGGCAGCGATTTAGGGCGCGTCGCGACCAAAGCATCACTGCGCAACGACGGCAGCTACGGGATTTCCGGCACTAAGATCTTCATCACTTACGGCGCCCATAATCTGACTGAAAACATCATCCATCTTGTTTTAGCACGCACATCTGACGCGCCCGCGGGGCCAAAGGGGCTAAGCCTGTTTATCGTGCCCCAGAAAATGGTGAACCCAGACGGTACGCTGGGCGCCGAGAACGCGGTCGACTGCGTCAGCATCGAACATAAGCTGGGCGTGCGTGCGAGCCCAACAGCGATGCTGAACTATGACGACGCCACTGGCTTTCTGATCGGGGACGAAAACTGCGGGTTGGAATACATGTTTATCATGATGAACGCCGCGCGGTTTTCTGTGGGCGTTCAAGGTGTCGCGACGTCCGAAAGGGCCTACCAACGTGCGCTGACCTACGCGCGTGACCGTGTCCAAAGCCGCCCCGTTAATGGCCAAAGCGCGCAAGCTGTCCCGATCATCTCTCATCCGGACGTGCGCCGTATGCTTTTGCGAATGCGCAGTCTGACCGAAGCAGGTCGCGCCATGGCTGCGGCAACTGCGGGGCTGCTCGATATCGCTCACCATCTGGGCGACTCCGAAATAGCGGCACTCGCTGAATTCATGGTTCCGTTGGTGAAAGGTTATTGTTCAGAACGTGCCGTCGAAGTGGCGTCGCTTGGTGTACAAATTCACGGCGGGATGGGTTTTATCGAAGAAACAGGTGCAGCACAGCATTATCGCGACGCCCGGATCTTGCCGATCTATGAAGGCACCACAGCCATTCAAGCCAACGATCTTTTGGGCCGCAAAGTGATGCGGGACGGCGGTACAACCGCACGTCTTTTCGCAGCGAGCATTGCTGAGACCGAAACAAAACTGGCGCAGGGCAATACGAGCATGCAGGCAATCGGCGAAAATCTCGGGTTGGCACGAACTGCGTTCGAAAGCAGTTTGGACTGGCTGCTAACAAACAGCCGCAAAGATATCGACGCGGCCTTTGCAGGGTCTGTTCCTTTCTTGATGCTCTCGGGCACGTTGGCGGCGGGGTGGAAGCTCGCTGATGGTGCTCGCGCGGCGCAAGCCGCAATTGACGCCGGACAGGACACAGATTTTATGACCCAGAAAGTCGCGACCGCGCTATTCTTTGCCCAACATGTGTTGCCGGAATGTACAGTCGAACAAACCCGCATTCTACAGGGGTCTCGCAGCCTGCTGGACGCGGCATTCCCTGAATAATCCCAGAAAGGACCCCTTCCCATGAACGACGTTGTGAACCCTGACACCTACGAGAGACTTTCGATTTCGCCGCGCGATAACGGCGTCTTTGTTCTGACGTTGAACCGCCCGTCCAAACGCAATGCCTTGGACGTGACGACAATCGAAGAACTGATCCGCTTCTTTTCCGGTGCGCGTATCGCAGGTGTCAAAGCGGTTCTACTGGCGGGTGAAGGCGATCATTTCTGCGCAGGGCTTGATTTGATTGAACACTGGAAAGCAGACCGAAGCCCCGATGATTTCATGCACGTTTGTCTGCGCTGGCATGAGGCGTTCAATAAAATGGAATATGGCGGCGTGCCGATCATTGCCGCACTACAAGGTGCCGTTGTCGGTGGTGGACTGGAATTGGCAAGTGCTGCACATGTGCGCGTAGCAGAAACCGGCACTTACTTCGCCCTTCCCGAAGGCCAGCGCGGTATTTTCACGGGCGGCGGCGCGACAATTCGTGTGTCCGAGATGATCGGCAAATACCGCATGATTGACATGATTCTCACCGGACGCGTCTACCAAGGTCAGGAAGCCGTCGATCTGGGCCTTGCGCAATACATCACCGAAGACGGTGGCAGCTTTGCCAAAGCGATGGAAATTGCCGACAAGGTCGCGCAAAATCTGCCGCTGACGAACTTTGCCATCTGTTCCGCAGTCAGCCACATGAACAACATGTCGGGTATGGATGCGGCATATGCTGAAGCGTTTGTGGGCGGAATCGTCAACACGCAACCCGCCGCCCGCGAACGTCTGGAAGCCTTTGCAAACAAGACCGCGGACCGCGTGCGACCCAACAGTTAGGCAGGTGCCACGGGTTGCGACCAGATGCCTGCCAATCGTAATTCACACGTAGAAATGCTGAACCATCTTCATGCCCCGCCACCAGGAGGGGCATGATTTAGATGCTTCTTTGGCTGCGGCATTGGAATCGGCTATCATCGGGCCTAATTCTGCAAAGAAGAACAATTAGGGGCACCCGCCCGTAGCCCCAAAGGACAAGTTTGATGACCAGCAAGAAAAATGCCGCTGAGACGCCGACCGAAGATGCATCCTCTAGCGCGGCAGCGGCTCATGTGGTTGCACCTGTTCCGACCGAGACACAGACAGAAAAACAGGCCGTGATTGATACATCAACAGCGCCTGATGACGACCCCCAGCGATTGGAGTTTACGTCTGACAAGGGGGCATCGCGATCGACTTGGGTCGCAGCCCTATTGGTGCTTTTGATCGTCGGTTGGATGGGGAGCGGGTTCGTCATTCCATCCGAGGACACAGATCCTGTGGTTGCCCGAGAGGACCCAAAACCAGTTGCCGTCGCCGTCACCACGTCAATGGCTGAAACGGTCACGCAGTTTTATCAGGCAGAAGGCCAAGCCTTACCGGATCGCGACACAACGATGCGGGCGGAAACGTCTGGCGATATTGCCGAAGTTTTGGTGAGCAAAGGACAGGATGTTTCGGCTGGCGATATCATTGCTCGCTTTGACCCAACGAACAACGATGCCGACGCCAATCGCGCATCCGAAGCGTTGATCCAAGCACAGCGCGAATTCGACAATGCTCAACAATTGCTGGACCGTGGTGTAGCGACGACTGACCGTGTGGTACAGGCACGTTCCGCGTTGGCGTCCGCGCAGGCACAGGTCACGGCAGTGGAACAAGCTGCAGAAGCACTGACAATCACCGCCGCTTTTGACGGGCGCATCGAGACATTGAACCTCGATGAAGGTGAATTCGTTTCAGCAGGCACAGAGGTCGGTCGTCTGGTGGATATTACGCCGTTGACGGTTGCCATACAGGTGCCGCAACAATCACTGACAGGGTTGTCGGTCGGACAACCCGCGACGGTACGATTTATCACAGGCGAAGAACGCGAAGGTGTGCTGACCTTCGTTGGCACATCCGCTGCATCCGAAACCCGCACCTTCTTGGCCGAGATCGAGGTCGCGAACGAAGACGGCGCAATTCCTGCCGGCGTATCTGCTGAGGTCGTCATTCCGACGGGCGAAGTCACCGCGCACTTTCTGTCGCCGTCTATCGTATCTCTCGACGCCGAAGGCGCTTTAGGTATCAAAACGGTCAATACCGACAATGTCGTGGAATTCTACGAGATCGAAGTCGTGAAAGCGCAGATCGACGGGATTTGGGTCACTGGCCTGCCCGAAAGCGTTGATATCATCACCGTCGGCCAAGGCTTTGTAAATGAAACCGAAACCGTCGCGCCGATGGCTGGGGAGCAAAGCGAATGAACGCCATCATTGATTTTGCGTTTTCGCGGTCCCGCGTCGTGGTCATGGCCCTGATCATGATCCTGTCCGTAGGCGCCTATGCCTATGGGTCGATCCCGAAGGAAGCCAACCCTGAAGTCCCCCTACCCCTGTTCTACGTATCCACAGGTCTAGACGGCATCAGCCCCACAGATGCAGAACGCCTGCTGTTGGAACCGATGGAAACCGAATTTGGGTCAATCTCTGGCCTGATGTCTATGAATTCTGATGCGACCGAAGGGTTTGCGTCCATCCAACTCGAATTTTCCCCGGGCGGCGACAACCAAGAAGCCTTGGACAAGGTGCGTGAAGCCGCAGATCGTGCGCAGGGCGATTTGCCCGAAGACGCCCGTGACATCACGATAACCGAAATCAATACCGCCCTGTTTCCAATCATCACAGCAATCCTGTCCGGCCCTGTCCCCGAACGGACCCTGAACGATCTTGCAAACGAAATGCAGGAAGAAATCGAAGGTCTCAGCGGCGTGTTAGAGGTCGACATTGGCGGCCAGCGGTTCGAATTTCTGGAGGTCCTGATCGACCCTACGGTTTTCGAGACCTACAACCTGTCCTTCGATGAACTGATCGGTCAAATCCAACGGAACAACCGCCTGATTGCAGCCGGTGCGATTGAGACAGGTGCAGGCCGCATTGTGCTCAAGGTGCCGGGCTTGATCGAAGACCTTGAAGACGTGATGGCGATGCCCGTGAAGGTGCGTGGCGATGCGGTTGTGACATTTGGCGACGTGGCGACCGTGCGCCGTACGTTTGAAGACCCCACATCATTTGCCCGCATCAATGGCCAGCCCGCCTTGGCGCTGGAGATCACGAAGCGGTCCGGTGCCAATATCATCGACACGGTGGACGAGGTCAAAGCACTGGTCGAAACTTTAGCCGTTGATTGGCCCGAAAGCGTTGACGTCACTTATTTGCAAGACCAATCGGTGCAGGTCAAAGATATGCTGTCTGACCTAGAAGCCAACGTGATTGCAGCCGTCATCCTTGTGATGATTGTTATTGTCTTTGCATTGGGCACACGGTCCGCCCTTCTGGTTGGCCTATCCATCCCCGGTGCGTTTTTGGCTGGTGTCGTGGCGCTGTGGGCGATGGATTTCTCGATGAACATCATCGTTCTGTTTGCTCTGATCCTTGTGGTCGGCATGCTTGTGGATGGTGCGATTGTGACCACCGAATTGGCGGATCGGAAACTGCAAGAAGGCCAGCCCGCAAAACAAGCCTACGCAGAGGCCGCAAAGCGGATGGCATGGCCGATCATCGCATCGACAGCCACCACATTGTCTGTGTTCTTTCCCCTGTTGTTCTGGACAGGTATGGTCGGTGAGTTCATGAAATATCTGCCGATCACGGTGATCCTGACCCTGTCGGCATCGTTGTTCATGGCGTTGGTTTTCATCCCAGTCATGGGCGGTTTGATCGGCAAACGGCCACCGCAATCGGCCAAAGCGAAAGCAGCGCTACATGCTGCTGAAATCGGTGATCCGCGTGAAATGGGCGGCTTCACCGGCGGATATGTGCGGCTGTTGGAATGGGCGATCACACGTCCTGCGGCAACGCTGCTGCTCGCCGTGGCTTTGCTGCTTGGTGGGTTCAGCGCCTACGGCCAATTCGGCAAAGGCGTCACTTTTTTCCCAGCCGTCGAACCCGACTTTATGCAGGTACAGGTCCGGGCGCGTGACAACTTTTCGATTTTCGAACGTGACGCGTTGGTCCGCGCGGTCGAAGACCGCATCCTGCCCTATGATGAGATTGCTAGCATTTATGCGCGATCCGTCATGTCGGCAGGACAAGGAGATGAAGAAACAATCGGCACCCTACAATTGGAGCTGATGCCTTGGGACACCCGACGTACGGCCGCGGAAATTGGCGTTGATATCCGCGAAAGCGTAGCCGACATCGCGGGCATTGACGTGCAAGTGCAAACCGAAAGCGGTGGTCCAACGGCAGGCAAGCCCGTCAATTTGCAAATCACTGCCCGTAATCCGGATGTGCAGGCGCAGGCCGTCCAGCAGGTCCGCGACATCATGGATGGCGTTGGAGGCTTTACGGATGTGACCGACACGCGACCTGTACCAGGCGTTGAAGTCTCTATTCTTGTGAACCGTGCGGAAGCCGCAAGGTTCGGCGCCGACGTCAGCCTTTTGGGGCAAGCGGTGCAACTGCTAACCCAAGGTATCACCGTGGCCGACTATCGCCCCGATGACGTGGACGGTAGTTTGGACATTCGCGTACGTTTTCCGCGCGAAGAACGGACTTTGGCAGAACTTGGCGGACTGCGTGTCCCTACAACATCCGGATTGGTTCCCATCTCGAATTTTGTGACCTTTGCCCCGTCGGAACGTACAGGCGTCATCCGCCGTATTGACGAAAAACGGGTAGCCACGATTGAAGCAAATGTCGCGCCGGATCTGTTGGTCAACGATCAGGTCATCGCACTGACGGCTGCGCTGAACGCGGCTGATCTGCCCGAAGGGGTGGATTTCAGTTTTGCGGGTGAAGCAGAAGATCAGGCCGAAAGCATGATCTTTCTTGTCGGGGCCTTCATCACGGCCATCTTCCTGATGTTCGTCATCTTGGTGTTGCAGTTCAACAATTTCTACCAAGCCTTTGTCGTCATGTCGGCGATTGTTTTTTCCATCGCAGGTGTGTTGCTCGGCCTGATTGTGACCGGCCGTCCGTTCGGCATCGTAATGGGCGGGATCGGCGTCATCGCATTGGCGGGGATCGTGGTGAACAACAACATCGTCCTGATCGACACGTACAACGATCTTAAGGCTTCCGGCCAATCACCAATGGAAGCGGCATTGCGCACAGGCGCGCAACGTCTGCGTCCTGTCATTCTGACGTCGATCACGACGGCGCTCGGGCTGATGCCAATGGTCATTGGGGTCAACTTGAACTTCTTTACCCGTGAAATCGTCTATGGCGCACCGTCAACGCAGTGGTGGACAGAACTGTCTTCGGCGATCGCAGGCGGTTTGGTCATCGCGACGATCCTCACGCTAGTCGTAACCCCCGCCATGCTGATGTTGGGCGAAAAACGCGCCAAGCGAAATGTCTCCACCGAAGGTATCCCTGCCACCTAATGCGGGCGTAGCTAATCGTCGTTTCGGAGCACCAAGGTGTTTTGCAACGGCGCATGATAATCGGGGATGATACCTACGTCCGTATTTATCATACTACAGCTCTTCGGCCATCGCTGTCTTCAGCGCCGCTGCCAATGCACGGACCCGGCGCGGCTGTGCCCGTCCCGGCGGGAACATCATCTGGAGCGGGTTTGGCGGTGACGCATAGTCTTCCAGCAATGCGACAAGTTTCCCATCCTCCAGATCCGTTGCCACATCGAGTTCTGATTTCAGAATGATCCCATGCCCTTCGAGCGCCCATTTTCGCACAAGTGAGCCATCATTCACGATCATATTGCCACGCACGGTGACTGTTTGATGTTTCTTTTCAGCACCAAAACGCCAGACATTATCCAAGGTCGTCCCGAAACGCATGATCAGGCAGTTATGATGCGCCAAATCGGTGGGTGTCTGGGGCGCGCCGTGCTTTGCGATGTAGGACGGTGCAGCGCAAACGATACGGTGGAATTGGCCCAAGTTGCGCGTGCGCAGGGTGCTGTCTGTGACCGTGCCAAATCGTATGGCCAGATCGAAGCCCTGCCCGACGATGTCGACATAGCCGTCTGACAAAAGCAGTTCGATTGAAATGGCTGGATGCTCTGCCGTGAATTTCGAGATGACCCGCGACACGAAACTGCGGCCGATGTCGATTGGCGCGCTGACACGGATTGGACCGGATAATGTATCTGCGCCGTGCCGTATACGTGTTTCAAGGTCTTCGACTTCGCCCAAAACCACCTTGGCGCCACTCAGTAACGTGCGCCCTTCGTCCGTCAGGCTTAGCGACCGTGTCGTGCGGTTGAATAGAACCACGCCGTAATGCGCCTCAAGAGCTGCCAAGCGTTCGGATACTGTGGTCGCGGACAGGCCCGCCTCACGCCCTGCCGCGACGAGACTACCCTTTTCGGCGATGGTCAAAAACAGGCGGATATTGTCGATCAGCATTAAACGTATTTTCCGGATTATCATTTCGAATAGTGCCTACTTATCCGTATATACCAACGATGTATATCTACCTCATAAGAACAGACACCCAAAGAAACATTACAATGTCCAAGCTTACAATCGTCGCCATCATCACAGCAAACGCAGACAAAATCGATTTGGTGAAAGCCGAGCTTTTGAAGCTGATCCCGATCACCCGCGCCGAAGAAGGTTGCATCAACTACGACCTGCATCAGGACAATGAAGACCCTGCGCATTTCACCTTTTACGAAAACTGGGAAAGCCGCGAACTGTGGCAGACGCATATGAACGCGCCACACCTTGCAGCCTATACGGCGGCCACAAATGGCGCTGTTGCTGAATTCATCCTGAACGAGATGACCCACATCGACTGAACCGCGCGACCATAAACTGACGTCGTATTTTTCCTCCCCCCAACCAAACATCGTGCGGCACCTATTGCAGGTGCCGCGCAGCCCCCATCACATTCGGAGAATGAAAATGAAAGCCATCGGCTACACCACAAAAGGCGCAATTGATCGCGCTGACGCCTTTCTCGATCTGGAGGTCAATAAACCAACAGCAACAGGCCATGACATTCTGGTCAAGGTCGCTGCCGTTTCCATCAACCCTGTCGACACCAAAGTCCGCCAAAACCGCGATGCGACGCCTGACGCGCCAGTAGTCCTTGGTTGGGATGCGAGCGGCGTTGTCGAGGCCGTTGGCCCAGACGTGACGCTGTTTCAGGTTGGCGACGAAGTTTACTATGCGGGCGACATCACCCGCGCCGGATCAAATTCGGAATTCCAGCTTGTGGACGAACGGATCGTAGGCGTTAAGCCAAAATCGCTAAGCTTTGCAGAATCTGCCGCGTTGCCGCTGACAACCATCACGGCCTATGAAGCATTTTTCGACCGGCTTGGCATTGATCGCGACGGCGCGAACAAAGGCGATAGCATCCTCATCATCGGGGCTGGCGGCGGCGTTGGATCCATCGGTATCCAGTTGGCCAAAGCTGCTGGACTGACGGTTATCGCGACCGCATCACGGCCAGAAACCGAAGCTTGGGTCAGGGAACTTGGCGCGGACCACGTCATCAATCACCGCGAAGATATGGTCGCACAAACCCGCGCGCTTGGCATGCAACAAGTCGATCACATCGCAATTTTCAACGACATGCGCCATTGGGATACGGCTGTCGAGTTGATCCGTCCGCAAGGCGGCATTGTGTCAATCGACGACACCCACCTACCTATGGAAATGGCTGGCATGAAGACCAAGGCGGCCAGCCTGCATTGGGAATTTATGTTCGCCCGCGCCACGCACCAGACCGACGACATGATCGAGCAGCACAACCTGTTGAGCTATGTCGCGGATGAAATTGACGCGGGCCGCATCCGCACAACGCTTGATACAGTGCTGTCCCCTATTAACGCAGAAAACATGCGAGAAGCGCACCGCTTGATTGAAACAGGCACCGCAAAAGGCAAAGTTGTCGTCGAAGGTTTCGAATAAATCACTTTGGTCCAGCGGCCCTTGCGTGAGTGGCCGCTGGATCAACCCGAAAAAATGACGCTGTTTATGCGTCCATTTCGGCAAGTTGTGTCAGAATGCTGGTGTAGTTTTCGACGCCCTGCGCCCCTGTCACAAGGTGTTTGCGGTTAAACACTACCGCTGGCACACCGGAGATACCCTGTTGTTGCCAGAACTGTTCGGCGCCGCGCACGTCATTGGCAAAGCGCTGATCGTCAAGCACCGCCACAGCCTCTGCACGGTCCAACCCGATTTCGGCGGCAACATCGGCTAAGACGGCATTATCAGACAGGTTGCGTTGGTCTGTGAAGTGAGCGGTAAACAGCGCCATCTTCAAATCATGCATACGGCCTTGGGTGTTCGCCCAGTGCAACAATTGATGCGTGTTGAACGTGTTGTGCATGCGTGAATGTTCGGTCCATTCGAAATCAAACCCCAGATCGGCCGCCAGTGCTGTCATCTGTTGGCGGGACTGCTCGGATTGTTCAGGCGTGCTGCCGTACTTTTCCGCGATATGCTCGCGGGTGTTCTGACCTTCGGGCGGCATTTGCGGGTTCAGTTCGAACGGATGCCACTGAATTTCGTGTTCAGTGCCAGTGGCGTCCAACGCCTTTGACAACTGGCGATACCCGATGATGCACCACGGGCACATGACATCAGATACGATATCAATTTGTAGAGTTTTGGACATTTTCATACGCTCCGTTTGGGATCAAAGGTACGGCGGTCGCCGCCTAACCAAAGCCTAAAATCATTGATGTCGAAAACCCTGATCAGGGCCGTCTTCACCGACAGAGTGTCTAGATAGGGGGCGGGAACGCCATTTGCCACAGGGCCCGCAACGATCCGCGGTAAACCTTACGGCATCTCCGCAAGTAATCGGACCGCTAGCCGATCTTTTTGCGGCTCTTGCGAATGGTGATGGGCGGCATGTCGAACCATTTGCGGCAGGCGCGCGACAATGCGGATTGTTCAGGGAAGCCGAGCAACGCAGACAGTTGCGCCAGCGTCGCATTTGTTTCTGTGAGGTATTTCAAGGCCAGCTCTTTGCGCAGGGTGTCTTTAATGTCTTGAAAGCTGGCCTTCTCAGCAAGGAGTTGTCGGTGCAGGGTTCGCGGGTGAATGGCAAGGATGCGCGCGACATCCTCGCGGTTGGCTTGAGGCGTTCCGATCATCGGGCGTAGAACAATCCGAACGCGATCTGCGAGGCTTTGGCCCGGAACCGGAAAATTCCGCTCAAGGTGTTCCTTGACGATTTGCCCAACCTTCGGAACGACATCCCCGATCGGCATATTCCATGCGGCTGCGTCACAATGAAACGCAGCGTGCGGTTGGTTTTCGTACACCGGAAGACCGAAAAACTTCTGATACTGGCCTATTGATCCGCCCGCACCATGCGGCAGAGAAACTGCTCTGATCGTCTTGCGGAGCGGATCCCGCATTTGTCCAGCTTGGAAGCTCATACCGAGCGTGAGTTGAAGGGCCTGTCGCTGCGCCTCTGCCGAAACGCCGTCGATGAAAAAGTTGATGGCGACCGTGTTAGGGATAAGCGTGCCGGGGTCTTGAACATCGATCCGCAGCGCCGTGCCTTGCAGGAATATGAATCGCGAAACGATGCTCGCCGCTTCGGCTGGGGTGCTCGCGTTCATCATGACAAGCCCAAGGATGCCTAGAACCTCGTGATCCTGATGTTTGGCAATGCGCAGCCCGAGGTCTGGACATTTTGTGGCCATACTGCTGGCTTCGAGGAGGCCGCACACAGCGCCGATGGGCAACAACGCGTCTTCATCGCGCAAAGTTGCATCGCTGATTGCGAATTGTTCCAGCAATTTGGCATGCGAAACGCCCAGTTCCTGCATGACCTTAGTGTAGCCCCGAAGGGCAGCGGCGCGGATTACATATGTCATGTCCTTAAATGACAATTTTTTGTCCTTAAATGTCAAGACAGACCACATACGGGGGCTTAAGTGAACGGTTCAGTTTAGATAAGAGTCTTTGTGATAGGTCCACGAATCTATCGCAGCAAGGAGAGTTCAACGTGAACCGGATACATCTCGCAATACGGACAATTGCAATCGCTACAATCTTGGCTTTCCCTACGATCAGTCTGGCGCAAACACCTATCGTTAAGATTGAGGCCGTCGATGCAACGGGATCCGGCCTGAGCCGTGTATTCTTTGGTCACGTTGTGGCGCGCGAAACTGTTGATTTGGCGTTTCAAGTGTCCGGTCAAATCGTTGAATTCCCACTGGATGAGGGCGCTGATGTGCCCAAGGACGGTTTGGTCGCCAGCCTTGATCTTGTGCCGTTTGAACTGGCCTTGGAACAGGCGTTGGTGAACAACCAACAGGCCCAGCGCACTTTAGATCGCTACCGCCAACTTGAAGGTAACGTCGTCAGCCCGACCACTGTACAGGACGCTGAAACGCAGGTCGAATTGTCGGGCATCGCGGTCAGCAACGCCGAACGCGCGCTAAGTCAGGCCACGTTGGTTGCGCCATTTGATGCATTGGTTGCTTCACGTCTTGTGCCCAACTTTTCAACGACGGCTGCGGGGACACCGGTCGTGCGCTTGCACGACATGTCAGATCTTCGGATCGAAATCGAAGTTCCAGAAATCTTGTTCCGGCAAGCTGGCCGTAATCCGGATGTCGAAATTTACGCTGAATTTACGGGCGATCCAAACCGCTATCCGCTTGGAATTCGTGAAGTGAATGCTGAAACGGCGACTGTGGGTCAGACCTATTCGATCACGCTTGGCATGGCACCTACGGACGGATTAACCGTGTGGCCTGGTTCGTCAGTCAAGGTCACAACCACCTTGGCGACGGACGATACAGTGGTGATGATCCCCTCCTCCGCGGTGGTGATTGCGAACGACGGATCGACCCACGTCATGGTGTTTACGCCAACCGGCGAACGCGAAGGGCAAGTCACGCTAACAGCCGTCGAAGTCGCGGCAACAGAGCGCGGTGAAGTTGAAATCACATCGGGCCTTGAGGCCGGGCAAGAAATCGTGACTGTCGGGGCATCCGCATTGACAGATGGCCAAGACGTCCGCCGGTTCACCGGTTTCGGGGGCTAAGAACGCACAATGGATATCGCACGCTTTTCGATCAACAACGCGATCTACACATGGATCGTCATTCTGACCTGCCTGTTCGGGGGCATCTGGGGGTTTTCGTCGCTGGGACGGCTTGAGGACCCTGCATTCACCATCAAGGTGGCGGTTGTGGTCACGCAATACCCCGGTGCTACGGCGGAAGAAGTCGCTGATGAGGTATCCGAACCGATTGAATCAGCCATTCAGAAGATGGGTGAAGTCCGCCTGATCGAAACGATGAACCAGCCCGGTCTTTCGTGGATCACTGTGGAAATGCAGGATCATTACGATGGCAGCGAATTGCCCGGCATTTGGACAAAACTGCGCAATCGCGTCAGCGAGGCAGCGCTGCCAAGTGGTGCGACAACGCCGTTTATCAACGACAGTTTCGGCGATGTGTACGGGTTATACTACGCGGTGACCGCCCCCGGATTTAGCGACCGCGAAATCAATGACCTTGCGGATTTCCTGCGGCTTGAGGTGCTATCCGTTGACGGTGTGGCGGATGCCGTGGTTTCCGGTAATCCAAACGAACGCATCTACGTTGAACCTGATCTGGCCCTGTCGACGTCTTTGGGTATTCCGCCCGCGATGATGCAAGCTGCCCTCGCGAACGCAGACGAAGTCGTCGATGGCGGATCGATCCAAAGCGACGAAGGACGCACATTGTTGCAGCGCCCCGAAGGGTCCGACAGCGTGTCGGCGATTGCGGCACTTGATGTTGGCGTCGGTGGTCAGGTCGTCAATCTGTCCGATTTCGCCAATGTCTATCGCGGCCGCGAAGATACCCCGAACCTAATCTTGCGACACAACGGTGTAGAGGCGTTCAGTCTGGGCGTCGCGGGGCTTGCGACGGAAAACATTGTCGAAGTCGGCCACGCCGTTGACGCACGATTGGAACAACTTAAGACATCCATCCCCCTAGGCGTTTCGATTGAGCCGATCTACCAGCAGCATGTGGTCGTCGAAGAAGCGTCCAACACGTTTCTGGTGAACCTCGCGATGTCAGTTGCAATTGTGATCATCGTGCTTGCAATTTTCATGGGATGGCGGGCGGCTGTCGTGGTTGGTGCCACGCTGTTGCTGACGGTGGTTGGCACGCTGTTCTTCATGGCGCTTGGATCAATTGAAATGGAGCGCATTTCACTGGGCGCGCTGATCATCGCCATGGGGATGCTGGTGGATAACGCCATCGTTGTGGCCGAAGGTATGCAGATCAACATGCAGCGCGGGCAAACATCGCGCGAAGCATCAACAGAGGCGGCAAGCAAAACACAAATCCCGTTGCTCGGTGCGACTGTGATCGGGATCATGGCCTTTGCCGGAATTGGTCTAAGCCCCGATGCGACAGGTGAATTCCTGTTCTCGTTATTTGCGGTTATCGCAATTTCGTTGCTGTTATCTTGGGTGCTGGCGATCACTGTCACGCCGTTGTTGGGCCACTATTTTTTCCGTCAGGGTGAAGCGGGCGGCACTGGTGGCTACGATGGTCTGATCTTTCGCGGCTATGCCAGCGTCTTGCGGGCCAGCCTGAAGCTGCGTTGGCTTGTGCTGGCCGCGCTGATCGGCACAACGGTTGTTTGCTACGCAATGTTTGGGCAAATCAAGCAACAGTTCTTTCCAGACAGCAACACACCGCTCTACTTTGTGAACTACAAACTGCCTCAGGGCGCAGGTATCGATCAGACGTCGGGCGACATGCAGACGTTGGAAGACTGGCTGATCGAACGCGACGACGTGATCGCTGTTACGTCATATTCAGGCATGGGCGCGTCGCGTTTCATGCTGACCTACGACAGCGAAGATCCGAACCCCAGCTACGGCCACTTGATCGTACGTGTCACGTCGCTGGACGTGATCGAAGATGAGATGGACGCGCTTGAGGCATTCGCGGTCGAGGCCGTGCCGCAGGGTGAATTCCGCGCGAAACGTCTGGCTTTCGGTCCGGGTGGTGGGGCGCCGATCGAAGTCCGTTTTTCCGGTGCTGATCCAGAAATCCTGCGCGATTTGTCTGACGAAGCTGTCGCACGTCTGCGCGCGGCATCACCCAATATCATATCGCCGCGCTATGATTGGCGTGAAAAGGAACTGGTGTTGCGCCCGATTTACGCCGAAGACCGCGCCCAAGAATCCGGCATTTCGCGATCCGATATCACCAGAGTTTTACAATTTGCCACCGAAGGCAGCGCCGCTGGCGTCTTCCGCGAAGGGGATCGGCAAATCCCGATCATCCTGCGTACCGCGCCGGATGCGGATATATCGTTGATTGATCACGTGATCTATTCGGATAGCAACGCGGCATTGGTGCCCTTGGAACAGGTGATCGATGGCTTCCGATTCGAACCGCAGGATACGTTGGTTTTCCGCCGTGACCGCACAAATGTCATCACCGTGGGTGCGGATATCCCACGCGACATGACCGCAACCGAAGTCCTGTCCGAAGTGCGCGCTTCCATCGAAGACATGGACATTCCAGACGGCTACATCATGGAATGGGGCGGCGAATACGAAAGCTCAACTGATGCGCAGGCGTCTCTCGGTTCACAGCTTCCGATGAGTATGATCATCATGGTCCTGATCACCGTGCTGTTGTTCAACGCATTGCGCCAACCGATCATCATCTGGCTATTGGTTCCCATGTCTGTCAACGGTGTTAGCCTTGCGTTGCTCGGTGCAGGATTACCGTTCACATTCACCGCTTTGCTGGGACTGTTGTCCCTGTCCGGTATGCTGATCAAGAACGGCATCGTGCTTGTCGAAGAAATCGACCTGACACGTGCGGCAGACCCCACCATGCCTTTGGAACAGGCTATCGTTACGGCATCGACATCCCGACTGCGGCCCGTATTCCTCGCGGCTGCGACGACAATCCTGGGGATGTTGCCGTTGCTATGGGACGCTTTCTTCCAGTCCATGGCAGCAACGATCATGGGCGGATTGGCGTTCGCGTCTGTACTGACGATGATCGCAGCACCGGTGTTATATTACCTTTTCTTCAAGCGCGTCGTTGAGCGCGCTGAAGTCGCGTCGGCGGGGTAAGTTTGGACATTGGAGGCAGCCGTTGCCGGCGCTCAATCGAACACTCGCGGCAACGGTCTGCTACCCAATGAAACTGAACCGCTAACCGGTTTGGGACGCGATTTTGATCGACTGCTCCAGTATATTTTGATCCCCGACATGATTAGCGAGAACCAGAATAAGGCGCGCGTTGAATGCGTTCGTCTCTTCTAAGGTGAGCCCATCGTGAGCCGCGAGCAATGCGGCATAGAAATCATCGGGGTTTTCTAGGTTGGCCGAAAGGTTCAACTTCGTCATTGTTCTGTCCCCCCGAGCGCCATGCGCACAGCTTTCTCAATAGCCTCGCGATCAAATTGTTCCCAACGCGCCGCGACGTGTTGATCTGGCCGAATGAGATAAACTCCGGCGCTGTTCGTGCCAAGATAACGATCTGCTAGCGCACCCGTCGGGTCGTCGTCCTCGGCCAGTTCAACAACATCGATATCAAGCCCTGCAACGTGAAAGGTCTCGGGGATATTTACCTTTATTGCCAGCAACATGAAGACATCACCAAGCCGGTCCAGCAAGTGCCCCTGCGAGAGCGTGGCATCAGAGCATGAGCTACCTGGACGAGTTCGCGTAGGCGCATCCGGCAGTTCATCTGGGCCGTTCAATTTGGACTGATCGTAAGTACAAGGCAGCGACAAGCGGCCGGAATTAACCAACGGACGTGCGAATGCCTGATCTTCGACAAGGTCAAGGACCGCGTCACGAAACAACGTATGCGCGGGATTGCGCGGCGTCAGGAAATCGGCCGTGCGGCTAGAGTTCTTGATGTTTTCCTCTGCCCCATATTTGCGTTCGTCATGGTAGCTGTCCAGCAAGGCATCGCCCGCTTCGCCATTGACGACAGCCGCCAGTTTCCAACCAAGGTTGTCTACATCCTGCATACCACCGTTGGCACCACGCGCCCCAAACGGGCTGACCTGATGGGCGGCGTCACCGGCAAAGAACACATTGCCATGGCGGTATTCGTCCATCGTGCAGCAACGGAACGTGTAAATTGATGTCCAAACCAATTCAAAATCGATGCCCTCACCGATCATGGCAGAGACCCGTTCGCTGATCCGTTCCGGTTTTAGTTCTGCTTCGCGGTCAATGTCCCAGCCAAGCTGGAAATCCAGCCGCCACACATCATCAGGTTGCTTGTGCAAAAGCGCCGTTTCACCCCGATTGAAAGGTGGATTGAACCAAAACCGGCGTTCCGTCGGGAAATCCGCCCGCATTTTGATGTCAGCAATCAGAAAGTTATCTTCAAACACCCGCCCATCAAAATCGAGCCCCATCATCCCACGAATAGGGGAATTCGCCCCATCACAGGCAACCACATAGTCAGCTTCAAGCTGATAAGGTCCATCGGGCGTATCAACTGTCAAAACAACATGATCCGGCATTTGATCAAGCGCTGTAACGCAGTTGCGTCCCCGTATTTCGATAGGCGCACCCATGGCCTGTTGGCGACGAATTTCGTCGACCAAATACTGTTCAAAATACGGTTGTTGTAGATTGATAAAGGCGGGGCGTTTGTGGCCGTCTTCGGGAAGAAGGTTGAAGTTATAGACCTCTTTTTCATCCCGATAAACGCGTCCAACATTCCACACGACGCCTTTGTCGACCATCGGATCGCCGCATCCCAAACGGTCGCAAATTTCCAACGTCCGTTTCGCAAAGCAAATTGCGCGGCTACCTTGACCGACGCCGTCATGATCATCCAGCACGACGCAAGGCGTGCCTTTTCGCCCTAGATCAAGCGCAAGCCCCATACCAACAGGTCCGCCCCCAACGATCACGACGGGGTGGCGATGCGGCCTGTCCGCATCTTGCGCCGCAACCTTTTCATACGGGTATAGCTGAAACGCGGTTTGATATCTGACGGCGACCATGGCGATTACCCCTGCAATGCTTCCCACATTTCGATGTCACGTTTGTCTGTCCAAATGCGAGGGTGCGCGATGCCACGGGCTTCGTCGTAGGCGCGCGCTACGTTGAACGGTAGGCAATGTTCGTAGATCGCATAATCGGAGAATTTTGGATCACATTCAGCGCGCACAGCGTCCCATGCGTCCTTGAGCGAACCGCCTTTCACAGCGACACGCGCGGCAGGTGCATAGGTTGAATTCACAAAATCACGGGTGCTTTCGATCGCACGCTCAACGGCACCTTTTCCGATCAATGCACCCCCACGACCCGGTGCAATAGCGTCAACATCATAGGCCTTGATCGCATCGAGCGTATTGCCCCAATCCGCAAAATGGCCATCGCCGCAATAACAGGCAGAGTGATCTTCAACGATGTCGCCCGTGAACATAACGTTTTGGTCCGGCACGTGAATGACAGCATCCCCGGCCGTATGCGCCCGACCAATCTGTTTGATATCAACGCGGCGATTGCCGAGATAGACGGTCATGCTGTCGCTGAAGGTTGTTGTCGGATAGGTCAGGCCCGGGATGCTTTCATGACCTTCAAACAAACGTGGGAAGCGTTGGAATTCGCTATCCCAGTCTTCTTGACCACGTTCGATCACCATTGATCTTGCTGCATCCGACATAATGATCTGACCGGCCCCAAAGGCCGATGCCCCCAAAACGCGGACCGCGTGATAATGCGTCAGAACAACATGACTGATCGGTTTGTCTGTGACTTCGCGGACCTTTTCGATGACTTTGTTTGCAAGACGCGGGGTTGCCTGCGCTTCAACGATCATCACGCTATCGTCGCCGATGATCACTCCGGAATTCGGGTCCCCTTCAGCGGTAAAGGCGTATAGCCCGTCGCCGATTTCGTCGAATGTGATCTTCTTTTCAGACATATCCCCTTGGGATGCGAACGCTTTTGCCATTGTTGTGGTCCTTATACAGGGAATGATTTTGCAGGAAGAATGGTACCAGTGCAGGTACCAAAACCGATTTGATAACCGTCACCTTTAGCCGCGCCATTTAGTGTCAGGGTATCGCCATCTTCGATAAACGTGCGGGTCTCGCCAGTCTCAAGGGTCATCGGCTCTTTGCCGCCCCACGTCAGTTCCAGCAGTGATCCGCGTTCGGTTTTTTCAGGGCCAGAGATGGTCCCCGATCCGATCAGATCTCCGATGTTCATGGCGCAGCCGGACGTCGCGTGGTGCGCCAGTTGCTGGGCTGCGGAATAATACATCTGGTTGTAGTTCGTCCGCGCAATGGTTGTCGCACCCTTGCCCGCTGGGGCCATCGTGACAGACAGGTCAATGTCATAAAGCATCGGCCCCGGTTCCACCAAATGAGGCAACAGATCCTTTTCGCGCGCAGGTGTGCTGGTGCGGAACGGTTCCAACGCTTCTTTCGTCACGATCCATGGACTGATCGACGTGGCGAATGCTTTCGCTTGGAACGGTCCAAGCGGCTGGTATTCCCACGCTTGAATGTCGCGCGCGGACCAATCGTTCAGCAGCACATACCCGAAGATCATGTCGTCGGCCTGCTGAACCGTTACCGGATCACCCATTGTATTTGAGCCACCAACAATGGCCCCCATTTCCAGTTCGATATCCAAACGCTTGCAAGGACCAAAGGATGGCACCTCGGCGTCCGGCGCTTTGGTCTGCCCGTTCGGGCGCACGATGTCCGTGCCCGACACAACGACAGTTGAGGCACGGCCGTTATACCCGATCGGGATGTGCAGCCAGTTAGGCGGCAATGCGTTTTCTGGTCCTCGGAACATCGTGCCGACATTCATCGCGTGATGCTTACCTGCGTAAAAATCGGTGAATTCAGCGACCTTAAACGGCATCTGCATCGTCACATCCGATTGCGCGACAAGATAGTCTGGCAATGCTTCCGCACCTTCCGCCAACAACGCGATCAAGCGCGCGCGCAAATAGGCCCATCCTTCAGGCCCAAGTTCCATGACTTCGTTCCAATAGGGGACGTCGAAAACAGCAGCGCCCAGATCAATCAGGCCATCCCCTTCGGCTTTGCACAGATCAAAAATCATATCGCCGATGGCGACCCCACACCGCGGCCTCGTTTCTGCGTCAGGTGCAAAAACACCGTAAGGGAGGTTGTTGAGTGGAAAAGGCGTATCGGCGTTATTCGCGCTTTCCACCCAAGATTTAAGCAATGTCATGTGTCATCTTTCGCGTCGGGTTGATTGTCGGGGTGAGCGGCCATGATGGCCGGCACGGCAAGGCAGTTTGCGGTGATTTTTGCGAGTTTCGGAAAGCCGTCCAAAGGAAGGTCCCAGCGATCGGCATTATACATTTGCGAAACGATACAAAGGTCAGCGAGATCAGGTGCGTCACCAAAAGCGAAAGGCGTATTGCTGGAAAGCTGTGTTTCGATCACTGCCAAACCTTCTGCCATCCAATGCTGCATCCAAGCTTTCTTTTGATCCGCTGTTGCACCAAATTCACCATCAAGGACTTTCATGACACGCAAGTTATTAACCGGATGAATATCCGACGCGACGCCATGTGCGACTGCCAGAACCTTTGCGCGCGCCATCGGATCAGCCGGGATAAGCTTCGGGTCAGGCCATGTCGCATCGATGTAATCCAAAATAGCCATCGACTGGGTCAGGATCGTCCCATCATCCAGAACGAAGGTCGGAACGCCCCCGCTTGGGTTCAGCGCCATATAGCTGGCTGCATGGTGATCACCCGCGCCCAAATCCACGGACACCGTTTCATAAGCGACCCCCTTTAGGTTCAGCGCGGCCCTTACCCGAAACGATGTGGTTGAACGCCAATAGCCGTAAAGCTTCATTTTTTACCGGGTGTCCCGTCAAATTTCTTCTCCATGTCCGCCCAGCAATCAATGTAGTCGTCCTGCAAAGGTGCTTCGGTTCCTGCGAACGTCGTCAAGTGCTGCGGGAAGCGGGTTTCGAACATGAATGACATGGTATTATCGAGCTTATGTGGCTGAAGGTCGGCATTAGATGCGCCTTCAAACGCGTTCCTGTCGGGCCCGTGCGGCAGCATCATATTGTGCAGACTGATACCGCCCGGAATGAACCCTTTGGGTTTGGCGTCATATTGACCGTAAATATTACCCATCAGCTCGGACATGATGTTTTTGTGATACCACGGCGGGCGGAACGTATCTTCGGCAACCATCCAACGTTCGCGGAACAAAACGAAATCGATGTTGGCCGTGCCTTCTTGCCCAGATGGCGCGGTCAGAACTGTAAAGATCGACGGATCGGGATGGTCAAACAGGACCGCCCCTACAGGGCAATAGGTTTTCAGATCGTATTTACATGGCGCATAATTGCCATGCCACGCGACCACGTCCAACGGACTTTGGTTGATCTTCGTTTCATGGAATTGGCCGCACCATTTGATGGTGACCGTTGACGGCACTTCGCGATCTTCGAAGGCGGCGACAGGCGTCTTGAAATCACGCGGGTTTGCCATACAGTTTGCCCCAATCGGCCCCCTGCCCGGCAATTCAAATTTCTGGCCATAGTTTTCACAAACGAAACCACGGCACGGACCTTCAAGAACCTCAACACGGTACACAAGGCCACGCGGCAAAATCGCTATTTCCTGCGGTTCAATGTCAATGACACCAAGCTCAGTACAAAACCGCAGACGGCCTTCTTGCGGCACGACCAACATTTCTGAATCGGCGGAATAAAAGTAAGCGTCGACCATGCTTTCGGTCACCAGATAGACATGTGTCGCCATGCCGACCTGCGTGTTCACATCACCCGCCGTTGTCATCGTGCGCATGCCCGTGAGCCACGTCAAAGGCGCGTCCGTATGCGGCACAGGGTCCCAACGATACTGACCAAGCGATGTTACATCTGCGACCACGTTGGGCGCCGATTTCCAGTACGGAAGATCAATTTTTTCATAGCGATGCGAATGCTTCACGGACGGACGGATCCGGTAACACCATGTCCGTTCGTTTTGATGGCTTGGCGCAGTAAAAGCGGTGCCTGACAATTGTTCGCCGTAAAGGCCGTAGTTGCATTTTTGCGGGGAATTCATGCCTTGCGGCAATGCGTCCGGCAATGCCTCGGTTTCAAAGTCGTTGCCCCAACCAGGCATGTATCCTTCGACAGTGCCTACCGCTGTCGGTGCTTGTTGTAGGCCATGTGGTGTAACAGATTTATTCATGGGGCTTCCTTCAACATGATTCACACTTAAGTATTTGTTGCATTTGTAACTATCAACAGGTTATTTTCACAAGATGTCAAAAGAATCCCAATTCCAACTATCCGACTTCATGCCCTACCTGCTGAACCGCGCGGCTGAATTGACCAGTCTCGATTTTCAGAGGGCCTACAAAGACCGCTACGGTATGCTGCGGACTGAGTGGCGCGTTTTGTTTCACCTCGGTCGATACGGTGACTTAACCGCAAAACAAATCTGTGAAATGTCGGACCTGCATAAAACGAAGGTCAGCCGCGCAGTGTCAGCGTTAGAAAACCGTCGCTTTTTGACACGATCAACCGTTCCGACGGACCGCAGGCATGAAACCCTTTCATTGACCAGCCAAGGGCAAAGCGCCTTTGTCGATCTTCAAAAAGAGGCGTTGGACTTCAACGAAAACCTGATGGCTTCTTTTTCGGCCGAGGAACAAAAGGTGCTTCGTCAATGTTTGGAAAAGCTGATTGCACCACGCTAATCATGCAACCGCAGGATAGGCATTGGGGTGCCACCGAAGGAATAATTGCCGTTCTTGCTGCTAAGGGTTTCCTAGGCAACTGACCTTGGATTGCGAGACACTCATGCACCTTCAAGCTCAGCCGCCATCGTGTCCCGATAGGCCTTGGGCGTCATGCCGGTTTCCCGCTTGAAAGCTTTGTAAAATGTCGAACGCGAATTGAAACCAACGTCCAATGAAATCGTCAAAGAAGATTCCTTATTCTCAATGATGAGCGGTTTGGCAGCTTCAATCCGGTGATGCGCAATAAAGTCGAAAAACGTCAGCCCAATGCGTTCATTCAACGTTTGAGAAATCTGGTTGGGCAAAGCGCCGACATGACGCGATAGTTTCTGTAACGACAGATTAGGATCAAGATACAACGCATCTTGGCTCATTGCGGACTTGATGCGCGCGGCAAGTTGTTGCGCGTGATCATCGCTCAACGCTGACCGCGCATATTTTGCCTCCGGCGGATCTTCTGGCGTCGCAAGGTCTTCGATCATCGGGTCGGGTGGGGATATCGATGCAAATGCCATGACAAATAACAGAAGGCACGCGGTCAGCCCGTAAACTAGTTCTTCGATCACTATCTGATCGAAGCCTATATTGACGGCGACAAACGTAACAGCAACCACAGCCCAAACGATGACGATAGAAACCACAAACCAGTCGAGCCACCGCAATTCACGGTCATCGAGATTGGAATAAAGTGTCCGAAGTTTTGATCGATATTCACGCAATCTTTGCAACGTGGCGACGAGATAAACAAACGACGACACGACCCAGCAGAAGATCAGGACAAACGTCGTCAAGACAAGCGTTGACGGAATGACGCCTGCAGGAAGATCGCCAGAAATGAACATCGCGGTTTTGGCCTGCGCGGGCTGCAACCAGTAGCCAACCATCACCAATCCGGCCGCAATCGGTAGGACGATGTCACGTCGCCGCATAGACGAAGATGTCAGTTCGGTCGTCTTTGCGGAGACATAATAGAAAACGGCAGGCGGCTGGATCATCAGTAGGACCAAGATGACCGGCAAGTAAAAGCCGTACATTGACGGGGCGAACGCAAAGACGAGTGGCGTCGCAACGATGCCGCCAAACACGCCAAAGACAAGCATGAGATAAAACCGTGCGGGCCCGTCTTGCGGGCCGCGTATCGCAGACATCGCACCGGCGAGTGCGATGCCCAAGCACGCCGCTGATAGGGCAATGATTCCATCGGTAAGCATGCCGATTGATAGGCGAAATTCTTTACCGGCATCAACGTTCAAAACGGACCAACTGAAATACACGAAAAGTGTACGCGCCGTCCCGCGCGGACGACAGGCACAAATTTGACGGGCAATGAGGGTTCAAATTTCACGGCCAGCAGATGTTTGGCCACAGCCGAAGAGACCTCAAATGTTCATATTTCTGACGATCACCACGATCGCGCATATCGCCACTGGAACCATTGCCGTTGTGATGGGCGCCATCACATTCGCCGTCCGAAAAGGTGGATCACAACACATCAACGCAGGCCGCGTGTTTACGATCACAATGGGACTGTCTTCATGCCTCGGTGCAATCCTTGGGCTGATTAAGTTCGACACATTCTACATCACATTTCACGCAGGCGTTCTGGGCATGACCTTGGTCATCAGCGGGTGGTTACTCGCCCGTATCCGAAATAAGCACCGCTTTGCATCGTTCGGCGCGGTTGCAGGTGTGAACCTTCTCAACACTGCAGGTCTAATCGCAGCCGGGTTTTGCGCACTGACATTCCCAGATCAAACGCTGCGCGGTTTTGCGTCCGCTGACTACTTCTTCCTCGCAGGGATGGCCGGTGTTGGCGTGATCAACGATCTTGTCGTGCTCTTGCGTAAAACCCTGACGGATCGCCACCGGATTGCACAGCACATCTGGCGCATGTGTCTCGGTTTTTTCATCGCTGCCGGTTCTGCATTCACTGGGCCCGGCGCCAGCATTTTCCCACAGGCGGTGCGCGACAGCGGGATCCTATCGCTGCCTGAGCTAACGATCATTGTGCTGATGCTGTTTTGGCTTTTCCGGATTCTGTTCGGCAAGGGGCGTCGCGTGCAAGTGAAGCAGGCTTGATCCGCACCAACCAGTTTGCGCCGTTCTTAGATCAACAAATCCCTCACCATTTCCACAAACGCGCAATACCGCGCATCTAGAAAGAGAAGACTATGAAACCTATCACAACACGCGCCGCGATCATGTTGGCCATCCTCCCCGCCAACGCCTTCGCGCAAAACGCCCCAGAAGACACTTTTGCCGGACACGACATCTTCTTCACGATCACAGGTGGCGTGGTCTCCGCGCCATCATTCCTCGGCAGCAATGAGACGTCGACCTACGCGATCCCCAACGTGTCTGTCGCCATCGGAGATCGTCTCAATATCTCTTTGCTCGATGGGGTGTCGTATGACGTCTATAAAGACGACAACCTGACCGCAGGCGTCGCACTGACATATGATTTTGGCCGTGAAGATACCCCTTCCAAACATGACCTTCTGTTGTCCAGCGTCGCTAAGTCGGAAATCGCGGGATTGGGGGATATTGAAGAGACCGCCGAAGTCGGCGGCTATCTCGCCTATACATATGGAAATCTGCAGGCCAATCTTGCGATCCGCAAGGGCGTCGATGGCGGCCATGATGGGATCGTTGGAGACGTTGATATCACTTACAACGCACCCGTCGAAATTCTAGGAAAGCAGTCCGTCATTTCATTTGGTCCAACGGCCAGTTTTTCTGACGATAGCTATGCGAGCACCTATTTTGATGTCTCGGCGGCCCAATCCGTGGCGTCCGGTATCAGTGAATATGACGCAAACGGCGGCATCATGTCATACGGTCTGCACGCATCGGCATTTGTGCCGCTTAATCAGAATGTATCGCTTGTTGGGTTTGCCGAATTTGATCGCCTCAGCGGTGACGTGCGTGACTCTTCAATTGTGCAAGAACGCGGATCAGAGGAACAAGCGACTGCGGGCCTAATGATCAACTATACCTTCTAGTCATGGACCAGTTGAGGTTATACGCAAACGGCCAGCACCGAAGCTATTGGCAGAAAAATCGCCAATTCGGATAGTCGACTAACCTTTCTGGTAGTTGCTCGGTAAAATCCTGCCTCTGGATATATCTTTAGCTGCCACGCTAGCCGTTTGCTGCTTAGGGATTCCCAAGCAGGACCATTTATCTTTTCAGCAAGTCCCGTCCAACGACCACGCAATAGTCTCTACCTGCCGATCAACCAAAAGGTTGAGGTTCAAGGGGTTCGCATCTTTGATGTAGAATTTCGGATGCAAACGACTTTGCGAAGCCTGTGTTCATGGGGCCTGAAGCGAAGGAGACCTGCAAGATGGCTTTTATTGATAATGCTCTGTGGCTGACCGGTCCCAATGGGACGGCAGAGAACGGTACGACAACCGTATCTGAAGGCGGCAACAGCACAGTCGTTACGGCCAGCTTTACAGCCAATGCCTGGGACGCATCACAAGGTGGTAATACGGTTTCTGAATTTGGCGCGTTTGGGGTAACGTCCCCGATCACGGCGAGCTACGATTTTTCGACGCCAATTGAAAATCTGAATTTTGACTTCATCCACGTCAACGACGACGGCGCATCGACGTTCGATGACCTGTGGATCATCTACGCGTATGACGAGAACGGCGTACTTCTGGATCCTACCACGGTCATTGCCGGCTTAAGCGGCGTTCAGGACGAAAACGTATTCGCGAACCCTGACGGTTCGGTGACCATTGAATCCGCAGGCACGATCGCGAACGATGTAACCGTTAATCTACCGGGGCCTATATCGCAGATCGATTTGACCTTTGCACCCGGACCCAACGGGACGAGCACGGGTGGGTCGGGTATCAGCGACTTGCGTTTTGATGTTCCTGCCTTGGACACGGATGGCGACGGCATTACAGATGACCAAGATATCGACGATGATGGCGACGGAATCTTGGATACTGACGAAGGGTACTCTGTCACCACGCCAAGCACGATCACGATCGCATTCGACGCCGATGAGTTCACTCAGATGGACAATACGCGGTGGGAACTACGTGATCCTGACGGCAATCTTATCGCCAGCGACACGACGATTAATGATAACGTCGTCGAAGTCACGAATGTCAGCGTTGCTGGCTTGGGTGACTACACCTTCACGGTTATCGATGATTTTGGCGATGGCATAAGTGGTGCGGACCCGGCGAGCTATACGGTTTCGCTTGATGGCGTTGTCGTTATCGATTCAGGTGCAAATCCGAATTTTGGCGGAACGACCACAGAAGTCTTCAATGTCAGCGGTATCGTTAGCACAACGGATAGCGACGGTGATGGCGTCGCTGATCACCTTGATCTTGATAGCGACAACGACGGGATCACCGACAACGTCGAAGGCCAAAGCACAGCCAATTACATCGCGCCTACGGGCAACGATAGCGACGGGGATGGACTTGACGACGCATACGAGGCTGGCGGTGTCACACCGGTTGACACAGATACCGACGGAACTGCTGATTTTCTCGATACGGACTCGGATAACGATGGCGTCAATGATGTCATTGAAGCAGGTCACGGTATCAGCCAAGCGGCAATTGACGCATCGGTCGATAGCGATGGCGACGGACTGAAGGACGTCGTTGATAATGTTGTTGGATACGACGCCAACGACGCAGATATCGATGTGGCTGGGAATTTTACGCTGTCGGAATCTGACAACGACACCGCAGCAAATGGAAGCGGGGCTACACCGCTTGTGAATGACCTAGACTACCGTGACGTTCCCTGTTTCACGAAAGGCACCCTGATCAAGACACCTATGGGCGAAAGGTTAGTTGAAACCTTACAGCCGGGCGATCTGGTGCTGACCCGAGACCATGGTCTTCGTCCAATCCGCTGGATCGGAAGCCGAACGGTTGTTGGGCGGGGCCGATTTGCCCCCGTGAAGTTCCTAGGCGCAAAACAAGGTGACACGCAGCATTCCATCCTGGTTTCCCCGAACCACCGCGTTCTGATCGTGGGCTATCAAGCAGAGCTCTACTTCGGCACGAACGAGGTGTTGGTCACCGCGAAACACCTCGTCGGGACCGGTGCAGCATTCGAAAAACCATGTGACGAGGTGACTTACATTCACATCATGTTCGACCAACACGAGATCGTTTATTCAAACGACCTACCGACAGAAAGCTTCTACGCGGGCGAAATCGGACTGAATGCGATTGAAGATTCCTCACGCGATGAGCTATTTGATTTGTTCCCCGAGCTACGGACAATGGGCAGCCCACACAACCAAACCGCACGACGCTGCGTGAAAGAATATGAAGCACGGGTTTTGGTTAACCAACGTTCGTGATGAGCGATGCCTAATGATATTGTCGGATCACAACCGTATATACTGCGGGCAAAAATCACTGATACGGGCGCGTAAAAATTGCGTTCATCATGCACCGTCTGGGCACAATGCCGAGTCGTTTGCGAGATGATCAATCAATGCGCGCACTCTTGTCGTCAGCCGCCGGTTTTGTGGGAAAAGCGCGGCCACAACATAAGGCGGCACACGGTTCTCGGCGAAAAGCTCGACCAACTCACCCGACCGCAAAGCATCGGCAACCGTATAGGCAGGACATCGTGCGATCGCCGCCCCTGATATGGCAAGACGGGCCGACCCCGCTGGAGCATTCATCCGAAATCGCCCGTTTACTTGCACAGCTTCATCTTGGCCGTTGACCGAAAATCGCCAAACTGTCGGTTCAGTCATATTGCCGTCGAGTATACATTCGTGCGTGGCAAGCGCCTTCGGATGGTCCGGTTGCCCGTGACGGATCAAATAGGCTGGCGATGCGCAGACAACCAAAGGCATGCGGCCAAGTTGGCGTACCTTAAGGGAACTGTCGCGCATCGGGCCAATTCTGACTGCTAGGTCAAGGCCTTCTTCGACAATTGAAACCCTACGGTCTGAGAACTTCAAATCAAGTTCTACGTTCGGATGTTTCTCGGCAAATCGCGCAAGCGATGGGACAAGTCGCAAAGCACCAAACCCAGTGGGTGCCGAAACGTGGATCACGCCGCGCAACGATGCCTGTTCATTTCTCACTCTGTCTTCAAGCTCATCAAACCCATCGAGCAGCGGCGCGCATAGTGCCAAGTAGGTCGCCCCCGCATCCGTCAAAGAGACGCTGCGCGTCGTGCGGTTGAGCAATTGTACACCCAGCGCATTTTCCAGATCAGCAACGTATTTGCTAACCAAACGCGCAGACCGCCCCATACGCTGAGCAGCGATGGTGAATGAAGCGTTGTTTGCAACCAACGCAAACGCGCGCATGCGGTCAATCTTGTCCATGACATTGCGCCCTTTCAGGGCCTAAAGTTACGCCAAAAGTGGCAATTATCCCTCATGACTGCAACTGCTAATCATCCACTAACATTCAAAATTACTGGAGACGCTCATGTCGAACGCGGTCCGCATTCACCATTTCGCCAAATCAGGTCACGCGCATCGTGCTTTGGTATTCGCAAAACTTGCAGGAATTGCGCATGAAGCCATCCCTGTCGATCTTGGCGCCGGTGCGCATAAATCGCCTGAATTTCTCGCGATGAACCCGAATGGCCAAGTGCCGGTTCTCGAGGACGGCGACGTGATCGTTTCGGATTCGAACGCGATCTTAGTCTACCTTGCGCGGACATACGCCCCCGACTGGATACCAAGCACGGCAATCGGCGAAGCTAATGTGCAACTTTGGCTTACGCTCGCTGCTGGTGAAATTGCGTTTGGAACTTGCGCTGCTCGGTTGATCACTGTTTTTGGCGCACCGTTAGAGCCAGAATTCGCCGCCGCAGTGGCAACGAAGGCAATGCAAAAGCTGGAACAAGGTCTGGTAGGCCGTGATTGGCTTGTCGGTGATCGCCCGACAATCGCGGATGTTGCGACGTATTCCTACACGGCCCATGCGCCGGAAGGAAACGTATCACTTGCCCCCTATCCGAATGTGCGCTCCTGGCTTGACCGTTTCGAAGCATTGCCCGGATTCGAAGCAATGCCCACGACCGCCGTTGGTCTACTAGCTGAAAAGGGAGAATGAGAATGACATCCGAAGCCCCGCGTCACCCGTTGCCGCCCTTCACACACCAAACCGCTATCGAAAAAGTCCGCCTTGCCGAAGATGGCTGGAACGGTCGCGACCCCGCCAAAGTCGCACAGGCCTACACAGCTGACAGTAAGTGGCGCAACCGCGCCGAGTTCCCCGAAGGCCGTGCGCAGATCGCTGAATTTCTCGCCCGAAAGTGGGACAAGGAATTGGATTACCGTCTGATCAAGGAACTATGGGTCCATGATGGAAATCGCATCGCGGTGCGTTATGCCTATGAATATCACGATGACAGCGGCAACTGGTTCCGTGCGTATGGCAACGAAAACTGGGAGTTCGATGAAAACGGTTACATGGACCGGCGGTTTGCCAGCATCAACGAACATCCTATTGCAGAAACAGACCGAAAGTTCCACTGGCCGCTCGGACGTCGTCCCGACGATCACCCCAGTCTGAGCGACTTGGGCCTCTAGGCCATCAATCGATAGCATCGAAATATCCAACAAAGCGTAACCCGACGACAGGGGCGGAAGGATCAGCCAATGACGCAGGCACATAAGTCGCACAAAGGTGAATTGCTACTGCAAGCGCGGCGCAACACGCCCAAAGAACTTACCGACGCCATTCCGCAATACATAAGCAGTGACATGCCGCAGCAGCACGCAGATTTCTTTGCTGGCCTGTCCTATCTGCCTCTAGCAACGCTCGACCAAAAGGGGCGTCCATGGGTCAGCCTTTTGGTCACAACGTCGAGCGACGACCCTACCCTTGGTATTAAGGTTTCAGGTGGAAACACAACGGACATCGTTGCTGAAACAAACCCCTTTGATCCTTTTGCGCGCGCGTTGCAGCAGGAACCGACATTGGCTGATGACCGTCGGCTCTTTGCAGGAGTTGGGATCGATTTCACGAACCGTCGACGCAATAAGATCGCCGGATCAATCGAAGATGCCGCTGTTGATCGTATGGCGAAAGTCCGGCTTCGCCTCCTTTCCGACCAGCATCTTGGGAATTGCCCGAAATACATCACCGTTCGTTCATTGACGCATGTGCAGCGCACGGCAGGCCTTTCTCATGATAGCTTTGACGTTGACACCTCCGCCCTGCCCGCCGACGCCAAAGCAGTGGTTCATCGTGCAAGCACAGTCTTTCTAGCGACAAAGCATACGACTACAGACAATGCGTCGGACATCCAAACTGACATGGGCGTCAATCATCGCGGCGGTGCCCCCGGTTTTACACGCATTTATGAAGAATGTGATGGCGATCAGGTCACAACATATCTGGTTTTGCCTGACCATTCCGGCAACCGCTTTTATCAGTCTTTGGGCAATATCGTAACGGACCCGCAAGTCGGCCTCTTGTTTCCAGATTTCGCGACAGGCGATGTCCTTTACGTCACTGGTGACGCGGAAAACCTGCTGGATCAGGACGCAGAGGCGCTTATGCCACGCGTGAACTTGCTAACGCGCGTCAAGGTGACTGGTGCGGTATTGGTCAAAAATGGGCTAAATCTAAGACTGACATCTGACGAACAGTTCTCGCCCTACAATCCACCTGTGCGGCTCTTGCGTCAGGAATTGGAACAAATGGGGCATGCGTCGGCGCCAAATGACGGCGCTGCCGCTATTTCTGCCACTCTCGTTTCAACGCAAGCTATTTCCGACAGCATCAAGACGTTCAATTTCCGCCTCTCGACGCCAACCGATGCCCCTTTGCCGGGTGGGTTTGGCGTCTTCGGCTTCTCGGACATCTTGGACGTCGGCTACAGCCATATGAACGAAACCAACCCGCAATTGGTGAACGACGATTTTGTCCGCACATGGACGATTTCCAATGCGCCCGATTTTGACCCGCATACCAACGCGTTCGTCGGCACCGACCGCGTCAGTGTCACCGTCAAACGCAAACCGGGCGGTTTGATGTCGAATGTCTTACACGACAATATCGACAGGCTTATCGATCAAAAACTACCGGTCGTCTTTAAGGGCACCGGCGCTGGCTTTTCGTGTTTTTCTACGCCCCCAAAGGGCCACCCGCCGCATGTTCCACCCCAAATGCTTTGGATCGCAGGCGGCGTGGGCATCACGCCATTTATGGCGATGTGGGACGGTATCCTTCAGATTGCGAAAGCAAATCCCGGACTTGGTGCGACCGACATTGTGCTTCTGTTTGCTGGGCGTGATGACGATATCAATGTCCTGAAGCATTTCGCTGCGCAGCACGGTTCGCGTCCGAAAAATGTGAAATTAAGCGTCATGGCGTTCCAAAGCATCAAGGGAAACGTCTCCGCCGCACAGACGGCACGGGACGGTCTACGCCCAGCGCAGTTTGATAATGCGTTAAGAGTTGAAGAACGGCGCATGGGGATCGACGACATTCAATCCGTCGCGAACCTTAAGGATCGTGAAGTGTTCATGTGTGGACCCGATGCGATGATGAATTGGAGCGAAACCACGTTGACCGAACTGGGCGTCGAAGAAGCACGACGCCATCGCGAGACATTTGTTTTCTGATTTGGACGCACCAGAAAGAAGCGGCTTGTATTTCTCGCTCGGCACAAAAGTCGCGATCAGAAACTGGATGCCATGGCACTGACATTCGCTCTGCCCCGCCAAAATCATGCGCGACACAATTAATACTACATTATTCGGCTCACCCGAACGATCTAGTCTGACGAAACCGTCTAATTCGAATGCGGCGCGGGCCGTACAGTTCCGCCAGCTGCGCGGTGCATTCCGTAACGCGCTGGTCATTCTTCATTCGAAAGGACATCAAATGTCGACTTCATTGAACCGCCGCGATTTCTTTAAAAGCGCCGCACTTTCCGCCGGCGCTCTCACACTGCTACGTGCTGGTTTTGCCCCAACGTCTGCCGCTGCGCAGGGCGAAATGGCCGCTGGCACAATCCATTCCTTTGCCAAGGGTGGCGTCACGTTCCACACGTATGTCTCCCCTGCAGAGGCCGTAAACGTAACGGCCCATGTCATCGAGATGGGCGATCAGTTGCTGCTGGTCGATTCAACATTCATCCCACCGACCGCCACGGAAGTCACGGCGCTGATCGAAAGCACTGGCAAGCCTGTGCACACCGCATATATCAGCCACGAGCACCCAGACCACTGGGGCGGTGTTTCCACAATGGAAGGCATCACGTTCTCGACCTTGCCGGAAATCCGCGAAGGTTTGCGCGCCGAAGCAACCAATGGCGAAAATCCTGAACCAACAGCATTGTTGAACGGTCCTGACCTCGCGCTTGGCATGACAGAAATTGGCGGTGTGGCAGTTGAGTTCCGGTCTTACGACAATGCTGAGGCCCCCAAAATTATTGTCGCGGTCTTCCCCGAACAGAAAGTCGCTGTAGTGCAAGACCTCGTCTATAACGGCGTGTATTTTGCACCCGGCGTAGACCGCAAAAACTGGATTGCGATCTTGGAAGGCATGCGCGATGATCCGTCTTTTGAAACACTGCTCGTCGGTCACGGTCTTCCAACCACGCGCGGCGAACTCGACGTTGCAATCGGTTACCTGAAGGTACTGGATGCGGCATGGGAAGCAGGCACAACACCAGACGAAGTGAAGGCTGCGATTGCAGAAGCTTATCCTAGCTACGACGGCGAATTTCTACTTGGTCTTGTCGACGCGTACTGGGACAAATGATCCTGAACGAAGGGCCGGTGAACGCACCGGCCCCTCTTTTACCCGTCTTCCAGAACGATGTCGGCCGCCGAATAGGCGACAAGATCGGCCACCGTCAGGGTGCCATCGCGCGTTTCAAAGGTCTCGATGTATTCGATCATGGTGTTGGCATGCTCACGCATCATACCTTCCGCGCGCACGGCATCCCCTGCCGCAATAGCATCATAGATGACGCGGTGTTGCGCATTACCCAATCGCAAACGAAACAGCCCGCGCTCCAGATGTTCGGGCGTATCGCCAACCGATCTGTCAAAAACCATGGAACCCGCCGCAAGCATGGGCAAGTGGCTGATCTGCTGGCAGGTAAACCCGACATAGTCGTTGCCGCAGCTGTCCAACATGGTGGAGTGAAACACGCGGTTCGCCGTTTGCATCCTTTTTATCGCATCAACGTCCAGACGCCCAGCATCTACCGTCGCTTCGATCTCATCAATGGCGCCTGCCATTGCCGGCAATCGTTCATGTCTGTCCTCCGCTTGCGCCATAAGTCGCGCCGCCAGACTTTCCAAATGCCCGCGCACTTGCACCGCTTGCTTCACATCGGTGATCGTCGGGCTTTGGATCATATAGCCCCGCCCGTCACCGCGACGGATTACGCCTTCTCGTTCCAAAAGCCGCAACGCCAGCCGCACAGGCGTGCGCGAAACCTTGTGTGCCTCGCAAAGGTGCGCCTCAGACAGGCGCGCACCCTCTTCGTAAACCCCATGAATGATATCGTTGCGGATCCGTGCCGCGAGCTCTGTGTCAATTGATTGCATGTCACTACTTGCACCGATTTGGGATCCCAAAGTCAAGCGCATTGCTCAATAGCCTGGCGCAAAATCAAGCTCTTTGCTTGATTTGGGATCCCGCTATCAGCTTACCTTGAAGAGCAACAGCACAGATTCGGCAAAACCCGAGTCGGAAAATAGAACTTGGGATCCCAAAAGGGGTCGTCGGTTCAGCCACTTCTGGGAGGATATCATGGCTTTTTCACGCTTCACCCGCGCATTCGCGCTTGCTTCGGTGCTTGCGAGCACTGCGTTTTCGGCGTCAGCCGAAGAACTGACAGTGGCAACATTCGTGCCACCGCAACACCATTCCAATACAGTTTTGTTTGCGTGGTTCGCAGAAGAACTTGAAGCACGCTCTGGCGGCACGATGACCATGCAGTTGTTCCCTGCCGGTCAACTGGGTGCGGGCCCAGTGCAGCAATACAAGCGCGCCGTTGAAGGCGTTGCGGACATTACGTTCGGCGTAACCGCCTACACTCCCGCCCTGTTCCCACGCACTATGCTCGCTATTCCACCAGGTGCATCCAATTCATCGGCCGAAGCGACCGTCCGGATATGGTCCGCGTTTGATGAACACCTCGCGGAAGAATATGCCGACGTGAAGGTTATTGCCTTGAGCACGGCCGCGGGTCTTGGGATCGCAGCAACACAAGACGTGTCCACTTTTGAATGCATGCAGGGCGCGAAGATTGTGCCATATGCCGCCATGACAACGCCGATCATCGAAGCAATGGGCGCAGTTCCTGTGCAGATGCCAGTGTCCGAAATGTACACGGGGCTGTCGACGGGTACGATTGATGGCGCCTACGCGACCTACAACAACATGACGCCCCCTTGGAACTTTTGGGACGTAACAACGCACTTTGTAACGAACGTACCGGTCCAACACGCAGTCATTTTCGTGGTCATGAACCGTGAGCGCTACGAAGGGCTAAGCGACGAACACCGCGCGATTATTGATGAATTGGCAGGCGAAGCCGCATCCATGAAACTCGCGGAAGGTTGTGATGGAGCAGACGAACGTTCACTCGAAATGATGATGGCGAACACAGACAAGAGTTATGAACTTGTCGCTGTCACTGACGATGAACGCGCCAAGATGGACGCCGCAGTTGCCGACGGCATGCAGGCTATCTTCGCCGACTACGCAGGACGCGGAATCGAAAATGCCGAAGAAATCTACAACGCAATCAACCAATAAGGAGAGTAGACATGACTATTTTGAATACCCTTCGTTCCACCGCGCTATCTGCTATTTTGGCAATGTCGGCCCAGTCGGCAATCGCAGAAGAATTGTCCGTCGCAACATTTGTGCCACCAAATCACGAGTCGGTCACTGGCGCGCTGGCATGGTTTGAAAACGAGCTCACAGAACGTTCTGGCGGCACGCTGACCCTCAAAGTCTATGCTGCCGGTCAGTTGGGCGCGGGTCCGACACAACAATACAAACGAGCTGTTGAAGGTGTGGCTGATATCACCTTTGGCATCGCAGCCTCTACCCCGACATTGTTCCAGCGCACCATGCTGGCAATTCCACCAGGCGCGGCAGTTGATGCTCTGGATTCCACGCAACGGCTCTGGACCGTTTTCGATGAATACATGGCTGAAGAATGGAGCGACGTGAAGGTTCTTGGTGTGGCACCCGTCGCGGGTGGTATGATCATTTCCACGCGGGATGTGTCCACGATTGAAGGCATGCAAGGCGCAAAAATCGTTCCATTTGCCGCGATGACCGCGCCAGTGCTGCAGGGTGTGGGCGCGGTACCAGTGCAGCTAGATCCTACCGAACATTACACCGGCCTTTCTACAGGGACGATCGACGGCGCAATTTCGACCATCAACAACATCATGCCGCCGTGGAACCTTGATGAGGTTGCAGATTACGCAATCCTCAACACACCTGCGACATTCAACCCAGTGTTCTACGTGATGAACAAGGAACGCTACGAAAGCCTGAGCGACGAACATCGCGCGGTCATCGACGACATTGCAGGCCTGCCGTTCTCGATGGAACTCGCACGGGCATTCCATCACGCAGACGAGGTTGCGCTGGAATGGGTCGAAGAACAGCGCGCCACGGGTGAGCTGAACGTCGAGCGGATCACTGTTTCGGACGAAGAACGCGCCAAGATGGAAGTCGCAGCCGCCGAAGGCATGCAGCAGATCTACGACGATTATGCAGCACGCGGCATCGATAACGCGCAAGAAATCTACGAAGCGCTCAACCAGTAAATCAGCTTGGTGGGGCGGTTTCCGCCCCACCATCAACCATGGGGGGATTTCGAAATGTCTGAGGACACACAACTACCAGGCATTATCCGGCTTTTAGACAAGACGCTGACATGGCTCGCACTCGTTTTGGGCGGGAGCACGCTGATTTTCATGACGGTCTTTTCGGTCTGGAACGTGTTGATCATGCGCAAAGCGCTAAACTCGCCGATCATCGGCGCAGAGGACCTGCTGATCCTGTCTTTGGTCGTCATTGTCGCCCTCTCTATTCCTCTCGGAGCACGGACAGGCGCGCATATCGAAATCGAGGTTTTGGAAAGCAGCATGTCGGCCCGCTTCGCCAAATGGTCTTTGCTTGTAATGAAGGTTCTGGCCTTCTTTCTGTTGGCGATCATGGGGTGGCGTCTTTGGCATGCCGGCGGCACAGCCGCGAAGTTCGGGGAAACCACCCAACAGCTCCTTATCCCCTACGGACCCTTCTATTATTTGTTGGCTATCTCTGCGCTGATCTATGCTGTCGTGATTATCCTCGACATCTGGCAGATCCTGCGCGGCGGCAAGGTCATCACACTGAAAGTCGATGGTGAAGACCTATAATTAGCATGACACTTCTAGGCATTCTTGGCCTTCTAACTCTTTTCATCTTGCTCGCCCTGCGCATGCCTGTGGCACTGTCCATGCTCGGCGTTGGCCTTGTGGGCACGGCGGTCGCCAATGCGAACCAGTTCATCGCTGTGGGCATGGCGTCGGATCAAGCATGGGCGCGTGGTGTGCGCATCGCCTATTCCAACCTTGCCGGCGAAACCTTTGAAGCGGCCTCTAACTTCAACTTGCTGGTGATCCCGATGTTCGTGCTCATGGGCACGCTTGCTGGTGTGTCAGGCATGTCCAACGATCTTTATGCAGCGGCCTATCGCTGGATGGGTCACATGAAGGGCGGTCTTGCATCAGCTACGATTGCGGCCTGTGCAGGATTTGCGGCCTTGTCAGGGTCGTCGCTTGCGTCTGCGGTCACAATGGGCCGCGTCGCCCTGCCGGAAATGAAGAAGTATAAGTATCACGACGGCCTTGCCACCGGTTCGGTCGCGGCAGGCGGCACGCTTGGCTTTTTGATCCCTCCATCAGGCGGAATGATCATCTATGCGGTGCTGACGGAACAATCCATTGGTCGCTTGTTCATGGCCGGTGTCTTTCCCGGTATCATCCTGACAATGCTGTTCATTGGCGCCATCTATCTGGTGGTGATGCGCAATCCGACTGCGGGTCCTCCCGGTCCGCGCTCTGCTTGGCCTGAACGCAAGGAATCGCTGATCAACGCTTCCCCGATCCTTGCAGTCGTGTTCTTGACCATTGGCGGGATGTACACGGGGTTCTTCACACCGGTTGAAGCGTCCAGGGTAGGTGCCTTTTTCACCTTCATAGTTGCAGCCGCACGGCGATCCCTGACGTTTCCCGCAATCAAGGCCGTTATCCTGCAAACCATGAACGCCACTGCGACGGTGTTCCTGATCATTATCGGTGCGTTCGTCTTCATCCCATTCATTTCACTGACAGAAGTTCCCGCCAACCTTGTAACATTGCTTACGTCCTTACCCATCGGCGAATTGGGCGTCCTGATGATCATTATCTTGGTCTACATCTTCCTTGGCATGTTCCTGGAATCTATCGCCATGCTGGTGCTCACAATCTCTGTCGTAATCCCGATTGCAATTGGACTGGATTGGGATCTGATTTGGTTCGGTATCATCGTCGTGATTGTGCTTGAAATGGGGATGATATCGCCCACTGTCGGGATCAACGTCTTCATCGTGAAATCAATCGCACCCGATGTGCCTATGGCCACAATTTTCCGCGGCATCTGGCCGTTCTGGTTCGCCATGGCCTTCATGATCGTACTGCTGATCATCTTTCCATCTATCGCATTATTTCTCCCCGAAACCTTAGTCGGCGGATAGCCTAGGAGACCCACAATGGACGCTAAAACAGATATCAAAACCCTACAGCACTTTATCGGTGGGAACTGGGTGGACGCAGACGACGGAGGCACCTTTGAGGTTCTGAACCCGCTTGACGACAGCCTGTATTGCTACGCGGCCAAGGGCACCAGAAATGACATGCGCAAGGCTGTAAGTGCTGCGAAGTCCGCGTGCGCCACGTTCCGCGACACCACGCCAACACAGCGCGAACGTTGGTTGCTGCGGGTCGCCGAACTGATGGAAGGCCGCCAAAAAGAGCTGGTCGACTGCCTGATTGATGAAATCGGATCGCCCGTCCAAAAGGCGATGTTTGAATTCAACAAGGGCCTGACGATGATCCGCGCGGCGGCCGGGCTATGCCGTCAGGTACGCGGTGAAACCATTCCGTCAGATCGTCCCGGCACAATGTCAATGTCGATCCGCGAACCTCTTGGGGTCGTTGCTGTGATCACGCCGTTCAACGTGCCCCTGATCAAGACCACACGACTGGTCGCCAATGCCTTGGCCCTTGGAAACACGGTTGTGCATTTGCCATCTGAAATGGCACCGCACCTTACGATTATCTTTGCTGAAATCATTGCCGAAGCTGGCATTCCAGCGGGCGCTTACAACGTTGTCACAGGCCTTGGCGTTGAGATCGGGGATGATTTGACAGGGCACACAGACGTCGATTTCGTCACCTTCACAGGCTCCACAGTTGTGGGTCAGCACATCAACGAAATCTGCGCCAAAAACAAAACGCCCAGTACACTGGAACTGGGCGGTAAAAGCCCGACGGTTGTTCTGGCGGATGCGGATCTGGACAAAGCTATGCCGCTGGTTGCGCGATCCATTTTCATGTTCGGTGGGCAGGCCTGCATCGGGTCCAGCCGCTTTTATGTGGAACGCCCGATTTTTGATGAATTCGTCAAACGGTTTTCGGCAATTGCTGGCAAGGTAGGCATGGGCGATCTGCGTGATCCAGACACTGTCATCGCGCCCATCATTTCAGACCGCCAGCGTCAACGTGTCAAAGATCACATCGCAGATGCCGTCGCCAACGGCGCAACTGTCGCAGCAGGTGGCGAATTCGAAGGCAACCGCTGCCAGCCCACCCTGCTGACTGGGGTGACCGAAAAGATGACCGTTTGCAAAACCGAAACCTTTGGGCCTGTCACCGCGATCTACCCCGTCGACAGCTACGAAGAAGCTTTGGAAAAAGCCAACGATACGGTGTACGGACTGTCCTCTGCTATCTTCACCAAAAACATCGATCGCGCGTTCCATTTTGCCCGCAACATCGACGCCGGCATGTGCCACATCAATGGCCCGACCATCCACGACGAAGCGCACGTGCCCTTTGGCGGCAACGGCGAAAGCGGCGTGGGCCGTGAAGGCACGGATGCGGACATGGAAGCGATGACGGAACTGAAATGGGTTACCGTGCAGCTATGACTTTCACGCTTTATCACCACGGATCATCAGTTTGTGCCGCCAAAGTGCGCTTTGCGATGGATGAAAAAGGGCTGCCTTGGGACGGCGTCTATATCGACATTCTCAAGGGCGAGCAGTTCGAACCTGACTATCTCAAGCTGAACCCCAAGGGCGTTGTCCCGACATTGGTACATGACGACACGGTTGTTCCCGACAGCACCGTCATCATTGAATACCTGGACCAGATTTCACCTGAAAATAGCGTGCACCCGACTGACCCATGGGAACGCGCGCAAGCACGTTATTGGACCAAAGCGGTGGATGAAGATCTGCATCCGGCATGTGGGGCCGTCACCTTTGTTTGCTCGCACCGCCACACGGTGTTGAAAAACCTTGGGGAAGACGGCGTAAAGAAATTCCTTGCGTCCACACCGACCATGTCGGTCGCGTCTAACTGGAAAGACCTCAAGGACAGCTACACGCGTTTCGGATTTGATGCGCCGGGGGCTGCAGATAAGGTCAAATTGTACGACAGCTACCTGCAAAAAATGGAGACAGCCCTGAACGGGCAGGATTGGCTGGTCGGCAACAAGTTCTCTATCGCCGACATCGCCATAACGCCTTACGTCAACCGGCTTGTAATGATGTCGATGCGCGGCATGTGGGAAAACGGACGTTTGCCAAACGTCGAAAAATGGTTCGCGAGGATCGAGGCGCGACCAAACTTCAAAAAGTGCGTGATCGACTGGGTTCCCGAGGATCTGACACATGATCTGCGCGAGAACGGGGCCATGAGCTGGCCCGAAGTCGCGAAAATTCTTGAAATAGAAATCTAACAGCGGGAGGACACAATGGATCGTCTTAAAGGAAAAGTCGCGGTAATCACGGGCGCCGCACAGGGCATTGGCGCGCTTATGGCGAAAGCGATGGCCAACGAGGGCGCAAAGGTTCTTGTAACGGATGTTCAGGATACAGACAAAGCCGTCAAGGCAATTACCGATGTGGGTGGCACTGCGCAGGGCATGAAGGTCGATGTGACAAATAACGACGACCTCAAAGCGATGGTCGAAACGGCCATCAGCATGGGTGGCCTTGATATCATGGTCAACAACGCATCGATTTTTGCAACGCTGACGCCCAAGCCTTTCTTTGAGATATCCGATGATGAGTTTGATCTGATCATGAGGGTCAACGCCCGCGGCGTTCACCAAGTGATGCGCGCAATCGCACCGACAATGATCAAGGCGGGTGGTGGTAAAGTCATCAACATCGCATCCGGCACGTTCTATTACGGCCCACCCGGCCTATCGCACTACACCGCGTCCAAAGGGGCGATTATCGCGCTGACACGCTGCCACGGTCGCGAACTTGGCGACAAGAACATTCAGGTGAACGCTATCGCCCCCGGCCTGACGGAAAGCGAAGGCATCGCAGCTAATTCCGGATTTGATATGGCGCGCGGCCCCACAGTGGCGTCGCGTTCGATCAAGCGGGAAATGCTGGCCGAGGATCTGTTGGGCACGCTGCTTTATCTTGCGTCACCCGATAGCAACTTTGTCACTGGGCAAACGCTCAACGTGGATGGCGGCAAGGTTAACCTCTAGCGACATTTCAACTTAGGAAAAATACCATGGCAGCACTTGGTGATGACATCATCGGTAGCAGCGGCGTTGCGCCGTTCTACAAGGTTACGAATGCAGACGCGGTTTCGATTGACGCGCCGGAAAACCGAAAGGGCGATGCGCTGCGCACATGGGTGCGGTCACTGTCCGGTTTCCAAAAAGAGGCGTTAGTCCGGTCCGCCAAAACCGGTGAAACTTGGCGTCTCGTGTCTGACGAAGGCCCCTACCTGAACGGCTATGACGCGGCCCCCTGCCCGCTGGCCTTTTTGTCCTGCGGTATGGCGGCGAGTTTCATGAATGAAATTCTTGCGCTGGCCAAAATCAAGGGCATCGAAATTCGCAAGTTGAAGCTTATTCAGGACAATTACTACACGATGAAAGGCTCTATGCCGAAGCGCACAATGGTAGGCGGGGCCGAAAACATTGACCTTCAGGTTGAAATAGATTGCGATCTGAACGACGCGGCCCTGAATGAAATCCTGATCAATGCGACCTACGCATCGCCCCTCAACGGATTGATGCGCGGCCAGTTGGAAAGCCTGTTCAAATTGGGCAAGAACGGGACAGAGTTGCCAACTGCAAAAGTCGCAGAGCTTGACGGCGCATTGTTCCCAGATCCGGGCAATCATTTTGCCAAATCCGAAGCCGAAGCAAGTGACTTGGACCTAATGGAACCAGTCGGTCCGACACCAAAGAAGGATGTCGTTCTTGGGACATCGGCGGCGGGCGGCAGCATGGCCTCAGAACAAGATCGTCGGTTGAACATCGGCGCAGTCGCTGTGATGCGCGAAGACGGCATCAAAGAAATTCAACAAATGCAGTATTCCCCCTATGGCACGTCGTTCCGGTTCCTCAGTTCAGAAGATGGGCGAGCGCCGGACGCCAATTCGCTAATTTCGGCGGGCATCGGGTTTTGCTTCATGACGCAGTTCGGTCGCTTTGTGTCGATGCTGAAACTGGACCTCCCAGACTACCGGATCGTGCAAGACACGCATTTCAGTCTGGGTGGCGCATCGGGCGGCACCGGCAAAGCAGGCGAGGCGGATTCCATCGAAACGCACGTCTATCTCGAAACAACCGAGTCCGACGAAACGGCGCAAGAGATGCTCGACATTTCTGAACAAACCTGCTTCTTGCATGCCTTCTGCCGCACCGACCTTAAGACAAAGCTAAAGGTCGTGCGGGTCTAGGGTTTAGGTCTTGAGCGATGAAAAATAGGCGTCCCAACCCACGTGGGGGGGGCCCAGCGGCTGCTTCGAAATCACCGTTTTTGGCGAACGCACCGCCGCGGATGCATTCACAGATGCGCACCATGATGGGACCCAGAACTTCACCCAGTTCCCCGACACGATCAGCATTTCAGCGTAGGTCGCAGCCAATTCATCGCGGTCCGTGTAGCCGCATTTCCCGCGCCTCGACACCTTCAATCGCCACGTCGGCCGGTTGCGACGGAAACTGCGGTAGTCATGGTGATCGTCCTCTTGCCTTGGCTTGCGATTTAACCTTCGGCGCGTTTCATCTGCTGATGTTCGTCTTCAACAAGGCCAATCTTCCAATAACCGGAAATATAGGTGTCCGCGCGCGGCACTTCTTTTTCCTGTGCAAGAAACGCCCTTAGGCTTTTGATCACGCCAGATTCTCCCGCGATGCAGGTCTGCACGCGACCTTGGTTCCAATCCAGTCCCCGGATCAATTTCTCTTGCGCTGACGATGCGATGCTTGGATCGGGGTGGATCAACCAATGCGCTTCTATGCCACTTGGCATGTCGATGTCTTGCTTGTCTTCAATTGATGGGACCTCAAAGATCGCGACACCCTTGGCGTCACGCGGCATTGCCTCCAACGCAGCGGCGGCCACGGGAATGGCGGATGGGTCCGCTGCTACAAGGTACCAGTCGGCATCAAAACTGGTCACCTTCGACGTGCTTGGACCTGCGAACCCCAGAAACGATCCCGTCTTGGCCGCACGCGCCCACCTTGATGCAGGGCCTGTGTCACCATGATCGACAAAATCAATGGCCAGTTCACCATTTTCCGCATCATAGCTGCGCACTGTATAGGTCCGTTTGACCGGAGCTGGCCCGCCAGAAAGGCGCAACTTGAACGCCGATAGGGTTTCGTTCGCGTCAGGCAGCAACAGCTTGCAATTGCCTCCGTCACGACCTTCGGGAAAGCCTTCCAATTCAGGACCAGCAAAGATCACGCGGATCATATGCGGCGTCAGATGAAACGCCTCTTTGACGCGCAAAACGCGAGGTCCAGAACGCCCGACAGCCTGACGTACTGCGTCTTTGATTTTTGCAAGAGCCATTTCAGATGCCCTTTCTAAATACCTGACTTATTTTGTCAGACTTAACCTTTGGACAGCAATTTACAAGAACCAAGGGCAATATTAACGAACACCAAGGCCCGCGTATGAAATCCCGCTCAGCTCGGACATTTCTTTCTTCCACGTTGTGATGTCGCGGGGCGAAAAATCAGAAAGAGATGCATGGCCACAGGCCCGCGCGAGCACGCTCATCAATTCGACTGAGGCACTGAAATACCGTTCCAGCCTTTCTGCGCCGACCTGCACATCAAGCCGTTTGCGCAGTTCAGGTTTCTGCGTGGCAACACCGACAGGGCAGTTGTTGGAATTGCACAAACGCGCCGCGATACAGCCGACCGCTTGCATGGCTGAATTGGACAGGGCAATCGCGTCCGCCCCCATCGCCATTGCCTTAATGAAGTCCTCGGGCATACGTAGACCTCCGGTAATCACCAAGGTGACTTCACGGCCCGTTTTTTTGCCCAAATGCGCACGCGCACGCGCAAGCGCGGGGATCGTTGGCACCGAAATGTTGTTGCGGAAGATTAACGGCGCAGCACCTGTGCCACCACCGCGACCATCCAAAATGATATAATCGGCGCTTGCTTCCAGCGCAAAATCGATATCGTCTTCGATGTGGTTAGCCGACAATTTAAACCCGATCGGGACACCGCCAGATTCTTCGCGCACCTGATCAGCCAGCTTTTTGAAATCGGCTGGCGTGTGTAGATCGATGAAGGTTGAGGGCGAAATTGCCGCCTCGCCGACGTTCAATCCGCGCACTTCCGCGATCTTGGCGTCTACCTTGTCACCGGGTAGATGCCCGCCCGTACCCGTCTTGGCCCCCTGACCGCCTTTGAAATGAAACGCCTGAACACCTTTGACCTTTGCGATGTCCCACCCGAACTTGGCCGATGCTAATTCATAGAAATAGCGCGTGTTTTCGGCATATTCTTCGGACAGCATACCGCCTTCACCTGAACAAATGCCTGTGCCTGCCATTTCTGCGCCCCGCGCAAGCGCGGTCTTCGCTTCAAGCGATAGGGCTCCAAAACTTATGTCAGAGACGAACAGCGGGATATCAAGATGCAGCGGCTTCGCCGCACGTGGCCCGATCGTCACGCCTGTCGCCACTTCAACATCATCCAGCAATGGTTTTCGCGCCATTTGGGCGGCCAGAATCTGAATGTCGTCCCAATGAGGCAGGTCTTTGCGCGGAACACCCATCGCACCCATTTCGCCGTGATGACCCAACTTGCTTAACCCGTCACGCGCCAGCTCGTGGATGCGCGCAACCGTCGGCTCTTCGGGGGTCGCCGTTGCGGTGGGAACATCAGATTTCGGTTCAGGCGAAGGATCACCGACCGCGAGGTCTTTAAGCTGCGCATGAGTGCCATCGCAAAACGGCTTGTTCGCAGTTGCTTTACATTGGCACAGCGCAGCCTTGCCCGTTTTCTCTGAGGTGAATTTCACAGGGGTCACATCGGTCCCCGCATGCGAACCATCACAGAATGGTTGGTTCTTGGACATACCACACGCGCACCAGAAATAGTCTTTGCCCTCTTCCAGATCGGCCATTGCGGGGGCTTTAGCGGCGATGATGGGTACAGTTTTCGTGACCATCTGACATGTCCTTTTTTGTATGTGATATTTAGGCGACCGCCGGCCTTCCCAGTGGTACGGGTCGCCAGAAACGCGCCATCGCTCAGCTTAAAACTTTCCAGAATTGCCCCATGCATCGCGCGGGCTAATCTCTTCTTCGTTCATCCACATTTCGACGATCTTGCCGCCTGCAATACGATAAAGGTCAAACACGGCGACTTCTTTACTCGCAGCGTAGCGTTTGCCGTAAGTGACAACGAAATCGCCCTGACCAACCAGTTGGAACAGCATTTCGTACCGACCTGCGTCGTCTGATTCCAACCACGTCGCCAAACCATCTAGGCCCGCACCGATAGGGGCAGCATGTTGGACCACGCCAGCGGAAACAAAGTTGCTTAGCTTTGACACATCTCCCTCTTGGCGGACCTGTTTGGTATATTCCAGCACGAGCGCTTTGTTCTCTTCAGTGTCCCCATTGATATCAACATCGGTGACGCCGCCGACCATGTCTTCGCCGGATTCCGTCTTGGCAACGTAGGGTGCAATTGTGTCCCAGTGTTCGAGGATCAGACCGTCTTTGTCGGTGTAGAACAAATCCATCGTGACCCACTGCGCGGCCCCATCGTTGAGCGACTGATAGGCGCTGCACCAAACCCAACGACCGTCTTCCAAGATGCGTCTAATCTCGATCTCGCGCTTTGGATTACGAGCAACGAAAGGTTCAAAAAATTCAAGGAAGCCTTCAGCACCATCGCCCACGCCGGTGGAATGTTGTGTGTAACGATGCCCAGTGTTGCGCAGAACCGCCTCGCGTGCGTTGCCGCCTGCGATGCCATCCAGATAGATGTCACGTACGTTGTCCAGTCCTTTGCCCATGATGATCCGTCCCTTGTTATGGTTTCATTCGTCTGTGTGAAGTTCGCCGAAAGGCGCCCGCTTTGGGCCATCAGGCTGCGTGGTTTTGTTGAGCAGTGCCATGACCGTGTCGAATGAAGCTTGCGAAGTTTCGGCCATGTCTTGTGACCCCGCTTTCTGCGATGACGTTGCGCGCAAACGCCCACGCCTCAACGGTATTGACGCAGGGGCAAGGTTATAAGTATGTCAATTTGGATCACACCATTCGGCTGAGGCGAACAATGATTGATAAGCTGCGTAGCATCGCGATCTTCGCGACAGTCATTGAGCAAGGCACGTTTAGGGCAGCGGCGCTCCACCTTGGTTTGGCACCGTCGCGCATAAGTGAGACAGTTTCCGAACTGGAAAAGAGCCTTGGCGTGACGTTGCTTTACCGTTCGACGCGGTCTTTGTCCCTGACGCAAGAAGGCAGGCTGCTTTACGAGAAGGCACAAGAAATGCTGATCGCGGCTGAACTTGGGCTAGACGCGATCAACCCCCAATCATCTGATCCACAAGGGGAACTGCGGGTAACAGCACCCGCATTTATCACGCAAACCGAAATGATGGATCGTTTCGCGGACTTCTGCGCGGCTTATCCTCGAATATTTCTATCGCTGGATTTTTCGGATCGCCAACGCGATGTCATCAAGGATAACTATGATATCGCGATCAGGGCGGGCTGGTTGGAAGACAGTCAATTGATGAACCGCAAGGTCGGTATTGCCGACCGTCTCCTTGTGGCCAGCCCCGCCTATGTTGAACGGATGGGGTTGCCGGAACACCCTAAGGATTTGGAAGATTGGGAATGGATTCGTTTTTCCATGCGTCCCAACCAGACTGATCTAACGGACAAGGATGGCGAAACGGTCACGGTTTTAGGGCGCTCCAAGATACTCGTGAACACGGCCGACGCGCTATTCGAATTTGCAACGCGCGGTCTTGGTGTTACGGCTATACCGGAAAACCTTGCATGCCGTGGCCTTGGGCGCGCCGAACTTTCTCACGTCCTTCCTGAATGGACACTAAAGCCTTTGGGCCTACATGCTGTTTGGCCAGATCAATCGCGGCGCAACAATCTGACGATGACATTTGTACGGTTTCTGGCGCATCACTCTCCCGATCAATAATGTCTTTCGCGCATCGCGCGGGCGGTATCCTGTAGAACAGATTCAAGACTGCTTCGTTCAACGCTGACAGGTGCGGATCGCGACACGCTGACCCCAACGGGTCCGGACAACAGCGGCGACGCAAGGGCCACAGCAACAAGACTGCATGCCGCTAATTCATCGGCTACAACCCCGCGAGAGATGAACCAAATCGCATCCGACATTGCCACGATTTTGCGACCGACGGGCAAAGCCACAGTTTCAATGTCGCCTCGCATTTCAGGCAACCCGATGCTCGCGAGATAGCGTTCAACGGTCTGGGAAATCACGGCACCCGACGGGGGCAGGACCAAGGGATACGAAGATACCGCACTTTCTGGGTTTTCTATGCCAAGGATAGGATGATCGGGACGGCAAACCAGCACGACGTCTTCGATGTAAAGCTGTTGAAAGTTCACCCCTGCCCCAGTTGAACTTTCGGGCATCCGTCCCACCACAATGTCCAATTGACCGTCGCGTAGCTGGTTAAACAACAACCAGTTAGGTCCTGTCAGAATATGCAACCTCACCTGAGGCATCTCTGCACGAAACGTCAAAGCGGCACGTGGCACAAGTTCAGTCGCAGCCGTAGGCAAAACACCAACCTTGAGCTGCGACATCACATCGCCAGTCTTTGTCAGCCGATCGCGCCCCCGCATCAATTCCAGCATCGAAGCGCTTGCGTGACTTTGAAAAACGCGGCCCGCCTCATTTAGGCGCAACCCGCGACCAACGCGATCAAACAACCGCGTATCCAGCATGTCTTCCAGTTCCTTAAGGCTACGCGATACGGCAGGCTGGGTTACATTCAAGCGCGTAGATGCCACCGAAACACTTTCCGCGCGCGCGACTTCAAGGAACACGCGGACATGACGCAGGCGAAGATGAAGATCCCAATACATACCAGAAATATCATGAATCAAGCCGAAATAATCAATAATAATCGCAAATCGGTAATGCAAAATACAGGCATTGATCAAAATGGGGGCAATTGATGGACAAGACACGATTTTCTTCGGGAATGGAGGTACGTCGTTCTGTTTTAGGCGATGCTCACGTCGACCGCGCCGATGCCGCAAAAACCGATTTTGATGAACCTCTTCAAACGCTCATCACCGAAGGCGCGTGGGGTACCGTTTGGGCAAGCGATGCAATTGATCTGCGTGACAGATCAATGCTGACACTTGCCTTGCTTGCAGCGACCGGTAATTTTGATGAAATCCCGATGCATATTCGCGCAACTGCGAACACCGGTGCGAGCAAGGATGATGTGATGCAGGCATTCCTGCACGTCGCGATTTACGCGGGCGTCCCGAAAGCCAACCACGCCATCAAACTGGCGAAGCAAACCTACGCAGAGATGGAGGCGGGCACCACATGACCAAACCCGGAGAATTCTACCAACGCGACCGCAATCTGCAGCCTCCAGCTTACACCCCAAGCTACAAGACGAGCGTGGCCCGCAGTCCCGGCTTGGCGATGATTTCGTTGCAAAATTCGGTGTCGAAAATCACAGGGCCCGTCTTTGGTCACAATGATATCGACCCAATCGACAACGACATGATCTTTAACTACGCGGCTGACGGCGAAAGCGCGATTGGTGAACGCATCATCATGCACGGGCGTGTGCTTGATGAAAACGCGCGGCCTGTTCCCAACACGCTTGTCGAAGCTTGGCAGGCCAACGCCGGTGGACGGTATCGGCACAAGAAAGACACCTACCTTGCTCCAATTGATCCCAATTTCGGCGGCTGCGGACGAACCATGACAGACGACAATGGCTATTACTTTTTCCGAACTGTCAAACCGGGTGCCTACCCTTGGCGCAACTACGTCAACAGCTGGCGGCCAGCGCATATCCACTTGTCGGCTTTCGGGTCTGGCTTTTGTCAACGATTGATCACGCAGTGCTACTTTGAAGGCGATCCGCTGATCCCCAAGTGCCCTATCGTGCAAACGATCCCCGATCAGGACGCAATCGATCAGCTGGTCGCGCGGCTGGATATGAACGCGACCATTCCGCTCGACAGTATCGCCTACAAATTCGACATCGTGTTGCGCGGACGGCGCAGCACCCTTTTCGAAAACAGACTAGAGGGGAATTAAGATGTCGCAAACCCTTGATTACTTGAAAGAAACAGCGTCGCAAACTGCTGGTCCCTATGTTCATATCGGACTTGCGCCAGGTGCCGCGGGCTTTGACATCTACGAAACCGAACTTGGGCACGATATCGTCGGCCCGAACGCCAAGGGCGACCGGATCCGCGTCGAAGGCGTTGTAACTGATGGAACAGGTGCCGCAGTTAAAGACGTCTTGATCGAAGTTTGGCAAGCCAATGCAGACGGGTTCTACGCCCATCCAGAAGGTGGCGGCGAAGTCGAAGACGGTTTTCGCGGTTGGGGCCGCGTTATCTCTGATTTTGACACCGGCGAATGGTCGTTTGAGACAGTCAAACCTGGTAGCACTTCGGGCCGCGACAAGTCTAAACAGGCCCCGCACCTCAACCTGTGGATCGTGGCGCGCGGCATCAACATCGGACTAAACACACGCATGTATTTCAGCGACGAAGATGCCGCAAATGCAACCGATCCGGTGTTGAACCTGATCGAATGGGTCGATCGCCGCAAAACCTTGATCGCTGCACGCACTGAAACAAACGGAACGACGGTCTACCGTTTCGATATCCGGCTTCAGGGCGAAAACGAAACCGTGTTTTTCGATGTCTAAGGAACGCGAAATGTCATCTCCCTGCATCATTTGTGTTGCGATCACAGGGTCGTTGCCGACCAAGGCCAACAACCCTGCCGTACCGATTACGGTCAGTGAACAGATTGAATCGACCCATGCCGCGTTCGAAGCAGGCGCTTCAATCGTGCATGCCCATGTACGCAACGACGATCAAACGCCGTCATCCGACCCCGAGAAATTCGCAGCCTTGAAAGAGGGCGTTGAAAAGCACTGTCCAGGCATGATCACCCAGTTTTCGACCGGCGGTCGTTCAGGAGCAGGCAAATCACGCGGCGGTATGCTGTCGCTGGGCCCTGACATGGCTTCAATCTCTGTCGGATCCTGTAACTTTCCAACGCGGGTCTATGAAAATGCACCTGACCTCGTGAATTGGCTCGCGTCAGAAATGCGGACCTACGACATCAAACCTGAGGTCGAAGCGTTTGATCTGGGCCATATTCTTCAGGCTGCTGCAATGCACGCACGCGGCGAAATCGTGGACATTCCTTACGTACAGTTCGTGATGGGCGTCAAAAACGCGATGCCTGTCGATCGCAACGTTTTTGACTACTACATCCAGACTGTTCACCGCCTTTTCGGACCTGGCACTGCGTGGTGCGCCGCTGGCATCGGGTCGCATCAAGCCACGCTAAACGAATGGTCCATCTCGTCAGGTGGACACGCGCGCACTGGCCTTGAAGACAACGTCCGGCTTGATCGTGACACCCTTGCCCCATCAAATGCTGCGCTCGTGGAACGCACCGCTAGCATTTGCGAAAAATACGGACGCCCCGTGGCGACATCGGCGCAAGCCCGCAGCATCCTAGGATTACGACCAATCGGCAGCGAGACCGCCTGATGCCCCATTTCGTGACCCTCAATGAACGATTACACCATTACGCCCACCACAAAGGTGCGGGCGCACGCGCGGTAGTGTTCGCCAATTCGCTAGGTACGGACATGCGCATTTGGGAGCAAGTTTGCGCCAATCTGCCGCCGGAAATACCCACGTTGACCTATGACAAGTCCGGACATGGCATGACCCAAGGTGGAGCTGGTTCAATCGCCGCCCTCGCCCAAGACCTTGCGGCTCTTATGGATCAGTTAAATCTGCGTGACGCGCTGATATGCGGCGTGTCTGTTGGCGGACAAATCACACAGGCGCTGGCATTTGCGCGCCCCGACCTCGTGGCAGGTCTGGTGCTTTGCAACACCGGTTACAAGATTGGCACGGCGGATCTTTGGGCCACACGGATCGCGACACTGAAACAAGACGGTCTAGACGCCATGGCGGATGGCATTATCGAACGTTGGTTTTCCGCTGACTTTCGCCGGACCCAGCCGGAAGCAGTAGCGGGTTACCGCCTGATGCTGACCCGTACACCGCAGGAAGGTTATGCAGCTGTTTGTGGTGCAATCAGGGACGCCGATTTAGGTAACGACACCAATCAGTTGACTTGCCCAACGCTGTGCGTTGCGGGCGGTGATGATCTTGCAGCCCCACCTGATGTCGTCGAGGCCCTTGCCGCACTCATTCCGGATGCGCAAAGCACTTGCTATGAAGGCATAGGCCATTTGCCCTGCATCGAAGCGCCCTCCCGTCTGGCAGCCGACATCGTAGCGCATTATGCGCATCTGCCATGACGTCTGTATTTGATCATCCGTGGCTCGGCGGCCTGTTTCGCGACGATGATATCGCCGCAATCTGGTCTGGCGACGCACAACTTTCCCACATGCGTGCCTTCGAAGCTGCTCTGGCGAAAGCACTCGAGGCGTGCGGCAAGGTCCCTGCCGGACAAGGCCATATAGCCGCACTTGCCATCGACACCACTGTGATCGACATGGATGCGTTGACCCAAGGCACAGCCCGCGATGGCGTGCCAGTGCCAAATTTTGTGAAACAACTTCGCGCGGCTGCGGGCGATGCAGCCGCAGCTGTCCATACGGGTGCCACGTCGCAAGACGTGATGGACACGGCTTTGGCGCTGACCTTGCGCAAAGCCTCCGATCTGCTGACTGGACGCCTCACCGCGCTTCACGACGCGCTGTCCGAGCTGAAACGCACGCAGGGGTCCAACGACATGATGGGGCGCACACGCATGCAGACTGCAATGCCCATCACGACGGCCCATCGGATTGATGCGTGGTTGCGCCCGATCAATGGTCACATTCAAGCGCTCAGCACCCTGCGCCCGCAGGTAGAATGCCTGCAACTGGGCGGCGCTGTCGGAGACGGAGCAGCCTTCGCAGGACAACGGGATGACATTGCCACCCTCATGGCCCACTCTCTCGACCTGACCGATGCTGGCAGTTGGCATACAGACCGCACAGCAATTGCAGATTACGCCAATCGCCTGTCCTTGATTTCAGGAACACTGGGCAAATTCGGTCAAGACATTGCCCTAATGGCACAGCAAGGCATCGACGAGGTGCGCCTGTCCGGTGGCGGCGGGTCGTCCGCCATGCCCCACAAATCCAATCCTGTCTTGGCCGAACTTCTGGTCACACTTGCACGCTACAACGCAGCCCAAATTTCGGGCATGCATCAGGCACTGGTTCATGAACAAGAGCGCTCAGGTGCTGCATGGGCCCTTGAATGGATGATCCTTCCAAACATAACCGCGGCGACAGCGCGCGGTTTGTCGACGGCTAATGAGTTGTGCCGGAAAATTGAAGATATTGGCTGTCGAGAGAGCAAGCAAACGCGATAGTTTCACGAAATCTTTGAACCTTCAGTACGTGGCCTTTTGGGTTCTGATTACTGCAGTGTATTCTCGCCAGTGGTTTTACGCGGAGCAATGTCCCGAAAAGGAGGCAAGCATTATTCATCTCAAGTTAAGATCAGGATCGTGCTTGATAGCCTGCGCGGCGAGGACGGCATTGCAAACAGCCGACAGCGGAGCTTTTTATCCCCCGCTGCACGCATTCGCAGCGTGAAGGTTATTGCACCACGCCAGCGCAGTCTGACCACATCAACACCAGGAAATAATTGCTACGAGCGAAGCTCTGATGCCTCGTCAAAATGGCCCTGAACTGTCCTTGATGTCCCCGCTGCAGCTGCATCCTAAATCTTCTGTTTCATTTGATGGTAAACAGGCGCGAACATGCCGTTGCGTGATGTGTTTGTCCGTCGATTTGTCGAGCGTTTCAATGCGATCAAGTCCGTTCGGTGCTTTCATCTGCGCACCACTCGTTTCCTTTGGGCAGCATATCCGAAAGATGGCAGCGATCCCTTACGTCAAGCCAAACATCCGCCTCATTCCGATCACAAAGCGTTGGTTAATACGCCGAACCCTCCGAGCAGTTTTTGAGGGTAGCGTATGGTGAAATGGTTGTCGGTTGTTGGAAGAATTTCTGTCGCCAATCACTGCGTTTGAGTGGTTTCAGGAGAAGATCTAATGGCTTTAAATCTCACAAAAAATGGCGCGGCTCTCGCGCTCATCACGTTTGCTGCCAGTGCAGTACCAATGTCCGTTCTTGCGGATGAAATTACGCTAAAATCTGCGGATGGTACGGTTAACCTCGTTGGCGAATTCGTCGAATTTACAGACAACAACTACGTCATCCGCACCGGTCTTGGTGATCTGCGGATTGCTGCGTCCCGCGTCCGCTGTGAAGGCGATGCTTGCCCGTCTTTCGAGACAGCAACTGCGGACATCCACATTGCAGGTTCCGATACAGTTGGCCTCGGCATGATGCCACTGCTTCTGTCTGGCTATGCGGCACACCTTGAGGCCGAAGCAACAGTTGTTGCGACCGGTAATGATCAGGACATCTTGGTAAATTTCGTCTCAGAAGGCGGTTTCGGTGATGAAATCGGGTCATATTTGGTTTCCGCAACTGGTTCCAACGATGCCTTTGCAACGCTTTTGGACGGCACATCCCAAATCGGCATGTCGTCGCGCCGTATCACACCGCCAGAAGCACGCGCATTGCGCGATAGCGGTGCAGGCAACATGGTGAGTCCCGGCCAAGAACACATTCTTGCGGTTGATAGCCTCGTTGTCATCCTGCACCCAAACAACCCTGTTCAGGAAATCACGACAGCACAATTGGCTGACATCTATGCAGGTAACATCACGAACTGGTCCGAATTGGGCGGTAACAACGCGCCGATCACACTGATGAGCCACATTGATGGGTCCGGCACACGTTCCACTTTTGACGAACGCATCTTCGGTGAAACAAACGGCGCTGTCGCTGCTTCAGCGATCGCTGTTGATGGCAGCAACGAAATGGCCGCAGCTGTGAATAACGACGAAAATGCTATTGGCTATGTCGGTTACGCATTCCAGCGTGGCGCTAAGGCAGTGACACTGGTGAACGAGTGCGGGATCAGCATGACGCCTGACGCGTTCTCTGCGAAGACCGAAGAATACGCGCTGCAACGTCGCCTGTACCTCTACAACCGTGGCGATGCCGTCGATGATACAGCGCTGAACCTGATCAACTACGCGATTTCAAGCGACGCCGACGGCGTTATTGCAAAGTCCGGCTTTATTGATCTTGGCGTGCAAGCCCGCGCACAAAGCCTTGATGGCGACCGTGCCCGTTCATTGCTTGACCCGTCTGTTGATGCTTTTGAAGGCGGCGTTATGCGCGAAATGCTGGGTCAGATGGTCGACTATGATCGCCTGTCTACCACGTTCCGCTTCGGTACAGGGTCATCCCGACTGGACGAACGGAGCCGCGTCGATATGGCCCGTCTGACAGATTACCTCGAAGCGAAACCAGAAGGCACGAAAGTGATGATCGTAGGTTTCACAGATTCACTTGGCGCGTTTGAAAGCAACCGGTCTTTGTCCGTTGGCCGTGCAGAACAAGTGATGCAGGAACTGGTAGCGCAAGCCGACGGTCGCCTGACCGGAATCGATTTCGCTGCCGCTGGTTACGGTGAAATCGCGCCGACGGCGTGTAACACTGCGGAAGACGGCCGTGCGATCAACCGCCGCGTGGAAGTATGGATCGAAGCCAGCAACGACGACGCCTAAGGATAGGTCAGGTTGCGAAGCCATCGCAGCCTGAACCACTTGCTACGGCCTGCCATGCAGGTCGTAGCGACCTTGATCTTTCACTTTAATCTCGGGGGTGCCCTACATCCCCATGAAGGACATCTCATGTTGAACAAGCTTTCCACAGGCACGCGTGCATTATCAGCATTGTCGCTAGCGTTACTTGCCAGCGCGGCGTTTGTGCCAACAGCACATGCACAATCAATCTCAGAAGACTCGTATTCAGGCAGCAAAGCCCGCGTAAACCAATCCGCAAAGCTGCGGACATACAGCGAAGAAGTTGCTGCCGCCACCTGCCGCGTCGCAAATGACCTTGACCCTGAAGCGGCCTCCGAAGACCTGACGCGTATTCGCTCTAACGTAACAGCTATCCTGGCGGGCCTACGCGACGGTGATCCGGCACTGGGCATCCCTTCCGGGGAAACATCCAGCAGCGGTATCAAATCAATCGCTGCTGTCAACGAAATCTGGACGCAAATCGACGCAGCAGCCGCAAAGATCACAGACAACCACGGCGACACTGAAAGCCTGAATTTGGTGGCAACGTCATTCGCCGAATTGTCCGAACGCACATCAGTTCTGGCATCTGACATTTCCGGCGCGCATTCCGATCCGCTGGAATTGCTGCAGGGTGACGCAATTACACTGAACTTCGTCGGTCGTCAGACCACGTTGTTGGATCAAATGGACCGTATCGTCTGCGGCATGGCGACAGGCAACGCGGCCTTCGGTACCGCCGAAGACCTGACGGCCTCCATTGAATTGTTTGAACTGTCTTTGAATGCACTGCGTAACGGTTACAGCGACGCTGGCATCGCACCACCGCCAAATGACGCGGTCGCACAAAGCCTCGAAGAAGTGCACAAGCATTGGATCGAAGAAAAGGCCATTCTGGAAGATATCGTTGTAAACGGCGGAACTGCCGAAAGCGTTGTAGAAGTCGCGTCCTTTACACGGGTCCTTTTGAAGGACGTTTACAACACTATGACTCTGTATTTGATCGCAACGCCCGGCCAAGAAGGCGTCTACCGCTTGCCGGTCAATACCTATGCGACTGGTGAATTGTCTGGATGGTTGGACGACGCTGACATGATCGCTGCGATCAACGCGCAGAACGCAGCACATGCTGATTTGACAGAAGCCGATATCATCGCGCTCGACCAAGACTGGCGTGCGCAGGCAGATGCAGGCGGTGAATTGATTTCCAAGCTGCTCGACCACGATGTGTCAGCATGGTTGCGTGATCAACAAACCGGTACAGCAGGCTTGGTGACGGAAGTCTTTATCATGGACAACCGCGGCCTAAACGTCGCACAAAGCGTAAAGACGTCAGACTATTGGCAAGGCGACGAAGCCAAATGGCAACAAACTTTTGCTGAAGACGACGCAGAGATGCACATCGCCGAAATCGAATTCGACGACAGCACTGGCTACTATCAAACACAGGCCTCAATGCCGATTTTTGACCCTGCTACAAATGAAAAAATTGGCGCGATCACATTCGGGATTAATGTGCAAAGCTTGATGTAAACCCGCCTAATTTCATTAAGGAGCAAGGCCGCAGGTAAAACGTGCGGCCTTGTTTTGTTGTGTCGGACGTCAAAATTCGGTGGACGGATTTAATTAAGAGAAAATTACCAACCAATTGAACCGAACGGCACCGATAGGTAGAATTCAGCCAACGTCTTCGGTCCAACCTACAAGCATCGATTAACAGAATCGCCGCTGCTAAAATCGATCAATCATCCAAAACGAATGTAATTTTTAGGGCTACCCGGTATTCGGTGATTTTACCGTCTGTCACGATGACCTTTTGGTCTGCAACCCAAGCGCTCGTTATGCCCTTAAGTGTCTTGGCCGCACGCGCAACGCCATTCTCAACGGCGTCATCAAACGATTTCGTGGAGGATGAAATAACTTCTGTAACTTTCGCAATAGACATAACGGTCTCCTTTGATTGGGCCCAATAAAGAGCCAGATGCTTAAACTGTAGTTTGCAAACGATCCTTTTTACCACCCTTGATATGACGATAGGAAAAGCGGCGCCCAGTTGAAGCGCCCATGATCCAACCCCGGCCTTGGGACACGCATAATCTGGCAGTTTGAAACTTTCGGAGACAAGACCGAGATCACCATGACTCATGACGGGCTGACACTAACTCTGAACTGTTGGGGAATCTGTTTAGATGGTTGGAAACATTTCTTTAAGAACAGTTTGAAAGCGTTCTTGGATGGCGATCAAGCAAGCCCTCATTCAACCGAATAGTTCTCCGGCAATCGGCTTCATAGCGGCCATTTGGGCACATCGCAGCATCGGTTGCTATGGGCTCCTTGCCGCCATTAGATCGTTCGCAGCATTTCCGCTCAAATGTGTGCGCCGCCACTGACACCGACGGCCCAAAGGAGACATCAACCTGCTTGGTCATCGCTGCGATGCAGCTTCCTGAAAGCTGCCGTTCACTGTTTGATGCAACATTTTTTGAACTTGACGAATGATGAGCAAGCAGACCGACATTTGATCCCAACCACTCTGTGTATGATTGCTTAGCATTGCTAGTTTTGACTTTCTCGACCAACGTTGTGTTGATCAATCACACTACATAGGTACTGGGCGATGAAAATCTCCAAAATCAGCGTCTTTCAAAAGGACCTGCCCTACGGTGGCGGTGGGCTTGCTGTTGGTGATCTGAGCGAGGAACGTACGAGAACGTTTGAAACGTTCAACAGCACTATTGTGGTTGTGGAAACTGATGCCGGGCTTAGTGGTTGCGGCGAGTCTTGCCCGTGGGGTCCAACCGACCCCGGAACTATGCGAGCGATCCCAAGTCTCGCCAAGGCATTGTTGGGCCAAGATCCGCGTGATCTTCTCAAGATCGAATTGAATATGGATGCCGCAATCGAAGGTCACACCTATGCAAAAAGCGCCATTGATATTGCGTGTTGGGATATTCTTGGGAAAAGCAACGACGTCCCTGTCTACGACCTGTTGGGTGGTAAGCTAACCGACGGCGCACCACTGTATCGTTGCGTCATGGAGCAAGAGCACGACAAGATGCGAGCAGAGATAGAACAGTACCGGGCCGCTGGTTACAAATACCTCAAGCTCAGAGTCGGTATTCAACCAGAAGAAGATATCGCACTTATCCGTTTTGCCGCTGAAATCGCTGAACCGGATGAAGTCATTTACGCGGACGCAAATTGCCGATGGACGCTTCCGGAAGCGACGAAAGTTGCACAAGCAATCGAAAACCTAGACGTCATGATCGAACAACCGTGCCTTACCTATGAAGACTGCCTGCACGTACGTAAAAACACGAACCAGTCGATGAAACTTGACGAGTTGGTGACTGATCGGTCAATTGCTGAGCGGATAATTCATGACAAGGCCGCTGACGTCGCTTGCGTGAAGATGGCGCGTATTGGTGGGCTAACAAAAGCCCGCAGAATCCGCGACATTTTTGTCGATCAAGGCGTAAAGGTCGTCACCGAATGCATGATGGGTGGTGAGATTATATCTGCGGCAGTATCGCATTTTGCAGCGTCCACGCCTGCGGAACTCTTGTTCAACACGACGGACCTACATGCGTACAATACGGAATCGACAGGTTCACCAGCGCCTCCAACCTCCAACGGTCGGTTGTATTGCCAGAACACGCCGGGACTCGGCGTCGAGCCTGACTTCGACAGCCTAGGTGATCCCGTAGCTTTATATGAGTAGTGATTGCAGCAATGGCTTCCAGACTCTTGTATCTGCAAAAACCGCGACCACACCGGCCCAAACCGGACATCGGCGCAACCGCACGTTGCCGCAACGCGGCGTCACCAAACCGGTCATTCGTCTGTTAATGCCGAGCATTTGACCGGCTATGATTAGCGCAACAGGTTTCTTGGGCAAATTGGCGGCGTTGTTTGCCAAGGATGCTTGACAATATGTCAACTTAAACAAGATGTCAGGATACCAGACAACACACCACCCACTCGGAGGAGTTCGACTTCATGTCGCGTTTCCACGGCGGCGCGACACAAAATACTCTGCACAGATCCATTTGGTTTATGACGTCGAACAGTCACCTTTTGCTGGACACCTATTCTCGCAATCGGCGCATCGATTTCCATGCTGTCCAACGCTGAAAGGCCAGCAGATTGCGGGACAAAATCGTCGGCAATTTGTAGTGGCAAAATTCCCATACCAATCAGGTTAGTACGATGGATACGCTCAAAGCTACGTGCGATGACGGCTCTGACCCCCAGAAGCGCCACCCCTTTAGCCGCCCAATCGCGACTTGATCCCATACCGTATCTCTCCCCCGCGAGCAGCACAGCACTTTGCCCACGCTTTGCCATCGTCTCCGCAGCTTCGAACACCCGCATAACACGTCCATCTTCGAGGACGGTATCGTCAGGGGCCAACCCATCCTGTAGATAGTTGCGCCCCAGTTTGTTGGTGAACAATCCCCTAAGCATTACCTCCCAATTGCCGCGATAGGCAGCGTAAACATTCAAGTCATCACGCTTGGCACCGTGAGAGACCAACCATTTGCCCGCGGCGCTATTGGCAGAGATCGCCCCCGCCGGAGAGATATGGTCAGTCGTGATGTCGTCGCCCAATACCATCAAAGGTTTTGCCTGATAATGGCCCAGCCGTGATTGTTGCACGGCTGACGCGAATTTCGGGGGCCTGAGGTAGCGCGAAGCCGCGTTCCACGGAAATTGGCTCTGTCTTGGCGCATCTATCTTGTTCCAGGCCGCACTTTGGCTTGCATCGGCAAAGGCGCGGGGCACATCATCTGCGCTTTGTGCGTTAGCTAAAGCCACGGCTATATCCTCTGCATCGGGCCAGATGTCGGCCAAAAAGACGTCCTCCCCGTCCGTTCCAATCCCCAATGGATCCCTCGCAAGATCCCCTTTCAAATCGCCCTTCACGGCATAGGCCACGACCAAGGGCGGCGACGCAAGAAAGCCAAGATCAATCTTGGGATGCAGCCGTCCGGGGAAGTTACGGTTGCCCGACAGAACAGCGGCAACCGCCTTTCCGTCAGTTAGAGCAAGCTCGATTGTGTCCGGCAGCGGGCCTGAGTTTCCGATACAGGTGGTGCAGCCAAAACCGACGACATCAAACCCAAGCGCTGACAGATCATCGGCCAGACCGGCCCGTTGCAATAACGCCCGCGCTGAGGGCGAACCAGGGGCGAGGGATGTTTTGACCCATGGTGCCGAAGTCAGTCCCCTTTCCCGTGCATTTCGTGCCAGAATGCCAGCAGCAACAAGAAGCGATGGATCAGACGTATTGGTGCAGCTGGTGATCGCCGCAATCGCCACTGCGCCGTCGGGGGGGCAGCTTTCATCCCTGCCGATGTGTCCAAGGGGTCGCCCGATTGCATTCTCTATCCGCGCTTGGGCATTGCGGGGCGCGCATCGGTCTTGGGGCCGACGTGGGCCGGCGATGATCGGCGCAATGGTCGATAGATCAATCTCTATCACCCTGTCGAAATCCGGTGCGGCATCCGGATCGAACCAAAGGCCCATTGCTCGAAACGCGGGCTCGATGAGCTTACAATGGGCTGCGCTACGGCCCGTTCGTGCTAGGTAGTCGATTGTTGTTTTATCGACAGGAAAATATCCGGTTGATGCGCCGTATTCCGGCGCCATGTTTGCGACAACCGCGCGTGCATCGGCACCTAGGGTCGCAACCCCGGGGCCAAAAAACTCGACGAATTCGCCGGTCACGCCAATCTCGCGAAGCCTGTGCGTCACCTCCAGCGCAAGATCAGTTGCAAAACTGCCGGCAGGCAGGCACCCGATCAATCGCACGCCGACTGTTTTCGGCACAGCGAGCGATACCGGCTGGCCGAACATCACGCTTTCGGCTTCAAGACCGCCGACACCCCATGCCATCACGCCGATGCCATTGATCATCGGCGTGTGGCTGTCTGTTCCCAATAACATGTCGGGATGCGCAAAACCGTCTTTGCCAACCTCCAACACGGTGGCCAGTTGTTCGAGGTTGATTGTGTGCATGATCCCGGTCCCGGGCGGATGGACCCGCACCCGCTCCATGCTTTCGGACGCCCACTTCATGAAAGCATAGCGCTCGGCATTGCGGGTATATTCGTTCTTGGCATTTGTCTGGAAAGCGCCTGCGCTCGCATATTGATCTACGGCAAGCGAATGATCCACCGATACATCAACGGGCAAAGTCGGGCTCAATATTGCGGGGTCACCACCGGTGGCGGCGACCGCATCGCGCATCGCCGCGATATCCGCCAGCGCCGGTGTGCAGGTCGTGTCATGCATCAATAACCGATTGGGCAGAAAGGAAAACTCGAACCCCCTGTTGCTCGGATTACGCATCGCTTCCAGCATCGGCTCAACCGCGCCACCGTTCCTTACGTGGTTCTCACACAACAGCCTCAACACCATTGGCAAACGCGCCAGCGCCTCGCCCAGAATTGCGGGCAAATCTATGACCCGCAGGCCTGTTTCCCCTGCATCGACTGATACATTTTTCATTATCCGTCCTCAGGCTTTTTGATGATCCATGACAGCAAAAGAGGGGCCAGCATCAAGGCAAGCATGACCCGAAAAATGTGGTGGACCCCAACAAAGGCAACGTCCCCTCCGATGCTAAGCGCGATGATCGACATTTCCGCCAACCCGCCGGGCGAATAGGCAAGTACCAGACCAACAGGATTCGCCCCGACGGTGCCCGCGACCAGCAACGCCCCGCCGAAAGCGATCCCAATTTGCAATGTGACAACCAGAACAGCCGCACCAAGTGCTGCCATCAGACCCTTCACAGAAACCCCTGCAAACCGCCCACCAACATTGATCCCGATGAAGACCTGAATGACGATGGTGATCGTTGCAGGGATGTCGAATGTGGTCAAACCGCCAAGGTGCAGCCCCGCGCTGACCAGCATCGGTACGATCACAATCGGCGCTGGAATCCGCAGCCTGCCCCGCGCCAAAAGACCTGCAAGGATACAGATTGCAATCCAAAACCAGTCCATCAAACTTAGTCCAGTAGACTTGGTCGAAGCCCCCGCCGCTGGCTCAACCGTGACGATCAGGCCAATCAGCAGCGAGATCACCAAAATCGCCAGCGAAATGCGCAGCGCGTGGACAATGGCCACCTGTGCCTGGTCTGCGCCTTCACGCTCTGACAGCAGGACCATTTCAGCAATACCACCGGGCATGGCGCAAAGGGCGGCCGTTGCGGGGGCGAAACGTGCAATGCGGCGAAGGGCAAAAAAACCGACCCCGAACATAACCCCCAGCAACAGCACCAGAAAAAGCAGCGTCAGCCACCATGTGCCTAACGATGCAAACAGTTCATGGGTAAAGGCCGCGCCCAGCATCAACCCGATTGCAGCACGGACCACATCCAGCAATAGCACGGGCTTGCGTATCGGCAGCTGCGCCAAAGATGCAGTTGCGGTGACGAGCATGGAACCGATCATCCACGCCAAGGGAATTCCTGTCAGGGATACCAGCCACCCGCCGATGCCTGCCAGAATAATGGTCAGCAGGATCGCGCTGAATGAACCAAAATACGTCGTCAAACCAGCTTCTTTTTACTGAAAAGCACCCCGTCCGCGTCCCCATAAACCCAATCACCCGGTTCAAATGTGACGCCACCAAAGCCGATCGTTGTGCCCACCTTGCCCCAGCCTTCCTTGGCGCTTTTGACAGGGGACGTTCCAAGGGCAAAAACCAGTGTGTCCATCGTGTTGATATCCGCGCTATCCCGAATAGCGGCGTTCAGGATCAGGCCCGCCCAACCGTTTTTGATTGCGAGGGCAGCAAGCATATCACCCAACAGGGCAATACGGGTCGAACCGCCCCCGTCAATCACAAGAACACGGCCCCTGCCCGGTGTTTCCAACTGTGCGCGAACTTCGGTGTTGTCCTCAAAACACTTGACCGTCTGTATCTGTCCCGCGAAATGAGTGCGGGTGCCAAATTTGCGGAACGGCAGGTGAACCAGGGTTAAATCGGCGGCGTGATCATCAATCAGGTCAGCAGTTTTCATGTGCACTATAATCCTTTGAATGTGTTGTTAAGCTCGGTCACCTGATCGGGTGTCAAAAGGCGCTTCTTACGCCCTTCCAGTGCGATCAGAAGTTTGGCAGTTTCTTCTAATTCTTCTGCCGCACAAACGGCTGAGAACAGATCTTTACCACTGACGACAGGGCCGTGATTGGCAAGCAGGGCTGCGGAAAAATCACCCTTCAGATCACGGATCATATCCCCCATTTTGGGATCCCCCGGTTTGACATATGGCAATAGTTTCACGCGCCCAACACGCATCACAACATAGGGTGTCAGGTGCGGGATACAGTCATCAGGATCGGTGTCCGCAAGGCATGATAGCGCCGTCGCCCATGTGGAATGCAAATGCACAACCGCACCAGCTTGCGGTCGCGTTTCATAAAACGCCTGGTGCAAGAAGACTTCCTTTGAAGGGCGATCCCCAGACACATGCTTGCCCGAGGTATCAACTTTTGAAATCCGGTCGGCCTCAAGCGAACCAAGCGTCGAATTGGTTGGCGTCATAAGGATGCCATCCGGCAGTCTGGCAGACACATTTCCCGCACTGCCTACAGAAAACCCCCTGTCGAACAACGACTTACAAAGGCGCACCATCTGATGGCGGAGTTCTGTTTCCTGCTTGGTCACGGTCGCCCCTCCATCATCCGCAGGGCTTTGGCAAAGAAATCCGTTGCCCCAAAGTTTCCAGACTTGAGCGCCAACGCCACAGATGGTCCATCCCCCAAGGTCAGGATCGGAACGCCGGGGTCGATCTCTGCCCCGACCGTCATTGCCGCTGCGCCCAGAACGTCGGTGACCGCTTGGGCGACCGCACCGGATGTTTCTCCACCCGCGACAACAATGCGTCGGTATCCCTTTGAAACCAGCGCCTTAGCGGTTTCGGCAAAGAGGTTATCCAGTTTTTCAGCAACAGCTTCGCGCCCATACCGCGACTGGAGCGCGAGGACCTCATCAGGTGAGCCCGAGGAATAGGCCAATGGTGCCCGCCCCTGATTTGCATCGTAGAACGCCACCAATGTGTCGACCGTCACACGGTCCTCCATGACCCCGGGGACATCAATGGTCAGGGTCGGATGCGCCTGCGCGTGCAGATCAACCTGACCACGGGTTGCGCCAGAACATGACCCGGCCAGAATGGCCTCCGGCCCACTCACATGGGCCGCATCTGCCGCCCGCGCGTTGGACTTTCTGCTCTCAATCAGGTTGCGAGGAAGCCCCAATGCAATTCCCGATCCACCGGTAATCAACTTGGCATCAGCGAGGGCCGCCCCAAGCGTCAACAGGTCTGCGTCGCTGACAGCGTCCGCGACAACATAGCGATCCGTCGCGCCCTTGATCGCGTCGCGGGTGGGTTCAACACCTTGGGAAACGATCGAAAGCGGGATGTGCCCGACGCCTGCTTTTGTTTGAAGGCGCAAGAAACGCCGCAGGTCCGGGTCCGTCATCGGGGTGAGCGGATGGTGCTGCATACCCGACTCACTCAGCAGCGTGTCGCCGACAAACAAATGCCCTTGGTAGACCGTTCGCCCCGTCGTCGGGAAAGCTGGGCACACCACGACCCCGGTCGCGTCAAGCGCTTCGGCCAATGCATCAGCCACCGGCCCGATATTCCCCGCGGGCGTTGAATCAAAGGTCGAGCAATATTTGAAGATGATCTGTTTGCAGCCCTGCGCCTTAAGCCAATTCAGCGCATCCAGACTGTCACGCACAGCCTCTTTCACTGGCGCAGAGCGGCTCTTGAGCGAGACAACGCCCACTTCGATTTGCGGATCCGCCGGACCATTAGGCACACCTGGATATTGCGCGGTGCGCAACCCACCTTCGGGCTGCACGCCTTTGGCAAGGGTGTTGGCGATGTCACTCGCCCCCGTGAAGTCGTCTGCAATAACGCCAATCAGCATCATGTGTCCTCTCTATTTCGTCGCAATGCGACGGCGCATTTCCTGAATCGCCGACTCTGGACTGGTGAGCACAGGAAGGGTGACAGATTGCCGAACTGTCTCTGCGGCACCCGCCATAGAAAACTGCGCCAGTAGAATGACATCGGCCCCCTCGATTTCGGCGGCAGTCTGGGCGATCAGCTGATTATGCCGGTCATTGTCGCCTGCCCGTTTTGCATCCAACGCGCCGTCGCAAAAATATGATGTGATGCGGGCAGCAATCCCTCGTGCCGCAGCCGTTTCTCGAAACTCTTCTTCCATACCGTCTGCGGCTGGTTGGAAGGTATAGATCATCGCAATCTGCTCTCCCTGCGAAAGCGCTGCATCGAACATTGCTTCATTAGGGTTCATCACGGGTATATCGGTTTGTGCATTCGCTTGGGCAATCGCCGTCCCGAAGGCCGAACAGGTAAACAAAATCCCATCAGCATGAGCCGCTTGCGCATAATGGCTGAGCGCCTTGATGCGATCCGACAATTCCTTCGACAAATCCGCAGCCTTCGATCGATCAACCGAAAGCCCCTCTTCCAGAATGGATATGGTTTCGGCCTCGGGCCAAAGGGATGCCGCTGCTGTTTCCACGGGCTCTATCGCGACCCGTGTGGCATGAATCAGGGCAATTCGTGGTGATGGTGTCATTATGATCAGCTTGAAAATAGGCGGTGACGCTACATGATGTAGCGCCACCTGTTTTTGCGGGTCATCGACCCACAGGGAGGTTCCTTAGGCCGCGACTTGTTGCGCCACAAGAGAGCCAAACGCGTCACAGTTCACATTGCCGCCAAGGTCGCGTGTCCGTTTGGATGGGTCGTCAATGGTCGCGTCGACTGCGTCGGATATGGCTTGACCGGCGTCCATGAGTTTCTGAATACCGCGCTGTTCGCCCAGCCAACTCAGCATCATCGCCGCCGATAAGATCAACGAGGTCGGGTTCGCGACATTTTTACCTTGGATGTCCGGCGCTGAACCGTGTTGCGCTTGGGCACAGCATAGGCCTGTTTCAGCATTGGCATTGATCGAACCCGCCAGCCCGAGTGACCCAGACAACTCTGATGCCAAATCAGACAGGATATCGCCATAAAAGTTTGTCGCGACAACCACGTCATATGCTTCGGGTTTGCGCACCAGCAGCGCTGCGTAGGCGTCGACGATAATCTCTTCAGTCTCAACTTCGGGAAAGTCTTTGGCGACTTCACGGAAGCATTCCAAAAACAATCCGTCCGTCATCAAAAAGGAATTGGCCTTGTGGATGGCGGCGACTTTCTTTTTGCGCTGCATCGCCAATTTAAATGCCTCGCGGCAAATCCGCATCGCCCCATGACGGGTGATTTTGCGCACGGATAACGCCATATCAGGGTCAGGCATCATTTCACCCACGCCCTTGAACATGTTGCGGTCAGGATAAAAACCTTCGGTTGCTTCGCGCATGATCACCAAATCCATCCCCGGAGCCTTATTCGGGATAAAGTCGCGGGTCCGCGCCGGACGAACATTGGCGTAAAGGTCCAGCCCGATACGGAATCCGGCGGAGACATTCCGCCCTCCTTCAGCCAAGGGCGGGTAGTCCATATGCGATTGAGTACCAAGAATCACGCCGTCAAATTCGGTACGGGCGCGATCCAACACGCTTTCCTGTAGGGTGATCCCGTGCTTCTTCAGACTGTCGAAGCCCGAAATCTCCTCCTCAAAAGTCAGCCCCAAATCAAACCGCTTGTTGGCGGCCTCTACCACTTCGAGCGTCGCAGCCATGATTTCAGGACCAATACCGTCGCAGGGTAGTGTCATAATACGCATCTTTTGTCTCCTTAGATCGGCACTATGGCCGTTGTCATTTACAAGCCGGCTTAGTCGCCGACGAATTCTTCTTCGTTGCGTGCAGCTTCCATGCGCTTTTTCATCCGACGGCCCATCAGCATGGGCAGGACGAACCCGGTAATCGCGACGCCCCAAAGGATGATGGCAAGCGGACTGCCCACAAGGATCAACCAGTCGCCGTCCGAAATTGTCATGGCACGACGCAGGTTCACTTCCATCTGGTTGCCCAGCAGAATCCCGAGGATCACCGGAACAAGCGAGACATCGAGCTTGCGCAACACCCAGCCCATGATGCCGAAAGCAACCATCAACATCACATCAAAGCTGGAACCCGTGATGCTGTAGATGCCCACGAACGAGATCATCGCGACGATAGGCATCAGGATGCGCGTTGGCACCATCAACACTCGGGTAAAGATGCCGACGAGCGGGATGTTCATCGCCAAAAGGATAAAGTTCGCGATGAACAGCGAGGCGATTAGCCCCCAGACAACATCTGGATTTTTCTGGAACAGCAGCGGCCCGGGCGTGATATTCAACTGCAACAGTACGGCAAGCAGAACGGCTGTAGTGCCTGATCCTGGCACGCCAAGGGCAAGCATGGGAACAAGTGCGCCACCCGAGGCCGCGTTGTTGCCCGCCTCTGGAGCGGCAACGCCGCGCGGGTCGCCTTTACCAAAGGTTTTACCGTCCCGGTCAACAGTCTGCTTTTCAAGAGAATAGGCCAGGAATGATCCCAAGGATGCTCCCGCGCCCGGCAGAACCCCAGAGAAGAAACCAAGGCCCGTGCCCCGCGCCATCGAGGGGATACAACGCTTGATCATAGCAAAGTCAGGCATGATCCGCCCCACTTTCGTGGCCTTGGCCGAACCAACAGCCCCACCGCGGTGATGCTCAAGGAAAATGAACACCTCGCTTAGCGCAAAGAGGCCCACAATAGCGATCAGGAAATCGATCCCGTCGTACAAATGGATATGATCAAAAGTGAACCGCTGCGACCCCGTTTGCGAGTCACTGCCGATCATTGCAATCCCAAGGCCAAGGGCTGCCGCAAAGGCCGATTTTGCCTGATTGGTCGATGAGATGCCGCCAAGCGTCGCGAAGGCGACAGTAAAAAGAACAAAATATTCGGCTGGGCCAAACAACAGGGCGACCTTGACCAACTGCGGTGCAAGAATGACCAGCCCGCATGTGGCAAAGAACGCGCCGACAAAGGATGCAACACCGGATAGGGACAGTGCCTCGCCCGCCTTGCCTTGCAGCGCCATTGGGTAACCATCCAGACAGGTCATCATGGCCGGTTCGTCGCCGGGTATGTTCAGCAAGATCGAGCTGATCCGGCCACCATACATCGCGCCGTAGTAAACGCTAACCAGTAGGATCAACGACGCAACAGGCCCCAGCCCTAGTGAAAAAGCGATCGGGATTAGGATGGCCACACCGTTCGCGGGGCCAAGCCCCGGCAGTGCGCCCATAAGCGTACCAAGAAAACACCCCATGACTGCCAGAAACAGATTTTGCGGGGTTAGGGCGATGGCAAAGCCATCGGCGAGAAGTGCTAAAGTATCCATGCGCTGACCTCCTCAGAAACCAAGTGGACCTTTGGCCAAAGCGAGGCCGAGGATCAGGTGAAATACAACGTAGATGCCAACAGATGTGCCAAATCCAACGACAAACGACCAAAGCGGTGCTGTCCCCAAACGCCAGGTCAGGTAGGCTGTTGCAAAGATTGTGGAGATGACGAAACCAAGCTCTGGCAAGGCAAAGCAATAGGCGAACATGACCGCCGCTGCGAAGACGATTTCCGTGAATTCCCGCATGTGAGGCCAGTCTGGTTCGTCATCGGGACGCAGGATGAAATACAGCGAACAAAGCGCGATGATAGTGCCCACTATATATGGAAATGCGCGCGGCCCCACCACGTCGACCATAAAGCTGTCTTTGATAATTGATGCGGCCCAGATGTAGAAAATGGCCAAGGCCAATCCAAAGCCGCCGAATATGCGATCACTCATACTTGCCTCCCCAAGGTGTGAGTTAGGCCCGAACAGACAAAGACGTTCGGGCCAGATTATTTAGATTTTATTCGATGATGCCGATTTCACGGGACAGCTTTTCGATATCGGCGATGCTACCGGCAACGAAGTTATGCATGTCTTCACCAAAGTTGTTGAAGGGCGCGATTGCAGCCTCTTCCAATGTGGCTTGGAACTCTGGATCTTCCGCCATTGTCTGGATCGCATTTGACCAGAACTCTTTAGCCTCGTCCGATGCACCTGCTGGCATGTAAAGACCGCGCCAGTTTGCCCCAATAACGTCATATCCTTGCTCGCGTGCCGTAGGGATATCGGGAAAGTTCTCAAGGCGTTCGGGTGCCATGATGCCGATGATGCGGATATCACCAGAGTCCAAGAAACCTAGCATTTCGGAGAAGTCACCCGAAAGCGCCTCAACAGAACCGGAAAGCAGCCCTGTCATTGCCTCTCCGCCCCCATCAAATGAAACGTATTTCATTTGTGTGACGTCTTCCAAACCGGCTTCGCGGGCAACAAGCATTGGCTTGATGTGATCAAAACTGCCAACGGATGAACCGCCAGCGATACCAACGGAACGCGGATCTTCCAGGATCGCGTCCATCATTTGCGTCAGGCTTGTGAACTCTGAATCCGTACGAACGGCGATCGCGCCGTATTCAGCACCGAATGTGGCGAGGAAGTGAACATCTTCTTGAACAGCGCCTTCATAGATGCCCTGAGCAATCCGAGCACTCGTGCTCATTGATGCAGCGACGATCAGGTTGTTGTCTTCGTTGCGCTCTTTGGTGACGTGGGCAAAGGCTACGCCGCCGCCGCCACCGGACATGTTTGTCACCTGCATCGAATCTTCGATAACGCCAAGATCAAACAGGTAGCGGGCCGTTGTACGGCAGATAAAATCCCAACCCCCACCCGGGTTGGATGGTGCAATGCACTGCGGGTTTTCCGGTTGAAAATCCTGTGCAGTAGACGCAGTTGCGGCAGCGAAAGTCGCTGCTAAAGCGACGGCGCCAATACGAGTGTATTTTGCGAACATCTTGTGTCCTCCCATGTGTTGTCCTCCGTAGTGCGAATCTTGCACTGGGGTCATGATTGCTTATTTGCACACAAAAAGCCAAATGAAATTTGCTCTTTTGGTGTCAAAAAGCCAAATCCTGACATCCACAACTCAGCAAGGGCACCTAATAGACTGAAATACATAGAGATTCACAAACCCATGGAATTCATGCTGCCGTTCTCGATGCCAAGACGCCCACGAAACCGGCCCGAGAGAGCCGTAGCGGACTCAAAAATTTGGCGAAAACAATCCATTTTCGGCCACCTTTCGGTTTTTACCATATACAAAACCAAAAAATTGGACTTATGCTTAAGCACAGATACAATCGGCAACAACCGACACCGGAGATCATGATGGCAGCACGAAGCAGCGAGCTTTCCAAGAATATATCCAATCGGTTGTTGCACGACATCGTCTCTGGAACCCTGTCGGGGGGGCAACATATCAGCGCCCAGAACATCGCAGATCGTTATGGTGTATCGCGCACCCCCGTAAGAGAGGCACTTGAAAGCCTGGCGATCCAAGACGTTTTAATCCGACAGCCCAACCGAGGGTACTTTGTCGCAGACAGTCTTCCGGCTTCGTATCAGGACGGATTGGCAGATACGGCACCAACAGATACGGACGACTATCAAACATTTGCGAATGACTGGCTGACGAACCAGATCCCCGAAGAGGTCGCTGAACAATTCCTGCGGCAGCGATACGGCTGGACCAAAGCCAAAGCCGCCGATCTGCTGGTCAGGGCCGTCCGCGAAGGGTGGGCAGAACGCAAGGAAGGGTACGGGTGGCGCCTTCTTCCAGTAGCCAAGACACCTGAAGCCTTCGACGAGATTTACAGATTCAGGATGGCGATCGAACCTACAGCCATGCTGGAGCCCTCTTTTCAGCTGGATCACAAGATCCTTGATGAACAGCGCCGTATTCAGGAAGGCATGCTGAATATGGATCTAAGCAGCACACCTGGCGAAGCTCTTCTTCAGAACGGCGCGCTCTTTCACGAGGAACTTATCAAACTATCGGGAAATCCCTTTTTTCACATGGCCCTTCAAAGGGTAAACCGGATGCGCCGGTTAATGGAGTATCGCGCCGAAGTGAACTGCGAGCGCCTGATCGAGCAATGCACCGAGCACTTGGAAATCCTGTCGTATCTGGAAGCAGGCAATGTTGCTGACGCGTCGTATCGAATGCGCCAACACCTAAGTGGCGCCCTTAAGCGCAAGTCGCCATTGGCACGAAACTGGGCCCAAGACGCGGAGCAAGTTAGTGAACACATCTAACGCCAGAGACTTTGAATTCCGATCAATCGCCTTGGTCGCTCACGATCAGAAGAAGGACACGATGATCGAGTGGGCACGCTCACATAGTTCGACATTGGCAGAATTTGATCTTTACGGAACAGGAACCACCGGTGGACGACTTGCACGCGAAGTGGGCCTAAACATGACCTGCCTCAAAAGCGGGCCGCTAGGCGGAGACGCACAAATTGGCGCGATGATTGCAGAGGGACGCCTCGATGCTCTGATCTTTTTCATCGACCCACTCTCGGCCATGCCCCACGACGTCGACGTTAAATCCTTGCTAAGAATTGCAACTCTTTACAACACGATCCTGGCGATCAACGAAGCGACCGCATCTCGCATTATTGCTCAGTTTCACCACGGGTCTTGATCAGAACACCCGTGAGATTTGGGTCAGACCTACGTTCGGCAGATCAGTCAGGACGTGGTCGGAACGGCTCAAGCACTTCGACATCAACGGTCAGGATACGCGCAAACCGTTCAGTCACGTCGTTGGTCACGGCCCAGTTATGCCGCGTCTTCGCCACCAGCTCGCTTCCATCGGGCAAGATGCCGGCCCAATCGAAATCGGCCATCATAGCATAGGTGCCGTCAGCATTTTCCATGACAGAAAATTCGCTGATAACATGCGTGCTGGCGGCCACCTGCGACCCGGGACCTGCAAGCCAGGCTTCAAATCCCGCAAAGTCGGTGATCGCGCCAGACGAGAAGTTAAGCGTAAATCCCTCCGCCAAAATTTCACGAACGGGTTCAGGGTTGCGGGACGGATCTTCGATCAGCGCCAACCAATAATGCACAAGGCTGCGCAGGCGGTTCTCGGCATAGGCATCGACGAATTCATCGGCTGTAGTATCCGAGTTTTGCGCGATTGTAATCTCGGTAAATTTGGGCAGCACACTATCGGTCGGGGCCAGTGCCATTGTGTAGGTCAGGTCAGCCGTCCGAATGCCGCCATCCTCCAGAAGACCCGCGTTAAGGTATGTGATATCTGCGGTCAGGGCCATTGACCCGTCATCATTGATGCTGACCTGAACATCGCGGACGTGGTGTGCATTTTGCCAGCTTTGCGGAAGCTGGCTTACCCTCTGCGCATATTGCTCGTGCCCGTTTGCAACCCCCAAACCCGAGGTCACAACGACGTCTTCGGCAAGGATATCCAGTGCATTGTCGATCCCGCCCTCAGCGCGTTCATAGACCTGATACCAACGGTGATATTGTGCCAGCGCACCGTGTTCCAAATAGCCGTTTTTAATCTGTGTCGGTGTCATGTCATCTGCCAATGCTGTTGTTGCGGTGCTAAATCCGAGGACCGTCGCGAGTGCGAGGGAGGTGAGGGTTTTCTTCATGTCTTACGTCCTTTTGAAGCGTCAGTCGGGCAAGCTGCCAAGGGAAGGTTTCGCTGCGACCGACAGCCAAACACGTTCAAACACCTGTCCAAGCGTTTCTTCGGAAGGGTGTTCACTGGCCGACACGCCCAAGCGGGCCAATTGCATTGCCGGCGCAATCAGCAGCGTCGTAATCGTCGAGACGGGCATATCGACAATCGCGCCCTCATCTTTGCCACGCTGGATCAGTGCTGCGATTTCAAGCTGCATATCCGCTACTTTTCGCGCCTGTTCATTGCTTAGTATCTGCGCCGCGCTTGCATATTCGACGAACATAAAGTCCATCGGATGGGCCGCCACAAATCCGAACAGATCAAACCACATTTTGCGGATCATGGATTTGGCGTCAGGGTCGCCCGCCGAAGACATCATAAGGGTATGAATTTCGGCCTTGATCTGAAGAAAGACCTTCCGAAGCATATCTTCTTTATTCTCGAAGTGCAGGTAGATCGTTCCAGCGGACATGCCAGCGCGTTTGGCGACGGCCCCGACCGAGGTTGCACCGATCCCCTGTTTCGCAACTTCCTCAACAAGTGCGGTGCGTATTTTTGCTTGTGTGGCGTCGGGCGACAGGCGTTCCAAATCGGAACCATTAGAGTAATGAATATTCATTTCTCTTCTGCCTGAGCGCATTGGGGTATGTCAAGGCAGCACCCCGACTTTCGCGCGGGGCCCAATGCCTGACATCTACTTTTCATAAGTCTTGCCCATGCCCGTTTTGCATATGCACCTAAACACGACGGGATACTTGCATAGCCTTCCCTCGTTCATGTGCTCTCAATTTCGTGACTTGCGCAATTTGCCTACCTACCGATAGGTAGACACTCGAAACTCAGGAGAAGATACCCATGAAGATTTACGACATCGAAGGATTTCCAAACCCCGCCCGCGTGCGCATCGCCCTTGCCGAGAAAGGCGTTTCCGATCAGGCGGAGTTCATCGCCGTGGACATTATGGGCGGCGAGCACCGCACCGACGCGTTCAAAGCAAAGAACCCCGATGCGACTGTCCCCTGCCTCGAACTGGACGACGGATCCCACATCGCCCAGTGCAATGCGATTATCGAATATATCGATGGTGCCTATGAAGGCCCGTCCCTGACCGGCACGACACCAAAGCAACGCGCACATATTTCCATGATGAACGCCCGCGCCGAGGCTGGCTTGCTGAACGCCGTCGGGGCCTATTTCCATCACGCGACACCGGGGTTGGGTGCCGAGCTAGAGACAGACCAATGCGCCGAATGGGGAAATAAGCAAAAAGAGGTCGCGGCCTCGACGATGGCTTACCTTGATGGCGTTCTGGCAGACAATGACTATCTTGCAGGTGATAGTTTTTCGTCGGCAGACATAACGGCGTTTGCGGGGCTGGCCTTTGCGGATTTTGCTAAGGTGGATGTTCCGCAATCTTTACGACACCTTCAGGCTTGGCGCGCAAAAGTCGCCGAACGACCGTCCATCGCGGGTTAAACACGCCCCTTCACGACAAGGAATTGAACAATGAACTTGAATGCAGATTTCGACAGCCCCGTAATCGTTCACTCTGACCAGTTAAAGTGGCAGGCCTCGCCCATGAAGGGGGTGGACCGGCGCATGCTGGACCGCATCGGCGGCGAGGTGGCACGCGCCACAACCATCGTCCGATACGCCCCCGGCAGTGCCTTTTCCGCACACACCCACACCGGCGGCGAAGAATTCATCGTGCTGGAAGGCGTGTTTCAGGATGAGCATGGTGATTTCCCTGCCGGCACCTATGTGCGCAATCCGCCCACCACATCCCACACGCCCAGTTCGGCCGAGGGCTGCACGATCTTCGTCAAACTGTGGCAGTTCGATATGGAGGACCGCACACAGTTCCGCAAAACGATGGCGGAAGAACTGGCCGCGCCCGTCGATGGCGTAGCGACGGCGATCCTGCACAAGGACGACCGCGAGGTCATCAGCTACAATCACATTGATGCGGGTGCGGCGCTGACATCCCAAGCGCAGGGCGGCATTGAGGTGCTGGTTATTGACGGCAGCATCACAACCTGCGGCGACATGCTGCACAAGAACGACTGGCTGCGCCTGCCGGATGGGGAAACCCTGTCGGCGGTCGGCGGACCCGAGGGTGCAAAATTGTGGATCAAAACGGGCCACCTGCCCTTTGCAAAGGCGCCGCAGGGGTAAAGGATGCACACCGATACCCTTATCATCGGGGGCGGGCTTGCGGGGCTTTCCCTTGCAAGCCGCCTGACGGATCTCGGCCACAGCTATATCTTGGCCGAGGCCCGCGACCGTCTTGGCGGGCGGATCGCGGCAATCCGGCATGAAGGGGCCACTTTCGATATGGGGCCAGCGTGGTTCTGGCCCGGTCAGCCGCGCATGGCAAAACTGATCCGTGATCTGGGGCTGACGCGCTTTGATCAATACGCCCAAGGCGATTTGATGTTTGAGAATGCGCAGGGGCAGCCCCAACGCGGTCAGGGGTTTTCATCCATGCAGGGGTCCTACCGTCTTGAAGGTGGATTGATCCGTCTGATTGAACGCATGTCCAAGGGCATTCCAGCAAGCAATCTGCATCTATCCTCTACAATCACCGCCCTGACGCAGCATGGCGACACACTCACCGCACAGCTGCACGATGGCCGCACAATTACAGCAACCCGCGCCGTGCTGGCGCTGCCACCCCGTCTCGCCGCGCAGATCACCTATGCCCCCGCTCTGCCCGACACGTCGATGCAAACCATGCACCAGACCGCGACATGGATGGCGGGCCATGCCAAGGCTATTGCCATCTATGACCGGCCCTTCTGGCGCGAAGCCGGATTGTCCGGCGATGCAATGAGCCGCTTTGGCCCCATGGTAGAGATTCACGACGCCTCCCCTGCGCAAGGCGGCCCCTATGCGCTGTTTGGCTTCCTCGGCATTCCGCCACAGGCGCGTCAGGATGAACATGCGCTTGGACAGCAGATACTTTCGCAACTTACCCGCCTTTTCGGCGCGCAAGCCGCGCGCCCTGTGAGCCTTAGTATTAAGGACTGGGCCTTTGATCCATTCACAGCCAATGCACAGGACCAGCAGCCACTCTACGCCCATCCCGACTACGGCCTGCCGACACCGCTCAGCGGATTGTGGGGCGGCAAGCTGATCTTTGGCGGCACCGAAGTCGCGCCGGAATTCGGGGGCTATTTGGAAGGGGCTTTGGAAGCCGCCGAAAATGCGTTAGTGCTGCTGAGCAGACCGGAAAGTTAGGACCGACGTGGCACAAGATACCAGAACAAGCCTCTTGGACATCGCAGAAACAGCCGCCCGCAGTCGCGGGTTTGACGGCTTCAGCTACGGCGATCTGGCCGAGGCCTCGGGCATTCGCAAGGCATCTATCCATTACCACTTTGCCACCAAGGCGATCCTATCTGCTGCGCTGATGGATCGTTATCACGCGTCTATCGAACAGGTCTGCACCGATATAGAGGCAAGGCACCAAAGCGTCGCCGACAGGTTGGCCGCTTTGGTCGCCTTTTACCGCGATGCCTTGGGCGGCGGCGAAACGCTGTGTCTTTGCGTGGCTTTCACTATCAGCCGTGACAGCCTTGCGGATGAGGTGAAAGACAAGATCGTCGCCTTTCGCGCCATGATGACCACATGGATCACGGCCCTGTTTGAGCTGGGCAAACTGGATGGCACAATTTCAGCGATAAGCGCCCCTGAAGCGGAAGCACACGCAACCCTCGCCACGCTCGAAGGAGCACATCTCGCCGCGCACGCAGAGCAAGACCTCGCCGCATTTGACAAGGCGACAAAGCTACTGCTGGCCCGCTGACGTAAGTCACGGCCACACCTGTCGAACAAATAACCGATTTTGTCCTGCTGCCCTGAATAACGCGCGATGGTTGATAATGCTCGGATGGCCGGCAGTTTGGCGATGCTCAGACACCGGCAACTCTCAGCTACGACAAAGGTGACCACATATCTCGAGGGTTTAATTTGATCCACAGGCCACACATTCACGCGATGCAAATGGATCTACAACAGCGGTCAAACATGCTTGGCGGAAGTCATCAATCACAATCGAAATACAGAACTGGCTGCGCCAAACAAACTGAGAAAGGTAAAGTTCATCGATCAACTTTGGCGCAATCTATCTGGAAACTGCTTCGGGAGCTAATGTCATCAACGCGCTTACACCTACTCGGTATACCAACTACTGCAAACTACATCTTACGGAGTGTCCACCAGGATATCTGCAGCAAAGGCACTATGAGTGTCTTCTTTCGGCCAAAACCCGATTGGTTTTCGCAGATGCCGCGAAGGTCGGCTTTCCGCCAATTCTGTTGAAAAACTCTTTGTTGCTGGTGCAGAAAGTGGCGCTTCAAACGGAGCGCGAGCGCCTTTCTTATCAGGCTTTGCCCGTTTGCTGCGATGCAGGAAAGATCTTGGCTAGTTTGCGGAGGTTTTGGGCGGTGGCGGCGAGGAGGAATTCGTCATTTGCGCCGCATGGGCCACGTAATCGCAATAGTCCCAACCCCAGAATGCGTTTGAGGTGTGCGAAGAGCATTTCGACCTTCTTTCGCAACCGCATTGAGATGACGTACTGTTTGGTCTTGGCAATATCACGTGCAACTTGACGGGCATCTACGTGTTCTTCGCGGGTGATAGAGCGGAAGTCCATATTTGGGCAGCATTGGGCTTTTGATGGGCACGCTTGGCAAGTCAGCTTCAACGCGCGGTATTTGGCGACCCCTTTGCCTGTAGGGCCGCGATTGGGATCAGAATAGTTGCGGCGGAACTGTTTGAGTGGCTCACCTTCGGGGCCGATATACTGGTTGTTCTCTGGGTCCCATTCAAAGTCGGTGCGGGACCATGTGCCGTCTGTTCGACCGGCTTTATCCAGCACAGGAATGTGGGGTTTGATGTCGCGATCTACAAGCCATCCCAGCATCGGCGCTGATCCATAGGCGCTGTCTGCAATCAATCGCTCTGGGGCAATGTCATGCCGATCCTTGATCCGATCTAGCATGGTGCGCACTGAACCCACTTCAGCCTGTCGGATAGACCTTGTGCCCTCAACGTCCACGATGACGCTGTGATCGGTGTCGATCAGATAGTTGGTCGAATAACTGAAGAGTGCAGGGCCTTTACGGGCAGCAGTCCACTGGCTTGCGGGATCTGAGTGGGACGTGAACTTGGGTTCCACTTCCGAGGCGGCTCCGAAAGCTGCATCGTCCAAGACGTCGAGGTATTCCTTCACAGCACGTGGCGCATCGTTTGGATCGATGGCACTGCGATCCCATTCTTCCTTCGGTGTGGAGTTCTGTTTGTTCGCATCTGCTTCAATCAGGCTGGCATCTGCGGCAAGGCGCTGCCCGCTCACCAAGCCATCCGCGATGCATCGTGCAACAGTCTTCTCGAACAGGTGGCGCAGCAGTTTGCTTTCCCGAAAGCGCCCGTGTCGGTTCTTGGAAAAGGTTGAATGGTTTGGGATTGGATCAGACAGATCGAGGCGGCAGAACCAGCGATAGGCAAGGTTCAGATGCACCTCTTCGCACAACCGGCGCTCTGACCGGATACCAGAACAATAGCCCACGAGTAGCATGCGGATCAGCAGTTCAGGATCAATCGACGGGCGGCCCGTGTGGCTGTAAAACTCGGCCAAATACTGACGGATGTCACTCAGATCAACGAACCGGTCAATCGACCGCAGTAGATGATCTTGGGGAACATGGTCATCAATCGAGAACTCGTAAAACAACGCGCTTTGTGCCTCTTGCTTTGGTCCTAACATCGTCAATCCCCCTGCGTTCACAGGTAAATTGAATCAGAGGCAGACCTTCAAATCAACAAGCGCTTTTCAACAGAATTCGCCCCATCCTTTGGATGTGTCACCGCGCCCTAGCTTCCAGCTGCCAAGAGCAGCTTTCACCCAGAACGGCACAACCAATCGCCAGCTGATACAATAGTCGGGCATCGTCTCTTTCAGATCCGGTGCCTTTACTTTGTCTCATGCTGTCCATAGGCCGCGCCGATCTGCCCTGCGGGTCACGGTCGCTGGGGCAACGGATCTGCGATCCTGGTCCTTCTATGGCTGTTGGGGGTTCGGCCAAGCCGAACGCCACTGCACAGCGTTAGGGTGAGGGCGCGGCCCTCCCCCTCGGGCAAGTCCATTAGACAGCACCGGGTCCTCGGCTAGCGCCTGCGGGCCGCACCACTGCTGTCGAATAGACCTGCCTCGCCCCCTCCCGCGTTCGCCACGTGGCAAGGTTTCAGAGCAAACGCACTGCGTGCGTTGTCTTGGAAACCTGCAACGATTGAAGGACGCGAGAAACGAGCGATGGCAATCAAATTGAAAGGAAAGGTCACCGATGCACGTCGAAAAAGGCAACTTACCGCGCAAAAAGGCAAGTTATCTCGGTTTTCGACACAGTGTGTCAAAAACACTCCAAAGTTGCCTCTCACATCACCCAATATCAAAGGGTTACAGTAATTCGACGGAACAAAATTGCCTTTTCGCCCAACATAAGTTGCCTTTCGCGGCAGAACCGGTTTTTCGCTGGCGGCACAGTTAACGGCAACAATAGGCCCATTTCATTCAAATTCTGCTGTGCGGCTAATGTCCGCAACTGCATACAGATGCGTTTCGCAAAATCGCCGCACTGTGTATTCAAGACAGGGCGACGAACCACACATCATCGCTCGCAAACCATTTTAACTAGTAGAGAATCTGAATGAGCCATTCCATTTCTAAAGCGCCGCCCACAAAGACCGTTCTGATCCTTGGCGCATATGGGCTCATCGGATGCGGGATAGCAGACCGGAAAACGTGTTCTTCCAACGATTAACTGGGTGTCCGCCGACCTGCGTGCGTTGACCGAAGTCTCTGCTTGGCGCCCGCTGCTAAAGAACGTGGACGCAGTCGTGAACTGCTCTGGCGCTTTGCAAAATGGTCCTCACGATGACCTTGAGGTTGTCCATCATCATGCCGTGGCCGCCATGGCACAAGCTTGCGCTTCAGCCGATGTGGGAGTCATTCAGATTTCGGCGGCAGGTGCTCATTTGCATGCAACAACGTCGTTTCTAACCTCAAAAGCCCGAGGCGATGCGGCCATTCAAGCCGCTGGCGGGGATCATCAGATATTCAGACCCGGACTTGTCTTGGCAAGGCATAGTTATGGCGGCTCAACTATGTTGCGCATGCTGGCGGCTGTTCCCTTAGTTCAACCCATCGCAATGCCTGAGACCAAAATTCAGACTGTCGCTTTGGATGATGTTGCCGAAGCCGTGAGCGTCGCCCTGGCAGGCAATATTCCAAGTGGTTTCGTCGGGGATCTGGTCGAATCTGAAGCCCATTCATTGCGCCAAGTCGTCGCATCGATGCGGCAATGGCTGGGATTTGCGCCTGCCAGACGTGAAATCGTCATTCCGGAAGTCATGACACGATGGGTATCCAAAGTTGCTGATCAATTGGTTCGGCTCGGCTGGCGGTCGCCACTGAGAAGCACCGCACTTAAAGTGCTCGCTGATGGCGTGACTGGAACGCCCGCAGATTTGACAAAATTTGGTGCGGCTCCAGTCAGATCGCTAACACAATCGTTAGAAAGTATGCCCGCACGATCCGAGGATCGATTGTTTGCGCGCATGGCGCTACTGACGCCTATTATCATCACCACGCTCGTTATGTTTTGGTTCTTGTCGGGTGTTATCGGCTTTATCAGCGTAAATGCAGCCGCGGGTGTACTAGAGGATGTTGGATGGTCACGTGGATTTGCGGTTGCCAGCGTGCTTTTCTGGGCTGTGGTCGATATCGCAATCGCTGCGGGGCTTACACATCGACCTACTGCAAAGATGGCGTGTTGGTGCGCTATTGGGGTTAGTGTCTTTTATTTGGCCGCATCTACTTTGTTTGTGCCTGACCTTTGGCTTGATCCGCTGGGTCCAATGGTGAAAGTCTTGCCAAGCATTGCTTTGGCCTTGGTCGCACGCATTGCGTTGGAGACACGATGATTGATTGGATTGACGTCATCCGTTTGCTGCATGTTTTAGGTGCATGCGTTTTGATCGGGACCGGCGCCGGGATCGCATTCTTCATGGTTATGGCCCATCTCACCAAGGATGCTGCAAACATCGCGCATACGGCCGCCATTGTTGTCGTTGCGGATATGTTGTTCACAGCAACGGCTGCGATCGCACAACCCGTTACAGGCATTATTTTAGCGCAGAACCTTGGATGGCCACTTTGGGAAGGCTGGCTTGGAATTTCGCTTGGGCTGTATGTTTTCATCGGGATCTTTTGGATTCCCGTAATCTTTATTCAAGCAAAAATGCGCGACGAGGCCCGCCAGTCGGCGCAATCCGGTTCAACCTTAACGCCGGGCTACATGCGACTTTTCCGAATCTGGTTCGCATGCGGCATTCCGGCCTTCTTGGCAATTATAGCCTTGCTCTGGCTTATGTTGGTGCGGCCTGTGATCGTGTTCTGAAGCAATTCGACTTCGTGGCTTGCTAATCTCCGCGTCTGCACAATTTCTGCATATCTCCTGCACTCCGTCTGCAAACCGTATCGTTAGAAACGGGCGAGCAGCAGATAGGAGATTGAGATGCCGAAACCCTTCACCGTCAACGGACTACCACATTCCATAGCGATGGATGCTTGGTGGCTTGCGTCAGACGCCGATGCATCGCCAACATGCGAACCGCCCAAACGCCAAAAACCTAAATTAGGATCGCCTGTACGGCCACCTTTTGGCAGCGCGGGTCTAATTTTTCTGGTTCTCTTTGGCGATTTTTTATTTTGGGGGTATCGACCAGGTTTTACGTTGGCAGTTTTCGCTTTAGCGGTCTTTGGTGTTTCAGTATTGCAAAGCGGTCACCGGACTGGCCTGTTCAAGCCGACATTTCTCATGTGCCTGTCGGTTTTGCCCGTCGTTGAACATGTTCAGGTTCTGTCGGTTGGCCTGCTCATTGCTGGCTCGATCGTCGCATTGGCTTGGGTGAAAGTGCTTCGCGAAGGCGACGCCAGCTTGATCATCGCCGCAGCAACAAAACTGGCAGCGTGGGTTCCATATGCTGGTGCAGTGGTTTTGATCGGGCGCATTTCAGAACTTCGGCATAGCACCGGATCGGGCTCTATGTCCGCTGTTCCGCGCTTGCATAAGCTCTGGCAGAACTGGGCTTTTCCTATCGGAGGCGCTTTGGTTTTGGGCGGGCTGTTGATGGCTGCAAATCCTGTTTTAGAACAATCTATTGCCAACCTTTTTCAAGCTGATTTGGACCTCATTAGCATAATTAATCGCGTTGTTTTGTGGTGCGGATTGGGGCTGTTGATTTGGCCGTTGATCAACCCGCCCATGCCTTCGGCACCCACCGTGTTGTCTGTTCCAAGTATTAGAACGAACATCGGATTGAATGCGGGTTCCGTCTTACGCGCCTTGGTCATTTTCAACCTGTTTTTAGCGGTGCAGAGCTTACTCGATATCTCCATCTTGTTGGGCGGCACTGCCTTGCCGGATGATATGAGTTACGCGACATACGCCCATCGCGGTGCTTACCCCTTGTTGGTCACTGCAATGCTTGCGGGTTTATTCACCTTCGCGGCTCATCCATTCTTGCGAGAAAACGGGTTAATCAAACCGTTATTGTTGCTGTGGGTTGGACAGAACGTACTGCTTACGTTGTCTGCGGCGTTGCGTCTTGATCTCTACGTCGCGGAATACGGCCTGACATATTTGCGAATTTATGCCTTTATTTGGATGGCGTTAGTCGCGAGCGGACTGATTGTCGTATTGTGGCACGTGCTGCGCGAACGTTCATCGCTCGTGTTGCTCTTCCGCCTTGCAGCCTTGGGTTTAGGGACGCTCTATGTTTGCGCATTTGTGAATTTCGCAAGCATTATTGCTACGCATACTTTGCAGCGGGCAGCTGATCCAACGAACGAAGGGACTGTTGATTGGAGCTACGTTTGTGGTCTTGGACCCACCGCTTCTAAAGCGTTAGTCAATGGCTTGGAGGCCTCTCCCAATATCCAGCCCCCTTCTCGTTTGCAAAGCTGCTTTGGGAAAAGGCATCTCACGAGTAACTGGCGAGATGTTGACTTTCGTTTGCTGCGCACAAATCGCTATTTACCTGCGTCAGTGCTTCGGTAGGATTGTTTAGATGAAAATCTTATTAGTTGATGACGATCCCAGGCTACGCGAATTGGTAAGACTGGCATTGGAACGGGCAACATATACCGTGATCACCGCAAGCGATGGGCAAATCGCCGTGACACAAGCGGCGCGCGAAGCCCCGGATTTAATCGTGCTGGATATTGGCCTGCCCGAGATGGACGGTTTCGAAGTTTGTCGACGCATTCGGTTCACATCCGACGTGCCGATAATTTTTCTAACTGCCCGCGATGACGAAGTTGACAAGGTTCTTGGGCTCGAATTGGGCGCGGACGACTACGTCACAAAACCCTTCAGCCCGCGAGAATTGGTAGCACGGGTCAAGGCCATCCTCAAACGTACCGCAGCAGGCGTACGGGCGGAAACAACGTTAACCTGCGGCCCACTTTCATTGGACGTGTCAGCACATAAATGTCAGATAGGTGCGACAACAATTGCATTGACCGCGACCGAATTTGATCTGTTGGGAATGCTCGCTCGTCGGCCCGCGTCGGTGCAAAGCAGAACCCAGCTAATCCATGCAATTTGGGGCGAACGATCACAAGTTTCAGATCGCACTTTGGACAGTCACCTACGCAATGTCCGATCAAAGCTGGCCAAAGCAGGCTGGCAAGACGCAATTGAAACCGTCCACGGCGTTGGATTCCGAATGAGATCTGATCTGACATGACCCAAAAGTGGCGACCAAGCTTGGCCCTTGTTTTGGGTGGGGCCTTGAGCGGAACATTGGCTTTGTCATTTGCTGGGCTGATCGCTTACCGATACCTAGGCCCAGCCATCGGGTTTCGTGATGCGGCCGTCTTACTGGCATGTGTCATCGCGGCTGCGACAAGTGTGCTTGGCTGGATGTTATGGCGCGTGCTCTTGCGACCAATGACAGATCTTCAACGGTTCGCGACGCAATCACGCAGTGCCCCTGTTGATGACACCATGGCCCCCGTACACTTCGGCACAACCGAGCTGCAAGCAACGGCTGTCAGTGTAATGGAAATGGCGGAGACGTTGCACAATCGCGAAACGACGATCCGCAGCTTTTCGGATCATGTTTCACATGAGATGAAAACGCCGGTTGCAGCCATACGAGCAGCGACAGAGTTACTTCAAGAAGGAGGCGGACTATCGCAAGGCGACTTGCACTTGGTCAATCAGATTGCCGGAGCCAGCACTCAAATGCAGGATCAGCTCCAAGCAATGCAACTCATCGTACGAGCGAGAGAAGTGCGGTATATTGGGTCATCAACATTGAACGATTTGCGCAGCAAACTGGAAGTGGAACATGGTGAAATCGATTTCGACATTATTGGGGGTTCGGTATTACTTCCTTTAGAGCAAACAGGATTGGGCATCGTTTTGGGCCACCTTGTCGCAAATGCTGTCTTGCACGATGCGACTAGAATAGAACTGAAATCCCAGGACCTTTCCGATTACGCAGTTCTTACCGTGACAGACAATGGCACAGGCATATCCCCTGGCAATGTGGATCGCCTCTTTGAACCTTTTTTTACGACTCGGCGTGACCAAGGTGGGACCGGCATGGGACTGTCTATTGTTAAAAATCTACTGCGGGCCCATGGAGCCGACATTCGACATCTACCGACGACCACAGGCGCCACTTTTTGCATTCGTTTTGGCAGGTCAGAATTTAAATGAAATCATGTTTCTGAACTTACCGGCGATTTCCCCTGATACAATACAACTTGCAGATCGGTCATTTGCAAGCTGACAGCCAATGGCGCTTTGTCCTGCGCATAACCAGTTGATACGGGATTCAACAAAAGACAACTCACCTTAGGCCAGCCGTTTATGAGCTGCGCGGCGAACGGCGGGTGAGAGCCCATTTTACCGACTTTCTGCAATGCAGCTAATGTCCATTTACGCCTCGGAGCCTAAAACCTTCAACAACTGCTTTAGATTTGAGCAGCGTGTTGTCAGTCTATCCATTCGCCGTTTACGTTGATAACCTCGCACGGATACCCCAACCGCTTTTGCCAACCGCTATTGCATCTTTCCAAAGCCCGTTCGGTAAGGTCTTCGATTGTCCGGCCACTGCTGCCTGCAGATTGCCACTGCCACGAACCGCTTCTGGATTGGACAAAGACCTTGGGGTCATCCTCTTGGACATACTGGTTGCTGTACGACTCTTTCGCAGACAATGAAATCAAGCCATCTATGCCGCCAGAAAAATCCGGAATTTCGCTGGTTTCTGGACTATCCACCCAAACCTCGTTGATGTTTACGACTTGGCACACTGCAGAGTCGGACCGACGATGTGGCGATGAATTGCAGTATTCAAGTGCCAAGCGGGCTGCGATCTCTGGGGTGGCTATGCCACTACTGTAAGACGAAACGCCGCGTTCATTTATGGCATAGGCTTTGTTGTCCTTTTTGCCTTCATATTCTGAATAATGGCTGTCATCGAGTTGCGGCAAAGGGTCATCCAAGCCGCACTGACGTCCGAAGGTCACGAACTTATCGTAATTTCCAGCCACCTGCTGTCCATCAGAACCGAATGCCTCTTGTAGCACGCATGGCGCGGTGCGGTGGCCCCCATTGGCCGCTTCTTCCAACAGCGCAATCCCACGCGCAGCTTCGTCCTTGCTATCCAAAAGCAAACTACCCAGTAGGAACTTCGCATTGAGACCACTTTCGCCGGCGTCATTTTCAATGATCTGCTGAAAACACTGTTCGCTTTCGATCTGAAAACAATCCGCTGGGTCATCAAAGACCTCGGGCTGGCTTGCAAACAAGGCTTTCAGCGCATCGTTGGGTTCATCTCCGCCACCAAAACCCACACTCATCATGTAGGTTTCCTGCGCAGTCGCATATTCAGCCGCCTGTTCTTGCAACACGCCCAACAGGTACATCGCACGCGATTTTTCCGGGGAATTGTTGGTAACAATATCTGCAAAAAACGTTTCAAGGCATGCAGCGTCTTTGTTGGCAAAACATGCATCGATATCTACATCCTGCGCTAAGGCGTAACCGCCCGACACGGTAATTAGTCCAGAAAGAATGTTAGCCAAACGCACGTACATGCCCATCTCCTATTTGTGGAATGCAACATTTCTTAGCGGACCCATCAAAGTTGTCCATAACCTTGTGGAATCTGGGATTTCACCAGTTTGCATGTATAGCTGGCCATCGTTTAGGTCATTCGTTGGGTCACGCTGTAGAAAAGGCCCTTAGTTATGGGAGAAAAGGACCTTGATGCATTTTCAACCAACGTCTGTTTTGTCCACAGATCGCGAGTTCATTTGCGCTGATATCTTGCAGTCGCAGCGAAGGTTCGGAATGGCCGGCCCCACCGTTGCAGTGGCACAGTGCCGTGAATTGCAGCAACGGGCGGTGCCCGTAGGTCAGATCCTGCTCGTTTGGTCGCATCGTGTCGGGCGGCTAACGGCGGCGGTGAACCCGATCTACCAAATCATCGCGCCTGTCTCTCTAGGTTCATGAGGTTCAAAAGAGTCTCTTGGTCGAGGTCATTCCCGTTGTCGGCCGAGACAACATAGCTGAGAAGATTGACCCGTTCCTGGCTAGGATTTTCCACCACTTCGATACCCTCACCTACATCATACATGTGTCCGTGTTTTTGAAAGTTAGCGCACGCCTTCGCCAATGAGTATGGGCCATTGGGTCCACCCCAGACATGGTCAGCCGAGTCCTCGTTTTGCCCATCGTCTTCCCACCAACAGACGGTACAGATCTCGTAGACTCCGCGTTCTGAAAGAGTCGGAAAATTGCAACATGGGCAAGATAAAAAACGTTGATCCATCCACAATCAATGCCCACAACGATCCAAAAGTTCAACGGCCCAAAACTCCGCATTGTAACGGTTCATGAACGATGTCGCGAACAGCGGTGGTCCCCGAACCTGCCATTCCTGATGTCTGCGGCGAAGGTCTCGAAGGAGCCCTTAGTGCTTGATGCTGCAACGTGCTCGAAGGTCGGCTAACGATTGACCGCTCGCGCCTGTTTTTTGGCGGCGATACGCATCATTCGTTGAAACCGAGGACACTTTAAGTGGCTTGGTTCTGGACACTGAGCAACATGCAAAAGACCCTCACGAACCTGTTGCAGCGTATGTATTTGGCGATCAACCTCATCCGCCTTTGCTCGCAATGCGTCGCGATCAATGGGTGACTTATGATCTGACAATAGGAACGCTGAGATTTCTGACAGAGAGAAACCTGCCGATCTGCCCAATGCCACGAGGGCAAGACGCTGAAAGACACTCGCGTCGAACAGTCGTCGAAGCCCTCTTCGCCCAATTGCGCTGATCAAGGACTTTTCCTCGTAATATCGCAGCGTCGATGCTGGGAGTCCGGTTTGCTGAGAAAGTTCGGCGATATCGATGGTTTTCATACTTGACCTCAAGCTAACTTGAAGTGGCAGAAGTAACGTCTTTCGTCTTTCAACACAAGAAAAGGACACGCTATGGACGTCGTAGACACAGCCATTGCCGCTGTTGTTATTGGTATTGGCGCAACTGCATTCATGGATGCTTTTGCATGGCTTCAACGGTATTTGTTCAAAATACCTAGTCTTAACTATGCACTGGTTGGCAGGTGGATCATCGGACTGCTGACGGGCCAGTTCTTCCACAACACCATTTTGCAGTCTCCTCCACAACGTAATGAACGCGCCATTGGCTGGCTGTTTCACTACAGTATTGGCGTTTTTTTTGTTCTAATGATGCTGTTCATTATTAGGACAGATTGGTATCTCGCCCCTGATCTGCTGAACCCGCTCTTGATCGGAGTGCTAAGTCTTTGTGCACCTTTCTTCGTGATGCAGCCCGCTTTCGGGTTTGGAGTAGCAGCCTCAAAGACCCCATCCCCATGGGTTGCACGACAACGTAGCTTGATCGCCCATTTGTCCTTTGGTGTGGGAATTTACGTGGCCGGGGTGATTTGGCTGCATGTAACATCGTGGTATTGATCAGCAAAACAGACTGTCGAATTCTACCAAAAGCAGCTATCAGGCGTAGCCGCAGCGAAAGCTAACTTCGTCCGCAAAGCAGACCTCAGTGCATCGCGCAGCTAATGCCGGTAGTGACCGTTCGAACGTCGTGCAGGGAGACTTAATAGAGCAACTCACAGGTCGAGGACGAAGCTGGCCTTAGATTTTTTTACTTCACTGACGCAGCTTTAATTTGAATTCGCATCATGGTTCTTGTTGTGGTGCGGCTACTTTTCCCCAATCACGTCATTCGTGGACCCCGCCTCAGTCTTATTCGAGATACCACTGTCGCTACAGCGAAAGTAAAACATCAATTAGTTGCCAAGTTGCTAAATCGCGGCGCTAGCGCGAACAGCGGTTTGGGGCAATTGTTATTGCCATGGTGCGACTTTGAGTGCTGCTAAACCGTCTTTTCTTCGCTCCACAACAATTGAGATCGCTTCACCCGCCTCCAGTGATCCGAAACCTGACGACTTCATAGACTCTTGCCCTACGAAGATATCTTCGGTCGTTCCAAAAACGACTGCGAACCCGTAACCTTTGGACTTCGAGAACCATCTCACGCGCGCCGGTTGAAACGTCAAAGTGGATTGATCAAACTGTTCCACTGGGTGGACCCCATAAACCTCGGTTACCCGAAGACGCCCCGCTTCACCTGATACCTTGCATAGTACGGTTGCCCCTTCACTGATCGATGACCTATTGACCTGAAGAAGAACATTCAAATGCAGTAAGATATCTCCTTGCACGCCGGGCACGCAGATGAATCCGTAACCCTTTATACAATCGAACCACTTAACTGTGCCTTCGACCCGCCCACCGTCTGCAACCTCCATATCGTTTACTATCGTATTCACTGCGCACTCCTTCTCTTTGGTCAGGACTCCGCTCAACTATAAGTGGAGCCAGGGGATTGGGCACATATAGGGCGAACGATGGCAAATGACAGCATATCGGACCGAATATTCAGTTGAGTACTGCTAGGGTTCCGCTCGGAGAGCTTTCAGCATTAACTGCTTTTAGCCACTTTTGAAGATTCCCAGTGTTTAAGACTCCAGCCGAATTCATTCACCAGCTGTTTCCCTCAACGTTCCCAGCTATTTAACAGTGCCTATCCTCAATAGCCCGAACGCAACCTCACTGTATCGTGCCGATTTGCGCAACTTATCTGTGCCTGTACTAAAGGACATCTCCTCACAGTTGATCGGCGCATGTATACGAGCGGTCGTACCGAGTTCGGTATTAGTCTGTCTTGAGTGAATGTTTTTCGGTTACCAGTTCTGTTGCCTTGTTTCTCGAAGTTATGAGTAGCCCGTCATTGGGTTGTAAATCAGTGATATAAAATGGACCTGTCGCGGTTTGATGCCGCTCCTTTGATAGCATTTACTGCAACAAAGGAGATGAACTATGGGACTGAAACGTACGGACGAATTTCGCCAAGATGCGGTGCGGATTGCATTGACCAGTGGGCTA